>JBHGUR010000067.1:0-57223 GCA_048976805.1 Ectobacillus sp. | reverse complement strand
GTAACGGTCAGGGCCTAGTTCTGCCTCGTCCAAAGGAAAACCAGAGGGAGAAGATAAGTGCGGGTTGCAATGTCTGCATAGCGGCGATGTACAGACGTACGTGATATAAAAATCAACATCGGCCTACTCTAAAAAATAAAAATTTTTTATCTATCGTGGTGCGAGTTATATTCTTGTATGGATGTCTCTGTTAAAGGCTCATGTTGATTTTGATTCATTTGTTGATTTGGAACGAAAGGCGGCGACTCCAGAGGGAAAAGCGGCTCGGCCCCGCCCGCGGAAAGCGTCCGCCTGTAGTGGAACATCAACAATCAAGTTTAACGGAGCCTTTCTATAAAAAGCGAAGCATGGGTATGTTCCTGTGCTTCGCTTTTTATATTGAGTTGCCATGTAACGTTACATATCGGTTATAAAAAACTTATGTTGAACAGGAAAGAAAAAAATTTTTGTTGCTGTTGACAAACCTGTATATACAAGTTATTCTATATATGCGCAAATGGCTTGTATATACAAGTGGGTCGTTATGGAAGCGGTTTAGGTTTGGGCTTATAGATAAAGTCGGAGAATATGTTTTTTATTCGTCGATCTACTTTTTTAGTGTTATATTCGGGATAGAAATGAAACCGCATGCAAACAGTACAAAAGAGTAGAAAATGAATAATTTGTTTTGGAGAGGGAATACAACCGGCTTACTTTATAGCATAAATGTAAACGGTAACAGGAGGATGGGAAAATGAGTGCGAATAAACAAGCTGCGGAGCAAATTATAAAAGCAGTCGGCGGCAAAGAAAACATTATCGCTGCTACACACTGTGTAACCCGCTTGCGTTTTGCCTTGGCGGATGAGAGCAAAGTAGATAAAGAGGCATTAGAAAGCATTAGTCTTGTTAAAGGGTCATTTTCAACAAACGGGCAGTTCCAAGTTGTCATTGGACAAGGAACAGTAGATAAAGTATATAGCGAAATGGTAGAAATCGCAGGAATCGGGCGCGCGTCTAAAGAGGAAATTAAGGATGCAGCGGCGCAAAAATTAAATCCGCTGCAACGCGCCGTGAAAACATTGGCGGATATTTTTATTCCAATTTTGCCGGCAATCGTAACAGCCGGTTTGCTGATGGGGATTAATAACATTTTGACAGGACAGGGAATTTTCTTTGAGAAAAAAGCACTTATCGATGTATATACGCAATGGAAAGATTTTGCAAGCATTATTAACTTAATTGCGAATACGGCATTCGTTTTCTTGCCGGGCTTGATTGGCTGGTCGGCAGTAAATCGCTTCGGAGGCAACCCGCTGCTTGGTATTGTCCTTGGTTTAATGCTTGTACACCCTGATCTTCTAAATGCTTGGGGCTACGGAGCGGCAGAGAAAATCCCGACATGGAATTTATTCGGCCTGGAAGTTCAAAAGGTTGGTTATCAAGGTCAAGTATTGCCAGTCTTACTAGCAGCCTATGTATTAGCAAAGCTAGAAATTTTCTTGAAAAAACGAATTCCGGATGCATTTCAATTGCTGTTGGTAGCGCCAATCGCGCTTTTATTAACAGGCTTCGTTTCCTTTATCGCAATTGGGCCGATTACGTTTGCAATCGGAAATATGATTACAGATGCTGTTGTCGGCGTGTTTAAAGCAGCGCCAGCTTTAGGCGGATTATTATACGGAGGCCTTTATGCTCCGCTCGTTATTACTGGTATGCACCATACGTTTTTGGCGGTAGATTTGCAATTAATCGGAAGCACGGGCGGCACATTTCTATGGCCGATGGTAGCATTGTCTAATATTGCCCAAGGTACAGCCGCATTAGCGATGATGTTTGTATTAAAAGATGAAAAGTTAAAAGGCCTATCTTTAACATCAGCCGTTTCTGCTTATCTAGGAATTACAGAGCCTGCGATGTTTGGCGTGAATTTGCGTTTCCGTTTTGCATTTATTTCAGCAATTACCGGTTCTGCACTTGCCGGGATGTTCATTACAATGAATGGCGTTAAAGCTCCGTCAATCGGTGTCGGCGGGTTGCCGGGGTTCTTATCAATTTTTCCTGATAAATGGGGCGCGTTCTTTATCGGTATGGCAATTGTCCTTGTTGTTCCGTTTGTTTTGACATTAATTCTTGGAAAAGTGCGCAAAGAAAAATAAAGTGTGTTTCCCGATAGCCCGTCATCATGGCGGGCTGTTGGGAAATGCTATATACATATGAAAATGAAGCGCGATACCACGGGACAAAGCAGCATATGTTCTTTAGGGTATCGTATCTTGCTTTTTGGGCAGCGATGGGGGCAGAAGCAGCAATTGAAATAAAAGCAATGCTGTACTTTAGCATAGCCTGAAAATAAAATATATTGGTGGTGTAATATATGAAACATCCGTGGTGGAAAAAAGCAACCGTATATCAAATTTATCCGAAAAGCTTTTATGATACGCAAGGAAATGGCGTCGGTGATATTCAAGGGATTATTGAAAAGCTCGACTACTTAAAAACACTCGGCGTAGATGTAATTTGGCTGACTCCTATTTATAAATCCCCGCAGCGCGATAATGGCTATGATATTAGCGATTATTATGATATCCATGAAGAGTACGGAACAATGGAGGATTTTGAGAGACTGCTGGACGAGGCGCATCGCCGCGATATAAAAGTCATTATGGATATTGTAGTAAATCATACATCGACCGAGCATGAATGGTTCAAGCAGGCGCGTTCTTCAAAAGACAACCCATATCGCGATTTTTATATTTGGAAAGACGGCAAAGAAGATGGCAGCGCGCCGACGAATTGGGAATCGAAGTTTGGCGGATCTGCTTGGGAATATGATGAAGCGACAGGTCAATATTACTTGCATTTATTCGATGTGACGCAGGCGGATTTGAACTGGGAAAATGAACAGGTGCGCGAAATGGTGTATGAAATGATGCGCTTTTGGTTTGAAAAAGGTGTTGATGGTTTCCGTCTTGACGTTATTAACTTAATCTCAAAAGACCAGCGCTTTCCTGACGATGACGGCTCTGTACCGCCGGGGGACGGACGCAAATTTTATACGGACGGCCCGCGCGTTCATGAGTTTTTGCATGAAGCGAACCGCGAAGTATTTTCCCGCTATGATGCGATGACAGTCGGAGAAATGTCTTCTACAACAATTGAGCATTGCATTCAATATACAAATCCAGAGCGCCAAGAGCTGAGCATGACGTTTAACTTCCATCATTTGAAGGTGGATTACCCGAACGGCGAGAAATGGTCTGTTGCTGATTTTGATTTCTTGGCATTAAAGCGTATTTTGTCTACATGGCAAATGGAGATGCATAAGGGCGGCGGCTGGAACGCGCTATTTTGGTGCAACCATGACCAGCCGCGCGTCGTTTCCCGCTACGGAAATGATGAAGAATACCATAGCGAGTCGGCAAAAATGCTGGCCACGTCTATCCATATGATGCAAGGAACTTCTTATATTTACCAAGGAGAAGAGTTCGGAATGACAAATCCGAAGTTTGAGCAGATTGAGGATTACCGAGATGTAGAGTCTTTGAATATCTATCATATTAAACGCGCGCAAGGGA
Source organism: Ectobacillus sp. (assembly GCA_048976805.1). Classification (GTDB taxonomy): domain Bacteria; phylum Bacillota; class Bacilli; order Bacillales; family Bacillaceae_G; genus Ectobacillus. The sequence continues at coordinate 53,667 of JBHGUR010000067.1, read as the reverse complement.
TGGGCGAGAAAGAAATTTTGGAGATTTTAAAGCATAAATCCCGCGACAATTCCCGTACGCCTGTTCAATGGAACGATGAGCCAAATGCCGGCTTTACGACGGGAACGCCGTGGATTAACGTTGCGTCCAATTATAAAGAAATCAATGCGGAGCGGGCACTTCAGAATGAAAACTCTGTATTTTACCATTATCAAAAGCTGATTGCACTTCGCAAGCAATATGATATTATTACAGACGGCGATTATCAGCTTATTTTAGCCGATCATCCTGATATTTTCGCGTACGTGCGCAACGGCGAGAATGAGAAGCTGTTGGTAGTAAACAATTATTACGCGAAAGAAACGGTGTTCGCACTTCCGGCTGAAGTCGATACGAATGGTTATGAAAGCAGAATTTTGCTTTCCAACTATGCGGACTCAAGCGACGATTTTAAGAAGGTTGTATTGCGTCCATACGAATCCATCGTATATCATTTAACAAGGATCTGTTAAAGGCTAATGTTGATTTGGATTGATTTGTTGATTGGGAACGAAAGGCGGCGACTCCAGCGGGAAAAGCGGCTCGGCCCCGTCCGCGGAAAGCGTCCGCCTGTAAAAATCAACAATCAAGTTTAACGAAGCCTTTAACAAAGAAATAAGCTGTGTGTAAAAGGAATCAAGAAGCGTTACATAACGTTTCTCGATTCCTTTTTTTCTAAATGCCCAAAAGCAATTCTGCACTATACTTTCCCATTTCTCTCAAGTACAATGAAAATATGATACGGCAAAGCAAAGTGCGGTGATAATGCATGAGAGAAAATAAATACTTATTGATTTATAATGAATTCGTTGAAAAAATACAAAGCGGGCAAATGAAGCCGAATACGAAGTTGCCCTCGGAGCATGAACTTGTAGAACAGTATGGTACATCACGCGAGACAATTCGAAAGGCTTTGAACTTATTGTCGCAAAACGGCTATATTCAAAAAGTTAAAGGAAAAGGCTCTTTTGTGCTTGATGTAGGCCGGTTTGATTTTCCTATTTCCGGACTGGTCAGCTTTAAGGAAATTGCCGAGAAAACGGGGAAGCCGTGGCGGACAATTGTGTATGAGTTTGATCTCATCAAGCCGGATGAGTATTTGCAAAAACAGCTGAATGTCAGCGGGAAAGAACACGTATGGAAAATAGCGCGCACCCGTGAAATCGACGGGGAACGCATTATTTTAGACAAGGATTTTTTCTTAAAGAAATTTGTGCCCGTTTTAACGAAGGAAATTGTTGAAGGCTCAGTTTACGATTATTTGGAACGTGAGCTCGGGTTGAAAATCAGCTTTGCGAAAAAAGAAATTATGGTCGATGAACTGACGGAGGAAGATCGGCAATATTTAGACTTAAAAGGATACGGGCATATTGTTGTCGTGAAAAACTATGTATATCTCGATGACGCCAGTTTGTTTCAATATACAGAATCAAGGCATCGCCTTGATAAATTCCGGTTTGTAGATTTTGCAAGGCGGAGAAATTAATCGAAAAAGGCCGGCCCCGTTGCATTTTGCAGCGGGCATATTTCACTTATAAAAAATTTCCCCTTAAGCATTGCTATTTTTTGTAAAAGCATGTATAATGAAATCCAATGAGTATAGTTGCGCTGCGGATTCACATATTATCAAGCATCAAAGGATGATATGAAGCACCTGTGATACTTGATAATGTGTGAATTTTTTATTTTTTAACTATCTAAAAATAAGAACAGCATATTATACTTAATTTACTCTAGGAGGAATATAGTTATGAAAGCAACTGGCAAAGTGAAATGGTTTAACGGCGAAAAAGGATTCGGATTTATTGAAGTACCGGGCGGCAACGACGTATTCGTACATTTTTCCGCAATTCAAGGCGAAGGTTTTAAAACTTTGGAAGAAGGCCAATCTGTAAGCTTTGAAATTGAGCAAGGAAACCGCGGTCCGCAAGCTGCAAATGTAGTAAAATTATAATTTAGCATGAGAAAAAGGCTGTTAACCTAACCGTTAACAGCCTTTTTTATAGTTCTAAATAGAAATAGTTACTCTTGCTTCAGTTTGTATGTTAAGAATAAATGATAAACGAGGTGTTCTATTCTAATGAAACTGCAGATTGGGATAAAACGCAAAACTACTTGGCGCATTATTCGCAGCCAGGTTTTTTTGCTGTCATCACAATGTACCTCGCACTGGTTAGCCTTCGTATTTTAAACAATCGCTTTTTATATTCATTATCCTTCATTGTGAAGAATAGACTTAACTGAGATGGAAGAACAACGTGCAATTCATTGGTGTTGAATTAGGAGGGATGAATGATGAACGAAAAGAATAAGCAAGCCTTTACCGGCATGAAATCTTATATTCCGTATCATAGCCCTTATGACCCATGCCCGCCTATTGGACAGAAGTATTATTCTACACCGCCAAATTTGTATGTAGGGTTCCAGCCGCCCAATCTGGAACAGTTTGCTCCAAAAGAAGCATTGAAAAAGGGAACGTTATGGCCGATTTTTTATGATTATTATGAAAATCCATATAAGAAATAGGAGGGAATGTTCATGCAGCAGCCCTTGCCTCAAGAATATTATCAGCTTCTCGAAGAATTGCAGGCAGCCGACTTTGTTCTAGTTGAACTCACCTTATATTTAGACACCCACCCCGGAGATATAAATGCCATTAATCAATTCAACCAGTATGCACAGTATAGACAACAGGTGAAACAAGTATTTGAATCTAAATATGGACCGCTTCAGCAGTATGGAAACAGCTATTCGGATGCGAAATGGAGCTGGAACAATTCACCGTGGCCGTGGCAAATATAGAAAGGAGGCTGGAGTATGTGGATTTATGAAAAAAAGCTGCAATATCCCGTGAAGGTTAGCACTTGCAATCCGAAGCTTGCGAAATTTTTGATTGAACAATATGGAGGGGCGGACGGGGAGCTGGCAGCTGCTTTACGCTATTTAAATCAACGTTATACAATTCCTGATAAAGTCGTCGGACTGTTGACAGATATTGGGACGGAAGAATTTGCGCATTTGGAAATGATTGCGACGATGGTTTACAAGCTTACAAAGGACGCGACGCCGGAGCAAATGCGTGATGCGGGTTTAGATGGGCATTACGCCAATCATGACAACGCCCTTTTCTACCATAACGCTGCCGGAGTTCCGTTTACGGCGACATTTATTCAGGCAAAAGGAGATCCGATCGCCGATTTGTATGAAGATATTGCGGCCGAGGAAAAAGCGCGCGCCACTTATCAATGGCTGATCAATATGTCCGATGACCCTGATTTAAACGATTCATTGCGCTTTTTGCGCGAGCGGGAAGTCGTGCATTCGCAGCGGTTTCGGGAGGCAGTCGAGCTGTTAAAAGAAGAAAGAAGTCAAAAGAAGGTATTCTAATCATTTGGCAGTACATATTTTTAGCAGATAAACGAAATTCTCCCCTTTTAGGAATGATGGATGGGCAAAGAGCCAACCGAATGATTGTAAGCCGCCTGTTAGGAAAAGCAGGCGGTACTATATTTTTCTATCCATCCTCGCTCAATCCGCAAGCTTTGTGCTTATAAAAAAGCATCAAAAACGCTAGATCCGCGCTTGATGACTGGCTATATGCTTGTTATGGGATCTGTTGTGCTGTTTATTATCGGTTTATGTGCCGAACCGAACGGAATAGAAAGCATGAAGGGAGCTTCCGGGGCAATATGGGCCGTATTTTTTGCATCTGCTATCATTGCGACAGCCTTAGGGCATATGATGTATAACTATGCTATCGGAAAAGTTGGCGCGGCAGCGGCGGCCATCTTCATTAATTTAAACCCCTTCTTTTCTTTAGTAGGTGCGGTTATATTTTTAGGGGAACGCATAGCGGCTTCGCAAGTGATAGGGTTTATGCTTATTTTATGCGGCGTCCTGCTGGGATCCGGTTCTTTTGAAGAGGCGGTGCAAAAACGTAAACGTAAAATAGATGTGAAAAGGGAAAAGCCAGCTTAATTGTACGAAAGTATAAAAATAACCTGCAAATTTCGTTTGCAGGTTATTTTTTGTATCCAATTTGGGAAATTTCCGCTTCCGGTTGCAAGTTACTCTGCCGGTCTATTTGGTCCCTCTAGCTTTTTATCGCCATAACCGGGAGCACTGCTGAATCCTTTGCGTTGTTCTCTTTCTTTCGTTGTTTGTTCAAGGCTATTGTTTCTTGAAGATTTTCTCATCGTTTTGCACCTTCTTTCCATGTATCAATAGTAAATAAAAGAAATTTGGTATTACTTTATGTGTTATGAGTATCCGGCACTTAATCTTTATTTGCGTTAAGGCCGATGTTTCTTACCCACGCACTTATTTTGGCAAATTAAAGGGGATTTATGCGGGGGTTATCGTATAGAAAAAGAAATCAGCATTTTTATGATGATTAAAAAAGCACGAAACCGCTTTTGAATTCTATGTAAACAAAGAAGTTGCCGTAAGAATAAATTGTTTGGCGTCATGCCTTGCAAACCATTCCTTCGCTTTTTCTGTATTAGTATACTGTATAGTTGTACATGCACTAAAAATCTAATTTTAAATAAATTAAAAATTGTAAATATTACCAATATTTAGGTGGTGGCGCGTGGGAATGGAAGAACGGAAGCAATACGCTGAATATTTGTTGGAATGGTGCAATCATATTCATTGTTATTGGGAGAGTATGAAACCGAGGTTTTCAAGGCTCTTTGATTTAAAAACTTTAGAGGAATGGGAAGAGTCATGCTGCGAATTAAAAGAAAAATTGCAAGAAGATTTAAAAGCGGATATAGTTGATTTCCAGACAGCTAAAAGCCTATATGAACAGTGGGAACTGCTATACAGGGAATCACAGGCCTATCTGGAAGCAATTGAATAATGTATCGGAAACATGCTATTCCGTTGGCTGTATCCCTGTCTATACTAAATATTACAGCTGGTTTTCCATAATACATCTAATAGCACAACGACTTGTGTGAAATATTAGGGAGCGGTAACGTTGAAATATATTATCGCTCCTTTTTTGTTTACATTGAGATTCCCGATAAACAATCTGAAGGTCTTGCTATTTGACGGGCATCAGGAAAACTCTTAATGAAGCCAACATAAAGACCTATTTCCAATGAAATAAGCTTCTTTGCCCATTAGGCAGGCATAATATGTAAAAAGTTATTTTAGATGCTGATATAGAGACTCCTTATCAATTAACCAGCGGTGAATCAAACTATCTCTTCTGGCGATAAAATTAATTTTCTTTTTTCTTCGGCCATGTTTCCTTGTATAAATAGTTACCTGAACAGGTATTTCAACTAATATAAGTTCATTTATATCTTTTGAGAGCGGCGGCGGGACAATGTTAACCTCAAAAGATGAAATGTCCTTTACAATTTCATCGAAATATTTGGAGTCATTAGGATCTGAAAGGGTCTTCTTCAAAAGCTGCCGATCCCCTTGGTTAATAGCAACCGCAAAAATATTTAAAAGCTCATAAGGATTGACCGTATATAAATATTCATCCAGCTTACCGGCTGCTTTCAATATCATCAGCTTGTGGGCTGGATCTTCGTTCTTTAAGCCATGCGTGATGCTGCCATAGAAATGGACACAAAAGTGGCCCGGGAAACCGTTTGGCAGTGCCCCTGCCCCATGCGGCATGCCATGCATGGAGGCAGCAATCATCTGGTCATTAACTAATACAATGATTGCTCTTCTTTTCCAGCTCCAGCGCCCATTATAGATTTTCTTCATAATTTTCGTATCTTCCCTTGTTAACGGCTGTACATCGGCATGGCGATTCCCTGCTCTTCGTTGCACTTGAAACTGCAAGCCGGTTTCAACATCTATAATAGTGAATTTTGTTTTGTTCGGAATAATGGTATTGACGTAATCCCAAGGCAGCATTTCGATTTTAAAGCTAATAGGAGTGTCAGGATCTTCCCACTTAAGCGCATATGCTGGGCGGGGAATTATGCAACCTAATACAAGAACAACAGTAAGGATTTTGTAAAATATCATATTTCTCATTTGATTTGCTTTCTCCTGTATAAATGTTTTGCTTTTTAATATGCAGCCGATGTATTAAATTTTTCTAATGATTAAATCCTATAAGCGCTATTGGGCCTTCTTGTTTAGCAAGCAGTTATTAACATTTCACAATGGTTTGGAAACTATCCATAGCAGCGCCTTACGCGATATAAAAGCGCTGATACACCGCCTGCTTCCTTAAAATCCTCTGGTACAAACAAGGACATTCCCGCACTTACATACACATAATAACGAACACTATTTTGCGGGGGTGAAGAGGGTGAGCCTGTTAGCTGCAATCGGGTATATGGTAAGGGAATTGATTTTGTTCGTATCGTACGTGAAAAACAACGCGTTTCCGCAGCCGCTGTCTCCGGATGACGAACGAAGATATTTGGAACTGATGGAGCAAGGGGATATGGAAGCGCGCAATCTCCTCATTGAACATAATTTGCGTTTGGTGGCGCATATTGTCAAGAAATTTGAGAACACAGGCGAAGATGCAGAAGACTTGATTTCTATCGGAACAATTGGCTTGATTAAGGCAATTGAAAGCTATTCGCAAGGAAAAGGCACGAAGCTCGCAACATATGCAGCGCGGTGCATTGAAAATGAGATTTTAATGCATCTTCGGGCGTTGAAAAAGACAAAAAAAGATGTATCGCTCCACGACCCAATCGGCCAAGATAAAGAAGGAAACGAAATCTCTTTAATTGATATTTTAAAGTCGGAATCGGAGGACGTAATTGACACGATTCAGCTTAGCATGGAGCTTGAAAAAATCCGCGAGTATATTGATATTTTAGACGAACGGGAAAAAGAAGTAATTGTAAATCGGTTTGGGCTCGGAATGCAGAAAGAAAAAACGCAGCGGGAAATTGCCAAGGCGCTTGGCATTTCGCGAAGCTATGTATCTCGCATTGAAAAGCGGGCGTTAATGAAAATGTTCCATGAGTTTGTACGGGCGGAAAAAGAGAAAAAAGGCAATAAAAAACCCTAGCAGAGCTTAGGGTTTTTTACATTTTTTTTATAGTAAAATTGCTGACCATTAAGAAGGAAAGCGTTAACAATAAAAAAAGAAACATTCCTGCAGGAGCTGTGCCAATGAGAAAATAGCTTAACGTAAGCAAACATCCGGCAACTGTAATCGGAACCCCTTGAAAATAGCCGTTAGTTTCCGTGACATTAAAACGCGCTAGGCGCCAGGCTCCGCATGCTATGTATAAAATCGTAAAAAACGTGCCGGGCAAGCTGTATGTATGCAGCAATCCTTGATACAGCAACAAGGCGGGAGCAACACCGAAAGAAACGAGGTCACATAATGAGTCGAGCTGTTTGCCGAGTTCGGATTCAATGCCGAGCTTGCGGGCAATCATACCGTCAAAGCGATCGGATAAAGCGGCAGCAAAAATAAAAATAAGAGCAAGATTCAATTCGCCCTTGACTGTAAATAAAATAGATAGCCCGCCGAGGGATAAGTTCAAGAGGGTACATACATTTGCGATTTGAGATTTCGCTTTTTTCAAAGTAGAATCCAAATAATTAAAAAAAAACAAAAAGGCCTCACTCCTTATAGATGGAAAGTTGGATTTTGAATATAATAACAATATTGTAATGCAAGAAAATTGCATTCGTAAAGAATATTGTTAGGGGGATTCAGAGTTTGCGACGTACATTATATCAGCTTTTTATCGAATTAACGAACGGACGCTTCACATCCTATTTATTGTGGAAGTTTGCGCAGTCCCGTTTGAGCGCTATTATAATACCATCATATGCAAGGGTTTTCCGATTACAACAGGAGGAGATGGAAAAAGATTTAAAAAGCTATCATACCTTGCATGAATTGTTTACCCGCAAGCTAAAAGAAGGGGCTAGGCAAATTGATCCAGGACCGGACAGCATCATAAGCCCGGTGGATGGAGTGTTTGAAGATTATGGCCTTATTGAAGAAACAAAGGAATTTGTTGTAAAAGGCAAACGATATTCAATTGAAGATATGCTTGGAAGCGGCAAAACGGCAGAGCCATACAAAGGCGGTACATATATGGTGCTATATTTAAGCCCGAGCCATTACCACCGCATTCATAGCCCGGTTTCAGGAACTGTGCTGCAGCGGTTTACGCTGGGGCGAAAGTCATATCCGGTTAATCGGCTTGGTTTAAAATACGGAAGAGAGCCCTTGTCTAAAAACTATCGCGTTGTGACGGAGCTGAACAGCGCTGGCAAGCATTTGGCAATCGTGAAGGTGGGGGCGATGTTTGTCAATAGCATTGAGCTGCTGCATGAAAATGAGACGGTACAAAAGGGCGAGGAAATGGCATATTTCACATTTGGCTCAACGGTTGTGTTATTATTTGAAAAGGAAATGGTGCGGGTAAATGCAGACTTGAGCAAAGGGCAGGAAATTCGTGTCGGACAAAGGCTGGCACGGCTTCTTTAGAAAGGAAATGGTTGTAAATGAATGGCTTTTGTGGTAGAAAGAAAGAGCCGTCTTTTTAAGAGGCTCTTTCTACACCTTCAACGGTTCTATGTGAGATTTCAACGATTCTATATGGGATGGCTGCTCGAGCTTGTCCTCTAATGAGCGTCGGATAATTTCTTGTTTAATAAGCAGAATGAACTCGGGATTTAAGTTTAATTCTTTTGCCTTATGATAAGATTCAGTAAGCAATTCATCAGGTAACTTTTTCATAATTGTTGCCACTAGGGCATTTCACCTCCTGGATAGAAATGAAAGGAAGAACATGTATCATTCTGATGAGTATACTGTACCAAAAATTCCCTTATGTCACAATAAGTCGGTTGTCCACACATTATGGTGGATAACCTGTGTAAAAAATGTGTGTATTTTTAAAATAACCTGAAAATATAAAGGTGAAAATTGTGTACAAGTTTATCCACAGCGTTTGATGCGAAAAATGCTGTCGAAACATTTTAGAAAAATTGCCCGCACCATAGGAGCTGAAGCTTGTGAATGAAGCTTTCAGCTACAGAATTTCCTCAAGAAGAGGTGGAATCATGTTAAAGCTATTTTTACCAAATGAGTATGTAAAGAATGTGTATCAAATTACACCCGCTTCTTTAAAGGAGCGAGGAGTAAAAGGGATTATTACGGATTTAGACAATACATTGATTGAATGGGACCGTCCAAGCGCTACGCCGGAACTGGAAGAATGGTTCAAAAGCATGCAGCAAAACGGCATTAAGGTTACGGTTGTATCAAATAATAACGAGAAAAGAGTGAAGTTCTTTTCCGATCCGCTCGATATTCCGTTTATTCATAAGGCGCGCAAGCCGATGGGCCGCGCATTTCGGAAAGCGTTGCGAGCGATGGATTTAAGGCCTAATGAGGTAGTGGTAATCGGCGATCAGCTATTAACGGATGTACTGGGCGGCAATCGTCTTGGTTTACATACGATTCTTGTCGTGCCGGTTGCGCAATCAGACGGTTTTGTGACGCGGTTTAACCGCAAAATTGAAAGAAGAATTATGAATAATTTAAAACGACAAGGTCTAATTCAATGGGAGGAATAACGATTGACTGAAGCATTAAAGTGTGTGGGATGCGGAGTTGCTATCCAGACGGAAAATATAAATGAAATCGGGTATGCGCCGGCATCAGCATTAGAAAAAGAACACGTGATTTGCCAGCGCTGTTTTCGTTTAAAACATTATAACGAAATTCAGGATGTTTCTCTGACAGATGACGATTTTTTGCGGATTTTAAACGGAATTGGGCAAACAGATGCACTCGTCGTTAAAATAGTTGATATTTTTGATTTTAACGGAAGCTGGCTTCCAGGGTTGCACCGGTTTGCTGGCAAGAACAAGGTGCTGCTTGTCGGAAATAAAGCGGATTTAATTCCGAAGTCTGTAAGGCCGGAAAAGTTGATTCATTGGATGAAGTATAGCGCCAGCCAGCTTGGCTTAAAACCGCATGACGTCTTTTTAATTAGCGCTGCCAAGGGCAAGGGAATTCGCGAGCTTGCCGCCGCGATTGAGCAGTATCGCGAAGGAAAAGATGTATACGTTGTAGGCTGCACAAATGTAGGGAAATCCACTTTTATTAACCGAATCATTAAGGAATTTAGCGACGTTAAGGAGAATGTGATTACAACATCTCATTTTCCGGGAACGACGCTTGATTTAATTGATATTCCCTTGGACGACAATGCTTCGATGTACGATACGCCGGGAATTATCAACCATCATCAAATGGCGCATTTTGTAGACAAAAAAACGCTAAAAATTATCACACCGACAAAGGAAGTGAAATCGAAAACATTCCAGCTCAATGAACAGCAAACCTTGTTCTTTGGCGGACTGGCGCGTTTAGATTACATAAGCGGAGGGCGCCGCTCTTTCGTCTGCTATTTAGCTAATTCGCTTACTATTCATCGTACAAAGCTTGAAAAAGCGGACGAACTGTATAAAAACCATGTTGGGGAATTGCTGTCGCCTCCATCTCCTGAAGAACTGAAAGAATTTCCAGAGCTAGTAAGGCATGAGTTTAATATCCGCGAGCCGAAAACAGACATTGTATTTTCCGGTTTAGGATGGGTAACGGTCAACGAGCCGGGAGCGAAGGTTGCGGCTTATGTGCCAAAAGGGGTTAGTGTTTCTTTACGAAAATCATTAATTTAAAAGTGGAGAGGGCTATGAAACAATTATATGGTGTAATCGGCAATCCAATCGGTCATTCGTTATCGCCGCTTATGCATAATGATGCTTTTTCTGCCTTAGGGATTGATGCACACTATCATGCGTTTCGCCTTGAGGAGGAAAAGCTAGGGGATGCGGTGAAAGGGTTTAAAGCTATCGGTATTTCGGGATTTAATGTGACGACTCCCCATAAAGTTGCCATTATGGCGCATTTGGATGAAATAGACGAACTGGCGCAGCAAATTGGGGCAGTCAATACAGTTGTCAATCAAAACGGTAAGTTCATCGGTTACAATACAGATGGAATAGGGTACGTTCGTTCGTTGCAAGCTATTAGTAAAGAACCGCTTGAAGGGAAGCGGGTTTTATTATTGGGAGCCGGAGGGGCATGCCGGGCGATTTTCTTTTCGCTCGCTTCAAGCGGTGTTCGCCATATTGATATTGCGAACCGGACCGTCGCGCGTGCGCAAGAACTCATACAAGCATGTCCGCGCTCTCTTGGCTCCCAGGCTCTTACAGCCGAAGAAGCAACTGCTTTACAGCATACGTACGACATTATTATTAATACAACAACAGTCGGAATGTATCCGAATATAGATGAAACGCCTCTTGCAATTCGCTCGTTAAAGGAAGGGGCGATTGTCTCTGATATTATTTATAACCCTTTAGAAACAAAAATCATGCGCGAGGCAAAGCAAGCCGGCGCCTTTGTTCAAAATGGCGTGGATATGTTTGTTTACCAAGGTGCGATGGCATTTGAATTGTGGACAAAGCAATGGCCGGATGTAGAGCGCATGAAACAGCTTGTCATTACAAAACTTGGAGGATAAGAATATGTTAACAGGAAAACAAAAGCGCTATTTGCGTTCGCAGGCGCATCATTTGACACCGATTTTTCAAGTCGGCAAAGGCGGTGTAAATGAAAATATGATAAAGCAAATTGGCGAAGCGCTGGAAGTAAGGGAACTTATTAAAATAAGCATTCTGCAAAATTGCGAGGAAGACCGCCATGAGGTGGCACAAGAGCTGGCAAACGGCGCGCAGGCAGAATTGGTGCAGGTTATCGGCAACACGATTGTATTATATAAAGAATCAAAAGAGAATAAGCAAATCGTCTTGCCATGAGGAAAATCGGGATTCTCGGCGGTACATTCGACCCGCCCCATAACGGGCATTTGCTAATCGCCAATGAGGTATATTACGCTTTGCAGCTCGATGAGGTTTGGTTTATGCCAAATCAAATTCCGCCCCATAAGATGGGAAAAGACGTCGCGAGTGCCAGGCAGCGCACGGAAATGCTGCAGCTTGCAATCCGAAAGAAGCCGCACTTTTCACTTTGCCTCATTGAATTAGAGAGGGAAGGGCCGTCTTACACATACGATACTATGCTACAATTGAAGAAAAGGCATCTTGAAGCGGCATTTTATTTTATCATCGGCGGGGATATGGTGGAGTATTTGCCGAAATGGCATAATATAGACAAACTCCTGCAGCTTGTCAAATTTGTAGGAGTGGCTCGCCCGGGATACACGTTATCGACTCCTTATGAAATTATAACGCTGGAAATTCCGGAGTTTGCTGTATCCTCATCGCTCATACGCGAGCGGTTTCGGACGAAGCAAACAGTGGATTATCTGCTGCCTGATGAAGTAAAGAAGTATGTGGAGAGGAATGGATTGTATGGAACGTGAACAAGCATTAAAAATTGTACGTGCGCAAATGCATGAAAAACGGTATATTCATACGCTTGGCGTAATGGAAACAGCGATCGAGCTGGCAAGGCTGTATGGGGTTGATGAAAAGAAGGCGGAATTGGCAGCTATCTTTCATGATTACGCAAAGTGCAGACCCGTATCAGAAATGGAAGAAATCATTAAGCGTGAAAACATGCCAAAGGATTTGCTAGAGCATAATAAAGAATTATGGCATGCTCCGGTCGGGGCATACTTAGTAGAGAAGGAAGCCGGGATTACAGATCCCGATATTTTGCAGGCTATCACGTACCATACGAGCGGCCATGAGAAAATGACTATGCTTGATAAGGTTATTTATGTAGCGGATTATATTGAGCCGGGCCGGAAATTTCCCGGCGTTGATGAGGTGCGGAATTTGGCCCGCAAAGATATAAACAAGGCGTTGCTTCAAGCGGTAAGCAATACAATCCGTTTTTTAATGGATAAAAACCAAATGATTTATCCGCTCACATTTCATACATATAACGCATTAATAAAGGAGGAAGCGGACGAATGAAGGAACGAGAATTATTAGTTTTAGCAGTGAAGGCAGCAGACGACAAACGGGCAGAGGATATTGTTGTGTTAAATATGCAAGGAGTTTCCCCGCTTGCCGATTATTTCGTTATTTGCCACGGCAACTCTGATAAGCAAGTACAAGCCATCGCCCGTGAAATGAAGGAAAAGGCGCATGAGCACGGCTTTGATGTAAAGCGCATGGAAGGCTTTGATGAAGCGCGCTGGGTGCTTGTTGATATGGGAGAAGTAGTCGCCCATGTTTTCCATAAAGATGACCGTTCTTACTATAATTTGGAACGGCTTTGGGGCGATGTGCCAAGAGAAGATATAACGCAAGAGCTGAACCAATAATGGAGTACGGACAATTCGCTTTATTGTACGATGAATTAATGAGTGATGTTCCCTATGAAAAATGGGTGCAATTTGTCGAGCGCAAGTATAAAGAAACAGGCCTTGCCGGCAAAAAACTGTTGGATTTGGCGTGCGGCACCGGAAATATCACTCTTCCGCTCGTCCAAAGCGGGTATGATGTAACAGGCGTCGATTTATCCGGGGATATGCTGGCTATCGCCCAGCAAAAGCTGATGGAAGCAGGGTGTAGCGTTACTTTTTATGAGCAGGATATGCGGGAGCTAGAGCTGCCGGAGCAGTTTGACTGCATCGTCATTTTTTGCGATTCTTTAAACTATGTAACAGAAGAGGCTGGAATTAAGGAGACATTTGCCCGCATATCTAATCACTTAAAAGAAGATGGATTATTTTTGTTTGATGTGCATTCTCTTTATAAAATCCATTATGTTTTTAAAAATAAAACATATACGATTAACGAAGAGGACGTCGCTTTGATTTGGAATTGCTTTGAAGGAGAGCAGCCGAACAGCGTTGAGCATGATTTAACTTTTTTTGTAAAAGATGAAACAGAAAATGTGTATCATCGCTTCGATGAATTTCATGTACAACGCACATATGAGATTAAACAGCTGAGAATGTGGCTGGAGGAAAGCGGATTTTCTGTTATAAGTATAACAGGCGATTTTGAAGAAAAAGCAGTTACGCCGGAAACAGAGCGCATTTTTTTCGCAGCAATAAAGAAGCCGTAAATTACGGCTTCTTTTGTTTGCGGCTACAAATGATACATGCTCATTTAAAAAGATTGTTTTTAAAAGAAGGACATCAGCTAATGATGTCGTAATAATATGATTAGCACTCCTCGAACTGCTCCTTCACTTCCGCTATGTCTTCTTTATATTTTTCATGTGTGCGCTGAAACAGATGTTCAAAGACTTCTCCAAGCTCTTGCTCCATTACTTGAATGCCTTCTCCGGTTATGCCCCCTTTTACGCATACCTTTTTTTGCAAAGTTTCCAATGTGAAAATTTCTTTTTCAATTAATTTTCCCATTCCGACAAGCATCCCGCTTGCCAAATTTGTCGCTTGTTCCCGTGTGATTTTCGTTTCGTGCACTGCAGCATGGATAAAACGCTGCAATAAATAACTGAAAAAAGCCGGCCCGCAGCTGACAATATCAGAGGCGACCCGCGTAACCTCCTCTTCAATAACAACAGGAGTCGAGATGAAGTGAAATAAGTTCATAATATAGTCTTGCCATTCCTTGGAACAATTTGGCCCGAATGTACAGAGGGAAATGCCGGATAAGGCACGGTTGGTAATGCTTGGGATAACGCGTGCCGTATGGCATTTAACCATGCTTTGCAATTGTAATACGTTTACCGGACTTGTAATGGAAATTAAGCATTTTTCCTTTGTAAAGGAAGAAGCGTATTCTTTTAAAATCGGAAAAATTTCCAACGGTTTTACACAAATAAAAATTAAGTCTGAGCGCTCCACAACCTCTTCAATCGTTTTTCCTATATGAATGGCCGGATGCTGTTTTTGAATGCTGTAGGCCTTTGCAGCAGTACGATTGATAATAGTTAGACACGAAGGCTTGACCGCGCGTGCTTCTATAAATGCATCGATAAGAATTCTTCCCATATTTCCGGTTCCTATAATTCCTATGTTCAATGTCTCATCCCTCCTTCGTTAACATCTTTCTCCTAAACAATATGAATGTTTTATTCATTTTATGAATTGCGTATGATGCGAAAAAAGGAGTGTAGTTGTCCGTGCAACAATATAAAAAATGGTTTGCTTTTATATTTGCTGCCATTGCAATTGTTAGTTTGTTTTATTGGCAAACAAAGGGGGAGGAAACGGCCGCCGTTTCTTATACGGAAAATCCGAAGCAAGAAGAACAAACTGAAGAAGAGAAGGAATCGTCTGTTGTCGTCGATATAAAAGGTGCGGTCAGGAATGAAGGCGTATATGAGCTGCCGGCAGGGACGCGGGTGAAGGAAGCGGTTGAAAAAGCGGGCGGCTTGCTTCCGGAAGCGGATACTGCAACAGTGAATCTTGCTCAATTTGTGCATGATCAAATGCTCGTGCACATTCCGCGCAAGGGTGAAAAGCCCCATATGCCTGCCGCAACGGTACAACAAAAAATTGCCATCAATATTGCTTCCAAGGAAGAGTTGCAAAATATTCCAGGTATCGGGCCGGCAAAAGCGGAGCGCATTATCCGGTACCGGGAGGAGCACGGCCCTTTCCGGAAAGTAGAGGATTTATTGGAGGTGGAAGGGATTGGGGAAAAATCGCTTGAAAAAATAAAAGAGCAGATTGTGGTTCCGTAAAACATTGACGCTTGTTCGCTTCTGTCGGTAAACTGAAAGAAAAAAGACGGGAGAGAACATCATGAATCGAATTTCCTGGGATCAGTATTTTATGACGCAAAGTCATTTATTATCGCAGCGCAGTACATGTACACGTTTGACGGTAGGAGCGACGATTGTACGCGATAAACGCATCATAGCGGGCGGCTATAACGGCTCGATTGCCGGAGGCGTTCATTGTATAGATGAGGGGTGCTACGTAATTGACAATCATTGTGTGCGCACGATTCATGCAGAGGTTAATGCTTTGCTGCAGTGCGCGAAGTTTGGGGTGAAAACAGAGGGAGCGGAAATATATGTTACCCATTTTCCGTGCTTGAATTGCTGCAAAGCAATTATTCAAAGCGGAATTCAGGCCGTCTATTATGCAGAGGACTATAAAAACCACCCTTATGCGTTAGAGTTGTTTGCACAGGCGAATGTAAAAGTGCGCCACGTACCGCTTGCGTATTCCATCGCGACAATAGAGGAAAAAGAGGCGATTTCAAAGCTGGAACATCTTCTTTTATCTATAGATGAAAAAAAAGCGACAAAAGAAGAAATATGCAAGCTTCTTCAAGAAGCAAAGCAACTTATGCGTGATTGAGGTGAATATATGTTAAAAGGCTACTGGGGGTATGTTGCGATTTCAGTTGCGTTTGGAATTGTTGCGGCATGCTCCCCTTTTTCTATCCTGTTTTTATGTGTTTTCATAATATGGGCCATATATTTGGTTCTTATGCTGCCGAAAGCCCCGTGCTTTATTTGTCTTTTGAGCTTTTTCGCAATGCTGTTTTATGCGGGTGAAATAGAAAAAAGAAATAAACCGCGTATTTCCCCGGGGCTTTCGTCTTTTATCGGAGTTATTGTTACACCCCCATCTATAGATGGTGACCGGCTTTCTTTTGTGGCGGAAACAGGTCAAAAAGAAAGGCTCCGCGTTTCATATACTATACCGAACCGGCTTGAAAAAAAGCGGCTAGGGCAGTTGGAAATCGGCACTGTATGCAGCTTTCGAGGAAATATGAAACCGGCGCCGGCACCGCGCAATACGGGTTCCTTTGACTATAAGCAATATTTACATCGGCAACATATTCATTTTCTGTTTTTTGCTTCGTCTTTTTCCTCATGCTATAAAAAGCAGCCCTCTTTTTTTGATTGGCTTCTTTCTTTGCGCCAATCCTCCATCCAATATGTGCAGAAAAATTTTCCAAGTGAAACAGTCGGATTCATGAATGCGCTTATCTACGGCGACCGGCAAGATTTATCGGGAGAAGTAGAAGAGCAGTATCAGCAATTGGGGGTGATTCACCTGCTTGCCATTTCCGGCTCCCATATTAGTTTGCTTGTAGCGATTTGCTACTACGTACTGCTGCGGCTTGGATTCACGAGGCAAACGGCTACGGCGTTTTTGCTCATTATTGTTCCGCTTTATATGTTTTTGGCGGGCGCATCGCCATCTGTTGTACGGGCTTCTATTATGGCGCTGTGCATTTTATGGTACTTTTTTGTCTCGGTTCCTATTTCTGGATTCGATGCATTAAGCATTACAGCCATTCTTATGCTCATATGGAATCCGTATAGCTTATATGACATTGGCTTCGAGTTTTCGTTTGTATCAACAGCCGCTCTCGTATTATCGGCACGGACCATTATCGCGCAAGATAAAGGCTGGCTGCGAAGTGCTGTTAACGTTGCTGTGCTTTCGCAGCTAGCTTCTTTGCCGATTACCGTGCATTATTTCGGACAGTTTTCTCCTTATAGCCTTATATTAAATTTGATATATGTCCCTTATCTATCCTTTCTCATTTTTCCGCTTTGCCTAGCTTCATTAATCCTTTCTTTCGTATTTCCTCCTTTTGCAACACTAATTTCCGCACTGTTGGCGTTTTTGATTCATATTTCTAATGAACTGCTATTATGGTGCGAGCAGCTTCCGTTTCGGCAGCTAACGTTCGGGCAGCCTCCGCTTTGGCTTACCGTTCTGTATAGCCTTGTTATTATTGCTTTATTGCTAGCTTGGGAAGGAAAAGTATGGAAAAGGTATAGATTGCATTTGCTAGCCGCTTTGCTGCTATTGGCTGTTGTTCATTACATAGCGCCGTATGTGAATCCGTATGGGAAAGTTACATTTGTTGATGTTGGACAAGGGGATTGCATTGTCGTGCAGCTTCCTTATACAAAAGCAGTGTATGTGATTGATACGGGCGGTATAGTGCAATGGCAACGTGAGGAATGGAGAAGCCGAAAAAACGAATATAACGTAGGTAAAGATGTAGTTCTTCCGTATTTGCGCCATAACGGTATAAAAAAGATCGATAAGCTTATTCTCACGCATGGAGATCAAGATCATGCGGGAGCGGCGCTGGAGATATTAGAAGGAATAGCCGTTTCAGAAGTCATCTTAGGGAAAAAGAAACGTTACGATAAGCAAGAGCAGGAAATTATCCAGATAGCGCTTGAAAAGGCGACGGTACGTATCGTAGCAGCAGGGGAAACATGGAAAAAAGGCGGTGCTTCGTTTACCGTACTTTCCCCGTTTGGCGACGAGGAAAAAGATAATAACCAATCCATTGTGCTGTATGCTGAGCTTGGCGGGCTTACATGGCTATTTACCGGAGATTTGGAGGAGGAAGGAGAAAAAAAGCTGATGCAGGAATATCCAAATTTGCGGGCGGATGTATTAAAAGTTGGCCATCACGGCAGCAGAAGCTCTACTTCAGAAGAATTTATTAGGGTGTTGGCACCGCAAATTGCCGTCATTTCCGCAGGGGTGCGCAATCGATATGGCCATCCGCATCGGGAGGTGTTAGAACGCCTGCGCGCACATAAGGCGAAAGTATGGCGAACGGATGAAGATGGAGCCATATTATATCATTTTCGCGATAAGAGAGGCACCTTTTACAAACAGCTGACATATGATGAAAGCACCAAATAAAAAAAATAAGACTGCAAAGCGCAGCCTTAGGATCCGATGAACTTAACGACCGTTGCAATAATGAAAAGAGTTGCAAAGAACCCGAAAGAAACGATGAAACCCACCCCTGAATCTACTGCGTCATTGCGCTTGCTTTGAACGTTTTTCTCAAACTCATTCACTTTATACCCCTCCCAACTAATCACTTTTAGTATAAGATAATGTCAGAAAAAAATCTACAATTTCTCTTTTTGTTTTCCAGCCATGTCAACAGTTGTCACTTATACTTCAAAAAGCGGGTACACAAACTATTGGTATGATGTTACCGTTAATGAATAAGAAACCCGGGGCTTATTTATTAACGTTTCATATAGATTCAGGGCGGGCGGCGTAACGGTTGCCTGTCCTTTGTGCTTGTAAAACAGCAGTGGCGACATTACTATAAAAATATATCGGATTAGGGAGAGGAAACATGAATGCTTTACATAAAAAACTAAAACAAAAGCAATTTGCGCCGTTTTATCTATTATATGGAACGGAAACATATTTTATAAATGAAACGGTAAATATGCTTCTTGCGCAAGCACTTGCGGAGGAAGACCGAGAGTTTAATGTTGTTTCCTACGATTTGGAAGAAGCGTATGTAGAAGATGTTGTAGAGGATGCGCGCACGCTGCCGTTTTTTGGAGAACGTAAAGTACTGCTCGTAAAGTCGCCGCTTTTTTTAACATCGCAAAAGGAAAAAATTGAGCAGAACGTTAATGTTCTTATGGAGTACATTGAGGAACCTTCGCCGTTTACTATTATGGTCTTTATTGTCCCGTTTGAAAAGTTGGATGAACGAAAAAAGATTACGAAGCTGTTGAAAAAGCATGCGGAGGTATTAGAAGCAAACGCCATGCAAGTACAGGATGTGCGCAAATGGATTGAAGGGCAGGCAGACGAGCATGGAGTGCGCATTGAAGAAGAGGCCGTGACAACACTTTTGGAACTTGCCGGCACCAATGTGATGATGCTTTCGCAGGAGATGGATAAGCTTTGTTTGTATACAGGAAAAAACGGGAGGGTTACGCGGGATTTAGTCATGGAGCTCGTACCGAAATCGATTGAGCAAAATGTATTTGCGCTAGTGGAGAAAGTCGTGAAAAAGGATATCGCAGGTGCTATGCGCATTTTAGAAGAACTGCTTGCGCAGCAGGAGGAGCCGATTAAAATTTTGGCGCTATTAACAGGGCAGTTTCGGCTGTTATATCAGGTGCAGGAGCTTGGGCAGCGAGGGTACGGGCAAAATCAGATGGCTTCCCATTTAGGTGTGCACCCATACCGGGTAAAGTTGGCAATGAATCAAACTTCCGCTTTTTCCGCGCAAGAGCTAAAGAAGATTATAGATGCCTTAGCAAACGCCGATTATGATATGAAAACAGGCAAAATGGATAAGCGGTTAATTCTTGAGTTTTTTATTATGAGTTTAAAGCTGATTAAATTGTGAGAAACTGTTCATGTGGAGGCTTCCGCATGGACTTTTTTATTGCATTGGCTGTGTTAAACGTTAGTGTTGATATATAAACCCTTCTTTTTAGAGGGGGGAAAGTGCTCCCAGCCGTGTGTAGTAACGGTCAGGGCCTAGTTTTGCCTCGTCCAAAGGAAAAGCAGAAGGAACAAATGAGTGCAGGTTGCAATTGGTTCTGTATAGCCGTGATGTGCAGACGTACGTTATATAAAAATCAACATTGGCCTTTAACAGAGCCAAATGATTAAATCTGCACTTATTCCACTTCTATAGTTTGTTCTGTATGTTCATGGATACTCCCCTTTTCCACATGCACCTTTAGTTGGTACATTCCGGCCCTACTAAAGGATGGAGCACCGGTATACTCGCCTTCATTGCCTTCTTTCGCAGTAACATATTCATGCTTGCCGCTCCCGGCAGCCCAAAATTCAAACTGAACCTTTGCACCTGTCAACGGAGCACCGTTCTCTTGAATATGCGCTGTCAATTTAGCTGGAATATTAACTTTTAAATTTTCTGCCATCGTACGAATTGTAATGGCGCTATGGCCACCGTGTTCATTACTAGCTTGTTCAGCAGGTGCAGCACTTCCTACTGTCACCTTCACTTCCGGCATCACATGCATATCCCTGGCGTTTGTATGAGCGATAATATGGTATATGCCGTCTTCACCGAACTCTTTCTCTATGAAATAAACCCCATTTCCCTTATGCTTTGCTTCTATTGTTTCATGGTTTTCATTACCGTCTTTCCAAATCTCAAATTTCACATCATCAGCATTTTCTACACGATTTCCGTCTTGTGTAACGATCGCTTGTATTTCCGTTTTTTCATGCGCTTTAATTGTTTCCGGCTTTGTTTGTACCTCTACCTTGACTTCTTGCGGCAACTCGTTTGTATGGCCATTATGATTTTGTCCGCTGCATCCTGCAAGAAGAAGCACGCTAAAATATATAGCAATCCATAGTTTTTTCATCCCGTTTTCCTCCTTATTACGTTTAGTATAGTGGAATAAAAATAGCTCTGTCTACTAAAGGAAACAGCATAAGTGCAAACAATTTGGAAAGAGTTTGTGAATTTTTCATGAAATGCAAAAAAGAACATAGTAACCTATGCTCTTGGATGAAACTGCTTATATACATCTTTTAATCTCGTTTTCGATACATGCGTATAAATTTGTGTAGTTGAAATATCTGCATGGCCGAGCATTTCCTGTACAGCCCGCAAATCGGCTCCGTTTTCAAGTAAATGTGTAGCAAAAGAATGTCGAAGCGTATGCGGCGTCAACTCTTTTTGGATATTCGCCTCTTTTGCCAAACGCTTTAGTATCTTCCAAAAGCCTTGGCGGGACAAACGAGCCCCGTGATGATTCAAAAACAATGCTTCCTCTGCCTTTTTTCCGAGCAATTCCCGGCGCCCGTGTGCAATATATTTGCTAACCGCTTCTGCAGCAAGGCGCCCGAGCGGAATAATCCGTTCTTTCTTTCCTTTTCCGAGGCAGCGGACAAACCCCATCGTCAAATGTACATCAGACAAATTTAAACCGATTAGCTCCGACACCCGCATACCTGTAGCATATAGCAATTCCAGCATAGCTTTATCGCGAATGTCAAATGCACTGTTCGTTCCCGGAGCCTGGAGGAGCGCCTCTACCTCCGCCACTGTCAATACCTTTGGAAGCTTGCGCTGCGCTTGCGGCGTTTCCACGTGAAAAGACGGATCGTGCTCAACAATCCGTTCCCGCAGCAAAAATTGGTGAAAGGAACGGATTGATGCGACGTGGCGTGCTAATGTTTTAGCTGATTTCCCTGTATCCTTTAGATGCTGCAAAAAGCTTACAATATGTATGCGCGTTATATCATGCAAAGAAGAAAGCTGCTCAACCTTTTGCACATACTTAAGGTAGCTTTTTAAATCCCGTTCGTATGATACAACTGTATTATGTGCTAATCCTTTTTCTACAACCATGTAATGAATAAAATCCTTTAAGTGATCCTCCAAGTTTCTCTACTCCCCGTTTTCATAGAAAAAAATCATTCTATTCATCCAATTATCCGCAACTGAATCTTCCAATCCGGATACTTCTTCAACAGCCTCTCCCTGCGGCTTTTCATAGCGTTGATAATTTTGATATTCTTCATGTATCCATAGTATAGCGAAATAAAACATAATGGTACAACCGGTAAACAGCAAAAACACCTTCACGACATCAAATATGACTTTGATTGCTTGACGCATGCTTTTTTCCTCCATATACATTCTTATTTACAACATATGCCAAGCTGTTTGAACTTTATACACATAAATAAAATAACCTTCTCCTCTTTTAGGAAAAGGTTATTGTTTTGCAAGTTTTTCTTGGCACTCTTTGCAAATGCCGTAGAACGACAAACGATGGTCATTCACTTTAAATTGCCACGTTTGTTCTACCTTCTTCTCTACATCCTGAAGCAAATCCTCTTGGATTTCTTCAACCGCGCCGCATTCCGTACAAATAAGATGATGATGGAAGCGGGATGCTCCTTCTTGTCTTAAATCATAACGCGAAACGCCATCACCAAAATTAATTTTATCAACTATTTTTAACTCTGATAATAATTCTAAAGTACGATAAACAGTTGCAAGTCCGATCTCTGGCGACTTTTCTTTTACAAGGAGGTAAACATCTTCCGCGCTCAAATGGTCTTCTTCGTTCTCTAGAAGCACCCGTACAGTCGCTTCCCGTTGCGGTGTAAGTTTATAGCTTGCTGCGTGCAGCTGCTTCTTAATTCGTTCAATTCTATCTTCCATCTGTTACTTTCCCCTCCCTCGCCACTCTTACACCATTATATCAAAAGAAGGGAAAGTGTCAAAAGAAAATAATGAACACTAATTGATTATTATTTTTATATGATAATTATTTTTCATTAATAGTTTCCACGATATTTTCCATAAGAGCCGGAGATATATAAGCTTCTATACCCGAAGCAAGTGCCAATACGATGCCAATTGTAATGAAACAACCCGTATAGTTCAATAACAACGGCAAAACAGGTTCATGTATTCTTCTTACAAACTGATGACGAATCATTTTAAGCGAAAAGCCCACAGCTGCCGTAGTCATAACGAGGAAAGCTGGTATAATAATAAGGTTTTGCGGAAGTACCGCTGCAAAAGACAATAAAAAACCGTGCCACCCTAGCTGATTAACTAAAAAACCGACTGTAAAACCGACTACTGCTCCTTTTAAAAACAATAAAATAAAAATGAGCGGCAAGCCGATAACCGAAATGCCAAGAAGCCAAATAAAACCAATGTATTTCAAATGAGAAAGGTAACTTTCTTGGAACATTTCTCCCGGGCTTGCAAATTTCCCTTGTGAAACTTGTCCAAAAAAGCGGCTCAAATAAAAATATAAATCTTGTTTTTGGCTCGCCTGCAAACTGTTAACTAAAACAGCCCCAAAAATAACTCCCATCAACAAAAGCACCGACACGAACAAATACAACGAGGATTGTTCCTGTATATGATAGGCCACCCGATCTTGCCACGATTTCCTTACCATGCCTTTCCCCCCATCTTCTTCTTACTAGAGTGTATGAATAAAGAGAAAAAATATGTTTTATATAACAATTGAATTCTATATTTTCCCTTTGATACACTAAAGTAAGATTGAGGAGGGATACTGATGAACCAGCTTTTACTCGATTTTCCTACAATGTTTCAAACGAAACGCCTGCAAGTTCGAAAGCCTTTTCCCGGGGATGGCGAGGAAGTGTTCGAAGCGATCCTCGCCTCTCGCAATGATTTGCAGCCGTGGCTATCTTTTGGGCATATAATGGAAACAGAGCAAGATGCCGAGGCAGACGTCCGCAAATTTCATGCAAAGTTCTTACTGCGCGAAGAGCTGCGTTTCCACTTATATAAAAAGGAAACCGGAACATTTCTCGGCATGCTGACACTGCACCCGGTCAATTGGAATATCCCAAAATTCGAAATAAGCTTTTGGCTTCATAGCGCTCACTATAAAAACGGCTATATGAGGGAGGCACTAGAAGGAGCTGTCAACTTCGCATTTGAAAAGCTGCAAGCAAAAAGACTTGAGATTCGCTGCGATTCACGTAACGAAAGCGCCCGCCGCCTCGCTGAGCGCCTCGGCTTTACGCTAGAAGGAATATTGCATAATGACCGTTTAGCGCCTAATAGCGCTGAGATGAGGGATACGAGCATATACGCCAAAACTGAAAAATAGACATCCGCGGGGGATGTCTATTTTTTCAGTTGTAAATATTGTACCGCAATTATCGTTTTTGCATCATGAATGCGCCGCTCTGCAATCAGCTGCTTTGCCTCCTCCAAGCTTACCTCTAAAAGCTCAACAAATTCATCCTCATCAAGCTCCGCTTTGTCTTCCTTTTTTGTAAGGCCAGTTGCTTCATACAAATAAACTATCTCGTCTGAAAAGCCCGGTGCCGTATAAAAAGAAGCAATTAGCTCCATTTTGTCGCATATGTATCCCGTTTCCTCTTCCAGCTCCCGAATCGCTGTCGTTTTAGGTGCTTCTCCCGGCTCCAGCTTCCCCGCCGGCACCTCAACAAGTGCTTTTTCCATCGCTTTTCGATATTGCTCGACAAGCACAAGCTTTCCTTCATCTGTCACCGCTACAACAGCCACTGCTCCCGGATGCTTAACAAGCTCGCGTTTACTGGTTGCTCCATTAGGCAAGGTAACATCATCTACTTGAACTTTAATAATCTTCCCTTGAAAAATCAGTTCAGTCGCTATCGTTCTTTCTTCAAATTTCTTCATCAGTTTCCAGCTCCTTGTTCTATTTCCTGTTTCATTCTCATACATTCTACCACAATTGCCACAGGGGGGCTGACAATGAAAATGTACATTTTGCCAAATCGCATCTTACTTGTCGGAAAAGCATGGGAAATCCGACATAAGCTAAAAGAATATGCCCGGCATTATGCAACGGTAAGCGGATTGCTCGTTCATATACAAAAACAAGAAAATCGTTAATCATATTTGTGCCCCAACTCCTTCTTGCGTACAATAGATTACAAGGAGGAGTTTTCTTATGAAAAAACGGCGATTAGGGAATTCAGACTTATTTGTAAGCGAAATTGGGCTTGGCTGCATGTCCCTTGGAACAAATGAAGCAGAAGCGATACATATTATCCACAAGGCATTAGATCTAGGCATTAATTTTTTGGATACGGCAGATCTGTATGATTACGGATTGAACGAAGAGTTTGTCGGAAAAGCATTAAAAGGAAAACGCGGGGAAGTGATTCTTGCCACTAAGGTAGGAAATCGCTGGACAGCAGAAAAAAACGGCTGGTTTTGGGACCCTTCCAAGGCATACATAAAAGAGGAAGTAAAGGAAAGCCTGCGCCGGCTTGGCACAGATTATATCGATTTATACCAATTGCACGGGGGAACGATTGAAGATCCGATTTCGGAAACAATCGAAGCATTTGAAGAGTTAAAACAAGAAGGCGTTATCCGCCACTATGGTCTCTCGTCCATCCGCCCGAACGTGATTCGCGAATACCTAAAGCATTCCAGCATTGTAAGCGTATTGATGGAATATAGCATATTAAACCGGCGGCCGGAAGAATTATTTCCGCTTCTAGAGGAGCATCATATTGGCATAATTGCCCGCGGCCCGCTAGCTAAAGGACTGCTGACCGCACATAACAGCCAAAAGTTAATACAAGCAAAAGAAAAAGGATATTTATCATACTCCTTTACAGAGTTGCAACATACATTAGGCGCTGTAGCACAAGCCGTTCCTTCCCGCCCTCTTGAGGAAACAGCTATCCAGTATTGCCTGCGCCATCCGGTAGTCGCGGCCGTTATCCCAGGAGCGAGTTCCATCCAGCAGCTGCTTGCAAATGCAAAAGCAGGGGACGCCCCTCCATTAACAGCGAAGGAGTATGGGGGAATTCAAGCCATCACAAAGCAAGACCGATACGAATTGCATCGATAAGCACGAAGGGTGTTCATTTGAACACCCTCTTTCACTTTATCACGGCAGATTTTAAGAATTCTCCGGTCCATTTCCTACCTTACAATGTATCGTATTTTTCTGGATTTGTGCCGACCCGCTTGTTTTCATTCATAGCATCAATCTTTTTCATATCCTCATCCGAAATTGTAAAATCAAAAATATCAGCGTTTTCGCGAATGCGCGACGGCGTCACCGATTTTGGAATCGTTACAATCCCGCTTTGAATATCCCAGCGCAAAATAATTTGTGCCGGCGTTTTACCGTATTTCTCGGCAAGAGCCTTAATTGTTTCATTTTCAAAAATTTCTCCGCCTTGCATAAGCGGGCTCCACGCCTCAATTTGAATGTTATGCTGGCGGCAAAATGCGCGAAGCTCCGTTTGTGTCAATCTCGGATGAAGCTCTACCTGGTTTACCATCGGCTTTATTTCGCATTCTTTCATTACGTCTTCTAAATGATGAATATGGAAATTGGATACGCCAATCGCACGCGTTTTTCCATCTTTATATAATTTTTCAAGAGCTCGGTATGTATCAACGTATTTCCCTTTAACAGGCCAATGCACTAAGTATAAATCAATATAATCCAGCCCAAGCTTTTCAAGGCTCGTCTCAAATGCCGCCAGCGTAGACTCATAGCCTTGATCACTATTCCATACTTTCGTCGTAATAAAAAGCTCCTCGCGCGGTATTCCAGATTCGCGAATCGCCTCTCCTACCTCAGCCTCATTGCCATAAATGGCGGCGGTATCAATTGCACGATAACCTGCAGCTAAAGCGGCTTGTACTGCCATTTTCAGCTCTTCCTTGTCCGTAACCTTCCATACGCCCAAGCCAAGCACAGGCATTTCAATTCCGTTATGCAACGTAATTGCCGGAATGCTCATATAAGCTACCCCCTAGTTTACAAAATTTTAGTCAGGAAACAAGCAGTAGCGATACACGCCTCCTCCTCTTCCCAGCATATTACTATTATAACAAAAAGTAAACGCAGGCTTGTAGAGAATGCTTTTTAATACATGTTAAGACATCTTAGCGTAAAAAGAAGATGGCATCAATGTTCCATCTTGTGTTCTCGTATCCACTTTCCCGCCTTTTGATCAATTTCTTTAATAAAGGCAGCTTTTCCTAACATATATTGTTCAATATCATATGTAAACCGCTCTGCTAAATCTTTCTTTAAGGCAGCATAAGCTTTTGCCTCTTCACAATGCTCCATCATGTAATCGCGAAAAGCTAAATGTCTAGCGATTTGCGGATCCCCCTTTTCAAACACATGAAGATGATGAGTCCGCTGTTCATTGCTTCCCTTAATAAAAAAACGGCGCCCGCTTATCCCATTTTCCCCGCGCCCTTCATATCCGATTCGGGCCAATAGCGCCTCCCATTCATCCATCTTATGAATGTCGTCTACTTCCATAATCATATCGATAATCGGTTTTGCTGCAAGTCCGGGTACGGATGTGCTTCCAATATGGTGAATCTTCACAGGCTCGGGCACAGCAGTTTTTAATAATTGTGCTTCCGCTTGAAATTTCTCACACCAATGATTTTCGTAAGGGATTACTTCAACATTCCTCATACACGCCTCCTTTATTTAAATTCTTTCCAGGATAAATTGCTTTCATTAAGCAATTCTTCAAATGATTTATTTTTTTCACGCTCCCGCTGCTCTCTTCGTTTGCGCTCCTCTTCCTCCGCCTTGCGCTGTTGCTCTTGTTCAGATAATTCTTTTTGCTTTTGCTTTAATTGCTGAAAAATGGAGCTGTTTAAGTGCTCCCCTAAACGAATTTGTTCCTTTTCTAATTTGTAGGAATGCGCTGCTTTTTGTTGCTGTTTCTTCTTTGCCATATCCACTTCTCCTTTCTGCCCTGGATTATACCATACAACAAATCTATTCATCATCCCGCTCTACATAATATTTTTGCAGCCATTCCCATAAAGCAGCTTCCACCAGCCTTGACTTATGCATGCCTGTTTTCTCCGCTGCTGCCTCCAAATCTTCTAGGATGCGGCGAGAAATGGAAAACGTCCTTCGCAAACGCTCGCCTTCGGGAAGGAAGGACAGCTTTTGCTTCGTTTTATTATTTTCTAATAATCTCCTAACTAAGCAAAGCTCCTCATATATGAGCTGCATATAGTTAAGATTCGGTTGTGAAGAAGAAACATCCAATATGTTCTGATTGCGCGGCTCTTTGCCCTTTCCAATAAAAATGCGCTTTTTTTGCGTGCTATCATATTCATAGCCAAGCAATCTCAATTTTTTTGACAATGTGTACGGCGACATACCGAGCCCTTTCGCCACTAATGCTAATGGTTCTTTATTATTTAACCGGTCAATTACTTCCCCTACCTTCACCATTTCACCCCCTGTTGTATCATAAGCAAAATATATGGCTACTTGCGTGTCCCAACCAAAAATTTGCCGCCTTTTCCATCATGACAACATGGAAAAAGACATGCTGCCGCCAAAATTCCTTTTACATCTCACCCAAAAAATTTTATAATATAATAAATTTTTATTCACTTAAGCAACGGAGGTGGTCATCTGTGAGTTTTCATAAAGTCTCGGAGTAAGACTGTACACGAAGAATTGTACCCCCCTTAATATTTTTATGCACCATTGTATCTTTATAAATTTAATCTAGGGGGATCTAACAATGAATGCTGTACTTGTCGCAGTTGCGGTTATGCTGCTGTTAAGTTTACTACGAGTTCAAGTAGTTATCGCTATTATTATCGGGGCTCTGACAGGAGGGCTTGTCGGAGGATTAGGAATAGATAAAACCATTGCCATGTTTACTGAAGGCCTGGGAGGAAGTGCTTCTATCGCTTTAAGCTATGCATTGTTAGGAAGCTTTGCGGTAGCCATTTCACGCACCGGTTTGCCGGATACATTGATTAATATGGCATTAAAATGGGTGCGCAAAGAAGGTGACAGCCATAAACGCGCCTACTCCAAGGTTTTAATTTTATTCATTATTTTAATTATGTCATGCTTCTCACAAAACGTCATTCCGGTTCATATCGCATTTATTCCGATCTTAATTCCACCATTATTAAAAGTATTAAACGAATTGGAAGTAGACCGCCGTTTAGTTGCAAGTGTGATTACATTCGGGCTGATTACGCCATATATGTGGCTTCCAACAGGGTTCGGAAAGATTTACCAGGATATTGTCCGCACAAATATGAAAGAAAGCGGCATGACTGTTAGCGGAGATTTAATTCCAGCCGCGATGACAATTCCGTCTATCGGCATGATTGTCGGATTGTTGATCGCCGTATTTTTCTCTTATCGAAAACCGCGCTTATATACTGACAGAGCCGTTCAAACAGACGAAAACTTGTCTTATTCAAAGCGCAGCATTGTATTTGCACTTATTTCTATTGTAGCTACCCTAATTGTTCAGCTTTCTACCGATTCTATGATTTTCGGGGCTTTAGCCGGGATTATCATTTTAGCGATTAGCGGGAGCATTCCTTTTAGAGAAACGGATGCGGTTTTCTCAAACGGCATGCGCATGATGTCGTTTATCGGCTTTGTTATGCTCTCGGCATCCGGATTTGGAGCGGTGCTGCGGAAAACAGGCGATGTGGAATCGCTTGTAAAAGCAAGCGCAGAGGCGATGGGAAACAGCAAGCCGATTGCGGCTGCTGTAATGCTGTTAATCGGCTTGCTTGTGACGATGGGAATCGGTTCTTCCTTCTCAACCGTTCCTATTTTGACAACGATTTTCGTTCCATTGTGCATACAACTCGGTTTTAGCGAACTGGCTACAATCGCCATTATCGGTACAGCAGGAGCGCTTGGCGATGCAGGCTCGCCGGCATCGGACAGCACACTCGGGCCAACGTCGGGATTAAATGCAGACGGACAGCACAACCATATTTGGGACACTTGCGTACCGACCTTTATCCACTATAACATCCCGCTTCTCATATTCGGTTTTATCGCGGCGATTGTTCTATAGACATGACGAAAACAGCTTGATGCGCATCAAGCTGTTTCTTGTATTTTAAGAAAGTATACTTTTGCAACGAAGAAGGCTATAGGCTACCCTAAAAAATGGAATTAGATAAATAAACCCTTTTTTAAAGGGGAGAGTGCTCCCAGCCGTGTGTAGTAACGGTCAGGGCCTAACTTTGCCTCGCCCAAAGTAAAACCAGAAGCAAAAAGCGAGAGCAGGCTGCTGTCTGTCCTACCTAACCTTGATGCACATGAGCGCGCTGTTGGCACAGAAATCAACAACAAGCTTTAACATAGCCTAAAAAATAAAAATTTTTTATCTCTCGTGGTGCAAGTTATATTCTTGCATGGATGTCTATGTCAAACAAAACCAGCAGCGGCACTCATGGCCATTGCATGCGGCAAACATAAGGGTTGGCCGTCGACACCGCCAGATGCTCTGCCCTCTATAAAAGTCGATTTTTCCATTCACTTACATATAGATTTTCTTTACCTTGTTGATTCGCGCTCTACTACCGCAAACGGAAAGGGGCGAATTGTTTGCTGCTCTGCTTTTTTCTGTATTTGCCGAATTAACAGCTGTGTTGCCAGAGCTGCCTTTTCCCCTTCCGGCTCGGCAACCGTAGTAAGGGATGGATAGACAAATGCCCCGGCTGGCATTCCCTCAAATCCGATGATTTGCAAATGCTCCGGAATAGAAATGCCGATTTTTTGGGCTGCCCGAATCGTCCCGAGCGCGATAGCATCGCTGCAAGCAATAATACCATCTATGTATGGGGCCTTTTTCAGCAATTCCGTTGCGGCCTGTTCTCCGGCCTCAACCGATAAGCCGCTCTCTACGATGCGATGGGGAATTTTGCTTTCTTCTACAATATCAAGAAACGCTTCTAGACGTTCATTTAATTTCGGAATATCCGGCCCCTTTATAAAGGCTGGAAAGCGGCAGCCCTTTTCAAGCAAATGCAATGTTGCGAGCTTTGCTCCTTCATAGTCATAGTTTCTTGACATATCACGCTCCCCGTCTAATATAACGAAGGGCACCGTTAACGTTGTTCCGTTCAATTGCCGGTATGCTTCCTGCGTAATAAGAATTCCCGCAATATTATTTTGCAGCAAAACATCCACGTATGGCGCTCTATCCTTTATATTGCATACAACGACTTGATATCCCGCTTCATAAGCGGTTTGCTCAATTACAGAAAAAAGTTTTGGAAAGGATGATTGTTCAAAATCTGATAGAAGAAGGGCAATCATGGTGGAAGACTTTTTGAACAGCGATTTTGCTACGGCATTTGGTTTGTATTGCAATTTTTCAATGGCTTGCTCTACTTGTTTCACTGTATCTTCATGAACATATCCTTTCTTATTGAGGACACGAGAAACAGTTGCGACCGAAACCCCTGCTAGTTTTGCAACTTCACGAATTGTTGCCACAGTTTCACCTCTTTGCATGGAAATGGATTACAATTTTACCGTAAAACAAAATATATAAAGCGTCAAGACTCCGCTGCAAAAAAGGTCTAAATTTGGCTGAAAATTCGAATAAGAACTTTAAAAAACCATTCTTTTTTGAAAGAGGGAGAGGGGATCTGGCTGTGCATAGAAGCGAACAAAACCTGTTTCTGCCACATGAAATGGAAAAATAGAGGAAAAAAATAAGTGCACGCTGCTGTCCGTTTTGCATGGCCGCGGCATAAAGCAATTTTATACAGGTGCGGGAATCATCAATTGAGCATATCTATTCTTCCCATTATCTTCCTTATGGTAGAATGGTTGCATATGAACGAATAGAAATTGGAGGATGGGTATGAGAGTTTTTTGGACGATACTCGGTGCAGTTACAGCTGTTTTTACAGCACTTAGCTTTATTTTTACAAATAAGGTGATGTATATACGCAAAAAGACGGATGAGGAGATTTTAGAACGGGAAACGGCGCAGCATTTTAACCTGCGGGAATTGGAAAGCTTGCCAAAGGAAGAACTTTGGATTCCCTCCCCTTTCGGCTATAACATTCATGCTTATTTCATCCCAGCGCACGGCTCAAAGCGGTTTATGATTTTTTGCCACGGCGTAACCGTGAATAAGCTGAACTCCATCAAATATAGCAATTTGTTCTTTAAACGCAATTTCAATGTACTTATATACGATCATCGCCGCCATGGAAAAACAGGCGGGAAAACGACGAGCTATGGCTATTATGAAAAATACGATTTAAAAGCCGTTGTGGACTGGGTAAAACAACGGTTCGGCCCGGGCATTACATTGGGGATACACGGAGAATCGATGGGGGCCGCGACGCTATTGCAATATGCCGGCCTTGTGGAGGATGGAGCCGACTTTTACATTGCTGATTGCCCGTTTTCCGACTTTTACGAACAGCTGGCCTATCGCCTGAAGGTAGAATTTAAACTGCCAAAATGGCCGATTTTGCCGTTTGCAAGCGCAATTTTAAAGCTGCGGGACGGCTATGCAGTGCAGGAGGTTTCACCGATTAAATGTGTAAAAAATATTAAAAAGCCGATTTTATTTATTCATAGCAAAGAAGATGATTATATTTTGTCAAAAATGACGGAAGAGCTGTACGAACAAAAGAGCGGGCCTAAGCAGCTATTTATTGCCGAAAAAGGGGCGCACGCTCTCTCTTACACGGAAAACAGGGAAGAATACGAGCAGATGATTGATGCATTTTTGAATACACACGTATTTCCTAACAGGCCCTGAAAATCTGTTAGCTATGTCAGCCTTATAGTAACAGATTTGCCATCTGCAAAATCCGGCGCGAAAATCAATTGCTCATATTTCTCATTTTGCGGCACTTCGAATAATAAAGTAGTATGCAATGTCTGACGCGCCTTTACGCGCGTTTTTTGCATTGTTTTAGCGCGGCCGTTTGTTTGGAACGCACCGTGAATACGTTCAGTGGCGCTCACGACATTAAATTGCGCCGGCGATACAACCACGCTTTTATTGCTCTCATTATCGATTGAAACCCGAAAAACAAGAAAGGCGTTGCCATCCTTCGCTTTCCATGCCTTATATTCGGAAAAGGTTTCGGCCTTTTCAACCGTGATCTTTATATCTTCTATAATAGCCGTCTCGTTTAAATCATATAAATCATGATAGCCCGGCTTCCCAAGCTTTTTCATTTGTACATTTGCACAGCCGCCAAGCAAACAAATGGCTGTTAAAATGATCAACCCTACCCGCATCTTGTTCCCTCTCTTTACTCTATATTAATTGTATCGTTATACTCCCCGGTTCTTTTTATGCAAAGGCTCTGCTATGCGATCAAAAAACTTCTTTTAGAGCGAAGGGCACATCTATATGTAAGTAAATGAAAAGGATAGATTTTTATGGGAGCAGAGAATCTGGCGGTGTGCAGCAACGGTCAACCTTTATTTCTAAGACTGTGTTAAACTTGATTGTTGATTTTCCACTACAAGCAGACGCTTTCCGCGGGCGGGGGCGAGCCGCTTTTCCCGCTGAAGTCGCCGCCTTTCATTTCAAATCAACATTAGCCTTTAACAGAGCCATTTCTAAAACCTTCTTCGTTGCCAATTTCCGATTTTCTAAAAGTGCAAAAAAAGCCATACATATTCATATGGCTTTCTTACGCTAATACGTCGGTCACATTTTCCATATTGTTTTGAATCCACGCAATAGCAGCGTCAATATCCGCAAATTGCCGGGTTTCAAAAGTCACTTCATCCTGCAGCAGCCAAGCATTTTTCGGCTCTTGGTCCATTCCGGCAATCGACCAGTGCAGCAAACTGTACGGGTGGTTATTATTTAAAAAAGAAACCCACGTTCTCTCCTTGGCAATCGCTTTAATTGTCTTTAGTTTTTTATCCATATTTTCTCACCTTATCATCTTTTCTTCATCATATTATAGCACTATTATTCCTACATAAGAAGCCCCTCGCGGAATATGAATATATTTGCAAACTTCGCATAGTGATTATATGATAAAAGGATAATGGATATTTTTGGAGGGATAATGATATGGCAAAAGTTCAAATTAAAGTAAACGACAACGGCTCTTTGCGCGTTACAGGGGATGCAGAGCTGCTTGATGGCACGGGAAATCCGTTTCCAACGAAGCAAGCTTTTTCCCTTTGCCGCTGCGGTTTATCTGAAAACATGCCGTTTTGTACCGGCGCCCATAAAGGGAAGTTCCAATCCGCCGTGCGCGCTCCGCAGCCAGAAGATACAAATCAAGAATAATTCCAAAAACATTGCCTGCAAATAACAAGCAGCAAACAAAAGAACGCCTTCTTTATTTTTTATTGGCTGTGTTAAACGTTAGTGTTGATAAATAAACCCTTTTTTTAGAGGGGAGAGTGCTCCCAGCCGTGTGCAGTAACGGTCAGGGCCTAATTTTGCCTCGTCCAAAGAAAAACCAGAAGCAAGAAGCGGGAGCAGGCGACTGCCTGTTCTACTTAACCTTGATGCACATGAGCGCACGGTTGGCACAAAAATCAACAACAAGTTTTAACAGAGCCTTTTTATTAGAAAATGAAGGGGCGTTCTTTTACGCATTACGCTAAGAGTTTATTTCATGTTTTTGTTCTGCTTTTCTTGCTTATAAATTGTTAAAGCTAAAAAATACTTGTGTCTACTTTATTGACCTAATATCAGCGTCCGCCTGTAGTGGAAAAGCAACAATCAAGTTTAACAGAGCCTATCTTTTTGTTTTCAAATCATCCACATACGGATTTGAAACAACATTAT
This sequence comes from Ectobacillus sp., assembly GCA_048976805.1. GTDB lineage: Bacteria > Bacillota > Bacilli > Bacillales > Bacillaceae_G > Ectobacillus. The sequence goes on along the minus strand of JBHGUR010000067.1, from coordinate 18,889 downwards.
TATTCTTTTTAAAATTAACTGGAGGCAAGTCCATTTGGTATTGCTGCTGGTTGCGCTCCCCTTGCGTTCCGAGCGGAGCGTTTTTTTGTTTACCCATCTGCGTCAACTCCATTTCTACATAAGCTTTCCTGCTTAGTATGGTTTTATCGCAACTTTCTATTGCAGCTATTTTAAAAAGCGCCGATGTAAAAACCGATAAATGCAAACATAACGCCGCATATGTAAGTCAGTATTCCATACAGAAGGAATGTCTTTATTTTCTGATTCCCATGCAATTGAACCATTTCCAGTTTAAAAGTGGAAAACGTCGTGAAGGCCCCCATAAACCCCGTTCCAAGCAGCAAAAGCCACTGCTTGCCAACGTCCGCGCCAAATAAATAGCCGAGCAAAAAGCTGCCAAGCACGTTTACAAAAAACGTCGCATAAGGAAAAGCGCCTTTATATTTGTTCTTCACCCACATTCCAATGCTAAATCTGGCAATCGCCCCGAAAAAGCCGCCAATTGCTACTAGCAAAACATTCATCTTTCCCTCTCCCATTCCTTGCTCCTAAAGGCTTTGTTTCCAGTTTGAAGCCCAAGCCATGCCATAGCGAGCCCTCCTGCAATACTCAGCAATACATACATGAGCGCAATCACCATTTTGCCATTCCGTAATAATTGCACCGTTTCTACGCTAAAGGTAGAAAACGTTGTAAATGAGCCGATCAGCCCCGTTCCAAGCGCCGAAACGGCGTACGGATGGATTTTGCGGCTACGAAAAAACGAAGCCGTCAAAAACGCAAGCAAAAAGCTGCCTATCATATTGGCCGTCCACGTAGCAAACGGAAAAAAGCCTGTCCATACACTCTGTACAGCAAAGCCGAGCATATACCGAAGTATCGCCCCAACAATGCCGGCTAAGCCCACCATTACATATGCCATATTCATTTTGATATAGTCTCCCCTGCTTTAAAATTCACGACCATTTACCAAAAGCAAAATTCGCAACAAATGTCTGTTACATATTCATTTTATTATATCAAAATTATATACAACTGCTTTATCACTTCGATATTTCTATTATGCAGAACCAATCGCATCCCGCACTCACTTTCTCCCTCTGGTTTTCTTTTGGACGAGGTAAAGAAAACTCGCCGACTGGCAGGCTGAGGCGTAGTTGCCTTATACTTTATTCCTAAAATTGGCTACTACGTCGCATCATCTTCTTTGCTGCCAATTTATATTTTCTTAAAGTGCAAAAATAGGCTCCAACCGTTACTGCACACAGCTAAGTGCTCCCCCCTCTAACGTTATATATCAACACTAACCTTTCACACATCCTTTTTTATAAAGGTGCTGTTAAAGGCCAATGTTGATCTTGATATCACGTACGTCTGTATATCACGGCTATGCAGAATGAATCGCAACCTGCACTCGCTTTCTCCCTCCGGTTTTCCTTTGGACGAAGCAAAGTTAGGCCCTGACCGTTCCTACACACGGCTGGGCGCTCTCTCCACCTTCAAAAAGCAGAGGGTTTATCAACACTAACCTTTCACACATCCTTTCTATAAAAATTTTAAATAAACTAAAATATTTTTCTTTTCCGCACCATCTATGCTATAATTTCATCAAACAGCATCCTTCGGGGTCGGGTGAAAATCCCAACCGGCGGTGATGAAGCTTTGCTTCTTAGTCCGTGACCCGCTTTTACGCATGTAAAACGGTGGACCCGGTGAAAATCCGGGACCGACAGTATAGTCTGGATGGGAGAAGGATTATGTTTTCGCACATAGGATGCGTGTGCCCTTTTAACGGCAGCGCTAGGCTAACAAAAATAGCAGCTCTAGTTTTTTGTCAAAAAATGATAAGAAACTAGGTTTATTTGTTATACCCTTTTATCTCTATCCGTGCTGAAAACACGTCTCTCTCACCCCCAAGGAATCACTCCTTGGGGTTTTTGATTTTTTAGCGGAGAGGTGAAAAAACATGACAGATCAAGAGTATATGCAGTTGGCCCTGCAACTTGCCAAAGCGGCAAACGGACAAACGAGCCCCAATCCAATGGTGGGAGCTGTCGTTGTAAAAGATGGAAAAGTTGTCGGCATCGGCACTCACCTGCAGGCAGGAACTGCGCACGCGGAGGTGCATGCCCTGAACATGGCAGGCGAACATGCGCACGGCAGCACCGTATATGTAACATTGGAGCCGTGCAGTCATTACGGCAAAACGCCTCCTTGCGCCAACCTCCTGATTGATAAAGGCGTAAAGCGCGTCGTGATTGCCGCAACAGACAACAATCCGCTTGTTGCTGGAAAAGGCATACAGCGCTTGCGGGATGCGGGCATTACTGTCGAAACCGGCTTATTGGAGCAGGAAGCAAGGGCATTAAATACAGTATTTTTTCATTATATAGAAACGCGCAGACCTTACGTTACATTAAAAACGGCGATGAGTCTTGACGGCAAAATCGCCACCTCCACCGGCGAGAGCAAATGGATTACCGGAGAAGCGGCGCGCGAAGATGTGCATCGCTACCGGCACGAGCATGACGCTATTCTTGTTGGGGTCAACACTGTTATTACCGACAACCCAAGATTAACAACACGCCTTCCAAACGGCGGAAAAAACCCAATCCGGGTTATTTTGGATACGCATTTATGCACCCCGCGGCACGCAAATATTGTAACAGATGAAATGGCGCCAACCTGGCTCATTACAGGCTCGCAGGTTCCAAAGGAAAAACGGCAGCGCTATGAAAACGGTTTTGTAAAGGTGTTCCCGATGGATACAGAGCATATCCATATTCCAGATTTGCTTGCATTTCTCGGCACGAAAGAAATTTCGTCCCTTTTTGTAGAGGGAGGCCAACGCGTCCATGCGAGCTTCTTAAAAGAAGGGTGCTGGAATCAACTCATCACCTACATTAGCCCGATGCTAATAGGCGGACATAACGCTCCTTCCTTTTTCGGTGGGGACGGTTTCTCCTCCTTGCAGGATGCGCCTTCGCTCTCCATCGAATCTATGGAGCAAATCGGAAAAGATATAAAAATTGTTGCAACTCCGCGAAAAGAGGGATCCCATGTTTACCGGAATTATTGAAGAGATTGGAACAATTCAGCAGATCAAACAAACGGGACAAGCGATGGAGCTTGCCATTTGGGCAACACGCATTTTATCTGATGTCCAGCTTGGGGACAGCATCGCCGTAAACGGCGTTTGCCTGACTGTAACGTCCTTCACCCGCTCTTCTTTTACGGTGGATGTAATGCCGGAAACGTTTCAAGCAACATCATTGCGCTTGCTGCAGCGCGGCTCATCCGTTAATTTAGAGCGCGCTATGGGCGCGGGCGGCCGGTTTGGCGGACACTTCGTTTCCGGCCATGTTGACGGAATTGGAAAAATCGTAGAGAAAAAACGAAGCCATAATGCCGTATATTACCGGATTGAACTGCCGGCTCACCTGCTCCGGTATTGTATTTTGAAAGGATCAATCGCAATTGACGGGACAAGCCTCACCATCTTCGGCCTTGATGAAGCAACGATTACGATTTCTTTAATTCCGCATACGATGGACTATTCCATTGTCGGACAGAAGAAGGCCGGAGATATCGTAAATATCGAATGCGATATGATTGGCAAGTATATCGAACGGTTCATGCAGCAGCAACAGCCGCGCGCAGGCGGGCTTACCGAGAGCTTTTTGCAAGAGAACGGATTTATGTAAGGGGGAAAAGACATTGTTTCATACAATTGAGGAAGCGCTGGAAGATTTAAAGCAAGGAAAAGCAATTATCGTGTGCGATGATGAGAACCGGGAAAACGAAGGCGACTTTATCGCCCTCGCCCAAACCATCACGCCGGAAACGGTGAACTTTATGATTACGCACGGGCGGGGGCTTGTCTGTGTTCCGATTACAGAAAAGCGGGCAAATGAGCTGCAGCTCGAACCGATGGTGCTTCATAATACAGATGCGCACGGAACTGCTTTTACAGTAAGCATCGACCACATCTCAACCACAACCGGAATCAGCGCCCATGAACGTGCAGCTACCATTCGTGAGCTGCTAAATCCTTTGGCGAAGCCGGCAGATTTCAAAAGGCCAGGACATATCTTCCCTCTCATTGCCAAAGACGGCGGTGTATTGCGCCGCGCCGGTCATACTGAAGCCGCTGTTGACTTGGCGATTTTGTGCGAGGCGCAACCGGCGGGCGTTATTTGTGAAGTTATAAAAGAAGACGGAACAATGGCGCGTGTTCCTGATTTACAGGAAATCGCCAAGCAGTTTAATTTAAAAATGATTACCATTGAGGATTTGATTCAATATCGCCGCCGTCATGAAACGTTTGTGCAAAGAGAAATTGAGATTACATTGCCGACAGAATTCGGAACATTTAAAGCTGTCGGATATTCCAACTCTCTTGATAACAAGGAACATATCGCGCTTGTGAAAGGGGATATTGATCCCAACACGCCTGTGCTTGTACGCGTGCACTCCGAATGCCTAACCGGCGATGTATTCGGTTCATGCCGCTGCGACTGCGGCCCGCAGTTGCACGCGGCACTCATGCAAATCGAAGCGGAAGGACGGGGCGTTCTTCTTTATATGCGCCAGGAAGGACGAGGCATCGGCCTGTTAAATAAAATGCGCGCTTACAAACTGCAGGAGGAAGGCTATGATACCGTTGAAGCAAACCATAAGCTCGGATTTGCCGCCGACCTTCGCGACTATGGCATCGGGGCGCAAATCCTGAAAGATTTAGGGGTTGGAAAATTAAAGCTGTTAACGAACAACCCACGCAAAATTGCGGGCTTGCAAGGGTACGATTTAGAAGTAACAGAACGCATCCCGCTGCAAATGCCCGCCAAACGCGAGAATGCCGCTTACCTGCAAACAAAATGCGAAAAGCTCGGGCATTTGCTGCATTTATAAGCGAAATCACAAGAATATATTGCTATCAAATAAGAGGAGAGAGAAATTATGGTATTTGAAGGTCATTTAGTCGGAACTGGTTTAAAAGTTGCAATTGTTGTTTCCCGTTTTAATGAGTTTATTACAAGCAAGCTGTTGGGCGGGGCTTTAGATGGCTTAAAACGGCACGGTGTAGAAGAAGAAAAGATTGATGTAGTTTGGGTGCCGGGAGCGTTTGAAATTCCGTTGATTGCAAAGAAGCTGGCCGCGGGCGGAAAGTATGACGCAATTATTACGCTCGGAACGGTTATCCGCGGCGCCACAACACATTATGATTATGTATGCAATGAAGTGGCAAAAGGCGTTGCTTCTGTATCGCTGCAAACAGAGGTCCCTGTCATTTTCGGCGTACTTACAACAGAAACAATCGAACAAGCGATAGAACGCGCCGGCACAAAGGCCGGAAACAAAGGCTGGGAAGCTGCTGTTTCTGCAATTGAAATGGCAAATTTAAACCGTCAGCTGCAAAACTAACTAGAAAAGCGCATCTGCCTTGCTCAGGCGCAGAAGCTACGGTTCTTTCCTGCTAAGGGTTGGATTAAACGTTAGTGTTGATATATAGGTCTTTTTTAGAGGGAGAGAGTGCTCCCGGCCTTATATAGCAACGGTCAGGACCCAGTTTTGCCTCGTCCACAGGAAAACCAGAGGGGGAAAATGAGTGCAGGTTGCAATTCCTGCATAGCCGTAATGTACAGACGTACGTGATATAACCATCAGCATTAGCCTTTAACAGACATCCATGCAAAACAATTGGCACATATATGGATGAAAAAGTTATCCGCAGATTTTTCAGGGTAGAGCCAAAATAAAAGAGACCTACGTCAACAGGTCTCTTTTATTTTTTCTTTTCTTTCAGCTCCTCCGCAAGCTCATACATTGTTTTTCCTTCTGTAGAAATGCCTGCCTGCTCTGCTTTTTGATGCAATTCTTGCTCCCGTGCCGTACGAATTTCATGTATAAGTTCACGCAATGATTTTCCTTGTGTTGCTACATGATATTGCTGCGCTGCTTTGTAAATTTCAGCACGCCTCCGTTCTTCCTGCTCGGCATGCAGCTCTTTGCGCACTTCCTTTAGATTCTTCCCCTCTGTTTCAATGCCGAAGCGCTCTGCTTTTTGGCGAAAATGCTGTTCAATCCGCATTTGCATCTGCTTTTGGCTCGGTTCTGTTTCTGCCTTAACCGGGTCGACGCTAATGGCTTTAAATAAGATGAAAAATGTCATTGTTGCTAATACACGCTTGTACATAAGCAGCCTCCCTCTTCATCGCTAATCTTTTTTTACTATGCGCAAATTGCCTGTGGAAAATTCACCCACATGCCCGTTGTATTAAAACTGAAACAGGTTTGTTATAATAAAGTAAAATTCCAACAAAAAACGGAGCACAGGCAAATCCCCGCACTCCGTTTTCTTATAGCTATATTAAAAAATGTTTTATAACGCGCATTCCTCAATTTCAAACCCTAAATCTGCAATCATATTCCAATCCGCTGTCGGTTCCTGTCCTGCAGTTGTTAAATAATCCCCTACAAAAATCGAATTTGCAGCGAATAATCCGAGCGGCTGCAAATGGCGGAGATTCACCTCGCGCCCGCCGGAAATGCGTATTTCCTTCGTCGGGTTTACAAAGCGCATCATCGCCAAAATCTTTAAGCAATCCATCGGTGTTAGCTGCTTCATGCCCTCAAGCGGAGTGCCTTGTACAGCTACGAGAAAGTTGCATGGAATGGAATCGGCATCAAGGCGATTGAGTTCAAACGCGATTTCCACGCGCTGCTCTTCATTTTCACCCATACCGAAAATCGCCCCGGAACAAGGTGAAATGCCAGCGTCCTTTGCTTTTTCCACCGTATCAACGCGGTCGTCATACGTATGTGTCGAGCAAATATCCTTATAGTTATCGACATGCGTATTTAAATTATGATTATACCGATGCACACCGGCTTCTGCCAGGCGTTTTGCATGATCTTCATTCAAAAACCCGAGGCAGCAGCAAATTTTCAAATCGGTTGTTTCGCAAATTTCTTTAACAGCGCCGATTACATGTTCAATTTCCTTATCTGTCGGACGGCGCCCGGAAGCAACAATGCAATATGTTCCCGCTTTGCGGCGAATCGCCTCCTGGGCCCCTTCTACAATTTTTTCTTTTGTCAGCCATGCGTACTTATCGATTGGCGCTTCAGAAACGATAGATTGTGAACAATAGCCGCAGTCTTCCGGACAAAGGCCCGATTTTGTATTAATAATCATATTCAGTTTTACTTTTTTGCCATAATAATGATGGCGAATCATATAAGCCGCATTCATAATTTCTAGCACATCTTCATCTGGTGTGCGCAAAATAGCAAGCGCCTGATCCTTTGTAATGCTTTTCCCCTCAATTACTTCATACGCTAACTTTTTCCAATCCGGTTTTGTTTGAACATGTTCCATACTTCTCTTCCCCCTTTTTTATAATAGAAGCAAATAATGCGTGATACGTTGCAATCACATGTCCGTCTTGTTGGAATTCCGTTTCATAGAGCTTCATCATTCTTTTTAAGACGGACGGGCTTTGACAGTATTTCTCATCATTGCTATTAGCGGCTCCTATTTTGCGCACAGATTCCAAAAAAGCGCGCACAGTCGGAAAGCGCTCGATATACATCTCTTCATCCACCGATACTTGTTCTGCATGCGCATGCACACATAGCTGCTGCAGCTCATGCGCAGCCAGGAAGGTTTGGCCGATTGCCCCTGACGTTCCGGTTAGCTCTGCCGCTTTACGAAAAGAAGCGTGAAGCTCTTGAAACGTTTGCTGCCCGAATGTAGAGAACAGAAGAATGCCTTTTTGCTCCAAGGCCCCTGTTACCTTTTGCAGCGTGCCGCCAAGATTGTTAAACCATTGAAACGTAGCATTGGAAATAATGAGGTCAAACTTTCTCAGGAAAACCATCTGCTCAATATCGCTGCATACGAACTGCACATCTTTATTGCCCGTTCTCTTTCTTGCTTTTTCAATCATCGCAGGCGCAAAATCCACAGCGGTAATAGTAGCCTCAGGAAATAACCCGGCAAGCCTTTCTGTTACATATCCCGTTCCGCACCCAAGTTCCAGAATAGAAGCCGGCGGATTATTTCTGCAAGCATCCGCCGCTTGTTTAATTAAGCGGTCGCCCATCTTTTTTTGGACATTGGCATAACGGTCGTAGCATACAGCAGCTTTGTTAAAGCGCTTTTGCAGCAATGCTTTATTAATCTTGTTCAAAAAGGCTCTCTCCCTTCTTTATAGGCTGTACGCTGTTTTCTTTTACAAAGCTTTGGATATAAAACGCGCATTCTTCCGCCCTTGTCATATGCGGCGCATGTCCTGCGTTTGCAACGATATGCAGCTTTGCTTGCGTGTTTGCTTCCATAAACTTCGCCGCAGATAAAGGGCAGATTTTGTCGGCTTCGCCGTGCAGCAAAAGCAGCGGCATTTGCAAAGCCGGCAAAATAGGCCTTGCATCCTGATGAAGCAAATAATCAAGACCGGCGAGTAAGGAAGAGACGGAATCTTCTTGAAATTTTAAGCGCATTTCTTTAAAAGCAGCGGGCCATTCATGCTCTGCTTCAGAGAACATTCCCCCATCAAAGAGCACTAACGTTCGATTTCGATTATCTTGCAAGTTTTTCTTCATTCGTTTTACAAAAGCAGGGTTCCAGCCATGCTGATACTCTTTATCTGCCACAAAGCGCGCCGTTCCGCCGATTAAGATCAGGCCGTCCACATGCTGCGGATAAACTGCGGCTGCCTGCAATGCAGCAAGCGCCCCTAAGGACCAACCGGCCAAGATTGCTTGCCCTTCCTGCTTTAGCGCTTCTTCTACACGTTTTATAATATCTTGCTCATCTTTAAGACCGCGCCAATGGACATGGCGGAAATTAACATCTGCAAGGCAGCGGCACAAAGGCTGCCAAACACTCTCATCCATTCCCCATCCCGGGAGCAGCAACAAGTTCGATTTCACCCCGGTATCACCCCTTCCCGCCTTCCCGCCGTGATAATCGTGTCAACTGCCCATTGTATCTCCTCTATCGTATGGGACGCTGTCACCGTCAAGCGAATGCGCGAACTGTTATCCGGCACTGTCGGCGGACGCACCGCAATTGCGGCAATTCCTTCTTCCTGCAGGCGGTTGCTAAAGCGGACGGTTGCCTCATTAGAGCCGATAATAAGGGGAACAATATGCGTCGTGCTTAGCCCGATGTCAAAGCCGGCCTCGCTTAACGCTGTGCGCAGCATCATGCCGTTGTCTAACAACCTGCTTCGTCTAGCTTCATCCTCTTTTACAATCATAATCGCTTGTTGAATCGAGCCAACTGTACTAGGAGGCAACCCGGTCGTAAAAATAAGACTGCGCATTTTATTCGTTAAATACTCGATAAGCAGCCTGTTTCCGGCAATATAAGCGCCATAGCAGCCGAGCGCCTTGCTGAAGGTTCCCATATGAACATCGACATGCTCTGCCAATCCATTTTCGTGCGCCAATCCGGCTCCTTCCCTGCCGTATATTCCCCCTGCGTGTGCTTCATCAACCATAAGTAAAGCTCCGTATTTTTCTTTTAGCTGTACTAAGCCTTCCAAATAAGCTGTATCGCCATCCATGCTAAATACGGTATCGGTTACAATCAGCTTCTGCTTTGTGGCATCTGTATTTTGCAGCAGCTTTTCTAGGTGATCCAAATCATTATGCTTATAACGCCTATGCTCCGCTTTGCTTAGCAAAATCCCATCCACAATGCTGGCATGATTCAGACGATCGCTAAATACGGCACTGTTTCGCCCGGCAAGCGCGGCAATCACACCGAGATTTGCGGTATACCCGCTTCCGATTAGGAGCGCCTTCTCTGTTTTCTTCCAAGCAGCCAACAATTCTTCTGTTTCTTGATACAGTGCGTAATTTCCGGTAATGAGCCGGGAAGCGGCTGCGCCTGCCCCATACCGGCGTGCGGCAGCAATTGCCGCTTCTACTAATCGTTCATCCCCTGCCAACCCGAGATAATTATTCGATGCCAAGTTTAATAGCTTTCGGCCTTGCTTGATTAACCACGAATCATGCCCTTGCCCCACGACATGAAGAGTTCGCATTTGCTGATGGTTTTCTAATGTTTCTAATTCACTCTGCAGTTGCCGGCGCCACACTTCGTTCATGCTGCAGCCACCTCTCTATCGCCAAAACATCTACATCCCGCCGCATAGCTGCGATAGCATCCTCTCTGGCAAATGTTTCTCCAAGCCATGATAGCGCCCCTAGTACAGGCACACCGCTATGCTGTTCAATCATGCTTCGATTTTCTTCTATCTGCTCTCTTTCCCCTTCTTTACAGCCGGATAAAATCACGCCTGCTACTGTCAACCCCCGCGCTTTTGCATATTCAACCGTTAAAACGGTATGGTTGACTGTGCCAAGCGTCGGGCGCGCGACAATAAGAAGCGGCAAACCTACTTCTTTTGCAGCGTCTGCTACAAGCGCATCCTCTGTATAAGGAACAGCCAATCCCCCTGCCCCTTCTACTAGCATATAGGGAAATTGCTCCTGCATTTTCTTATAACCTAATAAAACATCCGCTATAGAAACGCTTTTTCCGGCGCGCTGCAGGGCGAGGCGCGGAGCAAGCGCCTCTTTTACAGAAAAAGGGCAAATATCAGCAACCGGCGTCTGCACTCCTGACAAATGCTTCAGCCGGCTCGCATCACCTTCAGGATGAGAAACAAGATGCCCGCTTTGTATCGGCTTATACACCCCTAAGTTATACCCGTTTTCCCGCAAAACAGCGGCTAAAGATCCGGCAACGACCGTTTTTCCTACCTCTGTATCTGTTGCGGTGATAAAGAATCCTTTCACGCTCTCCCCTCCGTAACATCAGCAATCGCTTCATAAAGGATGCGCAGCATATCATCCAATTCCGCTTCAGTTGATGCTAAAGGCGGCATGAAGACAACAACATTTCCAAGCGGACGAAGCAGCATTCCTAAATCTCTGGCCCTGCGGCACGCCCGGACACCGATGCGCTCTTCCCAAGAATACGGCTCTTTTGTTTCTTTATTCTTTACAAGCTCTATGCCAATCATAAAACCTTTTTGGCGAATATCTCCTACATGCGTTAATGTATGGAAGCCTTGGAGCCGATCTGCTATATACCTCGCTTTTCGTTCCACGTTTTCAATAAGGTTCGTTGTTCGATATAATTCTAGATTCGCTAATGCAACAGCGCAGCCTAACGGGTTTCCTGTATAGCTATGGCCATGGAAAAATGTTTTTTGTTCCTCATATTCTCCTAAAAAAGCATTGTAAATTTCATCTGTCGTCACCGTTATCGCTACTGGCAAATATCCGCCCGTCAAGCCTTTCCCAGCCGTTAAAATATCCGGTGTTACGTCTTCATGGTCACAGGCAAACATTTTTCCGGTTCTTCCAAATCCCGTTGCAACCTCATCGGCAATTAACAAAACATCATACGTATTGCAAAGCTCGCGCAATTCCTTTAAGTATCCTTCAGGCATAACAATAATGCCGCTTGCTCCTTGTACAATCGGTTCTATGATAACAGCAGCAATTTCATGCGCCTTTTGTTTAAATAGCTCTTCCATTTCCTCTAAGTGCTTCTTTATAATTACTTCCGGTCTGTCCCCGTAAGGAGAGCGATATGTATATGGATATGGAAGCTTGATAGATGGAAACAGCAGCTGGCGGAACGTTTCATGATACATATCAATCGCCCCCACTGAAACGGCACCGATTGTGTCCCCGTGATACGCTTCCTTCATCGTGACAAATTTCTGCTTTTCCCGTTTCCCCTTATGCTGCCAATATTGAAACGCCATCTTAATTGCGATTTCTACCGCCGTTGCCCCTGAGTCGGAATAAAAAACTTTGCCAAGCCCCTTTGGCGCTAAATTTACAATTTTCTCCGCAAGCAAAATGGACGGCACATTCGCCATACCGAGCAAGGTAGAATGCGCGATTTTATCCAATTGCTCCCGTATGGCATCATCAAGCTCCTTTATGCGATGCCCGTGAACGTTCAGCCATATAGAGGAAACGCCATCCCAATATCCGTTTCCATGAATATCATACAATTTGCGCCCTTCCCCGCGTTCGATAATAAGCGGCTCATCTTCGATATACTCTTTCATTTGTGTAAAAGGATGCCATACATATTGTTTATTTTTTCGGGACAATTCCTCATAAGTAAGTGCAGATTGTGGCGAAGTTACAGTCATTTTTTTACACCCCTTTTGTTAACTTTTACATAAATAAAGTTAACATTATATAGATAGAGGTGTCAATTGTAAATATTCAGAATATTCAAGGTGGTTTGTTCTCTGCTAATCTTTTTGAACATGGCTATGTTATGTTGGTATAGCACCATTCTAGCTTTAACAGAGCCTTGAATATAAAAATAGGGAGCGTCCTTCCCCCGTATTAATCAGCAGTGAGAGAAAGCAGCTCCGCTAATGGAAATTTCACTTTACGCGTTCATATGTAACAACACTACAAATATTACCGTAAACAACAAGCTTGGAAGCATGTTTGCAACACGAATAGAAGTAATCTGCAAAATATTGAGCCCGATTGCAACAATCATAATGCCGCCGGTTGCCGTTATTTCCAAAATCATTTGGTCCATAAGTTCTTTAGGTACAAATAGATGGATTTGGGTCGCAAATAAAGTGATTACCCCCTGATAGACAATAACTGGGACGGCGGAAAACAAGACGCCGATTCCGAGCGCCGACGTAAAAACAATGGCTGAAATGCCGTCTAACAAAGATTTTGTGTATAGTACAGTATGGTCTTGGCGCAAGCCGCTGTCTAGCGAGCCGACAATAGCCATGGCACCTACTACATACACAAGCGTTGCTGTAACGAATCCCTTTGCAATACTCCCCTTCTCTTTTGAACCCACTTTTTTCTCAACCCAAGCCCCGAGCCTATTCAACTTATCTTCTAAATTCCAAAGCTCGCCTAGCGCGGAGCCTATAGCAATACTCATAATAACAATCAAGAACTGGCCGCTTTTCAGTCCCATTCCTACGCCTAAAATGATAACGGCCAGCCCGATTCCTTGCAGCACCGTTGCCTTCATTTTGTCAGAGATATTCTGAAAAATGAATCCGAGTAGGCTTCCTAGTACAATAGCTGCTCCATTCACAATTGTTCCCAACAACGACATAGTCCTTACATTCCTTTCTATTACCTGATGTATTTTCCTATCATATGGGATTTTCACAGAATTTTCAATACAAATTCCTATTGACAATCCATTGTGTTATATGTTAAAAATTGAGTTAACATCATATGGACAGGCTATGATAGGATTTTAGTAGTTTTTTGTTTCTTGCTTTCTAGAGAGCTGGTGGTTGCTGCAAACCAGTACAGGACAAAAAATGAAATACACCCTGGAGCTTCTTTTACGAACTTTCCTGTAGTAAAAGACGGATTTTTTCCGTTACGAAATAGAGCGGCGAAGCTGTTTATCTTCGCAACGTTAGGGTGGTACCGCGACTCGTTCGTCCCTGCAATTTTTGCAGGGATTTTTTTATTTATGACTATGTTAAATGCCCTTATCGGCAAAACCTGAGTTTGCTGCTTTATACGCAGCTTAAATAAACTATAAAGGAGGACCTTCCCATGGCAACAACAAAACAATCCATTCTATTAATCATTATACTCTTTCTCTTAATAGGGTTTGGCATAATCGGACTCCGTGTATCCCCGCATATTCCGATATTACTTGGCATTATTATCCTGATCCTCTTTGGCGTTTTCAAAAAAATTCCATGGTCGACTATGGAGGCCGGTATAAAAACTGGTGTTTCTGCGGGGGTTCCATCTATTTTTATTTTCTTGCTTGTCGGCGTGTTAATTGCCGTTTGGATTGCTTCCGGCACGATCCCTACAATGATGGTATACGGCTTTAAGCTCATTTCAAAGCAATTCTTTTTGGCCGCAGCGTTTGTCGTGTGCGCGATTGTCGGCACAAGCATCGGAAGTGCTTTTACAACCGCAGCTACAATCGGCATCGCCTTTATGGGAATGGGGCAGGCGCTCGGATACGAAGCAGCGTGGATTGCCGGCGCTGTCATTTCAGGGGCTTTCTTCGGGGATAAAATGTCTCCTCTTTCCGACACAACAAACTTGGCGCCCGCAGTCTCGGGGGTTGATATGTTTGAGCATATTCGCAATATGCTATGGACGACTGTGCCGGCATTTATCCTTTCTGTTTTGCTGTTTCTTTCCTTAGGGCAACCGACACAAAATGCCGTGAACTTTCATGTCTTTGAAAAGGCGTTAAGAAGCCACGCAACAATTTCTTGGGTCACACTGCTGCCGTTATTGCTTTTATTCATTTTAGCTATTAAAAAAGTGCCGGCTGTCCCAACTTTACTGTCTGGCATCGTATCAGGGGCAATTATTGCATTTACATTTCATCCAGACACTTCAGCCGCCGGGTTTATTTCGATTATGCAAAACGGATATGTATCCTCTACAGGCGTCGAAGAGATAGACAAGTTATTAACGCGCGGCGGCATTGAAAGCATGCTTTCGTCTGCAGCCCTTATTTTTCTTGCCCTTGGCATGGGGGGGTTGCTGCAAAAAATGCAAATTATTCACCAAGTAATGGAGACTATTTCACATTTCGTTCGTACAACCGGGCGCTTAATTTTTTCAACAGCGATGACGGCAATGGGCATTAATTTTTTATTGGGAGAGCAATATTTATCTATTCTTTTAACGGGACAGGCCTTTGCAGGTCATTTTGATCGCCTCGGCTTAAAGCGCCGCAATTTATCGCGTGTCCTAGAAGATGCCGGCACAGTAGTAAATCCCCTCGTTCCTTGGGGAGTAAGCGGCGTCTTCTTAGCCGGGATTTTAAATGTATCAACGATTGAGTATATACCGTATACCTTCTTTTGCCTTCTTTGCCCGCTTATTACTATAATCGTCGGCTTTACCGGATTTGGGTTATCCCGCCAAAATGAAGAGCCCGCTATGAAAGCATAGCGGGCTTGTTTTTATGCTAGTTATGTTAAAGGTTCTTCTGACGCGCCTGCCCGTTTTGTTTACTTTTTCTATTCTTTATCTTATCTATAATAAACGAGGCAACAAACAAAATATACGGATACACAAATGCCATATAAAAGGCAACTTTATTAAAGACGGTGCCTGTATTATAAATTTGTGTACGTGTTTTAAATAAAAGCGAAATAATAAAAATTATGCCGCAAGCGGCATACAGGGACTGCTTTTGCGTAATCGGAAGCTGTTTTTTCATGCCCTTTGTTAAACTCCATAAATATAATGCCAAAATCGGCAGCAGTGCTATCATGAAAATGCCGAGTACAACAACTTGATATTGTTCTAAAAACGGAAACCGGACCACTTTAAACATACTTAAAGTCGGCCAGGCCGATTTTATCAGTTCTTGCCCGCCGAAAAAACCGATGGCCAAAATCATAAGATATAAAAACTGCAGATTCGTAATAAAAGCCCCAATCTGCCCGTAGCTCTGCACCTGCTCCTTTTGCTTTACGTAAGGAAAATAAAAGTAAAGCAGTTCAAAACCAGCAAGCGATAAGGACATTTCGTACACGGCTTTTAAATAGTTTTGCGGCGGCGCCTCAAACATTGGAAAAAAATTTTGAACATCAAAATATTGGTAAAGCTGATACAAGACAACCAGAATAGAAGTTGCCATAATTACACTAAAAAAACAAATTCCCATCAATACGCGAATGCCGCCAAAAATCGCGTAAATACAAAGAATGAGCATGATGCCGCTAACAAACCAGCCCGGAATTTCCGGAAACATGTATGTAGCTAAAATTTCATAATAGGTCACTGTTACCATTAATACCGCATAAAGGCCGTATAAAATAAGGATGAAATTCAAAGCAGCGCCCAGCCATTTCCCGAAAACGAAACGGTGGATATCATATATATCCTTATCCTTATATCTTTGCAATGTTTTCACAATAACATACACTGTTATATGGACATACAAACTAGCCAAAATAACGGCAAACCAAGCATCCTGTTGAACATGCATGTATACGAAACGCTGGAATACGGCAAGTCCAATTCCAGTTTGCGCCGCTACGATAGCAAACAAGACGAGATATGCATCAAACATTCGATTTTTCGGCACCTTTTGTTCTTCCCTCATTACCCGTCCCTCTTTTACTGTTTCTTACTTACCATTTTGTGCATCGCAAGGAAAAAATATGTAAAGAGAAATAAACGGGGGCATTCCAGTTTTTTAGCTCTTGCCTGCTGTTATCTAAACACAAAAAAGCAGCCTTTCGCTAAGGCAGCTTCTGTATAGGATACGCATATATTACATAGCGGTCCGGGGCAGACCCTACATACCGAAAAGGATAGCATGTCGATAAATTAAGCACCTCTTGGGGCTTTGTTGATTGAATAACAGTGGTATCATCTGCCGGAACAATTTTCGCATGGTCCATCACATAAGTAAACGTTCCATACGGAAGCTCCACAATAAATTCGTCTCCCTTTTTTAACTCCCCAAAGCGCCGAAATACTGTATCGCGATGGCCTGATAATAAAATTTGATCTTGATCTTGCGGAAAAGCTGTACTTGTATAGTGTCCCACACCTTTTTCTAAATCATCCGGATCCGTTCCTTCTACAATAGGAAGCTCCGCACCAATTCTCGGAATCTTCAACACACCTATCGTTTCGTTTGGGCCCGGTTGAAATTGCCCGCGGGACATCTTTGCTTCCTTCGCTTTTTCTAATATGCCCTCTGCTTGTTTCATAGACTGCTCCTGCTTTTGATTCATTTCAAAAATTCTCCATCCACTCATGCTAATTAAGCCAATTCCCGCAACAAATAAAAGTATCGCAATTACTTTCCTCATTTTTCTCCTCCGTCATGTCCTATTCACATTAAAATATTTTATAGTTTCCAAAATCTCTTTTATGTTCAAGCGCTACAATCTCCTTTTTCTAAATTCATATTATCCAATGAAAAGAGGCTTGGTCAATGCAGTTCATTATGAATTTTCTGTAAAAAGAACAAGAATGGCTATTTTGAAGAACGTTATTGACTATCCGCAAGTATAAGCCGTCAGTACTGATCGTTATATCTGAGCTTTACAATCCTTTTGAACTAGACGACTCAGTTGCTTCATATGCAAACATGTTCCTCGATGGCTGGAACAAAATTGTACACGCTGCAGGAGATAAGCATAAGCCTGTAATTGTTCTTCCTGTGCGCAAGCTTATTCCAAACAATGCAAAGGATTTGATGTTTGATTCTGTTCACCCGAATGACAGAGGGTACCAAAAGATAGCAAACAATCTTGTACAACAAATTTCTTCCTACAAGTTATAAAGCCCGCTTGAAAAAAGCGGGCTTTTTTGGGAAAACTATATATACAGCAGCCTGACCATACCTGGATATTCTCGCAAATCCGAATAAAGGGAAGAATTTATCATGCTTTTCAATTATATATACATAACGAAAGGAATCTGCAATGAACTTTATTAAACGAGTCATTATTAGCTCTATTCTCTTAATTATTTGCCTTGGGGTATTTTGGCTTGGCAATTTACAGGCAAATAAGCAGCCTGCCCCTGCAAAAGGCATAAAGCCGCCGGAAGCAGGCGATAAAACCAACAACGAAGGCAAAGATTATGCACAAGTTACATTAAGCGCAGTAGGCGATGTACTCCTTCATGCACCGGTCTATAACGATGCCCGAACCGATGTTGACCGCTTTAACTTTCGGCACATGTTTGCGGCTGTAAAGCCTTATATTGAGCAATCCGACTTTTCTTTTGTTAATCAAGAATCAATTATTGGAGGGATAGAAATCGGACTTTCTACCTATCCTTCCTTCAACAGTCCCGTTGAGATTGCGGATGCTTTGAAGGGTATTGGTTTTGACGTAGTAAATTTGGCAAATAACCATGCGCTTGATCGCGGGGAACATGCCTTGGTCCATTCTCTTTCCTATTGGGACAAATTAGGCCTTACGCGGACTGGTGCATATACTTCCCAGGAAGACCGTAACCATATTCGCACAATTAGCAAAAATGGCATTACACTATCCATATTGTCCTATACATATGGAACGAACGGCATTAAAATACCGAAGCCTTATCTCGTTAATACGATAGATAGAGACAGCATACAACGGGACGTCGAAAAGGCAAAGCAGCTATCCGATGCGGTTGTTATTATGCTTCATTTTGGAACAGAATATGAAAAAATGCCCAATGCAGAACAAACGCAATTAGCGCAATTTCTCTCTAACTTAGGGGTATCTGTTATTTTCGGCCACCACCCTCACGTTTTACAGCCGCCCGCCCTTTTGACAGGAAAGGATGGCAATCATACAATCGTTTTCTACTCGCTCGGCAACTTTCTTGCCGGGCAGGAAAAGGAAGAAACGTGGTTTGGCGGCATCGCAAGCATAACAGTTACAAAAGACGCTACGGGGAATGTCGAACTTGCTAATCCTTCCTTTTTGCCAACCTTTACATATTCACAAAACAAAAGCGGCTATCGGGTTTTGCCGCTCCAGCAAGTGAAAGAAGAACAGGCTCCAAATGCCAGGGAACAATATGATGCAGTTATAGCTCATATGAAAACCTTTCTTCCGGATTTGCAAATTATCCCGGCACACTAACCGGAAAGCCTCATGCCGGCCTCATTCAAACGGGCAGGATAGCCGCCCGTTATACAGGGCGCCCGACAGCGGCAACGGGCGCCTTTGTTTATATGATTTCAAATAGGCTTTCTTTTTGAATATCACAATTTACACCAATCTGCTACCCTAAAAAATAGGATCGTTAAACTTAATTGTTGATTTTCCACTACAGGCGGACGCTTTCCGCGGGCGGGGCCGAGCCGCTTTTCCCGCTGGAGTCGCCGCCTTTCGTT
>JBHGUR010000066.1:0-11147 GCA_048976805.1 Ectobacillus sp. | reverse complement strand
TTTTATCAAGATTTACCGAAAGAACACCCCTACTTCCATTTCGTGAAGGGCGTAGCCCAGAAATAAGTGGGGGATGAATTTCGGTTTTTGCTTAGCAAAACACTTGTTTGCATGGTAAAATATACATGTACAAGTTGTTCTTTGAAAACTGAAGATATGAGGTTGCGGCAGGAAATGCGTTTGCCGCGTAAAATCTTCAACGTTCACTGGCCACACGCTCACCGAAGTAGCGAAAACCAAGCAGAGTAGGGGGCGTGTGAGTCCAACGTACACATTTGCAATTTTCAGGGCGGGAACCGTCCGTAGAGCCTGCTAACATAACTAAGCGATAGCTTGGTGTTCGCAGGAAGAATCCCCCACTTCAAGCGAAACTAAGTGGTGGGTAGTTCAAAAATCACCCCCTTGCTCCAAGAAATTTTTTACTGCCTCTTATGACGCCCTTATTAATATCATTTCCCTCTAAACTAAATGTGTGAATTGCTTTTTACTTTTGTTCAAGCCTCAAAATCCAACCAAAAAAGCCCTGAGTACATGCTCCCTTTGTACTCAAGGCTCTTCCTTAACTGCTCTTCTCCTTCGCTTCCTGCCTGAAGAAACTCTTCATGGCATTGAAGACATCTGCTTTTTGCTTGAGAATATAATAACGGAATCGTTCATCTTTAATGTTTTTATAAGCGGACATAAGCGTGGAGTGGCGGTTGTATTGGTTGACCTCGCCGTAGCCAAACATGTTGGAGACCTTCATCAAGTCTTGCACAAGCTTGACGCAGCGGGCATTATCGGATGTAAGGTTATCTCCATCCGAAAAGTGGAATGGATAAATATTGTAGCGGTTTGGAGGATATTTTGTTTCAATCAGCTCAAGCGCCTTCCGGTATGCCGAAGAACAGATGGTGCCTCCGCTTTCTCCTTTCGAGAAAAACTCCTCCTCTGTTACAACCTTT
Organism: Ectobacillus sp.; assembly: GCA_048976805.1. GTDB lineage: Bacteria > Bacillota > Bacilli > Bacillales > Bacillaceae_G > Ectobacillus. Next base: position 10,203 of record JBHGUR010000066.1, on the reverse strand, counting down.
GCTTCCGTATGATGCGCGATGAACTCAATATCGACTGTTTCATATTTTGTGCGCAAAAACCGCGCCATCCAGAAGAAAAAGCTGCGCGCCATATATTTTTCCCAAATGCCCATAGAACCGCTCGTATCCATCATCGCAAGCACGACTGCTTTTGATTCCGGCTTTAACACTTCATTCCAGGTGCGGAATTTCAAGTCTTCAGGATGAATCGGATAAAACGACGGTGTGCCGCTCATCGCATTGCGCTTATAAGCTGCCATCATCGTTCTCTTTTTATCGATATTGCCCATAAGCCCCGTTTTGCGAATGTCATTGAACTCGATATGCTCCAGCTTGTTTTCGTCTGTTTCCTTGCGTTTTAAATTCGGCAACTCAAGCTCCTTGAAGAAAGCCTGCTCAAGTTCCATCATAGAAACCTCTGCTTCATAGTAATCCTCGCCTGCTTGGTCGCCGGCGCCCTGCCCTTTTCCAGGACCCTTTTGCTGGGCTCCGGAACCGTCCCGCGCGACGACATCTCCGACCTTGCTGTTGCCTGAACCTTGGCCGACATGCTTGTTCTTATCATAGTTGTAGCGGATTTTGTACTCATCCAATGAACGAATTGGAATTTTCACAACGTCCCTGCCGTTGGACATGATAATGCTTTCTTCCGTGATTAAGTCAGCCAAATTATTTTTGATGGCTTCTTGTACCTTCTCCTGGTGCCGTTGCTGGTCATCATGCCCTTTACGGTGGAGGGACCAATCTTCTCGGGAAATCGTATAATTGTTCTTATTATCCTCACCCATTTTTTTCCCTCCCTATATACTTAGTGTCTTATAATAAAGAATAACTTCTCTATACACGTAACTGTCCATAAAACAGCGCAACATTTTTTAACACAAGCACCCTTTCGCGCTTTAACGCATATGGTATTGTGTCGGCCTTTTTTATTTTAAAGGAATGGTTGGTTACTCTATCATATGCGGCAAGCATGAATAATTGACAAATAATTTAAATAAATAACCGCTCCATTTTTAAAATGGACAACCTAGAAAAGCGGAGCCGGCTTGCCCAGCTCCGGAATGCAGAGGTTCTCCGCACGAAAAGGCGCTTTTTGCCTTTATGGGCGAAGGTTCTTTGCTGGCAGCGCCTAGCCGGCGGAGCTATATATATCCAATTTATTATTTGGACATATACAGCGCGGCTAGGTAGAACAAACAGCACCTTGCACCTGCTTCCTCTCTCTGGTTTTCCGTCGCATGGGGTAAAGATAGGGTTTGACCGTTGCTGCACACCTCAGATCTTCTGTTCCCTATAAAAAACCGTTTTTTATTTACTTTCATATAGTTGTAGGTGACAAAAAAAGCATGCCCACGGGCATACTTTTTTTGGCTATTTACCGGTTCAACAAGCTGCCGACGTAACGAAGAAGCTCATTGGCGGATGTAGAATTATAGCCGTATTCATCTATCAATCTCGCCACGACTTCATTAATTTTCTTCAACTGGCTTTCATCCGGTGTTTTGGAGGAAGTTGTAATCTTCACCACGTCCTTTAAGTCCGCGAATAATTTCTTTTGAATCGCTTCGCGCAAGCGTTCATGGGAATTGTAATCAAAACGCTTTCCTTTTCGCGCATACGCGGAAATACGAATTAGAATTTCTTCACGGAATGCCTTTTTCGCATTTTCAGAGATTCCGATTTGCTCCTCAATGGAGCGCATGAGCTTCTCATCCGGGCTCATTTCCTCTCCTGTCAACGGATCGCGCAGCTTCGTCTTATTGCAATAAGCTTCTACATTATCCAGGTAATTATCCATAAGCGTTTTCGCCGATTCTTCATATGAATATACGAACGCCTTCTGCACTTCTTTTTTCGCAATATTGTCATATTCCTTCCGTGCGAGCGAAATAAAGTTCATGTAACGCTCACGGTCTTCATTGCTGATAGATGGATGTTGATCCAAACCGTCCTTTAAGGAACGCAATACATCAAGGGCGTTAATTGACGGCACTTCTTTTCGGATAATAGTCGAAGAAATGCGGTTAATCACATAACGCGGGTCGATGCCGCTCATTCCCTCATCTTGATATTCACGCTTCATCTCTTCCACATCAATGCTGTTATAGCCTTCCACCATTTCTCCGTCATATAATCTCATTTTCTTAATCAGATCAATATCCGGACGCTTCGGTTCTTTTAGCCGCGTTAAAATGGTAAACATAGCGGCCACACGCAGCGTATGCGGTGCGATATGAACATCGGCTACATCGCTTTCGCGAATCATCTTTTCATAAATTCTCTCTTCTTCGCTGACGCGCAGGTTATACGGAACAGGCATTACAATGATACGCGAGTGCAACGCTTCATTCTTTTTATTAGAGATAAAGGAGCGGTACTCTGTTTCATTCGTATGAGCGACAATGAGTTCATCCGCAGAGATTAGCGCAAAACGACCCGCCTTGAAATTTCCTTCCTGCGTTAGCGACAATAAGTGCCACAGGAATTTTTCATCACACTTTAGCATCTCCTGGAACTCCATCATACCGCGATTCGCTTTATTTAATTCCCCGTCAAAACGGTAAGCGCGCGGGTCGGATTCAGATCCATATTCCGCGATTGTAGAAAAGTCAATGCTTCCCGTTAAATCCGCAATATCCTGCGATTTCGGATCGGACGGGCTGAATGTGCCGATGCCGACACGGCGGTCTTCCGAGAAGAAAATGCGTTCAACCATGACATCCTCAATGCGGCCGCCGTATTCCTTCTCAAGACGCATTAAATTTAGCGGAGATAAGTTTCCTTCGATGCGGACGCCATATTCGCGGTAGAAATCATCGCGTAAATGATGAGGTATTAGATGCAGGGGATCTTCATGCATCGGGCAGCCTTTAATGGCGTAAATAGCGCCTTTATCAGTATGAGAATAAGCCTCAAGCCCCCGCTTTAGCATGGTAACCAATGTTGATTTACCGCCGCTAACCGGGCCCATAAGAAGCAAAATCCGCTTTCTGACATCCAAACGTTTTGCAGACGGATGAAAATATTCTTCAACAAGGCGCTCTAGCGCTTCTTCAAGACCAAACAGCTGATTGCTGAAAAAATTGTAATGCTTGCGCCCTTCTATTTCTTGAATCCCCGCATCCTTAATCATGTTATAAATACGGGAGTGAGCAGTTTGCGCTACCCAAGGCCGTTCTTTTACAATCTCCAAGTACTCAGCGAACGTCCCTTCCCATTTTAACCGTTGCTCTTCCTCTCTGTACTGTTCAATTTTCTTTAAAATATCCATATCGGACCTCCCCAATCTTCTTGTTCAAAAAGGATTATTATAAACTTATGCGAGGATGTCCTTAAACATTCTTATGATTAAACCTCCCACGACTAAAGTTGCAGGATTCTAACGTCCTTACGTACTTAATTCTTTATTTCGCATTTTGGTTGTTTTTCGTGCCATTCGCTTCATCTCCAAGAAAATATTTTCCATTATTGTCATTACAACACAGAAACACAAACAAACGTACGTCAAAATGCAGAATAGTGCGGAACACCGCCCTAACTCATCACTAAAGTAACAAGTGTGTAGTCGGTAGTTCATCAAACACATCCAAAAGGTATGTACTATGAAAATTTTCTGAATTTATTTGCCAACGGATAGACAAAATCCTTTATAATAATCAGTAGTGGGGATACTACATAAGGGAGGAATAATAATGAAGTTTATTCTAATTTTAGGCGTAATTACAGCCTTTTTAAGCGCCATCTTTACTGCCGGCTACAACGACAAGCCTGGCATGGGGAAATAAGAAAAGTACAGCCGGCTCGTTTAAGTGCAGAAGCTAAGGTTCTTTCCCGCCAAAGGCGCTTTTTGCCTTTGCGTGGAGAAGGTTCTTAGCTGGCAGCACCTAGCCGACGAAGCTAGACAATCCGAAAAGCACACCCGGCTCGTTTAGCTCCGAAAATCCCGCTATATTAATGCGGGATACATTTTTTTTGCCCGCAAGAAGCGCTGGGACTTCCCCATCGCTTTTGGTAGGCAATTTGCTATTTCAGCATGGCTAGCCTCTCATAAATCCCGCTTTTCAACTTCTTCGACAGAAAGCAGTTTTCTAAACGTATAGGCCAAATCGATAATTGCCGTAGCCATTTTTGCCCCCCGTTCACCTGCAGTCACTCCATGAATAAAGGAACAATCAATATTAAAAGGCTGTCATTTGACAGCCTTTTAATACGTAATATTCACATCTAATCCGGGATAATTTTGTTGGCGAAGCGCTTCATATACTAAGATTGCAGCTGTATTGGATAAGTTTAAGGAACGGACTTTATCAGTCATTGGAACACGAAGACAGCGCTCGAAGTTTTCTTCAATTACATTTGCCGGAAGGCCGTTTGTTTCTCTTCCGAATACAAAGTAATACTCTTTCTTAGGGTCGCTATAATCAAACGACGAATGCGTCTTTTGTCCGTACTTTGTTAAATAATAAAATTCTCCGCCTTCATTTTTTTCATAGAACTCATCTAGCGAGTCGTAGTAATGAATCTTCACATGCTCCCAATAATCTAACCCAGCGCGCTTTAGCATCTTATCGTCTGTAGAAAAGCCAAGCGGACGGATTAAGTGCAATGCAACACCTGTTGCCGCACACGTACGGGCAATATTTCCTGTATTCGCCGGAATTTCTGGCTGGTATAAAACAACATGAATTCCCACAATGCTCACCTCTATTTTTTCTCTACAACGTATTATACCATTTGTTATCAAAATTAAAAGGCAAGTGTTCTATCACACGTTATCGAGAATATGGAAAAATTTATACTTCATTTGCGGCGTATATTTGCTCGAGTCCTCATATGTCCAATAGCGCCGGCGGCTGTCCGCCGAGTGGGCATTTACAAGAGGCATGCCATTGTTATCCTTAGCGGTTACAATCGTCGTATGGTTCCAGCGCCCGTCATTTTCAAAATCATAGGCAATAACATCGCCAAGAAGCAAATCCTCCGGCCGTTCCACCTGCTTAGCCCGCAGCCCCGAACCGCTTCCAGAAAGATACCATTGGAAAGAATGGGCCACTGCCCAACTCCAGCTCCATTTTCTGTTTTGCTGCCACCAGCCTTGGCGCACGTTCGGATAGCCAACCATCGGCACTTCTCCGGCATGAAGGCATTGGGAAACAAAATTTGTGCAATTATCTTGGAAGTTCATGTATTGCGGGTTTCTCCCATTCCACCATGCCTCCGCATATTTTACAGCCGCTAAACGGTTATACTTAAATGGAATCAGCCCACCCTTTCCTTTTCCCTTTGCTGTTTCCCGTTCCAACGGCTCCGTTGACTCTGGCGCTTTTTCGGTTTCAATTGGAATATCGCTTATTAATTTGCCGCTTTCAAAAATGAGGCGCCGATTTAGCTTTTCCTCTTCCAAATACAATAGCTTGTTTTGTTTAATTAAATATTGAAAATGAGCCGTATAATCTACTTCTTTACGCCGTCCTACTGTCAGTTCACGCAAGGCGGAGACATGGGCATCGCATTTTACAATTTCAGCGTGTCTTGCCCCAAGCATTTCTTTCTTTCGGCGGATTACGCTTAAGCGATCCCCTGCAACGTCCTTGCCGGCAGAAATGTTGCCGATGATCCATTCTAGCTGCTTATAAATGATGTTGTGCAACACTTCTTTTACATTCATAATTGCTCCCCCCTTATTTCCTACAATATGAGGGAAACAAACAAAATCTGTCTCTTTTACGGTTTTAACTGCTCCTGAAGCATAGACAGTCCTTTTTCTATTTCAAGCAATACGTGCTCATCTTCCTCTTTTTCCTTTGCGCTTATCATTTCTGCCACTGTTTCTGGCTTTCCAATCCTTCCAAGAGCCCACGCTGCCGTGCCGCGCATAACCGGGCGCGGATCGGATTTCATGACTGAAATTAAATCAGGTACCGCTGTTTCATCCCTATAATGGGCCAGCGCAAGAATTGCGTTTCGCTGCAGGGGCTTCTTGCCGCGCCAAGCTCCTGACATCGTTCCGTATTTCTCCTTAAATTCACGGTTTCCAATCGTCAGCAGCGGCTTAAGAAGCGGTTTAACAAGCTCCGGGTCAGGCTCCATTTCCGGATGCAGATGAAAATCCTTTCCTTTATTTTTCGGGCACACTGTCTGACAAGTATCGCAGCCATATAGGCGATTGCCGATTTTCATGCGGAACTCATCCGGCAAAAAGCCCTTTGTCTGCGTTAGGAAGGCGATACACCTTTGCGAATTTAACTGCCCGCCTTGTACCAAAGCTCCGGTCGGACAAACATCTATACATTTCGTGCATGTGCCGCATCCGTCCTCAATCGGCGTGTCTGGAGCAAAAGGAATGTTGGTAATCATTTCTCCCAAATATACATATGAGCCAAATTCCGGTGTAATAATAGAACAATTTTTGCCGCTCCAGCCAATACCCGCCCGCTCGGCAACGGCACGATCGCTTAGCTCCCCTGTATCAACCATCGACTTCAGTTGCACATCGGGAACGCGCTCCCTTAAGAAATTCTCCAGCTTTCGCAGGCGGTCGCGCAAAATAATGTGATAATCCTGCCCCCATGAGGCCCGGCAGAAAATGCCGCGGCGCTCGCCCCTTTTGCTTTGCGGGGCATTTTTAAGCTTAGATGGATACGCAAGGGCAATCGCAACAATCGACTTCGCACTTGGCAGCAACTTTTCCGGATAAACACGTTTTTCCACGTCCCCTTCTTCAAAGCCTGACTGATATCCAAGTTCCTGCTGCCGCACGAGCCGCTGCTTCAATTCCTCAAAAGGGGAAGCACTCGCAAATCCAATCTTATCTATTCCTATTTCCTTGCTATATTGAATAAGCTCCTGCTTTAGCTGTTCAAAATTCATACCAATCCTCCTTCCTCCTTTTTTAACACATGCAGAGCTTTATATACATTAAAAAACGCAATGCCCCGTTTTACTTAAGAAACGAAACACTGCGTTGATCACAATTTAAATGGTATTTAAGATTATAGTTGTTACTCGGATATTTTGGAGCGGGTGATGAGAATCGAACTCACGACCAGAGCTTGGAAGGCTCTTGTTTTACCACTAAACTACACCCGCGTAAACTTTCTGTTAACATTTCGTTAACTTACGTTAAAGAGTATATCATGCCTTTTTAAATCTGACAAGAAAATTAGCGAAAAAAGTCGAAAAAAATAGCTTATACATTTTCTAACATTATATAGCTTATATTATAAAACAAAGAACTTCCCGTAAATGAAAAAACATTTTTGTTCACTTTTTCGTCACATTTTTGCCAAAAATCTTCGAAACAGCACTGAAACTTCTCCTCCAAATTGAAAAAACGATGAGCTATTACTCACCGTTTTTCTTCTTACTTCCCTCGATAGCATTTTTTATGCTTTCATAATCCGGATTTGCCTGTTTGCCATTCACATATACAGAAGGGGTGACTTGTACTTTTAATTTTAAAGCAATATCTATATCTTTTTGAACTTCATCCTTCATTTCTTTGCTTTCTAAGTCCTTTTGGAACTGTTCCATGTTCACTTCTGGAAGCTTGTCCTGAACCACTTTTGTAATATAGTCTTTTGTTAGCCACTCTGTTTTTTCATTTTGCTGATTCTGATAAATTTCATCATAAAATTTCCAAAACGCTTCTTCGCTTTGCTTATAAATCGCTTCACCAGCTTGGGCAGCTAAAACAGAATCTTTTCCGATAAAAGCGAAATTAATAAAGTGCAGCTGCGCTTTTCCTGTGTCAATGTATTCCTTTTTTAATTGCGGCAAAACGGAAAGATCCCACGTTTTACAAGCCGGGCACTTAAAATCGCCAAATTCTACAATATGTACCGGCGCCTCTTTATCCCCCAAGGTTTGCTGATTTGCATAGTTAAACGGATCTGTTTTACTTTCCTTTTTTTTCTCAAAAATGCTATAGGCAATTGTACCAGCAAGAATCAAAAAAGCAACTGAAAAAATGATAAATAAAATAGAAAAGTTTTTTGTCTTCATTCTTCATTCCTCTTCGTTTCGTATAATCTAGCTGCTTTACTTGTAGTATAGCCATTACAATCTTCTATACTCCGTTAAAGCATACACCATCCATGATACCAAGTGTGCACATATCAGTCCAATATCTGCTTTCACAAAAAATAAAGAAATAATATGATGACAAATATAAAACACCTCTATTTTATAGAGGTGTTTTATGTTAATTATACCGGTGGTCGGGGTCGAACCGACACTCCAGAGGAACACGATTTTGAGTCGTGCGCGTCTGCCAATTCCGCCACACCGGCAAATGTATGGAGGCGACAACCGGATTCGAACCGGTGGTAAAGGTTTTGCAGACCTCTGCCTTACCACTTGGCTATGTCGCCATTATTAATTTGGAGCGGAAGACGGGATTCGAACCCGCGACCCCAACCTTGGCAAGGTTGTATTCTACCACTGAACTACTTCCGCATACTTGGCTGGGCTAGCTGGATTCGAACCAACGAATGACGGAGTCAAAGTCCGTTGCCTTACCGCTTGGCTATAGCCCATCGAATTGAATCATATTAAGCGTTGCTCTTGTATTCTATATTATTTTCTTCTTCGTGTCAAGTACTAAATGGGGCGACTGATGGGAATCGAACCCACGAATGTCGGAGCCACAATCCGATGCGTTAACCACTTCGCCACAGCCGCCATTATGATAATGGCAGGGGTAGTAGGAATCGAACCCACACTGGAGGTTTTGGAGACCTCTGTTCTACCATTAAACTATACCCCTAAAGAATGGTGGAGGGGGACGGATTCGAACCGCCGAACCCTGAGGGAGCGGATTTACAGTCCGCCGCGTTTAGCCACTTCGCTACCCCTCCATAATGGTGCCGGCTAGAGGACTTGAACCCCCAACCTACTGATTACAAGTCAGTTGCTCTACCAATTGAGCTAAGCCGGCATGTTGAATGATATTAAAATCTTTGTTAAGCTATATTATTTTAAAACGTCATCCCAACCTCAGAAAGCTTATGCAAGAAGCAGCTCGGTTGGTATGCTGTAGCTTACTCAAGGTAGCGTATTCGATCGTGCTCTGCCAATTGAGCTAAGCCGGCATAATAGTTTCAAATGGTGGCTCGGGACGGAATCGAACCGCCGACACGAGGATTTTCAGTCCTCTGCTCTACCGACTGAGCTACCGAGCCATTTGTGGCGGTCCCGACCGGGTTCGAACCGGCGATCTCCTGCGTGACAGGCAGGCATGTTAACCACTACACCACGGGACCATTTGGTTGCGGGGACAGGATTTGAACCTGCGACCTTCGGGTTATGAGCCCGACGAGCTACCAGACTGCTCCACCCCGCGACGTTATAAAAATATTTTAATTGTAACCTGTACCAAGTTATCGCTTGACTGTCCCTTCCTCTGCTAGCGAACCAATGATGATTCATGCGTCGGGACAACTGAAGTGGATTCAAAGAAGCTTATTCGTTCGTTGCTCCACCCCGCGACGTTATGTTTTAAGGATTACCTATGTTTATTATGGTGGAGGATGACGGGCTCGAACCGCCGACCCCCTGCTTGTAAGGCAGGTGCTCTCCCAGCTGAGCTAATCCTCCACTATAATTGGTGACCCGTACGGGATTCGAACCCGTGTTACCGCCGTGAAAGGGCGGTGTCTTAACCACTTGACCAACGGGCCATTCATGGCGGAGAGCGAGGGATTCGAACCCTCGGTACGCTTGTGACGTACACACGATTTCCAATCGTGCTCCTTCGGCCTCTCGGACAGCTCTCCGTAATGGCTCCGCAGGTAGGACTCGAACCTACGACCAATCGGTTAACAGCCGATTGCTCTACCACTGAGCTACTGCGGAATAATTATAATGTCACCTAAACACACTTCTTATTAATCAGTTTAATAGCAGAAGCATATTCAATGAAGCAATGTGTCCTTGCCTCAGAAAGATTATTCAAGCAGCGGCTCGGCAAGTACAACTCGCAGCTTATTCATAGAAGCTATGCTCGTTGCTCTACCACTGAGCTACTGCGGAATAATATAGTTTTTATTTGGGATAACCCAAGCCTGGCGACGTCCTACTCTCACAGGGGCAAGGCCCCAACTACCATCGGCGCAGAAGAGCTTAACTTCCGTGTTCGGTATGGGAACGGGTGTGGCCTCTTCGCCATCATCACCAGACTTTATTCATAAGAGACAATGA
>JBHGUR010000065.1:0-33491 GCA_048976805.1 Ectobacillus sp. | reverse complement strand
CTAAGTAGAACAAATAGCACCTTGTACTTGCTTCCTCTCTCTGGTTTTCCGTCGTATGGGGCAGGAATAGGTTTTGACCGCTTCTATGCATAGCCGGATGCTCTCTCCCCCTTTCAAAAGAAAGGTTTTATGTTCTTTTTTAACTTGTATGTATATAGAACCGAGAATGTCTTTTAACGGCCAACAGAAATCGGTTAATGAGTATTCTACATGTGGAGGAACCTTATGAAACACCTTGTGCGCCATTACTCCATGCTTTTTTAATTCACGAAGCTGCTGAGTCAGTATTTTTTAGGTTACGCTTGTCATTAAGCGCTCTTTTTTATTTTTGTGGGTATATATAAATAAAGAGGTGAAAATGTATGATTCAGTATTGGATTATTTTATTGGCGATTGCGGTCGGTGTTGCGTTTATTGCTGAAAAACTAAAGCAGCCGTACCCGACTTTTCTCGTTGTCGCAGGATTGGCTATCGGGCTTAGCCCGATTCCCGCTTTGGAGGAAGTAAAGGGTTATGTAGAAAATGATGTTGTATTTCAAACGACGATTATTGTCATCTTTCTGGCAGCTTTGTTAGGAGACGCGGCGCTTAAACTTCCTATAGATGAATTGCGTGATAATAAGAGGCCCATTCTCTTGCTTGCGTTTTTGGGAACCTTTTTAACATTTGCGTTAGTGTCTGCCTTGTCGTACTTCATCCTGCAGCTCTCCTTACAGCAAGCGTTGGTTTTTGGGGCATTGATGGCGGCGACAGATCCTGTTTCCGTGTTGAGCATTTTTAAATCCATGGGCTTAAATGAAAGATTATCCATTATTGTAGAAGGGGAAAGCTTGGCAAACGATGGGGTAGCGGTTGTTTTATTTAAAATCGCTATCGTAACAACAGTTTTAAGTGCCTCCGGCGCGTTTGGCGCTGTTATAGAGTTTGTGAAGGTCGTAACGGGCGGCCTATTTATCGGCGGCTTAACCGGGTTTCTTGCCTCGCGCATTACGGCGAAAATTGATCAGTATTTAGTGGAAATCGGGCTGTCGATTGTGCTTTTTTACGGAGCTTTTCAGCTCGCGGAGCATTTTCATCTGTCCGGAGTCATCGCGGTTGTAACAGCAGGCCTTATTTTTGGAACGTATGGCAAAAATATTGGGATGTCGCAATTAACTGTTGAGAAAATCGGATCCTTTTGGGAGATTATTGCATTTATCTCTAACGCTCTTATTTTTTTGATGGTTGGGTTGGAAGTTGGGCGAATCAATTTTCTGGATAAAGGCCATCTCATATCGGCAAGTATCTTCATTGTTCTTGCAGCGCGGTTTATTGCAGTGTATGTAAGCCTTGCTTTTGATAAAACAGTTTCCGCCGCATGGAAGCATATTATTGCTTGGGGCGGATTAAAGGGCTCGCTTTCGATTGCGCTTATGTTAAGCGTGTCTCCCGATTTTGCAGGGCGCGAATTATTGTTAGCGCTAACAGTTAGCAATGTAGTCATCTCCTTGCTCGTTCAGGGCGTTACTATTAAAAGTTTGGTTGCTTTCCTTAAAGTGAAATGAAGATAGCTGTTATAGAAGATACGGAATGAAGGGGACAGATTTTGCAGACAATATGTGAGGATGGAGCGAATTAGACGGGAGGGTATACATATGCAATTTCATTATACTGTGCAATCTTCGTATTCATTTGAAGAAACGCTGCAGCGGGTAGAGCGCTCGCTGCTGGAGGCGGGGTTTGGCGTTTTATGGAGGTTTGATGTAAAAGAGAAGCTGCAAGGAAAAGGCCTTGCGTTTCCCCATGAACTGCAAATTCTTGAAGTATGCAACCCTGAGGAAGCACACCGTGTTTTGGCAAAAAACATGATGGCGGGGTACTTTATTCCCTGCAAAATAGCCGTATATACGGAGCGCGAGCAAATTTTTATCGGCATGCCAAAGCCAACAGCTTTAATCAGTATATTGGATGATGAGGATTTGCAGGAAGCCGCTTTAGGGATTGAGAGAAGGTTGGCAAATGCCCTGGATAATAGCATCCAGTAAGCGAGGGAAAGTCTGAAGCAGTTTGACAGCTTCAGACTTTTTCAATTGGCTCTATTAAACTTGATTAGTGATGTTCCACTACAGGCGGACGTTTTCCGCGGGCGGGGCCGAGCCGCCTTTCGTTCCAAATCAACAAATCAATCAAAATCAACATTAGCCTTTAACAGAGCCTTTCAATTAATTAAACGAGGCCCAGCGCTCTTGCAATCTGCGCCACTAAAAATGTAACGCCGATAGCGATTGCGGTAGGAAGCGCGAAGGAGAAAAATGTCCATTTGGCGCTTTTCGTTTCTTTATAAATATTAAATAATGTTGTGCCGCACGGGAAGTGAAGCAGTGAAAACAGCATCATGTTCAGGGCAGTCAGCCATGTCCAGCCGTGTTCTAGAAACAGCTTCTTTAATGCTGCTAAATTATCAATCTCTGTTAGAGATCCGGTAGATAAATAGCTCATAAGCAAAATCGGGACGACAATCTCATTAGCAGGCAACCCGAGGATGAACGCTGCCAAAATATAACCATCCAACCCGAGCATCTGTCCGAACGGATCTAGAAAGTTGACAATATACATTAAAATGCTTGTATCGCCAATATAGATATTTGCCAATACCCACGTCAAAATAGCTGCTGGAGCGGCGACAATGACGGCGCGTTTTAGTACATATATGGACTTATCAAGTGTAGCTCTTACAATCGTATCAATGAATTTCGGCTTTCGGTAAGGAGGCAATTCCAACGTATATTGTGTTGGCACGCCTTTTAATGAAGTTTTGGATAAAAGCCATGAGACAGATAGAGTTACTACAATTCCTAATACGACCATTCCGACGACGACCGCAGCGGTAACAAATGTTTTCATGCCGCCTGTATAGCCGGCTGCCATAAATAAAGAAGCCAATAAAATAAGCGTCGGCCATCTGCCGTTGCACGGCACAAAGCTATTCGTTAAAATGGCGAGCATTCGCTCGCGCGGCGACTCAATAATACGTGTTGACATAATTGCCGCAGCATTGCAGCCAAATCCCATGGCCATCGTTAACGATTGCTTGCCGTGGGCGCCCGCTCTTTTAAACAAACGATCCATATTAAAGGCGACGCGCGGGAGATAGCCGTAGTTTTCGAGTAGGGCGAATATCGGGAAGAAAATGGCCATTGGCGGCAACATAACACTAATTACCGCACCCGTTCCGCGGAATAGGCCGAGAACGAGAATGCCGTGCAGCCAATGGGGCGCATTCCACGATTGAAACCAAATCGTTAAATATCCTTCTGCCCATCCGAAAAACTCGGCAAGCATAGAAGAGGGAACGTTGGCGCCGGCAATTGTTAAATAAAACACGGCTGCCAGCATAGTGAGCATAATTGGAAATCCCCATAACGGAGATGTAAAAACCTTATCCAATTTTTCAGAGCGGCGCATCTTTTCTTTATCCGTATATTGAATAGCCTCTTGGCAAATCTGGTGCGAAGTGCGGTAAATGCTGCTGACAATCTCATCGCGGATATCTTCGCTACCAAGCGCTTTTGCATGCTTTATCAAGTGTTCTAGCGGAAGAGGGTTATTGGTTGAACGATAGTCCATTAATAGCAGCCTCCTTTACGCTTACAGTTTTATGTTTATGTTGAAGAGCTTCTAAAAAGTTAGTATCGCCGTCCAAAAGGCGAAGCGCAATCCATCTTGCCGGATAGTCATCGCCGAAAATCGCGCGAATTTCCGGTTCTAAAGAAGCTATCCGTTTTTCAATGGACGGGCTGTAAGTAACATGGTGCGGATTAGTGGCGATTTTTCCTTCAATTGTCTTTTCTATCGTATCAAGCAAGTTTGAAAGGCCGATTTTATTGCGGGCCGAGATTTTAACAACCGGCACGCCAAGACGATTAGATAATATTTTTTCATTTACGGCAATTCCTTTTTTCTCCGCCTCATCAATTAAATTGACGCATATCACTACGTTTTTGGTCATCTCCATCACTTGAAGAGCCAGATTCAAGTTCCGTTCCATCGCCGTTGCATCAAGCACGACAACCGTGACGTCTGGTTTATCAAAAATAATATAGTCGCGTGCTACTTCTTCGTCGGCAGAGTTTGAATATAAAGAATATGTCCCCGGCAAATCAATAACCGTGTATTGTTTGCCGTTATACTCATATTCTCCCTCTGCTTTTAGGACTGTTTTTCCAGTCCAGTTTCCCGTATGCTGCCGCAGTCCCGTTAATGTATTAAACAATGTGCTTTTTCCAGTATTAGGGTTTCCAGCCAAAGCAATCCGATAATTATACATAGGTATCCACTCCAATCCATACTCCGAATATGCGCGAGCTTTCTTCTTTTCGCAAAGCAATGGTTGTATTGTTTACTTGATAGGCGACAGGATCGCCGAGCGGGCTGCGCTGCAATACCTTGACGGTTGTGCCCGGGATAAATCCTAGATCGAGGAGCCGGCGTTTTAAAGGGCCTTGTAATTGTATAGATTCAAGCTGAACTAAATCGCCTGTATGAAATTGTGATAAAGGCTGTATTTTAGAAGAATCCATATTTATTCACCTTCTCCTATTTTTTTTGTTAAAGTTCATTATGTTTCCTTAAGGAAACTTTGTTGTATTAATCATACTACTTATCTGAAAAACTTACAATAAAAAAGCAGAACATTTACAATTTAATGTTAGGATATGCAAGGAAGATAAATAGGTTTATTGTCTAAGCGGCAGGAAACATATATTATTTTGGCTTTGTTAAACTTGATTGTTGATTTTCCACTACGGGCGGACGCTTTCCGCGGGCGGGGCCGAGTCGCTTCCCTCGCTGCGCTCAGTTCAGGGTCTCGGCTATCCCCTTTTCCCGCTGGAGTCGCCGCCCTTCGTTCCAAATCAACAAATGAATCCAAATCAACATTAGCCTTTAACAGAGCCATTATTTTATGAATACGGAAAAGGGGCAATCGCCGTTCAACCTTTTTCAATATTTCTCTAAAACTGTAACGTTTGACTGTATGCTTTTCTGAATGGTAGAATTAAGGTGCTAGTTGATAAATTTGAACCAGTTAGGATAAAGGGGTGATCTTGTTGGGAACGTGTACCGAATTGGGGAGTTAGCGCAGCTTGCCGGTGTATCAAAGCGGACCATTGATTATTATACGAATTTAGGGCTGCTGACAGCTAAACGGTCGGATTCAAATTATAGGTATTATGATGAAACAGCTTTAGATACGTTACGTTTTATTGAGAGCTGCAAGAAAATGCATATGCCGCTTTGCGAAATTAAAGATATTCTTAGGCAGAAGCCATCGCCTGATGGGGAGCCGGCTTTTCTGAAAGAGCAAGTCGTAGAGCTTGCCAAGCATATTCACCAGCTGGAAAGCGAGCTTGTTCATATGAAGCCTTTACTCGAAAGCTTGACAGAGGAGCAGCGCCAGGAGATAAAAAAGAACTTGTCCAGCCAGGCCTCAGCGTTAATCCAAACGTTATTGCTGCTAATCATATAAAGAACTGTATACAACAGCTTTATAACCTTGGCTTTTTCCTTTGTTGTATGGGCGGACGGTTTCTTACATTATGATTGAATCCTCTGGCTAAGCGGGAAACGAGCCGCAGTAATGCTGTTCTTTAACATAGCGGGAAAGAAGCATTTTAAATTATTTTTTTAATTTATATTTATATAGATATCGTTTTCTTTTTAACAAATATAAAGAATAGAATAGAAGAAAACTAACTTTACAGGAGGTGAACACCTTAGTTCCTTGAACTAAGGGGGTTATTTGGACATATTTAATTTAGCTATGGTGGCGGCGTTAATCGCACTCACAGGCTTTTTCGTAGCAGCGGAATTTGCGATTGTTAAAGTTCGCAGCAGCCGTATTGACCAGCTTGTATCGGAAGGAAAACGCGGTGCGTTAGCCGCGAAAAAAGTAACTTCTAACCTTGATGAATATTTATCGGCGTGCCAGCTGGGAATCACGGTAACCGCATTGGGCCTTGGATGGCTTGGGGAACCGACCGTCCACCATATGCTGGAGCCGGTATTGAAAGACTTGAACTTTTCTGGCGCAGTCGCGAGCAGCATTTCGTTTATTTTTGCGTTTTCCTTCATTACATTTTTACATGTAGTTATAGGGGAACTGGCGCCGAAAACTATCGCTATCCAGAAGGCGGAGCAAGTAACGCTAATGTTTGCGCGCCCGTTAATCTTATTTTATAAGATTGCATATCCGTTCATTTGGGCATTAAACGGTTCAGCTCGCGTGGTGACAGGAATGTTCGGTTTAAAGCCGGCTTCTGAACACGAGGTTGCTCATTCAGAGGAAGAGCTTCGCTTAATTCTTTCTGAAAGCTATGAAAGCGGAGAAATTAACCAAGCAGAATATAAATATGTAAATAATATTTTTGAGTTTGATAACCGTATCGCAAAGGAGATTATGGTGCCCCGTACGGAGATTGTCGGATTGTACGCGGACGATTCCCCGCAGGAGCATATGAGCATTATTCAAAATGAAAAGTATACCCGATATCCTGTTTTTGGAGAAGATAAGGATGATATTATCGGTATGGTGAACGTAAAGGACTTTTTCATTCAATATATTAATGGAAAAGGAGTTAATACGCAGCACATCCGCAATTTTATGCGTCCGGTGATTGAGGTAATGGAGACGATTCCGATTCATGATTTGCTTTTGCAAATGCAAAAGCAAAGGATTCCGATGGCGATTTTATATGACGAATATGGCGGTACCGCAGGGCTTGTAACGTTGGAGGACATTTTGGAGGAAATCGTCGGGGAAATTAGGGATGAGTATGATGAAGATGAACAGCCGCCAATCCAGCATATTAGCGAGCATCATAAGATTGTCGACGGTAAGGTTTTGATTACCGAAGTGAATGACCTTCTCGGTCTGCACATGGATGAGGAAGATGTCGATACAATCGGCGGCTGGATTATGATGCAAAACCATGAAATTGAAGAGGGACAATCCGTTGAAATAGATGGTTATAGGCTCAAGGTTCTTGCGAAGGATGTTCATCAAATCAAACGGGTAGAAATTCAGAAAATGCAACCAAAACAACAAACAGCAACGCCGTAGTTGCTGTTTGTTTCAATATATGAAAAACACATTTAAAAGGGAGCGATATACATGTTTAAAAAGTTTTTAGCGCGTTTTGGAAAAGGAGCGGCGACTGTTGACTTGCGCTTTGAAAATCGCCCGTACCGCGCTGGGGACACCGTTCAAGGCGAGGTTATGATACAAGGCGGCGAGGTGGAGCAGCAGATTAATCATTTGGCAGCGCGTCTCATGATGAACGTCGCGACAAGGAAAGGGACAATTGCCCGTGAAGTGGCGGCAATTCCTTTAAGCGGGGCTTATAAAATTTTGCCGAAGGAACAAAAAATAATCCCCTTTACATATATCATTCCTGCTAACTTGCCTGTTTCAAGAGGAATGGTGTCTTATCATTTTGATACACATTTAGATATTGAGGGCGGCGTGGACCGTACAGATGTAGACCGTTTAGTCGTTGAGCTTTCGAAAGAAGCCGAATCTGTATGTAATGCCTTGGTGCATTTAGGATTCAGGGAAAAGCCGACGTCTGGAAAAGTTGACCATTATGGGCAAGAATTTGCCTTTTTCCCAACTGGAATGTTTATGGGACAGGTAAATGAAGTTGAGCTTCGTTTCGCTATTGAAAACGGCGGAGTTCGTGTTTGGATGGAAATCGATTGTCGCAGAGGGTTCCATGAAATAGAGGCGAAGCGGGAATTTTTCTTAAATCAGTCTGTTTTGCAGGATGAACAGAAAACAGCAGAGCTGCTGCAGCAATATATTACAGAAGCGCTTGTCAATCCGCACGCTTATGCGCAGCCGTTCTCTTATGTTTCTCATAAGAGCGGCCATCATCATGGAAGTCCGCTGGCTAGCATGGTCGGCGGACTGGCCGTTGGTATTTTGGGCGGCATGCTTCTTGATGAAATATTAGATGAACTTGGCGTGGACGAAATGATGGAAGATGCTGCGGAAGCGCTTGGGCTTGATGAAGAGGCGTTCGGGGAAGCGGAGGAATCCGGGTTTGGGGATTTCTTTGGCGGCGGTGATGAAGATTTTTAATAGAAAGGCTCTGTTAAAGGCTAATATTGATTCTGATTTATTTGTTGGTTTGGAACGAAAGGCGGCGGCTCCAGCGGGAAAAGCGGCTCGGCCCCGCCCGCGGAAAACGTCCGCCTGTAGTGGAAAATCAACAATCAAGTTTAACAGAGCCAATAGAAAAAGGGATTGCTTTAAAATTGGCAATCCCTTTTTGCGTGTTATAGGCAGCGCAGAAGATGAGTTGTAGATATGAAGTGCAAGGGCAATTATATCTCTGCAGGCTCGTCAACCAGATGGGGGGCCTTTAGCGAGTAAAGAATGGCTCCGATGATTTTAGGGAGAATTGTTAAGAATATGTGAAGATTACTTTTTCACAATTTGTCTCTTTACAACTAAAATTTAGAAGAGTATATTTACAAACAACGAATATTATTAATCTATGAAGCAACCTTATGTCGCTGAGTCCGTGAAGGAACGGGGGAACCATTTTTGTGCACTGCCACTTGGGGTGAATCCTTCTTGTTGAAGGTAGGGCTACTCTTTAGGCCCGAATCCGACAGCTAACTCCGTAAGCGTTTGGAGAGGAGGGCTACTTTTGTGTTGACTTTTTAAGGGCACTGGGTAACTCCCAGTGTCTTTTTTGATTTGTTTGATGGAAAAAATTCAAAAAGGAAGGGTTACTATGTTAGATATGGTTATGGCAGGGATAATTTTGTTGCTGCTGGCAGCTATGCTTGCTCTTGCCAAATGGTCAGATCATGTAGTGAAGGAAGGGAAAACGAAATGATTATTTTATGGGGCATCGTCGCAGCGGTTACCGTGTATTTAGTGTACGCATTGCTCAATCCAGAAAAGTTTTAAACGAGGAGAGATCAAAAATGATTTGGATAGCGGTCGCCATTACAGTAACGATATTTATTCTTCTGGCAAAACCAACAGGAATTTACTTGGAGAAGTCCTTGCATTCGGGAAGCAAAAAACTTGATCGAGTATTTGGCTGGATCGAAAAGCCGCTTTTTAAAATAACCGGCGTTACAGGTGCCAGCCAAAGCTGGAAACAGTATGCTGCATCTTTAATTCTCTTAAACTCTTTCATGATTGTTCTAGGGTATTTTGTTTTCAGGCTTCAAGGTATACTGCCGTTAAATCCAGCAAAAATTGAAGGGATGGAGCCTGCGCTTGCCTTCCATACGGCCATCAGCTTTATAACGGGTACGGACTTGCAGCATTACAGCGGTGAAACAGGAGCATCTTATTTTACTCAGCTTATGTTAATTGGGCTTATGTTTGCGGCACCCGCGACCAGTCTTGCCTTGGCTATTGCATTTATCCGTGGATTAGCCGGTAAAGAGCTTGGGAATTTTTTCGTAGATTTTACCAGAGCGATTATACGGGTTCTTCTTCCGGCCGCATTCATTACAGCGTTTATATTTGTAGCGTTTGGCATACCGCAAACCTTCGAAGGGGCAGTTGCGGCAAGGACGCTTGAAGGGGCTGATCAGCTGATTTGGCGCGGACCAGTCGCCTCTTTTGTAGCGATTAAAGAATTGGGCAACAACGGCAGCGGTTTCTTTGGAGCTAACGCTGCGCATCCATTTGAGAACCCGACAGCATTAAGCAACCTTTTGCAAATGGTGTTAATGATGCTGCTCCCAACAGCGCTTCCTTTTACATATGGGCGAATGGTTGGAAATAAAAAGCAGGGTCGTGTGCTATTTGTATCAATGCTCATGTTGTTTCTTATCGGTTTTGGTGCACTTGCTGCTGCTGAGCTTTCTGGAAATCCGCTGTTGAATGAGATGGGCGTGCAGCATAATCAAGGCAATATGGAAGGAAAAGAAGTGCGCTTTGGCCCGGTTTGGTCAGCTTTGTATGCAACCGTTACGACGGCGGCCGAAACAGGTTCGGTGAATACAATGCATGATACATTAACGCCGCTTGGAGGCATGGTTTCGCTTATAAACATGATGCTAAACACAATATTTGGCGGTGTCGGCGCGGGGTTTATTAACGTCATGCTGTATGCGATAATTGCCGTTTTTATTTCTGGTTTAATGGTCGGGCGGACGCCGGAATTTCTTGGGAAGAAAATAGAAGGAAAAGAAATGAAACTCGTTGCGGTTACCCTCCTTTTTCAACCATTATTAATTATCGGCGCCTCGGCCATCGCGCTCGTTACAGGTTTAGGAACGGGGGCGGTTACGAATTCTGGATTTCACGGCATTACGCAAATAGTCTATGAATATACTTCGGCCGCGGCAAACAACGGGTCAGGATTTGAAGGATTGTTGGATAATACGCCATTTTGGAATATTTCTACAGGCATTATCATGTATTTGGGAAGGTACTTTAGCCTTATAACGATGCTGGCGGTTGCCGCATCGCTGAAAGAAAAAAACTTGGTACCGGAAACATCAGGTACATTTCGGACGGATAACAGCTTATTCGGGGGAGTATTTGTCGGGACAATTTGCCTCGTCGGCGCGTTAACGTTTTTTCCAATTTTAGTGTTAGGGCCGATTGCAGAATTTTTGACGTTGAAGTAATGGGGGATGGAATTATGAATAAATCATCTGCAGCAGTAAAAAAGCGAATATATAAAGGAAAAGCAGCTACTGTAAAGACAGCGGAGGCTGCGAGTGAAATAAGCGGGGCGCAAACGATAGATGCCGTTATGATTAAAACGGCATTGCGGCAGTCTTTTATAAAACTTGACCCGCGAATTATGGCAAAAAACCCAATTATGTTCGTTGTCGAAATTGGTTTTCTCATTACATTTGTGCTTTCTTTTATGCCGGGAACGTCTGCAAACGTGCCAGGTTGGTTTAATATGACAGTTTCAATCATTCTCCTGTTTACTGTATTGTTTGCGAATTTTGCGGAAGCACTGGCAGAAGGAAGAGGCAAAGCGCAAGCGGATTCCTTGAAACAGTCCAAAAAAGATGTATATGCAAACTTGCTCAAATCAAACGGACAAGTCGTAAAGGTACCGGCTGCGGAGCTTCGCAAAGGCGATACAGTTATTGTGAAACAAGGAGAAATGATTCCAGGTGACGGGGAAGTGATTAAAGGCTTGGCGTCTGTTGATGAATCGGCGATTACGGGGGAGTCCGCGCCGGTTATGAAAGAAGCGGGAGGAGACTTTAACTCCGTAACGGGAGGGACAATGGTAGTAAGCGATGAGATTACTGTGTTAATTACAAGTAATCCCGGTGAATCTTTTCTTGATAAAATGATTTCCCTTGTAGAAGGGGCAAAGCGCCAAAAAACGCCGAACGAAATTGCGCTAAATACCGTGTTGACAAGTTTAACACTAATATTTTTGCTCGTTGTTGTAACATTGCCCGCGTTTACGCAATATCTCGGTTTTACAATTGATACAGCCGTTCTTGTAGCATTGCTTGTATGTCTCATTCCAACGACAATCGGCGGTCTTTTATCGGCAATCGGCATCGCCGGTATGGACCGGGTAACAAAATTTAACGTTCTTGCCATGTCAGGCAAAGCGGTTGAGGCTGCTGGAGATATTAATACGATCATCCTTGATAAAACGGGTACAATTACCTTCGGAAACCGTATGGCCTATGATATTATTCCAGTTATCGGAGAAACAAAAGAAGAACTTGCGAATTGGGCGGCGGTAAGCTCGCTTTTGGATGAAACGCCTGAAGGGAAATCTGTAATTGACTATGTAAAAGAGAATCGTTTTTCTTATAATGCAGATGCTGCGGCGGGCGCGGAGTTTATTCCATTTCAAGCGGAAACGCGTATGAGCGGACTGGATTTGCCCGATGGCACAAAGGTGCGCAAAGGAGCAGTAAATGCAATTATGGAGTGGGTGCAAGCGCAGGGGGGACCGATTCCGCCGAATTTGCAGCAAAAAGCCGGCCAAATTGCCAAAGAGGGCGGTACCCCACTTGCAGTCGCTGCCAATCAACGTATTTACGGACTAATTTATTTGAAAGATACCGTCAAGCCAGGGATGCGTGAGCGCTTTGAGCAGCTTCGGCAAATGGGAATTAAAACGGTGATGTGCACTGGGGATAATCCGTTAACAGCAGCAACAATTGCTAAAGAAGCCGGGGTGGACGAATTTATCGCGGAATGCAAGCCGGAAGATAAAATTGCAGTCATTAAAGCAGAGCAAGCGCAAGGCAAGCTTGTGGCGATGACCGGCGATGGCACAAACGATGCACCGGCTTTGGCGCAGGCGGATGTCGGCTTGGCGATGAACAGCGGCACGGCAGCCGCCAAAGAAGCAGCAAACATGATTGATTTGGATTCCAATCCGACAAAAATTATTGAAGTTGTTGCAATCGGCAAGCAGCTCCTTATGACACGCGGCGCATTGACAACGTTTAGTATCGCAAACGATGCGGCAAAATATTTTGCGATTATTCCGGCTATGTTTACAGCGGCAATTCCGCAGATGGATGCACTAAATGTAATGAACTTGCATTCTCCGTTGTCTGCTATTTTATCTGCGTTAATTTTCAATGCAATCATTATTCCGCTCTTGATCCCGTTAGCAATGAGGGGGATAGCGTATAAACCGATGAGTTCTAACGCCCTATTGCGCCGTAATCTATTTATTTACGGCCTTGGTGGCGTACTCGCCCCGTTCATCGGAATTAAATTAATTGATTTAGCGGTAGGGTTGTTCGCATAAGCGCGGAAAGGAGAAATATGATATGGAAAAGCAAAGCGTATTATCCACGGTTGTCCGGATGTCGGCTGTAATGCTCGTATTATGCGGCCTTGCGTATCCAGCTGTTGTAACGGGATTGGCCCAGATTGTTATGCCTGGTCGGGCGGACGGCAGCCTTATATATAATGAAGAACATGAAGTGATCGGTTCAAAGCTAATCGGGCAGCAGTTTCAAGACTCCCGTTTCTTTCACGGGCGCGTTTCCAGCATTGCTTATCAATCAAAGGAGTCCGGCTCAAACAATTATGCTCCATCGAACATGGATATGATAAAGAGGGCGAAAGAGACGATTGCGCAATGGAAAGAAAATAATCCAGATGTAGCTGTTTCTGAAGTGCCTATCGATTTAGTAACAAATTCTGCTTCCGGACTAGATCCGCATATTAGTCCAGAAGCGGCATATGCGCAAATAAAGCGGGTAGCAAAAGCGAATAATATTTCCGAGGATAAACTGGTCGAGCTGGTGAAAGGCCATATCGAACAGCCGCAGCTTGGCTTGTTTGGAGCGGAGCGGGTCAATGTTCTCGAGCTAAATATTGCTTTGCAAAAGATAAAATAAACAAAAATCCTCCAGCCGAGGGGCTGGAGGATTGTGTTAAATAAACATTTTAATTCCTTCCAGAAAGAGCCCGATAATAAAACCGCAAACAGCCCCGTTTACCCGAATCCACTGCAAATCCTTGCCCACATTATTTTCCATCATGGAAATTAATGTTTGATCATCAAGCTTATCCAGATTTTCTTGTACGAGCTTTCCGATTTTTGAATGGTTTCTTTCGATAAACTGGATAATTTCGTTTTTTAGGCCGCTTTCGATTTGAGCGATGCGTTCCGGGTCGCTTTTCACTTTATGTAACAGCTGTTTCAGAAAAGGCAGGGCATGTATATCGTAGAAACTTTCATCCTTTATAAAAGATAATGCCTTTTGCTGTATATGCTGCAGGATTTCTGTAATTTGTTTCGATGCTTCCCAGCGTGAAAGCAGCGCTTCTTTCCAATTTTCCAATGCCTTTAGCAATGTTTCATTTTCGGCTCCCTTTTCCAATTCTGCCCGGATTTTCCCAAGAAGAGCTTGTCTATTTCCGTTGCTCGGGTCCGCGAGGCTATTTATGCCTCTTATCATGAAATCCTGGAGGATGCCGCCAAGCTTTTCTTCATCAACAAGATTAATGAACGATTTCAGCGCAAACTGCATAAAGCCGTCCAGTTCGATATTGCCGATGGCCTTCATCGCCACGCTGCCAAGCTGGTTGCGGGAACTGTCTTTTTCTGACCATTCCTTTGCTTGAAGCAAAAGGTAATCTAACGCCTTTTCTTCGTATTTATACTCCAGCACTTGATGGACTGCTGATTTAAGGAGAGGAGAAACGTCTGCTGCACTTATGTAAGCTTTTATTTCCTTCTCTGCAAAAATGACGATTTGCTCAGGCTTTAGCTGGAGAATAGCCTGCTTCGCGGCAGCCGTTATCCCTTTTTTAACGGAATCGGAAGCAAGTCTTTCTTCTAGCGCAGTTAAGAGCCGCGGCGTGATATGAATTTGATTTAATTTTTCCGTAATGCTTTCTTTCGTCAGCCAATTGTTTTCCAGCATCCGAATCAGGCCCTTTGTAAGACGCTGCCGATTTTTTGGCAAAAGCGCTGTATGCGGGATAGGGATACCGAGCGGATGCCGGAATAAAGCAGTTACCGCAAACCAATCCGCAAGTCCGCCGACGAGCCCCGCTTCAAAGCCGCCCTGCAAAACCGCGCCTAAAGCAGAGCCTTGAAATGGCAATGTGGCTGCAAAGCCAGCCCCCATGACAGCCAACGAAGAGCTTGCTAAATGCTTTGAATACTTCGACATGTTGATTTGTCCACTCCTTTTCTATAGGCTGTGTTACACGTTATTGTTGATATATAACCCCTTTTTTAAAAGGGGGAGAGTGCTCCCAACCGTGTATCGTAACGGTCAGGGCCTAGTTTGGTCTCGTCCAAAGGAAAACCGGAGGGAGAATATGAGTGCAGGTGGAAATTTCTGCATAGCCGTAATGTACAGGCGTTCGTGATATCAAAATCAACATTGTCCTTTAACAGAGCCTTTCTATATAAATTCATGATAATGAAACGACAAAAAATAACAAGGGATTTTTAGGATTATTTATAAATGAATATATTAGGTAAGCATGCCTTGTTTTTCATTGTACTTTAAGTAAGGATAAATTGGCAGCAAAGAAGATCATGCGACGTAGTGGCTAATTTTAGGAATAAAGTATAAACGCAACTACGCCTCTATTTTCGCCTCGTCTGCCAGCCGGCGAGTTTCCTTTAGATGGAGAAATTAGGAGTGGGGAAAGGCAGTATGATTTTGGCTCATTTAGTGCATGTTTCAGCATATGCTTAAATAGAAAATGAGTCAAAATCACACTGCTTTTAAAATGCAGTTGTAAAATCACATTTATATCAGAATATCTTTGTCTGGCGGCGTGGCCGTACCTTGGCCGGCATCGTTGGCTTCAGGCGGTTGATTTAGCCGTTCATGTTCGGGTTCAACATGAATTAATACTTGCGGATTGTGAAGAGAACGCTTTAAATCCTCTTCAATGCTGTCACATAGCTCATGCGCGATTTCTACGCTAAGATGAGAAGGAACAACGAGATGGAAATCGACATGCTCCTCAGAGCCGGCGCGGCGTGTCCGCAAATCATGATACTCAATATAGCGGTGCTTATAAGATTTTAACACTTCGCGGATGGTTTTTTCTTCAGCATCAGATAAGCCGGTGTCGACCAATGGATGAAAGGCCTCCTTTACGAGATGGAAGGCTTCCCGGATAATGTAAAGGGCGATGGCGATACCGATAATTGGGTCCAAAATGGTCCAATTTGTAATCGTAACAAGCAAAAGGCTAGCAGCTACGCCTAAAGAAGAATATACATCTGTCAACAGATGCAGCGCATTCGACTTCATTGCAACCGACTTTGTCTCTTCGCCAACTTTTTGCACCTTTTTTCCCACGATAAAATTCAATCCAGCTCCAATTAGCATCGCCCCAATTCCAAGCCAAGGGAGTTGAATTGGGGTTGGATGGATAATTTTTTCTACCGATTCGTAAATAATCCAAATGCCTGCAACGAAAATAAGCAACGTTTCCACTGTTCCCGATATATTTTCAAATTTTCCATGCCCATACGGGTGTTTTGGATCGGGCGGTTTGCTGGCAACTCTGACTGCAAAAAAAGCAATAACAGAAGCAGCCAAATCTAAGGAAGAATGGATGGCCTCGGAAATGACGGCAACCGAACCTGTTAAAAAGCCGACAACGAGCTTTAATAGCACAACAAAAGTATTGCTGGCGACAGAAAGAGAAGCAATTTTTGTTGAACGCATCTGTTCACCTCCGCAGTGAAATAAATTGATGTTATGAGACATATCTTTTGCTTACTACATATTATTAATCATGTTCCATTTTTGCGTTTCATATGTATTCTATATTTGTCTTAAAAATAGCACGATATGACAGAAAAATGTGCAGCGGTCCTGTTGACAAAAGGGTTTCTTTGTTTTAATATATACCCCATAAGGTATATAAATTATGTAAGAAACAAACTATAGTGCATTTCATTTTTTTTAAGTTTTTATATACCCATATAGGTATTTAAAAAGAGATTGGAAAGGGGAAAAAATTATGAAAGTAGCGATTATTGCAGCAAACGGCGGTTTATTTGATGCGTACAAGGTATTTAATATTGCAACAGCAGCAGCGGCGACAGATGCTGAGGTTGAAATCTTCTTTACATTCGAAGGTTTAAGTTTAATCCATAAGGAAGCATATAAAAACCTTCCGATGCCGGAAGGAAAAGAACATTTCCAAGCTGGATTCCAAAAGGCAAATGTTCCTTCAATTGAAGAATTGGTGAACATGGCAAACGAAATGGGCGTAAAGCTAATCGCATGCCAAATGACAATGGACGTTATGGGAATTGAAAAAGAGCATTTAGTCGATGGCGTTGAAGTAGGCGGTGCGGTAACGTTCTTAACCTATGCAGAAGATGCCGATATCACTTTAACATTCTAAACTAGAATAAAGGATGGTAATGTGCAATGAATCATGTAACGGTATATACAACAACAACTTGCCCATATTGTGTAATGGTAAAAAGATTTTTGGAAGAGCAAGGCGTTCCGTTTCAAGAAGTGAATGTGCAGCTAGACCAAGCGGCAGCCAGAAAGCTTGTGGAAACGACAGGGCAGCTTGGCGTGCCGCAAATTAATGTTAATGGAAAATGGGTAATCGGATTTGATCCGCAAGCGATTATGGGCTTGTTAAATAGATAGGCTGTGTTAAACGTTAGTGTTGATAAATAAACCCTTTTTTAGAGGGGGGGAGTGCTCCCAGCCGTGTGTAGTAACGGTCAGGGCCTAACTTTTCACTTTAAGAAAAGATAAATTGGCAGCGAAGAAGACCATGCGACGTAGTAGCCAATTTTAGGAATAAAGTATAAGGGCAACTACGCCTCTGTCTTCGCCTTTGCAGGCTCGCCAGTCGGCGAGTTTTCTTTACCTCGTCCAAAGGAAAACCAGAAGCAAAAAAACGAGATTAGGCGGCTGTCTGTTCTACCTAACCTTGATGCACATAAGCGCACTGTTGGTACAAAAATCAACAACAAGCTTTAACAGAGCCAATAGATAAAAACTAATTCATTTTTATATACAACTGGAAAAGTCGGTTGCAGAGGTTTTGTGCTTTTGCAATCGGCTTTTTCAGTTTTTCTAGTATACTACAAAGAATACTAAAGAGAATAAGTTCTTTAATGCTTGCAGATTATCCAAAGGAGAAAATATAGATTTATGTTGTAATGGTATAGATAGCCCTATGCCTACCTTGTTTCCTGCGGACACTAAAGTCCATATGTATACAGCAGCTCTGACAATCAGTAGAAATGTAAAAGGATGAAGTTAGAATTCATGATATTGCCTATGGAGAATAAGAATAGTGTAGTACAGGGATAGAAAGATTATAAGGGGAAGATTGCTTTGGGAAATGGAAAAGAAAAGGAAATTACGAGGGATTCGAAATATATCCAACAGCATTTAGCAAATGAAAGAACGGTATTGGCGTGGATTCGGACGGCAATTGCCGTAACGGGCATCGGCTTTTTAGTTACGAATATGCATGTGAAAGGAAGCATTAGCTGGATGGGCGATATAACAGTGCTAATGATTGGCATTTTATCCGTGTTCACCGGCATATTAACGATCACATTGGCAACCGTGAGCTACTTTCAAAAGCTTCGCCAAATTAATGAGCAAACCTTTCTCTCGTCCAGAAAGCTTGTGTTATTTTTAGCCGTTTTAATGGTGCTCATTATTGCTGTATTTGGGGTTTATTTTCTGACTTTATAAGTTATATGAGGCGATTCACTTTTAGATTCCGGCTGTTTGAGGCCTAGGAAAAAGAAGGGGAATCGCTTTTCTTATTCAATTTTTGCCATAAACAATTTGTTCTGCATCACAACAAGCGCTAAGGAGGATAATACAGGTGAAGGGGGGATAATTATGATTCGTGCAAATCGGGTATTAGATGCGAAAGGGCTCGCTTGCCCTATGCCTATCGTGAAAACGAAGAAAATGATGGATGAACTAGAGCCGGGGCAGGTTATGGAAGTGCAGGCGACCGATAAGGGGTCAAAGGCAGATATTAAGGCATGGTCAGAGAGCACGGGCCATCAATATTTGGGGACAATTGAAGAGGGCGATGTGCTCAAGCACTACATCCGTAAAGCGAGTGCGGACGAAACGAAGACAGGAGCAAGCCATCCTCATGTAATAGACCTAGAAGAGCTGCGCCAAAAGATTGAAGGCGATGAAAAAATTACTGTGCTAGATGTCCGCGAGCCGGCAGAATATGCTTTTGGGCATATACCGGGGGCAAAGTCCATTCCGTTAGGCGAGTTAGAAAAGTGTTTTGAAGAATTAAATGAAGATGATGAGTTCTATGTTATTTGCAGAACAGGAAGCCGAAGCGATTTAGCGGCGCAGCAGCTTGCCCAAAAAGGTTTTAAGAAGGTAGTAAATGTTGTGCCGGGCATGAGCGAATGGACCGGGCCAACGAAAAACATTTAACAAAGTGCACTATAGGAGGAAATGGTTATGAAAGTAGCAATTATTGCCGCAAACGGCGGCTTATTTGATGCGTATAAAGTATTCAATATTGCGACTGCGGCAGCGGCCACAGACGCACAGGTTGAAATCTTCTTTACGTTTGAAGGGCTGAATTTGATTCATAAGGAAGGGCATAAAAACTTGCCGATGCCAATAGGCAAGGAACATTTTCAAGAAGGTTTCCAAAAAGCGAATGTTCCTTCCATTGAGTCTCTCTTGCAAATGGCGCAGGAACTTGGCGTAAAGTTGATTGCCTGCCAAATGACGATGGATGTCATGAGTTTGGAGAAAGAGCATTTTGTAGAGGGCATTGATGTCGGCGGGGCGGCAACTTTTCTGAATTATGCCAAGGATGCGGATATTACGTTAACGTTCTAAAAAATATAGCGTAAGCTGAAGTAATGAACGGTTTAATCTAAAGGAGGATAGGCGATGGGAGTACAAACGGTTTCTGTTAAAGAAATTGCCCGCAAGGCTATAAATGGAGAAGAATTATTCATTTTGGATGCCCGCAATACCGGGGATTTTGATGATTGGAAGATTGAAGGGAAAAATGTAGACATTATTAATGCCCCTTATTTCGATTTAATGGATGGAATAGACGCTATTAAAGATAAGCTCCCGCAAGGAAAAGCGATTTACGTGATTTGCGCAAAGGGCGGCTCCTCCTTAATGGTAGCAGAACAAATTGCCGAAGCAGGCTTTTCAGAAGTGTACTCCGTTGAAGGCGGCATGAAGGCATGGAGCGAATACTTAGAGCCGATAAAGATAGGAGATTTAAAAAGCGGGGGCGCAATGTATCAATTTGTCCGCATTGGCAAAGGATGTTTATCTTACCTTGTTGAGTCAAATGGCGAGGGTGTGCTCATTGATACAAATCGTATGATTGATACGTATGAACAATTTATTAAAGAACATAACATTACAGTGAAAGCGGTATTGGACACACATCTTCATGCCGACCATATTTCCGGCGGCCGAAAGCTGGCGGAAAAGCTGGGGGCAACCTATTATCTTCCGCCAAAGGATGCCGGCGAAGTTGTCTTTTCTTATCAGCCGATTGAAGACGGCGATGAAGTGAAAATAGGAAATGTGGCGATTAAAGCGCTTTATTCGCCGGGGCATACGATTGGAAGTACATCTTACATCGTCGACGATCAATATTTGTTGACTGGCGATATTTTATTTATCGATTCCATTGGGCGCCCCGATCTTGCCGGAAAAGCGGAGGATTGGGTTGGCGATTTAAGGCAGACGTTATATACGCGATATAAAGAGCTTGCTGATGAACTTGTCGTTTTGCCGACACATTTCATGGGCATCAACGAAATGAATGATGATGGCAGCGTTGCCCAAAAACTGGGAGTGCTGTATAAAGAAAATCACGGCTTAAATATTGAGAATGAAGAGGAATTTAGAAAAACGGTTACGGAAAACTTGCCGCCCCAGCCAAATTCTTACCAGGAAATCCGCCAAACGAATATGGGCAAAATAGCACCGGATGACGAACAGCAAAGGGAAATGGAAATCGGGCCGAACCGTTGCGCGGTGCGATAAGCAGCGAAAAAGGATACTATACGCAGTATCCTTTTTTTAGGTGGCATTTTTTCCTCCTTCTGTTCATTAAATCTTAACAAATACCCTGTACAATCTTATAGATGCAATGAAAAGGAGGAAGTGAACATAGGAGATGTGTCGGTATTATTTGCATTTACAGGAGGGCTCTTGTCATTTTTTTCACCTTGTGTCTTCCCTTTGCTCCCCGCATATATTAGCTATTTAACCGGGTCTACCATTCAGGATGGGAAAATTCAACCGAACCGTCTTGTTCTGATGCAGCGGTCCTTTGGATTTGTTATCGGGTTTAGTATTATTTTTATGGTAATGGGGGTATCGGCCAGCGTAATTGGGCAGCTTTTGCACAGGACTATAAGCTCACGTTCCCTATTTTATTAGATGAAAAAGGAAATGTAGGGGGTACGTACCAAGTGTCAACCATCCCGACAAGCTACATCCTTGATTCAAAAGGAATTGTCCGCTATAAAATTATCGGGCCGATGGATGAGGGAATGATGCAGGAAAAGATCAGTTCCATTGATTAATCGAATGTATACCCCCTTGAGAGAAAATCTAAGGGGAATTTTTTTCTTTTTTTGAAGAAAAACACTTGATTATATACCCTGCAGGGTATATAATCAGTTTTGTAAATGATATTAACACCTTAGCAACATCGTTTAAGTGTTTCAGTTGTGAATCCGTGCAACTAAGCTGTCTATATGAAGCAGGCAGTTGTTGTCATGGTTGAATCTATTTTAAAAATGCAGTGCTAACAAAGGAATCAGGCTGCAACAGAGCCTGAATGAAAAAATTTCAAATACTTTCATACCCGTAGGGGTAAAAGAGGGGGATATGTAGAAGTATGATTCAAGCAAATATGGTTGTAGATGCAAAAGGATTATCTTGTCCAATGCCAATTGTAAGAACAAAAAAGGCGATGGATGGGTTAGAGCCGGGGCATGTGCTCGAGGTATTGGCAACAGATAAAGGCTCAAAGGCCGACATTAAAGCTTGGGCTGAAAATACGGGACATCAATATCTTGGTACAGTTGAGGAAGGTGCTGTACTCAAGCATTATCTTCGTAAAGCAAATCATGAAGAGAAAAAAGAAGAGAACAAGTTTCCTTATGTGGTAACAAATGAAGAGCTTGCGGAAAAAATCAATAGCGGCGAAAACATCGTTGTACTTGATGTACGCGAGCCGGCTGAATATGCTTTTGGCCATATTCCAAGCGCAATTTCCATTCCGTTTGGCCAGTTAGAGGAAAG
This sequence comes from Ectobacillus sp., assembly GCA_048976805.1. GTDB lineage: Bacteria > Bacillota > Bacilli > Bacillales > Bacillaceae_G > Ectobacillus. Next base: position 11,717 of record JBHGUR010000065.1, on the reverse strand, counting down.
AGTATCTGAACTGGATGCAAACGCAATGATCTATGTAGTATGCCGTACAGGCAGCCGCAGTGATTTTGCAGCACAAAAGCTAGCGGAAAAAGGTTTTAAACATGTTCGTAATGTTGTTCCGGGAATGTCCAAATGGATGGGAGCAATCGAAACGTTATAAATATCAAATTTTTTTATGAAAAAACATACTATTGGGGGTATAATGGTGGATATGAAAATGATGACTGCAGCAGAAGTGGCAAAAAAGGTAGTGAACAAAGAAGAGTTATTTATTCTTGATGTACGCAACGAAGGCGACTACCAAGATTGGAAAATTGAAGGCGAAAATGTTGCATCTTTAAACGTTCCGTACTTTGAACTAATTGAAGGTGTTGAAGCAGTTGTTGACCAAATTCCAAAAGATAAGGATGTAGTTGTTGTTTGCGCGAAGGGCGGTTCCGCAGCGTTTGTGGCAGAGCAGCTTACAGAAGCGGGCTTTGACAATGTGTACGTATTGCAAGACGGCATGAAAGCATGGAGCGAGCATCTATACCAAGTAGAAGTATACCGTGATGAAAACATGAAGGTATACCAATTTATCCGCGTCGGAAAAGGCTGCTTGTCCTACATGGTTGTTTCCGGAAAAGAAGCGCTTGTTGTAGATCCATCCCGTTTTACAGATGTATATGAGAATGCAGCTAAAGAAGATGGGGCAGCAATTACACATATTGTGGACTCCCACTTGCATGCGGACCATATTTCCGGCGGAAGAGTATTGGCTGATTCTACAGGTGCAAAATACTACTTGATGAAGAGCGAGGGCGCTGTATTTGATTTTAATCCGCTTGAGCAACACGATACAATTGAGTTTGAAAAAGTAAACCTTGAAGTATTGGCAGTGAAAACGCCAGGTCATACGCCAGGCAGTGTTTCCTTCTTTGTGAACCATAAACTTCTGTTCTCTGGAGATACGATCTTTGTAGGCGGCCTTGGACGCCCAGACCTTGGCGGCAAAGCGGCTGAATGGGCAGGCGATTTGTATGAGACTGTATATAAAAAGGTAGCGAACATTGCTGATGACGTAATTGTTCTTCCAGGGCACTATGCAAGCTTGGATGCGGAAATGAACAAGGAAGGCTTCATCGGAGATGCGTTAGGAAATATCCGCTCTCGCAATGAAATGATGCAAAACAAAGGGAAAGAAGAATTTATTGATATGGTGGTCGAAAACGCAAATTCCCAAACACCGCCAAACTTCGAAGACATTGTAGCTATCAACCGCGGCCAGCTTGAAGCGACAGTTGATAAGCAACAAGAGCTCGAAATCGGGCCAAATCGCTGTGCGCTTCACCATACACATGAATAATGAAAAATTAGGAGGAATTGAAATGATGAATGCAGATAAAGTATTAGATGCAAAAGGATTGGCGTGCCCAATGCCAATCGTAAGAACAAAGAAGGCAATGGATGAACTAAGCTCCGGCCAAGTGTTAGAGGTTCACACGACTGATAAAGGCGCAAAGAATGACTTGGCGGCTTGGGCGCAATCCACTGGCCATACGCTGCTTGGCGATGCAGAGGAAGCGGGCGTATTAAAGTTTTGGATTAAAAAAGCGTAAGCCATATTAAGGAATAGGGGGCGGAAAAAGGCGCCCCTATTTTCAGTCAGGGGAGGCATCAGCAAATGGACTTTGGATTTATACTTACATTATTTTTGATTGGTTTTGTCGGCTCGTTTATTTCAGGGATGGTCGGAATCGGCGGTTCGATTATCAAATATCCGATGCTTCTGTACATTCCGCCGCTATTAGGCTTTGCGGCGTTTACTGCCCATGAAGTGTCTGGCATCAGCGCCGTGCAAGTATTCTTTGCGACAATTGGCGGCGTGTGGGCGTACCGTAAAGGCGGATACTTAAATAAACAGCTTATTCTTTATATGGGTATCAGTATCTTGGCAGGTTCCTTTATCGGCGGATACGGTTCCCGCGTTATGACAGAGGGAGCGATTAACCTTGTGTACGGTGTGTTGGCTCTTATCGCGGCTATTATGATGTTCGTTCCGAAAAAAGGGCTGGATGATATTCCGTTAGATCAAGTGAAATTCAATAAATGGCTTGCGGCGCTTTTAGCTCTAATCGTCGGGATTGGCTCCGGGATTGTCGGTGCGGCCGGGGCGTTCTTGCTTGTGCCAATTATGCTTGTTGTACTCAAAATTCCAACGCGGATGACAATTGCGACTTCATTGGCGATTACGTTCATCTCTTCTATCGGGGCAACGATTGGAAAAATTACAACCGGACAAGTATTGCTTATTCCATCCATCGTCATGGTTGTTGCCAGCTTAATTGCGTCCCCGCTTGGCGCAAAAGCAGGCCAAAAGATGAATACGAAAATATTGCAATGGATTTTGGCGATATTGATTACGGCTACGTCCGTTAAAATTTGGCTGGATATTTTGAAATAAATAGCGTGGTGCATCTCGTTGCGGGATGTGCCTTAGTTTTTATCCAGGAAAATAAGGATACATTATAATATAGTAGTAAATGTACCTATTGGGGTATCAAAGGATATCAACTATGGAAAGGAGACTGATTATGGCTGGACATCGATTTAATCCTGAAAAAGCAGGAAGGCTGCTTGACCCGAAACGGCAACAAATTGTGCCGTCTGAAAAAGTGATAGAAATTTTAGGTGTAGAGAAAGATGATGTAATTGCCGATTTGGGGGCAGGAAACGGGTATTTTACCGTGCCAATTGCCAAAATAACAGAAGTGCCGGTATATGCGATTGACATTGAGCCGAAAATGCTCGATTTCTTGCAGGAGCATGCGCAAAGAGAGGGCGTTACGGATATTCAGTACATTACGAGCGATATTACGCAAGTTCCGCTCGATAGCGGTGCGGTTGACAAAGCGTTAATTGCCTTCGTTGCGCACGAGGTGCCAAGCCTCGATGACTTGTTTGCGGAAATGCGCCGGATGATCAATCCGGGCGGAAAGCTGCTTATTCTCGAATGGGAAGCGGTTCAAAGCGAAATGGGCCCGCCGCTGCACGAGAGAATTCCTTCGCAAAAATTAAAGGAATTGCTGGAACAAAAAGGCTTTGCGGTGGAACTATTTACTATAAGCGAACCGGTTTACGGCTTGCTTGTGTCCATGTAAAGCCGGGGAATTAGGAAGTTGGCCGGATTATTGTTAAAATCGGCCGGATTATCGTCCAAAACCGCCGGATTATTGCCAGAATCGGCCGGATTATTATTAAAATCGGCCGAATTATCTTGAAAGTATGAGGAGGACTATTAAATTGAGAAGAAAAATGGCGCTTCCCCTTATTCGAAAATTAGGCGTCCGCAAGGCCAAGGAGATTGCGGCTGAAAAGAACGCCTTAAAGGTTGCCAAAGGCGATATCAAGCCGGAGCAGGGCCCGGTGGAAGTATTTCGCCAGCTGCAGATTTAAAAATCTAGGTTAAAGAGTAGATAGAAGCAATAGAACCTTAAAATCACTCTTGATAATGCTGTGCTATACCAACCTGACATGAATGTCATATACATCCAAAAACATATAACAACTCCTTTCTTTTGAATCGTACAATGCGGCAAAAAGGAGGTGGACAACAATGTATCAGTTTAGAGGTTGGACGATTGAAGTGAAGATGGAACAAACACTACGAGAAATGGTGGACAAAGAGGAAAATAATTTTATTCTCTTCGATGAAGAAAAGGACATATTTTTATGGATTTCCGCTTCTGAATTTGGCGAAGGATTTTCCTTTCAAAAAATGAATTGGACAACACAATTCAACGTATTACCTCTTGAAAAGAAAATTGTCATCGTCTCTTTAGAGCAACCAGAAAAATAGACGTTGTGACAGCCCCTCTCTGTTAGGAGGGGTTTCGATTTTTTGCATAAAGGAGAGGGAAATATGGAGCATTCTTACGAAGATGGTCATCTTCACCTAGGTTATTATGAAGATGGACATGATTTAGAGGCAATAGCGTATAAACGAAAAGGTGAGGATATTTGGGATGTCTATTTTGACTTTACAAAAAATGTCCCTCCTTCTATGAAAGATAAGGTGTACATACCTTACCTTGGGTACCATATACTAGTTATCCAATCCAATGAGTTGACATATGAAGAAGGTTCAGAGAAGTTTGCGGAATGGCTGAAGGATTACAAGGTAATTTGACTTCCGAGAACAGATTGTATATTGAAGGCCAGTAAGTGCATAGTGTTTTTTAACCGCATGGTTGAAAGCTGATTTTGCAATCATCCCCCAATTATGATTGAGCAATGCAAGTGAGCAGCTTGCCCCAATCATTGCGTGCTTTTTTTAAAGGTCGTTTTACCGTATATAACGGTTTTCAGAGCTGAATTTCATACAAAAAAACACTTGATTATATACCCCTAAGGGTATATAATCGAAAATGTAAGCAACATAATAAATAAATCTCTAAACGGTGATGCGAGTGTTTAATATTTTCCTCATAGCAATAGCAGTCTTTGCAGCAGCATTTCTTTATAAACGTTATTATCCGGTGCGCAGCGTTCCTTGTATTCAGAATTGGAGAGGCATTCAAAAGGAAAATGCGGTCATTTTGGATATCCGCGATTATAACGAGTCAAGCCATGACCCGATTGCGCATGCGCTCAATATTCCTTACGCATATTTGCCGCGCTTTTACAAGGATATTCCTGCCAAACCGGTTCATGTGGTCGCAAGCCAGAAGCTGGACCGCAATTTAGGCATTAGGTTTTTAACAAAAAAAGGTTTTGAGGTCAAAAGCTATAGTTTAACAGAATGCCCATGCGGCGTAGACAAGGAGGTGTTTCCATATGGAGTATAGCAAACAAATCCTAAATCGTCTAAAGAGAATTGAGGGCCAGATTAAAGGAGTTTCCAAAATGATGGAGGAGGAGCAGGATTGCCAAAATGTAATCACCCAGCTTTCTGCAATTAGAAGCGCTGTTGACCGGACAATCGGTACGGTCGTATCGTCCAACTTGGAGCAATGCATTATTGCTAACATTAAGTCAGGCGAGGAAACGGAACGCCTTGTAAAAGAAGCAGTAAACTTGCTCGTAAAAAGCAGATAAATGGAGGTAGATAAAAGATGGGTACAGCATTAAATATCGTATTAATTGGACTAGCTATTTTGTTGATTGTACAAAAAATGCTGCCTGTAAAAGGCGTAAAAAATATTTCCACAGGACAACTGAAAAATGAACTTAACAATAAAAATAAACAATTTATTGATGTACGTACACCGGGAGAATTTAAAGCAAACCATATCCGCGGTTTTAAAAATATTCCCTTGCAGCAGCTTCAGCAAAAAGCTAGCGAGTTGTCTAAGGACAAAGAAGTAGTAGTCATTTGCCAAAGCGGCATGAGAAGCAAGCAAGCAACGAAGGTTTTAAAGAAGCTTGGATTTCAAAATATCACAAACGTCACAGGCGGCATGAGCGCCTGGAGATAAGGAGGAAGCAGCGATGAAACAAACAACAGCGAGAGAAGTGCAAGCTTGGTTACAGGAAGGAAAAGCATTAAATATTATTGATGTCCGCGAAGTGGGCGAAGTGGCAATGGGAAAAATTCCAGGAGCAGTCAATATTCCGCTTGGTTTATTGGAATTTCGCATGAATGAACTTGATAAAGCGAAAGAATATATTATCGTATGCCAGTCCGGCGGCCGCAGCGCTATGGCATCGCAGCTTCTTGCCAGCTATGGATACAATGTCATCAATATGATGGGCGGCATGATGGCTTGGGAAGGCAATGTAGAATAAGAAATGCCAAACGGGTAGAGTGCGAAATCTCATAGATTTTGCGCTCTATTTTTATTTTGGCTGTGTGAAACGTTAGTGTTCTCACATTTCGCACCCTTTGAGACATAAAATCAAGGATTTTTAAAACTGTCTTAGAATCCTTTGTAGAGACAATCTGCAAAGGAGTTCATGTTCATAAAGAGAGCGTAAATATTTTTGTGTAAATGATATTTCACTTTATTATGTGAACCGGCTTTATATGGAGTGGCGGGTATGATAGGCTGGTGTGCCGGGCGGTGCCTTGTTTTTCAAAGGTGCCGCCCAAGCACCAAGCATCATGCCCGCAGAGGCTCCATGTCAAGCCAGGTTACACCAAACCTTAGGAAGAGAACTCCGAGATAAAACGCTCTCTAAAGTGAATGGCTAGCTGTGACATACATTGTTTCCAGCTTTTAAGCGGCATAGTCCACTTCTTAGAGATTTCTATAGTTGCCAAATAGATAATTTTACGAAGAGCATCGTCAGACGGATAGGCAGTCTTTGTCTTCGTAACTTTTCTAAGCTGCCTGTGATAGCCTTCAATCGTGTTTGTCGTATAAATGAGTTTTCGGATTTCAGCGGGATAACTGAAAAAACAAGTGAGCTCTTCCCAATGATTCTCCCAAGAACGGATAGCAAGCGGGTATTTTCCTTCCCACTTATCCTGGAATTTAGAGAAAGCAAACTCTGCCTCTTCCAACGTAAGAGCCTGATACACACCCTTTAAATCTGCCATGACCGTCTTATGGTCCTTAAACGCCACATACTTCATGGAATTACGAATCTGATGAATCACGCACAACTGAATATCCGTCTTTGGAAACACCGCATGAATGGCGTCAGAGAAGCCGGAAAGCCCGTCCTTACAGGCAATGAGGATGTCTTCGGCACCGCGGTTCTTCAGATCTGTACAGACACTCAGCCAAAAGGGAGCACTCTCATTTTCACCAATCCAGATGCCCAAAATCTCCTTATGGCCAGACATATTGATGCCTAGAACACTGAAAGCAGCCTTATTTACAATACGGTTATCCTTTCGGACACGGAAATGAATGGGGGTCTGTGTAGCAATGGAACCAAATCACGCAATAAGCATTAGCGGACATCATGTACACATGGTACAAAGAAAGCCCCTCCAACTTAGGAAGGCCTCTTTAAATTTATTTTAATTAGAATTATTAACCAAAGAGTTAATTGAAAAGACGAGTTTCAATCAACTATCTAACGGAAGTAGCCCTCAATAAATTTCCTTGTCAAACCTTTTCTTGGCAGCTTCCCCCAGTAAGCTAAATGCCCAAATAATTTTTTGTTGATCTTCAATAGATAATGTATTTAAAACTTCTCCTAGTTTTTTCTCATCCAACTCTGTATTTTGTTGTAGAACTCTTACTCCTACCTCTGTTAAGGTTACAACTACTTGACGTTCATCGTATGGACTTTTGTTTTTTTTTATAAATCCCTTTTTTACTAATCGTTGAACATGTTCAGATGTTGTATTATGGGAGATGTCCATCATTTTTGACAAAAATTGTATGGTAACATTATCATTTTTGCTGATTGCTTGCAGAATTCTTATATTTTGATGTGTTAATACCTCTTTATAATCGTAATGTAAACTGTAATAAATATCTGTCCAAGCTTTATTAAGTTTTTTAGTAATCATTATAACCTCACCTTTTCATCGTATAATACGATATTTTAAAGTAATAAAATAAAAAAGTCAAAAAATTAAAAAATCTAAAATATTGATTTTTCAATGCATATCTTAATTATTGCAAACATTTTTATACGTTGAAACCTTGTAACTTATAAAGTTAAAATTTTGAATTTAAATAATAAAGTTTTTTAAAACTTTACTAAATTTCCTTTGACAGTTTCTATTTTATGGGTTAATATATCGTTTGTAACGATATTAATTGGAAGAAAGAAGGAGTTTTTGTTTTTTTTAATTTTTTATATCGTATATTGCGATATTAATTGGAAGAAAGGAGGATAATTTACGTAAATTTTTTTAATTTTTTATATCCTACATAACGATATTTATTTGTAAGGGAGAGGGAAAATGAATAGCTTTTACATTCTCAGAAATAAATCATTCTTTTCTTTTTTTATTACATCGTTAATAGCAATGTTTGGAGAAGGAATTTTTAGTCTCACTAGCATAGTAATCATTGCTAAAGATACGGACTCTGTAATGTCTATTAGTTACATGCTTATATTAACTATGCTACCTTCAGTATTCTTAGCTCCTATAGCAGGTGTTATTATTGACAGATTCAATAAGGTAAAAATAGCTATAGTCTGCAACTTAGCAAGATTTTTATTTATTATCATGATTCCTTTATTTAATTACATGGGGATTTCTACTATGACTATTGTGTATCTGTCAATTTTTCTTAGTTATATTGTATGGTACATCTTAGGACCAACTACTGAAAGTATGATTAAAGAAATACTTAATGAAAATGAATATGTACAGGGTACTTCTTTTACCCAGGCTGCTTGGCAGGTTGGCTTGCTTAGTTCTGCGGTACTTGCAGGTGTTTTATTGAAATATCTAGGTGTTAATATAACACTTTTGATTACAAGTTTTGTCTATGTGATAGGAGCATTCTTATACTTTAAGCTACTTCGGAATTATGGAGTAAAAGAACAGAATAATCAGGAAAATAATGGAGTTAAAGCATACTTAAAAGATATAAAAAATGGATGGTTTTATTTTAGTAAAAACAGGGGATTATTATATATTGGTCTATCAGCTTGTATAGCAACACCTTTCTTTAGTGCCATTAACATTTTAATTGCTCCATTTAATTTTAAAATCTTAAACGGGAGTGAATTTACACTAGGTGTTATTGATAGTGCTGCAGGTATAGGAAGTTTCATTTCTGTTGCATTTTGTTTGTGGCTGGCAAATAAAAAGGGAACTCCTTATTATTTAATGCTTTCTTTTCTTCTGTTAGGGGCTTTTACTGTATTGTTCAGTACGTCTACTTATTACCTTATCGCCTTTGGTTTATATGCAGTCATTGGTTTTTTTATAGGTAATGTAAAAGTATTATCTAAATCCCTTGTTTATAAATATGTTCATGAATCTTTTATAGGAAGAATAATGACTCTGATATCTATGCTAGGGCTAGCACTAGGCATTATAGTTTCAATCATTATTGGCTATATCGGTGAAAGAAATATTTTACATGCTTATTACATTGTAGGTATGCTGTTAATCCTTCCAGTTATACTGACAGGCCTTGGCGTGTATGAATTGAAAAAACAAAAAGTTGTAGTGCAAAGTGAAAAAACAACGATACTCCATGAATAATTTTTCTTGTTAAAAAAGGTGGACATATTGACTTTATTTCATAAACAATGATCTTATATTTGACTGAGAATTCAAAAATAAACTACTAGAATTAAGCAGCTATGGAGAGTGAAATCAATGATTGATTTAAGAAGTGATACACTTACAACACCATCAGACATGATGAAACAAGTAATGATTAATGCAAACGTGGGAGATGATTGCTATGGTGAAGATGAAAGTGTCAATATACTCGAGTCATATTGCAGAGAGTTATTTCAAGTAGAAGATGCTTTATTTGTACCTAGTGGAACCATGTCGAATCAGTTGGCCATTAAAAGCCAAGTGGAAGAAGGTAACGAAGTTATTACAGAAGTAAACTACCATATATCGTTTTACGAAAGTGCTCCTACTGTTATGCTCAATCGAGTAGTATTAAATACGACGAAAACATCAGATGGTTTACTTAATGCAGCATTAGTAGAAGAACTTATTCACGCTAAACCGAGAGGTTATTTATATGCCGAACCTCAGTTAGTAAGCATTGAAAATACAATAAATTTTTACCAAGGTAAGGTATTCCCTTTAGAGATTATTAAAGAATTAAGGGATTTCACAAGACAACATAATTTAGCTTTACATTTAGATGGTGCACGACTGTTTAATGCTCATATAGCAACTGGTATTCCTCTTAAGGAATATGCTCAAAATGTTGATACTCTCACTGTATGCTTTGCCAAAGGTCTAGGAGCTCCATTTGGTTCTATGTTAATGGGCAAAGAAGAAACTATTAAGAATGCCAGAAAGTATCGCAAGCAGTTTGGAGGGGGATTACACCAAATTGGAATGTATGCTAAAGCAGCACACTTCGCATTAGAAAATAACATGTATAGACTCTATGAAGACCATAGGTTAACGAAGTTATTAGCCAGAAAACTTAATAACATTGATGAGATAAGTATTAATGAAGATGAAATTCAAACCAATATGCTTTTTATTGATATAAGTAAATTGGAAATCAACTCTGAAACTTTTGCTGAACACTGTAAAGAGCACGGGGTACTTGTTTTTCCTTGGCTTCCTAATGTGATACGTGCTGTTATACATCAACATATTGAAGAAGAAGATATACATATAGCTGCTGAAATTATTGGATCTTCAGTGAAAAGATTTTCAAAGGAACTTTGCTATGTATAATTTTTAAATTTTAGCGACTCTAAACTTTAAAATAATTGGAAAGGGAGTAATAAAGTGAAACGTATTTTATTTATTGAAACGAATACAACTGGAACAGGAGCGAAGGCAATGTATATTGCTAAAGAAAAGGGGTACAAAATCTATTTTTGGACAAGCGATTCTAATCAGTATAGCAGTATAAAAGCTGATAACCCTTTAGATATAGCAGATGAAATTCTGACTATTGACACATACGATGTAGAGAAAATGATTGAGGAACTTAATAATCTTCCTTATAAATTTGATGGTATATTAGCTTTTGATGATTATCATTTAATTCCTGCTGCAAAGCTTGCTAAACATTTGGATCAACAAACTCACGATATCGAGGCTTTAAAATTAGTAAGATATAAACACTTAACAAGACAACATTTTAAAGAGAATGCTGCAAGATTAAAGTTCAAACAGCCAAAATTTGCGATAATTGATTCAAACACTGATCTTGATAGTGAAGATATTGCTTTTCCATGCGTCCTTAAGCCAGTAGATGATAGCGGAAGTAATGGGGTATCAATTTGCGAAAATGAAAAAGATTTAAAAATAGCCTTTAACCATGAAATAGGTAGAGAAAAAAATGAAAGAGGATATATTCTCGAAAAAAAATGGCTAGTTGAAGAATATATAAGAGGGCAAGAGTATTCAGCAGAAATGCTATTTACTGTAGAAGGATGGAAACTTATTTCTGTAACCAAAAAAGATATCTATGGAAAACATGCTGTGGAATGCGGGCATGTGACTTCAAATGAACTTAGCCCAGTAGAAAACTTAGAAGAGTACTGCATTAATTTACTATCTATTTTCAATTTAAATTATGGTGCTGCCCATATTGAGTTTATTTCTAAAGATGACGGTTTATATTTAGTAGAAATTAATCCAAGATTAGCAGGAGATTGTATACCAGATTTAGTTAAAATTGCTACTGGTGTAGATATGGTAGAAAATATTGTGTTTCAAGCTACTGGTAAAAACTCCACAGTTCAACTAACAGAATCAAAAGCAGCATCCATACAATTTTGTATGCCTGAACAACTAGGTATCTACAATGAAATATTAAATATTGAAAAGGCTGAAAAAGTTCCAGGAGTAAAGAAAATTCATACAGTTAACTTTCCTTTTAAAGTTGAGAAGGTATCCAGTAGTTACCATAGATTGGGATATGTAATTAGCGAAGGAAAATCTCCAACAGATGCCTATGCATCTGCAAAAGGTGCTGTAAGCTTGCTGAGGTATAAGATTAATGAGACGAATGAAGCACTGGAATGTCAACACTAAACTAGACAATTTTTTTAAGGTCTTTGTTCTTGTATTCTACGGGGCTTAAATAATCAAGGGTGCTGTGAATTCTGATATGATTAAACCAATGTACATAATCAGCTAATGCAACTTGTAGTTGTTC
>JBHGUR010000064.1:0-51460 GCA_048976805.1 Ectobacillus sp. | reverse complement strand
CCTACTGGAGTCGCCAAGGGCTGAGAAGTCTGTATCAAAGATATAACGAATTGCGTCATACTTAGTTGAACCGCCGTATACCGAACGGTACGTACGGTGGTGTGAGAGGTCGAGGGTTAGTCACCCTCTCCTACTCGATTGACATAGTACATGGAAGTGTTGAAATCATAAAGAAGCTGAATGTAACAAGTACGAAGAGGTGCTGTGGAAAAGCATTCGGCACAGTGGCTGCTTCTGGGAATAAAGTATAAGAGTAGCTGCATCTTTGCTTTTTCTATACAACTCGTTAGGCGGCGAGTTTTCTTTATTTTTAGAAAGGAAAACGATTTGTTTTCTCGAAACATAGTACATGTAGAAATAAGCAGAGGTGGGTCGAGAAATGAATAAGGTATTGGTAAAACGGGATAAAGAAGGTGTTGTATGGGTAACGCTGAATCGCCCGGAGCGCCGCAATGCTATTGATTATGATGTAATGGAAGCGTTGCAGCATATATTTGATGAGGTAAAGAATCATCCGGAAGATAAGGCGCTTGTGTTAACGGGAACGGGAGAAACCTTTTGCTCGGGTGGAGATTTGCAAATTTTTCATGCGCTTGGTACAAAAGAAGAAGCATACCCAATGCTAAAAAAAATGGGAGACGTGCTATATAAATTAATGGTATTGCCAAAGCCGACTATTGCATTGCTAAACGGGACCGCTGTAGGGGGAGGGTGCGAAATTGCGAGTGCCTGCGATTATCGGTTTGCAACTTATAAAGCTACTGTCGGCTTTGTACAGGGAAAGCTTGCTATCACAACCGGATGGGGCGGAGCAACGATGCTTTTGGAAAAGCTGCAGCATGATAAGGCTTTGCAAATGTTATGCTCAGCACGGCGTTTTTCTGCTAAAGAAGCACAGGAGCTAGGTTTTTTACATGAAGTATTTTTAGATGATCCAGAGCTATCGTGCCAAAAATGGATGGAAGAAATGCTGGTGCCAAATGCGGGTGTACTTTCTGCGTACAAAAGAATTGCTATACGCAAATGGAAAGAGACTAATTTGAAGGAGCGCATGAAAAAAGAGATTCAGGAGTGTGCCGTTTTATGGGAGTCTGATGATCACCATGAGGCTGTGGCGGCGTTTTTAAAAAGGTAGGGAAATTACATATTCTTTATACTTTGCCATTCTATCTCCTCTAGTAGCGGCATATGTTGGTAAAAAACACTCAAGGAGGGTTAGGTATGGCAACAACGCGTCAAGATGCATGGACAGACGAGGAGGATTTGCTGTTAGCAGAAATAGTGCTGCGCCATATTCGTGAAGGCGGTACCCAGCTGTCTGCTTTTAAAGAAGTGGGGCGCCATTTATCCAGAACCCCGGCTGCCTGCGGCTTTCGCTGGAACTCTTATGTAAGAAAGCAGTATAAAGAGCAAATAGATGAAGCGAAGCGAATGAGAAAAACGGCGGCGCTTTCACAAGTCGAAGAGGCAACTGAACCCTTGAAGAGGAAGGAACAAGAAGCGGCAGCAATAACGTTTGATGATGTGATTGCCTTTTTACAAGGATATAAAGAGAAAAATGATGGCCGAGAAGAAAAGGAAATTTATGAAAAGATTGAAACTTTGCAAAGAGAACGGGAGCAGCTTCAAAAAGAAAAGGAGTGGCTCTTAAAAAGACTCTCTCTATATGAAGAAGAATACCGAACATTATTTGATTATATAGATCAAAAGCGGAACGTCATGTCCGGAGAAAGAGAAAAAAAGATACAGCTTCTTCGGGAGCGTAATGTATTGGAAAAAATTGAAAAATAAAAAACAGCTGAAAAATACAGCTGTTTTTTATTTTTAGGCTTTGTTCAACTTGATTGTTGATTTTCCGCTACAGGCGGACGCTTTCCGCGGGCGGGGCCGAGCCGCTTCCCTCGCTGCGCTCAGTCCAGGGTCTCGGCTATTCTGCTTTTCCCGCTGGAGTCGCCCCCTTTCGTTCCCAATCAACAAATGAATCCAAATCAACATTAGCCTTTAACAGAGCCTATTTTTAAGCGGATTCACCTGTTGTAACCGCATTCATATTTGCTTGCGGGTACCAAATATAGAATGTTTCTTCATTGTCTGTTACTTTTTGAAAACCTTGCTTTTCCCAAAATAGTTCTGAATGAACGCGGGCGGTTGTTTTGATAGGAAGATGCAAAGCTTTTGCATAGTTTACAAGCGCTGTTCCAAAGCCTTTGCGTTGGAAGGGTGGAAGCACTTCTAGTTTGAAAAGCTCGACACATGAATCTTGCAGGAAAGAGCCGGTCGTTTGCTTTGTTTTATACAGACTCATTCTTGCTACGAGCGATTCGCCAAAGTAAATGCCGTAAAATGGGGACTCGCTATCATTTTCGATAATATTTGCCTGTAAATCTTCAAGCATAGACAGCTCTTGGGCACCGCAACCTTTAAATTTTTTAAATTCCTCTAATGTTTTATAGTTGATGAGTAAGCGCTCTACTTTTGGGATATACATACATTCACATCCTTTTCTTGTTATAATATAAAGAAAAGTAAAAATATTCATATTATCATTATACCTTATATTGTGTAATTTATGAAGAAGAAGAACTTTGTTTCAGTATTTTGCTAAAAAGTTTGTTACACTAAGCATAGAAATCAACGAGGAGAGAGTGTAATGAAAATTGGAGTTGTTGGCCCCGGGGCTGTTGGTTTGCTGTTTTCTTATTATTTGCGAAAAGCGGCTGGCAATGTAACGGTATATACCCGTACGCAGGAGCAAGCAGAGTACATTCGGATGCATGGGATCACCTGCCGGAGAGAAGGGTGGTGCGATACAGTGTTTCCTGACGCCAGAGAATTAGACGGGGCAGTGCTGGCGGATGATTATTTGTTTGTCGCTGTGAAACAATACGATTTAGAGGCATTATTTCCCCGCCTGCATAAAAGCGAGAGCAGGCTTGTATTTCTACAAAACGGAATGTCTCATATTCTCCTATTACAGCATATGCAAAATAAAAAAGCTGCTGTGGGCATTGTTGAGCATGGGGCAAAAAAGGAAAGTACGGCTGCTGTGAAACATACAGGAATCGGTACCACAAGGTTTGGAATCATAAATGGAGCATTACAGGATTTTCAAGCGCTATTTCCGCTGTTTTCTGCACCTTTATTTTCAATGTGCATAGAGGAGGAGTGGGAAGCTGCATTAACCCGTAAACTAATTATAAACGCATGCATTAATCCTCTGACAGCTCTATATAAGGTGCGAAATGGCGAGCTTGTAGACAATGAACACTTTTGCTGTATGATGAAACGTGTATTTGCAGAGGTGTTAAGCGTGGTTGAAGTGTGCGATGAGAAAGAGCAATGGCAGCATGTTTGTGAGGTGGCACGAAAAACAGCGCATAATCATTCCTCTATGCTGGTTGATCTTTCGTTAGGGCGCGCAACAGAGGTAGAGGCTATTTTAGGTTATGTATTGAAACAAGCAAAAGAAAAGGAGAAAGAGCTTCCTCTTGTGTCATTTTTGTACCATTCTATAAAAGGGCTTGAACGATAAGTGATATTCTTTGCTTTTATATAAAACATTGCATACAATTTTGTTGGTGAATTATGTCTCGTTATGAAAGGAAGAACTATATGGAAATAAAGGAACTCTCGGCTTCGCTTTTAGGCGGCATGGCAGGAGATTATTTGCAGCAAAAAGAGGGCAGTGTATCCTTCTTTGATTATCCGCTTTCGGAAGATGTATTCCAAAAACGTGCGAAAGATTTACAAGGGCGCTCATATCCGCGCCGTGAGCTCGTTTTCTGTTTGTTAGATTACAATGAAAAGCTAGGTGCGGGAGCAAAGACGATAGAAAATATCCGTGCGCTTGCAGATGAAGACACGCTCGTTGTAGTCGCAGGACAGCAGGCGGGAATATTGACAGGGCCGCTTTATACTATTCATAAAATTGTGTCTATTATCCAGCTGGCGAAAGAGCAGGAACAAAAGCTTGGGGTTCGCGTCATCCCTGTGTTTTGGATAGCTGGTGAGGATCACGACATAGATGAGATTAACCATGTTCATATTATGAAAAACGGAAAGATAAAAAAAGCTATTTTACCGCAAGAACATATCAAAAAGATGAGCGCCTCGCAAACGGCTTTAGATTATGATTTATGCTTAGCTTGGGTAGAAAACGTATTTAAGACATTTCCTGAAACAAATCACACGAACGCTATTTTGCGATTTGTAAAGGAATGCTTAGCTCGCTCAGGAACGTATACAGATTTTTTTGCTTACATAATTACAGGGCTTTTTAAGGAAGAGGGGCTCGTTTTGGTGGATTCAGATTCGCAGCAATTAAGAAAATGCGAGGCGCCTTTCTTTCAACAGCTTTTGCAGCAGCATACACATATACAACAAGCGTTGGCAGTTCAACAAGAAGCGCTTCGCCAAACGGGCTACCAGCCTATT
Organism: Ectobacillus sp.; assembly: GCA_048976805.1. Classification (GTDB taxonomy): domain Bacteria; phylum Bacillota; class Bacilli; order Bacillales; family Bacillaceae_G; genus Ectobacillus. The sequence goes on along the minus strand of JBHGUR010000064.1, from coordinate 47,026 downwards.
ATTACGACAAAGCCGAGCAGCATTCATTTATTTGTGCATATAGATGGAGAAAGATGGCTTCTTGAGAAAAATGGCGACTGGCTCGTGTGTAAGGACGGGGAATACCGTTTTACATATGAGCAGCTGTTGCAAATAGCCGAGGAGACACCGGAGCGGTTGAGCAATAATGTAGTGACGCGGCCGCTTATGCAGGAATATTTATTTCCTACTTTAGCTTTTATCGGGGGGCCGGGCGAGGTTGCATATTGGGGGGAACTCCGCGAAGTGTTTCGCCAGATGGATTTTATAATGCCTCCGGTTGTGCCGCGTTTAATGATTAGCTATCTTGAAAGAAATATCGAGGCCGACTTACAGGATTTGCATATAACTGAAGAAGAAGTGTTCACAGAACGTTTCTCCTTATTAAGAGAGAAGTGGCTTGCTGGGCATGGAGCAGAGTCAATTAAAGAATCATTTACAGCTGCGCATGTGGAATTGGAACGCATTCATGCGCAGTTGCGAGAGCTTGCGGAGCGGGTAAATCCAACCCTTGCCCAATTTGCGGGGAAAAATAAAAGAAAGTTGGAAGAGCAACTGCAAATTTTGGAACGTGCCATTGAAAAGGATATTGAAAGGAAGCATGCTGCGGAGCTTGAGAAGTTTAATCGAATTGAAAGTTCGTTGAGGCCGATAGGATTGCTGCAAGAACGTGTTTGGAACATCTTTTATTATTTAAATAAGTATGGATTTGATTTCATTGTCCAGTTGCTTGAACTTCCGTTTTCGCGGAATGCATCACATAAGGTAGTAAAGTTATAAAATCCTGCGTTTTTTATGCAGGATTTCTTTTGTATTTGTGGAATTAACTGTAAAATAGCCGCTATATATGCCCTGTTAGAAATAAAACGGCAACTGAATGGTTTGTTTTTTCGTCATTTCTTACCAAGAGAAATGTAAATGGAGGAGAATCATCGGGGAAATTCGATGTTATTTTTGTTAACATTTTCGCAAAAGATGATAAAATTTAGTATATAATAGAAAAATGAGTGTAAATGTATAAGAATTATTTTGTAAAAAGCAGGTGCAACTATGTTTAAGCATGTAACAGTACTTTTGAAAGAAACAGTAGATGGTTTGCGTATCCGTCCTGATGGAACATATGTCGATTGTACGTTGGGAGGTGGGGGGCATAGCGCCTATTTGCTATCTCAGCTTTCTGAAAAAGGCAGGCTTATCGCCTTTGACCAAGATGACATAGCTATTCAAAATGCAAAGGAAAGATTCGCTTCCTACGGAGATTGCTTCCATGTTATAAAAAGCAATTTTCGCTACTTGAAGGACGAGCTATATAAACTGGGCATTACGCAAGTGGACGGAGTATTATTTGATCTTGGCGTATCTTCTCCGCAGCTTGATACACCAGAGCGGGGGTTTAGTTATCACCACGATGCACCTCTTGATATGAGGATGGACCAAAACTCTCCTTTAAGCGCTTATGATGTTGTAAACACGTGGCCGTATGAAGAGCTTGTAAAGATTTTCTTTCAATATGGCGAAGAGAAATTCTCAAAGCAAATCGCCAGAAAAATCGAGACGTACCGCCAGCAACAGCCAATTGAGACAACAGGGCAATTAGTGGAACTCATTAAAGAAGGAATCCCGGCTCCAGCAAGGCGTACCGGAGGGCATCCGGCCAAACGGGTATTTCAGGCTATCCGCATTGCTGTAAATGATGAACTGAAAGCGTTCGAGGAGGCAATTGAAGCGGCTATCGAGGTAACAAGGCCCGGTGGAAGAATCAGTGTGATTACCTTCCATTCGCTAGAGGACCGCATTTGTAAAACGACATTTAAAAAGCACAGTACGCTCCCGCCGCTCCCGCCCGGGTTGCCGGTCATTCCGGATGAATTCAAGCCGAAATTGAGGCTGGTGACGAGAAAGCCGATTTTGCCGTCCGACGAAGAGCTGAAGGAAAACAATCGTGCGCGTTCCGCGAAGCTGCGCATTGCAGAAAAACTGTAAGGAGGAAAAGAAATGAGCAATTTAGCTGTTAAATATAAAAAACAGCAAACGAAGTCTCACGTGCCAAAGCAAGCTCCAAAGACGGCGCGAAAGTCGCAGATTACTTTGTTTGAGAAAATAATGTACACTGCATTTGTCGCTTTTTTGCTTTATGCTTGCATCGCTTATATCGGCAATAAGGCGGCGCTTTACGAAGTAAACACTGAGGCTTCCAAACTCCGTCAGACGATAGAGGAAAAAAAGCAATTCAACCATGACTTACAGGCCGAGGTAGAAAAGCTAAGCCGCTATGAGCGCATTGCTAAAAAGGCGAAAGAAATGGGTCTTGAAATTAATGAAAATAATGTTAAAGGGTTAAATCCTTAAGCGGGTGTGAGACGGGATGGAAACGAGAAAATTTTATATGAATAAGGGAGCAGGCTACTTGATGATTATATTTTCCCTGCTCTTTTTTCTGTTATTGCTCCGCTTCCTCTATATTCAAGCGACGGGCCATGTGCACGGGCAATCGCTAAAAAAGTGGGCGGAGGTAAAGCATAATAAAAAAGGCGTGCTTGAAGCAACGCGGGGAACGATTTATGATCAGAACGGGGAAGTGCTGGCGCAAGATACTACGGCATATAAGCTTGTTGCGCTTCTAAAGGGCGATGAGCGTGTAGAGGATAAGGAAGAAACGGCCAGAAAGCTTGCGCTTGTATTAGATTTAAGCGAAGAAGAGATTTTAGCAAGGCTGAATAGCCCCGCATATCAAGTAGAGTTCGGTTCTGCCGGGAGAAATCTCACAAAGGAACAAAAAGAAAAGATTGAAAAGATGAAATTAAAAGGCTTGCTTTTTATTGACGGCAAAACGCGCATCTATCCAAATGGCGACTTTGCTTCTTATGTAATTGGATATGCTAAAGCGAACGATAAAGATATAATGCAAGGCCAATTTGGAATTGAAAAAAGCTTGGATAAGTATTTGCATTCTAAAAACGGCAATATTTCTTATAAAGGGGATTCGCGCGGACTGGCGACAGGAGAAGAAAAAATCATTCCTCCTAAAAACGGGAAAGATGTATACTTAACAATTGATCAGCATATTCAAAGCTTTCTTGAGGATGCGATGACAGAGGCGGCAGAGCACTATAAACCTTCTATGCTGCTAGGCATTGTAGCCGATCCGAAAACGGGAAAAATTTTGGCAATGTCCAGCCGGCCGAGCTATGACCCTAACAAAAGAGACATTGAGTATTTCTTAAATGATCCGATTGCATACGCCTATGAACCGGGATCAACGATGAAGGTTTTTACGTTAGCAGCGGCAATAAATGAAGGAGTTTACAATGGCCAGGAATATTACCAATCCGGCAGATACCCTGTAGGAAACAGTTCTATCGGGGACCATAACGGCGGCGCCGGATGGGGAAGCATCACCTTTGATGAAGGCGTACAGCGTTCTTCTAACGTTGCTTTTGCTATTTTAGCAGAGCAAAAACTAGGTTTTGACAGGCTGCAACAATATATCAATCGATTTCATTTAAATGAGAAAACAGGAATAGATCTTTCGGGTGAGAGCGGCAACACTATTTTGTTTGATAAGCCAATCCAAAAAATAACGACTGCTTTCGGACAAGGCTCTACCGTGACGCCAATTCAGCAAATCCAGGCGGCAACAGCGATTGCGAATGATGGGAAAATGATGAAACCGTACGTAATTGACCGTATTGTAGACCCGGAAACAAAGAAGGTAATCAAACAAACAAGCCCGGAAGTGGTAGGCAAGCCGATCACGAAAAGCACAGCGGAAAAAACGCGCCAATTATTGGAAACGGTAGTTACCTCTCCAAAAGGAACAGGCGGCGCGTATAAAATTGACGGATACTCTGTAGCAGGGAAAACAGGCACAGCGCAAATCCCTGACCCGGAAGGAAAGGGCTATATGACAGGCCGGGAAAACTACATATTTTCCTTTTTAGGAATGGCGCCAACGTCTGACCCGCAATTAATCGTTTATGTGGCGATTAAGCAGCCGAAGCTAAAGGATGATGAATACGGGGCGGCTCCGCTTTCGGATATTTTTAAATCTGTTACAAAAAATAGTTTGCAATATTTAAAGATTAAGCCTACGGAAGTAAAAGAACCGAAGAAGCTGGCGGAGCGCGAGAATGTAAAAGTTCCAAATGCTGTGAATCAAACGGTAGAGGCCGGCCGACTGTTGCTGGAAAAAGAGGGGCTGCGTCCAGTTGTGTTGGGACAAGGAACAATCGAGAAGCAAATGCCGCAGGCGGGAGATTCGGTTTTAAAAGGAGAGCGCATTTTATTAGCAGGCACGGCAAACAAAATGCCAAATATAAGCGGCTGGTCTTTGCGTGACGTGATGAATCTAGCGCATGTACTGGAGCTTCAGCTTAAAACGTCAGGCAAGGGATATGTAACGGAACAAAGCGTTGGTGAAGGAACAGCAGTTAAGAAAGGCGATGTACTTGAAGTAAAGCTTGAACCTCCAATTGAACCGCAGCCGGAAGAAGAAATAAACGGGCCGCCGGGTGCTTGACGGGAGCAAGCGTGTCATGTTCTAATCGAAAAGGTACAAGCATATATTGAAACGAGCCGAATATGAGGGAGGTTCGTTTTAATATGCGCGTATCAAACGTGACGGTGAGAAAACGTCTTATATTTGTATTAGTATGCGGGTTGCTGATTTTTGCCATCATTGATATACGTCTTGGATATGTTCAATTTTTTCTTGGCAATATGTTGACTGACCGGGCAAAGGATTCTTGGAGCCGCAACATTCCTTTTGAGCCGGAGAGAGGAAGGATTTTGGATCGCGACGGGGTAGAGCTCGCTACGAATAAAAGTGCGCCTACTGTTCTCGTTGTGCCTAGACAAATTGAGAATCCGGCGGAAACAGCCGAAAAGCTGGCTGCTGTATTAGGAGCGCCAAAAGAAGACATTTATAGGCATTTAACGAAAAAAACATCTATTGAACGTTTGAATCCGGAAGGACGAAAGATTTCCCATGAAAAAGCAAAGGAAATTCGCGCACTCGGATTAAAAGGAGTATATATAGCGGAAGACTCCATTAGACATTATCCGTTTGGAAAATATTTATCGCATGTGCTTGGCTTTGCCGGTATCGATAATCAAGGTTTGATGGGGCTTGAGCTATATTACGATAAAGAATTGAGGGGAGATAAGGGGCATGTGCGCTTTTATGCAGATGCAAAAGGAAAGCGCATGCCAAATATTGCCGATGATTATAAACAGCCGGAGGACGGCTTGGATTTGAAGCTGACAATTGATTCAAAGGTTCAAACAATTATCGAACGAGAGTTGGATATCGCTGAGGCTACATATAATCCGGACGGAATCATTGCAATCGCCATGAATCCTAATAATGGGGAAATTCTCGCGATGTCCAGCCGGCCAAGCTTTGACCCGGCAAATTATAAAAGTGTGGCTCCGGAAATTTTTAATCGCAATTTGCCAGTTTGGAGTACATATGAGCCAGGTTCTACCTTCAAAATCATTACGTTGGCGGCTGCTTTAAATGAGAATTTAGTAGATTTGGAAAAGGATTCTTTCAATGATGATGGCGCCGCTGAAGTGGGCGGAGCCCGGCTTCGCTGCTGGAAGCGGGGCGGACATGGGCAGCAAAGCTTTTTGGAAGTAGTACAAAATTCATGCAACCCTGGCTTTGTAGAGCTGGGCGAACGGCTCGGAAAAGAAAAGCTGTTCCAATATATACGCGACTTTGGCTTTGGTCAAAAAACAGGCATTGACTTACAGGGAGAGGGCAAGGGAATTTTATTTGACCTAAAAAGAGTAGGCCCGGTTGAACAGGCAACAACGGCCTTCGGGCAAGGGGTATCTGTAACGCCGATTCAGCAGGTGGCGGCCGTAGCGGCGGCCGTTAACGGCGGTGTGCTGTATCAGCCATATATTGCGAAGGAATTTTTGGATCCAAAAACAAATGAGGTTGTAAGCCGGAAAACCCCTGTAGTAAAAAAGCGCGTCATAACGGAAGAGACATCGAAGCAAGTACGGTATGCGCTTGAAAACGTAGTTGCTAAGGGCTCCGGTAAGAGCGCTTATATTGAAGGATATCGCGTAGGCGGAAAGACAGGAACTGCCCAGAAGGTAAAAGACGGGCGTTACATGGAAGGGAATTATATTGTATCCTTTATCGGTTTTGCCCCTGCTGATGACCCACAAGTCGTCGTGTATGTGGCGGTTGATAATCCGAAAGGAACAATTCAATTCGGTGGTGTTGTCGCAGCCCCAATCGTTGGCAATATTATGCGAGACGTTCTCCCGGCAATGGGAGTGAAGCCGCGTAAGGGCGGAATCGACAAAGAACTCACCTGGCTTGATACGCCATCTATCGAAGTGCCGAACTTAATCGGCATGAACAAACAAGAATTGCAGGAGCAGTTGATCAACCTGAAGCTTGATGTCAGCGGTGACGGGGAAAAGGTAATTGAGCAATCCCCCCAGCCGGGCGTAAAGGTAAAGCAGGGATCAAAGCTTCGAATTTATCTAGGCGAATAGATTATGTATGATAGCATTTTATTTTCGATAAACTAATTAAAAAGCAGAGAGGATATGGCTAAATGAAGTTGCATACACTTGTATCATGCTTGCATGACTTTCCAAAAGTCCCAGCAGACAATCCTGATATCACCTCTATTGAAATGGATTCACGTCAAGTTAAAGAAGGAAGTTTATTTGTGTGTATTAACGGTTTTACTGTAGATGGCCATAAATTTGCCGCACAAGCAGCTGCCCAAGGGGCGGCTGCTATTGTGGCAGAACGTCCGCTTGATGTAGATGTCCCAGTTGTGCTTGTAAAAGATACAACACGGGCACTTGCAGTATTGGCGGACTATTTCTATGGACAGCCGACACAAAAGCTCCATCTTATTGGGATTACCGGAACAAACGGAAAAACGACTACATCTCACATTGTAAATGAGATTATGAGGGCACACGGTCATAAGACTGGGCTAATTGGTACTATCAATATGAAAATCGGGGATGAAACATTTGATGTGAAAAATACAACTCCGGATTCGTTAACGCTTCAAAAGAACTTTCATTATATGATTGAGAATGAAGTGACAAGTGCCGTAATGGAGGTTTCTTCCCACGCTTTGCATCTTGGGCGCGTGCATGGCTGCGATTATGATGTAGCTGTATTTACAAACTTGACGCAGGATCATCTTGATTACCATAAAACAATGGAAGAATATCAACAGGCGAAAGGGCTGTTGTTTGCACAGCTTGGCAATAGCTTTCGGCATGATAGGGTTAAATATGCTGTGCTTAACAATGATGAAGAAGCCTCAAAAGCGTATAAAGTTAGTACACAAGCAACGATTATTACATATGGAATCGATCAAAAAAGCGATATAATGGCCCGTGATATTACGATGACGAGCTCTGGAACCGCCTTTACCCTCGTTACTCCCCAAGCCGAGGTAAAAGTAACGATGAAGCTTGTAGGAAAGTTTAATGTTTATAATGTTCTTGCTGCAACTGCTGCGTGTCTCGTGTCAAAGGTACCGCTTGCAACGATTGTGCATGTAATCCAAAATATGCCGGGTGTAGCCGGGCGCTTTGAAGTAGTAGACGGGGGACAAGATTTTACGGTGATTGTAGATTATTCACATACACCGGACAGCCTAGAAAACGCGTTAAAAACAATTAGACAATTTGCAAAAGGCAAGGTGTATTGCGTTGTCGGATGCGGCGGGGACCGTGACCGGGCGAAGCGCCCGATTATGGCTGATATTGCTGCCAAGTATGCCGATTATGCCATCTATACTTCTGATAATCCAAGAAGCGAAAATCCGCAGTCTATTTTAGATGATATGATAGCGGGTGTGAAGGCAGACAATTATGAAGTGATTGTCGATCGCAAAGAAGCGATTTGGCGTGCGGTTGCTGCAGCACAAGCAGAAGATGTAATTTTAATTGCCGGCAAAGGGCATGAGACATACCAAATTATCGGAAGCGAAGTATTTGATTTTGACGATCGTTTAGTTGCCAAGGAAGCGATTAGGCATCGTTCAAGCATAGAACAGCAATAACAGCAGGAAGGGGGAACGATTATGCTTGAACAAGGATTACTTATAACGATTGGAGTAGCTTTTTTAATCGCGGTTGCTTTGTCGCCGATTTTTATCCCGTTTTTGCGGCGGTTGAAGTTTGGACAAAGCATTCGTGAGGAAGGGCCGAAATCTCACCAGAAGAAGTCGGGGACGCCTACAATGGGCGGCATTGTCATTTTCATTTCGATTATGATTACGACTGTGCTTATGGTATTGAAGTTTGGGAAGTTAAATCCGCAAACGTATTTATTATTATTTGTTACCTTCGGCTATGGCCTTCTAGGATTTTTAGATGACTTTATTAAAGTAGTAATGAAGCGAAATCTCGGTTTAACTTCTAAACAAAAACTGCTTGGCCAAATTGTCATCGCTATCGTATTTTTTATATTTTATAAAACATACGGATTTTCTACAGCGCTAAATATTCCGGGAACGGGTATTAGTTTTGAGCTAGGCTGGGGGTACTTCCTTCTTATTTTGTTCTTATTAGTCGGCGGATCCAATGCGGTAAATTTAACAGATGGTTTGGACGGTTTATTGTCAGGAACAGCGGCGGTTGCTTTTGGCGCTTACGCGGTGCTGGCTTTTAATCAAGGACAGTTTGAAATTGCTATTTTCTGTATGGCAGTTGTCGGGGCGGTTCTGGGCTTTTTAGTGTTCAATGCCCATCCGGCCAAAGTGTTTATGGGGGATACAGGCTCCCTGGCGCTTGGCGGCGCTATAGCAGCCGTTGCGATTTTGACGAAGCTGGAGCTGCTGCTTGCAATTATCGGGGGCGTATTTGCCATTGAAACTTTATCTGTTATTATTCAAGTTATTTCCTTTAAAACAACGGGAAAACGCGTCTTTAAGATGAGCCCGTTGCATCACCATTATGAATTAAGCGGATGGTCGGAATGGCGGGTTGTGATGACATTTTGGTTTGCGGGACTTTTATTTGCAATGTTAGGAATTTATATCGAGGTGTGGATGTAATTGAAAACGGTAAATGATTATAATGGCAAACATATACTTGTTTTAGGGATAGCAAAAAGCGGCTATGCGGCTGCGACTTTACTAAAGAAATTAGGGGCGCATGTAATTGTAAACGACCAGAAGCCGCTTGCTGAAAATCCGTTGGCGCAAAGCTTGCATGAGCAAGGAATTCAGGTTGAATGCGGTCACCACTCGCTCCATCTGCTTGACAATATTGAACTTGTTGTCAAAAATCCAGGGATTCCATATTCCAATCCGCTTCTTGTAGAAGCAAAGAAGAAAGGTCTTCCTATTATAACGGAAGTTGAGCTGGCGTACCGCATTTCAGAGGCGCCATTTATCGGCATTACCGGATCAAATGGCAAAACAACAACGACAACATTAATATTTGAAATGTTAAAAGAAGGAAATAAATCCCCGGTTATTGCTGGAAATATCGGGACGGTAGCTTGTGAAGTGGCGCAGGGGGCTAAACCGGAAGAGGTTGTTGTAATTGAACTTTCTTCTTTCCAGTTAATGGGGATTGAAACGTTTCGTCCTAAAGTCGCGGTTCTTTTGAATTTATTTGAGGCACACCTAGATTATCACGGTACAAAACAAGAATATGGAGCTGCAAAAGCAAATATATTTAAAAACCAGACAGAAGCAGATTATAGTGTGATCAATGCTGATGACGATGATGTAGTAGAACTGGCGCAGCCAGGCCGAGCGCAAAAGGTTTATTTCTCTACTACAAAGTTCATTGAAGATGGAGCCTGCATCCAGGATAAATGGCTATATTTCCGCGGCGAAAAAGTAATGAATGTTGCAGATATCGCTCTTCCTGGGCAGCATAACTTAGAAAATATTTTAGCTGCGGTGGCTGCTGCGAAAGTAATAGGTGTACATAATGACGCTATTATTGCCGTTTTGCAGCGATTTACGGGTGTACAGCACCGTCTGCAATACGTTACAACAATTGCCGGCCGTAAGTTTTACAATGATTCAAAGGCGACAAATATATTGGCAACGCAAAAAGCATTGTCAGCATTTACACAGCCGGTTATTTTGTTGGCAGGGGGGTTGGACCGCGGCAATGAATTTGATGAATTATTGCCGTATTTACGCAGTGTAAAGGCTCTTGTAACATTTGGACAAACAGCCCCTAAGCTTGCGAAAACAGCAAAGCAAGCAGGAATGAAAGTTATTAAACGTGTCGATAATGTGGAACAAGCGGTACAAGAAGCGTACGCGCTCTCTGATGAAGGCGATGTAATCCTTCTCTCCCCGGCATGTGCGAGCTGGGATCAATTTAAGACTTTTGAAGAGAGGGGAGACATGTTTATACAAGCTGTGCATAAGCTAGTATAAAGCAAACATTCATCAATGTGGGCGGTATCGTTGCTGGTACGTGTTTACCGATTGGGTTTTGGCGTCTGTAATCTTTCAGGAGCAGGGCACACACATGTTGCATCATAGATTTACAGATCGCCAAAATTAGATAAAATCGACAAAGAGGTGTTTCCATTGCCAACCAAAAAAGCTCCTGATTTAGTCATTGTAACAGTCACGCTGCTGCTTTTGGCTATCGGTATGATTATGGTATACAGTGCAAGCGCCGTTTGGGCATCTTATAAGTTTGATGACTCTTTCTTTTTTGCTAAGCGGCAGCTTTTGTTTGCGGGTCTTGGCCTAGTTGCCATGTTTTTTATTATGGGTGTTGACTATTGGGTATGGAGAACGTACTCTAAGGTTATTTTGCTAGTTTGTTTTGTGCTACTTATTCTTGTGTTAATTCCCGGCATAGGGATGGTAAGAGGCGGAGCAAGAAGCTGGATTGGGGTAGGAGCTTTCTCCATTCAGCCATCCGAGTTTATGAAGTTTGCAATGATTGTTTTTTTGGCCAAATTTTTATCGGAAAGGCAAAAAACAATCACCTCATTTAAAAAAGGATTGGCACCGTCGCTTGGGCTCGTATTTTTGGCATTTGGCATGATTATGCTGCAGCCGGACCTAGGAACCGGAACTGTTATGGTTGGGACGTGCGTAATCATGATTTTTGTGGCCGGAGCAAGAATTATGCATTTTGCCGTTTTAGGAATGCTCGGAGTAGCAGGCTTTATTGGCCTTGTTCTATCCGCCCCGTACCGGATGAAACGGATTACTTCATATTTAGATCCGTGGTCGGATCCGCTTGGAAGCGGCTTTCAAATTATTCAATCGTTGTATGCGATTGGTCCGGGCGGGTTATTCGGCCTTGGGCTTGGACAAAGCAGACAAAAGTTTTTCTATTTGCCGGAACCGCAAACAGATTTTATTTTTGCTATTTTGTCCGAAGAATTAGGTTTTATCGGCGGTTCATTTGTGTTATTATTGTTTAGTCTGTTATTATGGCGAGGCATTCGGGTGGCCTTAGGGGCTCCGGATTTATATGGAACATTTTTGGCAGTTGGCATTGTGGCAATGATTGCAATTCAAGTTATGATTAATATTGGAGTTGTAACCGGGTTGATGCCGGTTACGGGCATTACCTTGCCGTTTTTAAGCTATGGTGGTTCAAGCTTAACACTTATGCTTATGGGGGTAGGGGTGCTGTTAAATGTAAGCCGGCATTCTCGTTACTAAACCCTGTTGGAATGACAGGGTTTTCTTGCATTATAGAATAAAGAGAAAATTTACATATGGAGCAGCTAAAGTGAGGGGAAGTACGTGAGAGTATTAGTGAGTGGAGGCGGCACTGGAGGGCATATTTATCCGGCTCTTTCGGCAATTCGCGAAATTCAAAAACGACATCCGAATGCGCAATTTTTATATATTGGAACGGAAAATGGATTAGAAAGCAAAATAGTCCGACAGGCAAATATACAGTTTCAATCGATTGTCATTAGCGGATTTAAACGCAAGCTTTCTTTTGAAAACGCAAAAACGGTTATGCGTTTTGTTAAGGGAGTACAGGACAGTAAACGGTATATTCGCCGTTTTAATCCCGATGTTGTTATAGGGACGGGAGGATATGTGTGCGGCCCGGTCGTATACGCTGCGGCAAAGCTGGGAGTTCCGACGCTTGTGCATGAACAGAACAGTGTATCGGGTGTTACAAACAAATTTTTAAGCCGCTATGTAGATAAGGTAGCAATTTGCTTTGAGGATGCAAAACAATATTTTCCGCAAAATAAAGTGGTTTTGACCGGGAACCCCCGTGCTTCGGAAGTGTTACATCAAGATGGCCAGAAAGGGAAACGAAGCGTTGGCCTGCACCCCTATAAAAAGGCAGTGCTTATTTTCGGTGGAAGCCGCGGGGCAAGACCAATTAATGAGGCGTTTTTAGAGGCGATTGATGAATTAGGAAAAAAAGATTATCAAATTTTATATATAACGGGCGAAGTACACTATGACATGGTTATAAATGCTGTCAAGAAAATCGGGAATCCCCAAAATATCATTATTAAGCCTTTTATTCATAACATGCCGGAAGTGCTTGCGGGAGTGGATTTAGTTGTTTCTAGAGCTGGGGCGACGACGTTGGCAGAGTTGACAGCAATCGGGAAACCGAGTATCTTAATTCCTAGTCCATATGTTACAAATAATCACCAAGAAAAAAATGCGCGCTCTTTAGTAGATAAGGGAGCTGCTAAATTAAGGCTTGAAAAGGATTTAACAGGCGAAACACTCATCGCAGATATCGATAGTATTTTGCTAAAAAAAGATGAGCTTGAGAAAATGAGAGATGCAGCTATAGATTTAGGGATTCCGGATGCGGCAGCAAGGCTATATGAGGTTATAAAAGAGCTTGCAAGGAAATAACGTTAGGTGAATGCCCTGCATACTACTATAGTACGGAGAATTTATATGGGGGAGATCATCATGAAACAATTGGCAAAAGAATTAGTGGAGGCAAACGTAGGAAAGGTGCTCGTTGAAGAACCGCTGTCCCGTCATACAACAATGAAAATCGGCGGCCCTGCCGATATTATGGTTATTCCTTCTAGTGTTGAAGGGGTACGCAAAACATTGGAACTCGTCAAGAAGCATAATACAAAATGGACTGCAATCGGCCGCGGCTCTAATCTGCTCGTTTCCGACAAGGGAATAGAGGGAGTTGTTATTAAGCTTGGAGAAGGAATGGATCACTTAGAGGTAGAGGGAACAAAGGTGCGTGTCGGAGGAGGCTATCCTCTTATCAAGCTTGCAACTGTATTGAGCCGCCAAGGCTTGGCGGGGCTTGAATTTGCGGGAGGAATTCCGGGCAGTGTTGGCGGTGCGGTATATATGAATGCAGGAGCCCATAAGTCGGATATGTCTGAGATTGTAACGCGGGCACTTATTATGTTTGAGGACGGTACAATCGAATGGTTGACCAATGAGGAACTGGAATTCTCTTATCGTACCTCTGTGCTGCAAAAGAAGCGCCCGGGCGTTGTGTTGGAAGCTGAATTGCAACTAGAAGAGGGGGAACGCGATAAAGTATTTGCGTTAATGCAAAAAAATAAAGATTATCGCCGCGAAACTCAGCCATGGAATCACCCTTGTGCAGGCAGTATTTTTAGAAACCCGCTGCCGAATTACGCTGGAAACCTCGTAGAAAAAGCAGGGCTGAAGGGATATCAAATCGGCGGAGCGCAGATTTCTGAGATGCATGGGAATTTTATTGTAAATGCAGGTACAGCTACAGCGCAGGATGTACTTGATTTAATTGCTTTTATTAAAAAGACGGTTCGAGAGCAGTTTGGGATAGACATGCATACTGAGGTAGAAATCATTGGAAGACAATAGTTGCCTGCTTCCTATGACAATATTTATGGTATAATATAGGAAAAGAACGGCATGCAAAACCATGCCGTTCTTTATGTTACATAGGGACGTGAGGGATCGGACATGAAAGATGGAAAGGTGATTCAGCTGGAAGACCGTATTCCGAAGCTGAAAAAGCAAAGGCGAAAAAAGGTAAATCGACGGTTGATTTTATATGTTTCCATCCTGTTTTTGCTAGTTCTTTTTATGATTTATTTTCGCTCTCCTCTTAGCAATATTTCAGATATTTCCGTGGAAGGGAATCATTATATGAGCAAAAAGCAAGTCATGCAAGTTTCTGATATTACATACAAGACAAGCTATTTCCGTGTTATGCCAGAAAAAGCGGAGGAGAAATTAGCAAAGCGAAAAGAAGTTAAAGAAGCAGATGTGAGAAAAGTTTTCCCAAATAAAATTAAAATAGCGATTGAGGAATATAAAACTACAGGATATTTAAGCGAAAAAGGAAAGCTATACCCCGTGTTGGAAAACGGGCAAATTTTATCGGCATTACCGGACAATGCGTTGCCTATCGCGGCCCCGCTTTTTATGAATTTTGAGAAGGAAGAGACTGTGAGAGAACTTTCTTTAGAATTAATGAAACTATCACCTGGCATTTTTCGCTCCATTTCCGAAGTTCACTTCAACCCGCAGCCCGCAGACCCGCTTCATCTTAAGCTGTATATGAATGAAGGATATGAGGTAAGTGTGACCGTACAGGATTTTGCAGAAAAAATGGCGTCTTATCCGCTTATTGTGAAGCAATTAAAACCTGGGGAGAAGACGGTTATCCATCTAGAGGTAGGAGCGTATATTGAACGTTTAAACATAGAGGAGAAGCCAAATGAAAACTAAAGGACACTACGTACTATTGTCTCTCGTTTGTCTTGTGCTCGGATTTATGATTTCTTATTCGTATGCCACTACGGCAAAAAAGCAGCAGCATGAACGAAGGGATAGAGAATGGGATAGGGAGTATAAGCTTCGCTCTATGCTAATTGAGCAGGAAGAAAGAAATAGGGATTTACAGCAAAAGGTTGCTTCGCTGCAGAAAAAGGTTCGGCAAGAAGAAGAAAAACTTGCGAATCAGCAAAATAGGTTATCAGGTTCTGTAGAAGAAGCAAACAAGCTCCGCTTATATTTAGGTAAGGTGAAAACAAAAGGACAGGGAATTGAAATTACATTAGCTGATGCTTCAAAAATTCCCGGTGACAAAAATATAAATAATTATCTTGTACATGACGGACATATACAAGCCGTGTTGCATGAGCTGTATGCTTCTGGCGCAAGCGCAGTAGCGATAAACGGACAGCGGCTTACAAGCCATTCTTATGCAACATGCATTGGACCTGTTATCAATGTAGATGGTACGGAGCATCCGGCTCCTTTCGTTATTACAGCAATAGGAAATCAAGAGGTTTTGCAAAAATCATTGAATCTGCGCGGAGGGGTTATTGACCAGCTTATTCGCGATAACATTGCTGTTAAACTTCAAACAAAGTCTGAAATTGTAATGGAGCCATATTATGAAAAGTAAACCAAAAAAGGTGGATAATGGTGAACAGGAAGAAATGGATTTTTACGCTGATTGCATTAATTATCGGTTTAATGATTGCTATTCAATATAAAGCGATAAAGGATCCAAAAACAAAAGATACTCGTGATGAATGGCAGCTAAAAGAAGCTTTAAAAAGAGAACAACAAACTCAAGTACAGCTGCTCAAGGAAATTCGAAACTATGAACAGCAGTTAGAAGGATATGAAGCGAAGCTAGAGGGCAGAAAGGAAGAAGCCCTTCAAAATACGCTGCAAAATTTGCGGGAACAAGCCGGGATTGCGGATATAACGGGAACAGGGATTACTCTCCAGCTCAAACCGCTTTTTAGTGACGGAGCCTCCGGCCAGTTTTCCCCGGTTGTTTCGCCGCAGCTATTGCGGCGCCTTGTGAATGAGCTCAATACATACGGTGCGACAGCTATTCAAATCGCTGATCAACGCATCGTTGTCACAACCGCAATCCGGGATGTAAATGGCCGTATATCCGTAAATAATGAGCCGTTGCCTCCCCTTCCTTTTGACATAAAAGTAATTGCGAAAGATTCGCAAAGACTGTATGACAAAATGAAGGTATCTAATGCATTCGACTATTTTGCCATCGACAATATTGAGATGATTATGTCTAAGCCGACTGAAGGCATACGGATTCAAAAGTACGACCGGCCGATTCGGACAACGAATATGCAAGCTGTAGAAAGTGAGGGGAAATAGCATGTGGCTTCCCGTCTTGGCATTGATAATAGGTATAGCTCTTGGGTTGACCTCTGATATTGCGATTCCGGAGCAATATTCCAGTTATTTGTCTATTGCGATTCTTGCTGCGCTAGATACGCTATTTGGGGGAATACGGGCGCATTTGCAAAATATGTATGATGAAGCGGTATTTATTTCCGGATTCTTTTTTAATATAATCTTGGCTGCAAGTTTAGCTTTTCTGGGAGTACATCTTGGTGTAGACTTATATTTAGCGGCAATTTTCGCTTTTGGCGTAAGATTGTTCCAAAATATCGCTGTTATTCGCAGGTTGCTCTTGACGAAATGGACGAGCCCTAAACAAAAATAAGAAAAATATCTTTGTAAAAAAAGGGAAATGTATGCAAGCGTTGAATATTTTTCTTATAAATGTATAGTGGCGATTGTTGTTCAATAGATTACTTGATATGGTATAAATAAAGAAGGAGGTGCCAAAGTATGAACAGCAATGAAATATATGTAAGTCTTGACATCGGTACATCCCATGTTAAAGTTATTATTGGTGAAATGGTCAATGAATCTTTAAACATCATTGGTGTAGGAAACGTAAAGTCCAACGGTTTGAAAAAAGGCTCTATTGTTGACATAGATGAAACTGTACAATCGATTAGAAAAGCAATTGAACAGGCGGAACGGATGGTCGGAATGCACATCGAGCGTGTAGTCGTAGGGGTTAGCGCTAATCAAGTGCAGCTTCTTCCTTGTCACGGGGTGGTGGCCGTTTCAAATGAAAATCGGGAAATCGGCAACGAGGACGTTCTACGTGTGCTAGAAGCAGCACAAGTCGTTTCCATTGCACCTGAGCGAGAAATTATTGACGTAATACCGAGGCAGTTTATCGTAGACGGATTAGATGAAATCAATGATCCGCGCGGCATGATTGGCGTTCGCCTAGAAATGGAAGGGCATTTAGTTACCGGGGCAAGAACTTTACTACATAATTTGCTTCGTTGCGTAGAGCGCGCCGGCTTGGAAATTGTGGATATCTGTCTTCAGCCTTTAGCGGCAGCGAGTGTAGCGCTCTCTAGCGATGAAAAGAATATGGGAGTGGCGCTTGTTGATATTGGGGGAGGCTCAACCACATTAGCCGTGTTTGAAGAGGGAGAATTAAAGGTGACGAGCGTTCTTCCGATTGGCGGGGATCACATTACAAAAGACATTACAATCGGTCTCAAGACTACTACGGAAAATGCCGAAAAACTAAAAATAAAATACGGACATGCTTTTTATGATACAGCTTCCGAAGAAGAAGTGTTTACGGTTCCAATTATGGGAAGCGATCAAACAGAGCAATTTACGCAGCGCGATTTAGCCGATATTATAGAAGCAAGGGTTGAAGAAATCTTAATGTTTGTGCAGCAGGAATTGCGCAAGCTTGGTGTGAAGCAGTTGCCTAGCGGATATGTATTAACTGGCGGCGTTGTAGCGATGCCTGGCGTGCTGGAGCTTGCTCAAGAGGTGCTCAATCATAATGTTCGTGTTGCTATTCCTGACTATATAGGAGTTCGTGAACCGCAGTATACGACCGGAGTAGGTCTAATTAAGAATGCGCATCAAAAGGCGAAGCTTAAGGGAAAAGGCGTACAAGAAAAACAGGAAACGTATGAGCGGCGCGCTCCAGTTCCAGTTGCACAGCAGACGGCAAAACAAAAGCCTCGCGAAGAAGAACGAATGATTTCAAAGATGAAGAAAGTAATCCGGTACTTATGGGATTAGATACAGGAAAGAAAAATGAGGTTCTAGGGGGATTTTTACATGTTAGAGTTTGATACTACTCAGGATCAATTAGCTAATATAAAAGTTATCGGCGTTGGCGGAGGCGGAAACAATGCCGTAAACCGTATGATTGAGCATGGTGTCCAAGGCGTGGATTTTATTGCGGTAAATACGGATGCCCAAGCGTTAAATTTGTCAAAAGCAGAAATAAAGATGCAAATTGGCGGAAAGCTTACACGCGGTCTCGGTGCAGGAGCGAATCCAGAGGTTGGAAAAAAAGCTGCTGAGGAGAGCAAGGAGCAAATTCAAGAAGCTCTTCGCGGTGCCGACATGGTGTTTGTAACAGCTGGTATGGGCGGAGGAACAGGAACGGGAGCGGCCCCTGTTATCGCACAAGTTGCAAAAGAACTAGGCGCGTTAACAGTTGGTGTAGTTACTCGCCCTTTTACGTTTGAAGGCCGCAAACGCGCTCTGCAGGCGCAATCTGGCATTAGTGCGTTGAAAGAAAATGTTGATACCTTAATTGTAATTCCAAATGACCGTTTATTAGAAATTGTAGACAAAAATACGCCTATGCTGGAAGCGTTTCGTGAGGCGGATAATGTATTGCGCCAAGGTGTGCAAGGCATTTCCGATTTAATCGCTGTACCGGGGTTAATTAACCTTGACTTTGCGGATGTTAAGACAATTATGTCCAATAAAGGCTCAGCTTTAATGGGTATCGGCGTGGGGACAGGAGAAAACCGCGCCGCAGAAGCAGCAAAGCGTGCAATCTCAAGCCCATTGCTCGAAACGTCCATTGATGGTGCACAAGGTGTTCTTATGAACATTACAGGTGGAACGAATTTAAGCTTGTATGAGGTGCAAGAGGCAGCTGACATTGTAGCCTCAGCTTCCGACTTAGAGGTAAATATGATTTTCGGTTCTGTTATTAATGAAAATTTAAAGGATGAAATTGTTGTAACAGTAATTGCAACCGGGTTTGACGACAGCATTGTAACACAGCCCCAACAGAAACCGTTAGTTCGTCCTACTGCGACTCCAAGCACTCCACAGCCTGCTGCCCCGCAAGCGAAGCCGCGCGAGGTAAAACGCGAAGAACCGGTAATTGAACGAAACCCACAAGCGGATGACATTGACATTCCAGCCTTCTTGCGCAATCGCCGCAGACGATAATGGTAAATAAAGTAAAATTCCCGTTAGCAGGAGCTAACGGCTTCTGAATAAAAAAAGCGAAGGATAAGCAGTCCTTCGCTTTTTTTATGACATAACATATGAGAAAAGCACAAAATAACAAGAAATTCCACAACATAAATTGACAGACTTTACCAATGGATGTGCTATATACTAGTTTCAACCGCCGCCAAAAAAGAGGTGAGATTATTGATTGTATATGCTGATGTGGTGTGGCTGCTGAACTTATGTATCGATTTTCTCTTACTTATGCTTACAGCAATTCTTTTAAAGCAAAAAGTGAAAAAATGGCGTCTTGCAGTAGGTGCCCTTCTCGGTTCTTCTATTGTTATTTTTTCATTTACTCCTTTTGCTTACGTGATGACACATCCGTTAACCAAAATTGTATATTCTGCCTTTATTGTGTACACTGCGTTTGGATTTACGCGTTTACGCACCTTTGTTCAAACTCTTCTTATGTTTTATTTCGCAACCTTTATGGTAGGGGGCGGGCTTATTGGTTTACATTTCTTCATGCAGGCAAATCCGATGATGAACGGAATGGTATCTACGCAAGCCGTTTCATTTGGGGATCCTGTCAGTTGGCTGTTTGTAGCAGTTACTTTTCCTGTCATGTTTTATTTTTCTAAAAAGCGTATAGGAGACATTGAAATCACAAAAATCCGCTACGAGCAAATTGTAAAGGTTGAAATAACGATTAATGAAATAGAAGTCCAACTTAGCGGTTTAATAGACAGCGGCAACCAATTATATGAACCTATTACAAAAACGCCTGTTATGATTATAGATGTTGCCTCTGTGCAAAGTTTATTTCCGGATTGGCTTGTAGAGGAATCTAAAAATATAAGGGGATTTCCGGAATTAGATGATATACAGGATGATTGGATCAAGCGCCTCAGAATTGTCCCTTATCGCAGCGTAGGGCAGCAACAGCAGTTTTTGCTTGCGGTAAAACCGGATATTGTCCGCATTTATAAAGACAACGAAGTGCTAACGGTTCAAAGTGTATTAATAGGATTAAGCCATACAAAATTGTCCTCTGATAATGAGTATGCTTGTATATTGCATCCGAAAATGATGCTCTCAACACAAATTTTTACAGCATAATTCAAAGTGTGATAGGGGGAAAAGAAATGGAAAATATGAAATTGAAATTTACTTATCTACTGTATAAATTATTACGTAAATTTGGAATTAAGACCGATGAAATTTATTATATCGGCGGAAGCGAGGCATTGCCGCCGCCTTTAACAAAGGAAGAAGAGGAGGAGCTTCTAAAAAAACTTCCTCAAGGGGATGAAACGGCGCGTTCGCTTTTAATTGAGCGGAATTTGCGCTTGGTAGTTTATATAGCAAGGAAATTTGAAAACACAGGAATCAACATTGAAGATTTAATCAGCATTGGCACGATAGGTCTTATTAAAGCTGTAAATACATTCAATCCGGAAAAGAAAATTAAATTGGCTACATATGCGTCACGCTGTATTGAAAATGAAATCTTAATGCATTTGCGCCGAAATAATAAAAACCGCTCGGAAGTATCGTTTGACGAACCTCTAAATATTGATTGGGATGGCAATGAGCTGCTGCTGTCGGATGTTTTAGGCACAGAGGATGATATTATTACAAAGGATTTAGATGCCGATGTCAATCGGCACTTATTATTAAAAGCGTTGCACCAATTGAATGATAGGGAAAAACAAATTATGGAGCTTCGCTTCGGTTTAGACGGCAGCGAGGAAAAAACGCAAAAGGATGTTGCGGATATGCTTGGCATCTCGCAATCCTATATTTCACGCCTAGAAAAGCGAATTATAAAGCGGCTTCGTAAAGAATTTAATAAAATGGTTTAACAGGATATGTGCATAAAATTCCCTCCTAAGGAGATACTTTACACTGTACAGCAACTCCCAGTAGGAGGGAAGACATTGACACGAAACAAGGTAGAAATTTGCGGCGTAGATACATCTAAACTTCCAGTACTGAAAAATGATGAAATGCGAAAGTTGTTTCAAGAAATGCAAAACGGCGATACTAGCGCAAGAGAAAAGCTTGTAAATGGAAATTTACGGCTTGTACTAAGCGTCATCCAGCGTTTTAACAACAGAGGGGAGTTTGTTGACGATTTATTTCAAGTTGGCTGTATTGGTCTTATGAAATCCATTGATAATTTTGATTTAAGCCAAAATGTTAAATTTTCGACATACGCTGTACCAATGATTATTGGAGAAATCCGCAGATATTTACGTGATAATAACCCGATTCGCGTATCACGCTCACTTCGGGATATCGCATATAAAGCTCTTCAAGTAAGGGAAAAGCTGATGGCGGAAAATTCGAAAGAGCCGACAGCAACGGAGATTGCTGAGGTGTTAGGTGTTACGCATGAAGAAATTGTGTTTGCTTTAGATGCAATTCAAGATCCTGTTTCTTTATTTGAACCTATATATAATGATGGCGGCGATCCGATTTTTGTTATGGACCAATTAAGCGACGATCGCCAGCGGGATGAACAGTGGGTAGAAGAGCTAGCGCTAAAAGAGGGAATGAAGCGATTAAATGAACGGGAGAAAATGATCATCAGAAAACGTTTCTTCCAGGGAAAGACACAAATGGAAGTAGCGGAGGAAATCGGCATTTCCCAGGCGCAAGTATCTAGACTTGAAAAATCCGCAATTAAACAAATGAATAAAACCATTCAAGGATAAGGGCCTCACCTCTAAAGGTGGGGCTTTTTATGTGAGGATAGCTTTTAAAATGATAGTTCTGTTAAACTTGATTGTTGATTTTCCACTACAGGCGGATGCTTTCCGCGGGCGGGGCCGAGCCGCTTTTCCCGCTGGAGTCGCCGCCTTTCATTCCAAATCAACAAATCAATCAAAATCAACATTAGCCTTTAACAGAGCCAAAATGATATATAACACAATTGCATATATTCAATTTATGATGGGGGTATACATCACGGTTATGCGGAACGAACAGCAACGTACACCTGCTTTTATACACAGCCGGGGCCAGTCTCCCATCCCCGAAACAGCTTTTAAGTCGGTTTACCGGCTTTGGTTTTTAGAGAGAGGAAAGCATAGAAGCTATTGTTTCCTTTTCATACGAATCTTCTCCCGTTCATATAATAGTGCTAAAGGAGAGGATAATCATGATTCGTATCTCAGATTTTCAAATGAAGCATGTTGTCAATGTATCAGATGGCAAGAATCTCGGCCATATTAGCGATATTGATATTGATGTCAATACGGGAAAAATTCAAGCGGTAGTTATAGGGAAACAAGGAAAGATGATGGGTTTATTTGGAAAAGAGGAAGAAGTGGTCGTTCCATGGAGAAACATAGTGAAGATTGGGGAAGATGTGATTCTTGTTAGAGCGCAAAATAGCTATCAACCGACAGATTCTACACAAACTACGACATTTTCATAAAAAATATTGCAATTTTTTCTTTCTTTTATTGCATCATTATGGAAGAATATAAGTATGGTAAAATAGACAACAAGTACCATACTTTTTTTTATGACTATTAATAAGGAGTCGTTGTATGAGGAAGGAACCGTTTCAATACAAGGACGGCGTCTTGCACTTAGCAATTTGGCAAGGGGTAACAGCAGGTTTTTCAACGCGAGAAGGCGGTGTAAGTGAGGGCGCATTTTCATCATTGAATTTAGGATTGCATGTGAAGGATAAGCAGGAGGCAGTTGTAAAAAACAGGAATATTCTTGCTGGAATTCTTCAGTTTCCACTACATACATGGATTTGTTCAGAGCAAGTTCACGACAACAAGGTACAAAAAGTTGGCCTAGAAGAACAGGGAATGGGCACTTTCTCGTATGGGGACGGAGTGCGGGGTACGGACGGTATTTATACAGGGCAATCAAATGTGTTGCTTACATCATGCTATGCAGATTGTGTGCCATTATATTTTTATGCCCCGTCCCGCCATTTCATCGGTTTGGCTCATGCGGGTTGGAAAGGAACGGCAAAGGGAATTGCTTTAGAGATGATTCGGCAATGGGTTGACGGGGAGCATATCCCGCTTTCGGATATACAGATTGCAATTGGGCCTTCTATAGGCGATTGCTGTTATATTGTGGATGATAAGGTAGTAACAGCAATAAAGAAAGTGCTCCAGGCCCCGGTTCCGCATCGAGCGATAACGAAAGGCCAATATGCGATTGATCTAAAAGAGATCAATCGGTTATTATGCCTGCAGGCGGGGATACCGGAATCAAATATTCATGTTTCTTCGTTCTGTACAAGCTGTGAGGAACAGTGGTTTTTCTCCCATAGACGCGACGGCGGAAAAACAGGGCGGATGCTTAGCTTTATAGGTTTTAAGGAGGGTTTGACCGTTGACAGTTTATGATAATCTCACTTATGTGAAACAGCAAATAGAAGAGGCATGCAAGAAGACGAACCGTTCACCCGGGGAAATTACAATTGTAGCTGTTACAAAAACGGTAGGCATTGAAAAAGCAAAAGAAGTACTAAATGCGGGAATTGTTCATTTAGGCGAAAACCGCAAGGAGGGGCTGTTGCCTAAATACGAAGCATTTGGGGATAAAGTCCATTGGCATTTTATCGGTTCGCTGCAAACGCGAAAAGTGAAGGATGTTATTGACAAAATTGATTATTTACATTCACTTGACCGCCTTTCCCTTGCTGAGGAAATTCAAAAGCGGGCAACAAAGCCGGTTCGGTGTTTTGTTCAAGTAAAAACCTCGCATGAAGAAACGAAGCACGGATTAGAGCCGGATGAGGTACTCTCATTTATTACAAGTTTGGAGAAATATGATAAGATTCGAATCATTGGGCTTATGACTATGGCTCCTTACAGCCAAGACGACGCAGAAATTCGAAGATGCTTTCGCGCTTTGAGAAAACTCAAAGACGAGATACAAGCATTGCACTTTGTCCACGCGCCTTGTACAGAGCTGTCCATGGGAATGTCCAATGACTATGCGATTGCTATAGAAGAAGGAGCAACTTACATTCGTTTAGGAACCATTCTTGTAGGAAACGAATAATAGGGAGGAGATAAATATGAGTTGGTCAAAGGTAAAATATTTTTTCTTTGACACACCGGAGGAAAGAGAAGAACAGCGGGCCTACGAATTAGAAATGGAGAGGGAAAAAACGATGGATGAGGAAATGCCATTACAAAAAATACAGCCAAAGCAAAACGTAGTAAGCATCGATAAGGCAAAAGGCTCAGCAAAAGTTGTGCTGCAGGAGCCGCGGACGTATTCGGAAGCTCAAGCCATTGCAGATCATCTAAAGAGCCGCCGCTCTGTCGTAATCAATCTGCAGCGAATGTCCAATGATCAAGCGCTTCGTATCGTTGATTTTCTAAGCGGCACAGTATATGCAATCGGCGGCGATATTCAAAAACTAGGCGTAAAAACATTTCTATGCACTCCAGAAAACGTAGATATTGTTGGAGCTATCTCCGAATTGCTCGGAGAAGATGAAGACTCAATCACAAAGAGGTGGTAAAATTACATGGCAGTTGTATCCAACGCTTTATTGCTAATATTTGATATTTACTATTACGCCTTAATTGTATACATTTTACTTTCTTGGCTTCCGGGAGCACGCGATTCAAGCTTCGGACATTTTCTTGCCCGTATTTGTGAACCGTACCTAGAACCGTTTCGCCGCTTTATCCCGCCGCTTGGCATGATTGATATTTCGCCGATTGTTGCTATTCTTGTTCTTCGTTTTGCACGATACGGATTAGAACGCGTATTGTTCATGCTTTTCTACTAGGAGCGGCATATGAGCATCTACGATCATTTTCGTGCGGAAGAAGCTATGTTTGTTGATAAGGCGCTGGACTGGAAAACTGCTGCTGAAACGTATCATAAAACAAAGTTGACTGATTTTCTAGATCCGCGTGAACAGCAAATTGCTGCTGCTATTATCGGCAGTTATTCCGATGCCGCTATACAATTTTTCGGGGCATCCCCGCAAGCGGAACGAAAGAGAGCGCTAATTTATCCTCCCTACCTTGTTCCGGAGGAAGCTGATTTTCAGATAGACGTATTAGAGGTAGAGTATGCTTCTAAGTTTTATACGATTGAGCATAGACAAGTACTAGGCGCCCTTATGTCTTTAGGGGTTAAGCGTGAAAAATTCGGCGATATTTTTATCGGAGATGAAAAAGTCCAAATAGCTGTTGCCACGGAAGTTACGCCGTACATTCAAATGAATCTGCAATCGATTGGAAGAGCAAAAGTTTCCTTGTCCGTTGTATCTCCTGATGCTGTCATAAAAACGGAGGAAACATGGACTGAAAAAAGCGGCACAGTTTCTTCCTTGCGTCTGGATGTTCTATTAGCAGAAATGTTTCGGTTGCCGCGCCAAAAAAGTCAAATTCTCATTAAAAGCGGTCTTGTAAAAGTAAATTGGAAAATAATTGAACAACCATCATTTGAATGCTACAGCGGGGATGTGCTATCTGCACGGGGGCATGGGCGCGGGAAAATTCTGTCAATTGAAGGGAAGTCTAAACGCGATAAATGGAGAATTGTGTACGGGCTGCTAAAATAAGTCGTTAAAAGGAAGGAAACTTTTTGGTTTTGTCGAAGAAAAATATAATCTCAAATGTAAATAAATGACTACTTGGAGGTGGCGTTTGTGCCTTTAACACCATTGGATATTCATAATAAAGAGTTTAGTCGCGGTTTTCGCGGCTATGATGAAGACGAGGTAAATGAGTTTTTAGATCAAGTCATTAAAGATTACGAATTGGTGATTCGCGAGAAAAAAATGCTAGAGGAGAAAGTAGCAGAGTTGGAACAAAAGCTTGGGCATTTCTCAAGCATTGAAGATACGCTAAACAAATCCATCGTTATTGCGCAAGAAGCGGCGGAAGAAGTGAAGCGCAATGCGCAAAAAGAGGCGAAATTAATTATTCGCGAGGCTGAAAAAAATGCCGATCGCATTATTAATGAAGCGCTTGTAAAATCAAGAAAGGTTTCGTTTGATATTGAAGAATTAAAAAAGCAATCTAAAGTGTTCCGCACGCGCTTTCGCATGTTGCTTGAAGCGCAGCTTGATATGTTAAATAATGATGATTGGGACAAGCTATTAGAGCTTGAAGATGAAGTGGAATTTCTAAAGCAAGAAGAAACATTGTAAACTTGACGTTTTGTTCATTATTACATATAATTCAATAACAAATACCAATCGACAAAAACGAGGATAGGGATAAGTACTTCTTTCCCCCCTTATACAGCGAATCGAGGATAGTGTGAGCTCGACATAAGGAGAAAGAAGGAATATCACCCTGGAGTTCCGTGCTGAAATATAGAGTAGGCGGCGGCGTTCATTCACGTTACGAATATAAAGCGGACTGTTTTTTAACAGTCTACAAGGGTGGTACCGCGGGAGACCTTCTCGTCCCTTTTTTAGGGGATGGGATGGTCTCTTT
Source organism: Ectobacillus sp. (assembly GCA_048976805.1). GTDB lineage: Bacteria > Bacillota > Bacilli > Bacillales > Bacillaceae_G > Ectobacillus. The sequence continues at coordinate 20,520 of JBHGUR010000064.1, read as the reverse complement.
TTGTTTTTGTGTAAATATAAGGAGGATGATTGCATGGAATACAAGGATACGTTATTGATGCCAAAAACAGAATTTCCGATGCGCGGCAATTTGCCAAAACGCGAACCGGACATTCAAAAGAAATGGGCAGATATCGATATTTATAAAAAAGTACAGGAGCGCACAAAGGGCCGGCCGTTATTCGTATTGCATGATGGGCCTCCCTATGCAAACGGGGATATCCACATGGGGCACGCGTTAAATAAGGTGCTTAAGGATTTTATTGTGAGGTACAAGTCGATGAGCGGGTACTGCGCCCCGTACGTTCCAGGTTGGGATACACACGGGTTGCCAATTGAGCAAGCATTGACAAATAAAGGTGTAAACCGCAAGGAAATGACAGTAGCAGAGTTTCGGAAGCTATGCGAGGAATATGCGTATGAGCAAATCGGTCGTCAGCGTGAGCAGTTTATGCGCATCGGCGTTCGCGGTGATTGGTACAATCCGTATATTACACTAAAGCCGGAATATGAGGCACAACAAATTAAAGTGTTTGGTGAAATGGCTAAAAATGGCTATATTTATAAAGGGTTAAAACCTGTATATTGGTCTCCTACAAGTGAATCCGCATTAGCGGAAGCTGAAATTGAATACAAAGATAAAAAATCTCCGTCTATTTACGTGGCATTTGATGTGAAAGATGGAAAAGGAGTTCTGGACGGGGACGAAAAGTTTATTATTTGGACAACGACTCCGTGGACAATTCCGGCTAACTTGGGAATTTCCGTTCATCCTGACTTAGAATACAGCGTAGTGAAAGTAAACGGCAATAAGTATATTATCGCTTCCGCACTGTTTGAAGATGTAGAAAAAACATTGGGATGGGAAAATGCGGAAGTAGTAAAAACGTTAAAAGGAAATGACTTAGAATATGTTATCGCCAAGCACCCGCTTTACGGCCGGGATTCTCTTGTGATGACAGGTGAGCATGTAACAACCGATGCTGGTACTGGATGTGTTCACACCGCTCCGGGTCACGGGGAAGATGACTTTATAGTCGGACAAAAATACGGCTTGGACGTGTTATGCCCAGTAGACGACAAAGGCTGCTTAACACATGAAGCGCCGGGATTTGAAGGGTTGTTTTATGATAAAGCGAACAAACCGATTACGGAAAAGCTGGAAGAAGCGGGAGCGCTATTAAAGCTTTCCTTCATCACACACTCCTATCCGCACGATTGGAGAACGAAAAAACCGATTATTTTCCGCGCAACAGCACAATGGTTCGCATCTATTGATTCCTTCCGCGGGGAGTTGCTAAAAGCAGTAGAAGAAACAAAATGGGTTCCTGCATGGGGAGAAACGCGCCTTCATAATATGGTGCGCGACCGCGGCGATTGGTGCATTTCCCGCCAGCGCGCCTGGGGGGTGCCGATCCCGGTATTTTATGCAGAAAACGGCGATTCTATCATCACAGATGAGACAATTAACCATGTAGCGGAGCTATTCCGTGAGCACGGTTCAAATGTTTGGTTTGAGCGCGAAGCTAAGGATTTATTACCGGAAGGATTTACTCATCCATCCAGCCCGAATGGCATTTTCAAAAAAGAAACGGACATTATGGATGTTTGGTTCGATTCCGGTTCTTCCCATCAAGCTGTCTTAGAAGAGCGCGATGACTTACAACGTCCGGCAGATTTATATTTAGAAGGCTCCGATCAATACCGCGGTTGGTTTAACTCTTCCTTGTCTACCGCCGTTGCCGTAACAGGGAAAGCTCCATACAAAGGAGTGCTTAGCCATGGCTTCGTACTAGACGGAGAAGGGCGCAAAATGAGTAAATCATTAGGGAATGTTGTAGTGCCACAAAAAATTATGGATCAGCTTGGCGCAGATATTTTGCGGTTATGGGTTGCTTCTGTTGATTATCAGGCGGATGTGCGCATTTCTGATGATATCTTAAAGCAGGTTGCCGAGGTATATCGTAAAATCCGCAATACATTCCGCTTCCTATTAGGAAACTTGTTTGATTTTGAGGCAAGCCGCCACAGTGTGCCGACAGAGCAGTTGCGTGAAGTGGATCGTTATATGCTCGTAAAGCTTAATGAGTTAATTACTAAAACGAAAGAAGCATACGAAGCTTATGAGTTTTCAGCGATTTATCATGCTGTCCATAATTTCTGTACAATTGATTTAAGCTCTTTCTATTTAGATTTTGCAAAGGATATCCTATACATTGAAGGGGCGGACAATCACGACCGCCGTGCGATTCAAACTGTCCTGTATGAAGTGCTTATCGCATTGACGAAATTGGTAGCGCCAATTCTGCCGCATACAGCCGATGAAGTGTGGGCATATGTACAAGGCGTTGCCGAGGAAAGTGTCCAGCTTACCGATATGCCGGAAACGATAGAGGTAGCGAATGCAGAGCAATTGAAAGAAAAATGGGATGCTTTCTTGCTTCTTCGCGATGATGTGTTAAAAGCACTAGAAATAGCACGGAATGAAAAAATTATCGGCAAATCGTTGAATGCAAGCATTACTCTATATCCAACAAATGAGATGAAAGCATTGCTTGCTTCTATAACTGAAGATGTAAAACAGCTCTTTATCGTGTCCGGCTTCCATGTAGCTGGAACAATCGACGAAGCGCCGGCGGACGCTCAAAAGTACGAATACACGGCTGTTATCGTAAAATTGGCTGAAGGAGAAACATGTGAACGTTGCTGGGTTGTATCTACAACAGTAGGGAAAGACAGTGAACATCCATCTCTTTGTGAGCGCTGCGCTACTGTAGTAAAAGAAAATTACGTAAAATAACATAAAAGAACGGCTGCCCTTTGGGCGGCCGTTCTTCTGTTTCCTCAATAGGAAAAATGTGTGTTAGGTAATCAGGCGCTTTTCGGACAAACTAAAGCTACATTCGACGGTGAAGGAGGAATTCAACGTGAATGCAGCTTATAACGACATTAGAAAAGAACTCGAATTGATGCGAAGAGAATTACGTTCGCGCTTAGATCAGGAAAAGCATAATCTATACCTTATGGAAATGGGCGGAGAATTGTTCGAAGGTTTGACTGGCAATCAGGAGCAGAAAAGAAGAACAGTACTTCATCATATCCAACAAGATTTAAAAGATGTGGAACGCGCTTTATTTAAAATGGATATCGGCATGTACGGAATTTGCGAGGAAACAGGGCAGCCTCTTTCGCTTGAACAATTGCGTATTATACCGACGGCTTGTACTGTACATGAATTTGTATATGAACGATTGAAAACGGTGTAAGCACAACAATGTTATTTTGTAGCTTTTTTTGTATTTTATGCTTCCGTGATGACAGTTCGTTGTGAAAAACTCGCACCTATGCTAAAATTTTGGGGTACACTGTCATTGCGGGGGAAAAAAGATGATATACTATGCGATAGCTTTATTTGTGATTATAATTGATCAACTATCAAAATGGCTGATTGTCAAAAATATGGAGATTGGGCAAAGCATACCGGTTATTCATGATGTACTATACATAACTTCTCATCGAAATAGAGGAGCTGCATGGGGAATTCTGCAAAACCAAATGTGGTTTTTCTACATTATTACAGTCGTATTTGTTATTGCTGTTGTGTATTATATTCAAAAATATGGCAAAGCAGATAAATTGTTAGGCATCTCGCTCGGTTTAATTCTAGGTGGAGCAATAGGAAACTTTATTGACCGTGTGTTTCGGAAAGAGGTAGTGGATTTTATTCATACGTATATTTTTTCATACAACTTTCCGGTCTTTAATATTGCGGATTCCGCACTATGCATCGGTGTAGCGTTAATTTTTATTCAAACGCTGCTAGAAGGGAAGAAAGCGAAGGAGTAGAATATATGGAAGAAATAGTACAAATCGTTATAACAGAGGAACAGCAGGGCGAACGCATTGATAAAGTTTTAGCGGGAGTGAATGCGGAATGGTCCCGTTCTCAAGTGCAGCAATGGATTAAAGATGGTGTCGTTACAGTAAACGAACAAGAAGTGAAAGGGAATTATAAAGTAAAAGCAGGCGATGAAATCGCTGTTATTGTTCCAGAACCAGAACCTTTAGATGTTCTGCCGGAAAAAATGGATTTAGATATTTACTATGAAGATGCGGATGTGCTTGTTGTGAACAAGCCAAGCGGTATGGTCGTCCACCCGGCGCCAGGGCATACGACCGGTACGCTTGTGAACGGATTAATGTACCACTGCAAAGATTTATCTGGCATTAATGGCGTTATGCGCCCGGGTATTGTTCATCGTATTGATAAGGACACTTCAGGTTTGCTTATGGTAGCAAAAAATGATATGGCGCATGAATCGCTTGTAAATCAACTTGTGGCCAAAACGGTTACAAGACGCTACAAGGCGATTGTGCATGGCGTTATCCCGCATGATAGCGGAACGATCGATGCTCCGATTGGCCGCGACAAGTATGACCGCCAAAGCATGACAGTTGAGGAAAATGGAAAACACGCCGTTACGCATTTTCGTGTGTTGGAGCGTTTTAAAGATTTTACCTTTGTTGAATGCCAGCTTGAAACAGGCCGTACCCATCAAATACGCGTGCACATGAAATATATCGGATATCCGCTTGCGGGGGATCCGAAGTATGGGCCGAAAAAAACGCTTAATATTAACGGACAGGCGCTCCATGCCGGCATTTTAGGCTTTAACCATCCGAGAACGTGTGAATATTTAGAGTTTGAGGCGCCGCTTCCGCAAGAGTTTGAAGAGGTATTAGACTATTTAAGAAAATCTTCTTGACTTTCCAGTGAAATCTTGTGATAATAGCAACAGTTAAATAAAAGAGCCTTTAACACAGCCCCGTGAGGTTGAGAAGGAAACGGACGATAAGATAAGGGGAAGTATGCCCTTCTTTAGGACTCCTTTCGCACACGGCGGAAGGAGTCTTTTTATATCCTTCCTTTTTGCAATGGCTCTGTTAAAGGCTAATGTTGATTTGTTGATTTGGAACGAAAGGCGACGACTCCAGCGGGAAAAGCGGCTCGGCCCCGCCCGCGGAAAGCGTCTGCCTGTAGTGGTAAATCAACAATCAAGTTTACCAGAGCCTTTGCAATAAAATTTGGAGGTGAAAACAATGAAAGCAAAAGCTATTGTACTAGACCAACAAATGATTCGGCGTGCTCTTACGCGGATTAGCCATGAAATTGTAGAACGCAATAAAGGCGTAGAGGATTGCGTCATCGTTGGAATTAAGACGAGAGGAATCTTTATTGCCAAGCGCCTTGCAGAGCGCATTCAGCAGATTGAAGGCACTGCTGTTCCGGTGGGCGAGCTTGATATCACGTTATACCGGGATGATTTAACCTTGCAGTCCAAGGATAAGGAACCGCTTGTAAAAGGCTCTGATATTCCGGTGGATATTACGAATAAGAAAGTGATCCTTGTCGATGATGTATTATATACAGGCAGAACGGTGCGGGCAGCGATGGATGCGCTAGTAGATATAGGCCGGCCATCGCAAATTCAATTAGCAGTGCTCGTAGACCGCGGCCATCGTGAATTGCCGATTCGCGCCGATTATGTCGGGAAAAACATTCCGACTTCCAGCGAGGAACGAATTGTTGTAGAACTGACAGAAGTAGACCAAGAAGATAAAGTTAGCATATATGAAAGGTAATACCCTTTTAAATGTAGTCCCGTGAGGCTGCCAAAGGGTCATGTTTCCTTATGCTTTATTTTGGCATAGGAAGGCAGGGCTCTTTGTGCGGCGGACACAAAGAGCTTTTTTATTAAGGAGGATTTTTTTATGACAAAACCGGTATTAGATGTTCACGAAGTCCCTAAAGCGGGACAATGGTTATTTTTAAGCATTCAGCATTTGTTTGCAATGTTTGGCGCAACGGTGCTCGTTCCTTTCCTGACAGGCTTAAATCCGGCCGTTGCCTTAATTACAAGCGGAATTGGAACCTTAACATTTCTGATGATTACAAAAGGGCAAATGCCTGCCTACCTCGGTTCTTCGTTCGCCTTTATCGCTCCTTTAATTGCGATTAAGGCTTCTGGAGGAGTAGGGGAAGCGATGGTGGGAAGTTTTGTGGCAGGTCTTGTATATGCTATCATCGCGCTTTTCATTAAGAAATCGGGCTCCAATTGGGTTATGAAGCTGTTGCCTCCGATTGTTGTCGGCCCTGTTGTCATGGTAATTGGTTTGGCGCTTGCTTCAACAGCGGTGAATATGGCGATGAACAGCGCCGATGGCAAATATAGCTTTGCACACTTTTCCGTCGCCCTTGTAACGCTGGCAATTACAATTGTATGCTCTATTTTTGGAAGAGGATTCCTTAGCATCATCCCGGTGTTAATAGGAATTGTCGGTGGGTACATTTTTGCATATTTTCAAGGTTTAGTAGACTTTAAGCCGGTGCTGCAAGCGAAATGGTTTGCAATTCCCGATTTTACGATTCCGTTTGTCACATATACTCCAGGGTTGACTTTACAAATTGTACTATTAATGGTGCCGGTTGCGGTTGTAACAATCTCAGAACATATCGGGCACCAGCTTGTATTAGGAAATGTAATCAACCGCGATTTATTTGAAAAACCGGGCTTGCACCGCTCGTTACTTGGCGACGGCGCAGCGACAATGATAGCCGCATTGCTAGGCGGCCCTCCAAGTGTAACATATGGAGAGAACATCGGAGTATTGGCGATTACGCGTGCATACAGCGTATATTTATTCGTGGGATCTGCGGTTATGGCCATTACTTTCGGGTTTGTAGGCAAAATTTCGGCGCTGATTAGTTCTATTCCGACACCTGTAATGGGAGGAGTCAGCATCCTGCTGTTCGGGGTTATCGCTTCCAGCGGGCTGCGCATGATGATTGATGACAAAATTGACTTTAGCGACAAGCGAAATTTAATTATAGCCTCTGTTATTTTAGTCATTGGAATTGGCGGTGCAGCCATTCATATCGGCAAGTCATTTCAAGTAGAAGGCATGGCGCTGGCAGCAATTATCGGCGTGGTGTTAAACTTGGTTCTTCCAAATATAAAAAATGACGCACAATCTCATAAACAAAACAAACAAGTATCGTAGCCACCTTTTAAACAAGTCCCGTGAGACTTATAAGGGTGTAAAAATCAGTATGCTTTTTACACCCTAACCTCAAAAAGGTTAGGGTATTTTTATTCAAATATTGTTATAAATATTCCGAGATGGTATTATAAAATTCAGAGAGATGAGGGATGATGATGAAGCATTTGTTAACAATGAGCGAGTTGTCATGCTGCGGGATTTCAGAAATCCTAAAAGATGCTGAAGATTTTGCGAATGGAAAAAGCGAAAAGGTAAAAGAACAAACATTTGTGGCCAATCTGTTTTTCGAAGCCAGTACAAGAACGCGGTTCAGTTTTGAAGTAGCAGAAAGGAAGTTAGGATTGGATGTTTTGAACTTTTCAGCTGAATCTTCGAGCGTACAAAAAGGAGAAACGCTGTATGACACAGTTAAAACGTTGGAATCAATTGGAGCAAAAGCGGTTGTTATCCGTCATCCTCAAGATCGCTATTTTGATGAATTGCGCGACCGGGTAAAAATTCCTATTTTAAATGCCGGCGATGGTTGTGGAAACCATCCTACGCAATGTTTGCTTGACCTATTGACAATTCAACAGGAGTTTCATAGCTTTCAAGGTTTAAAGATTGCAATTGCCGGTGATATACGGCATAGCCGCGTAGCCCGTTCCAATGCAGAGGCGCTTGTTAAGCTTGGGGCGCAAGTATACTTTTCCGGTCCTGAGGAATGGAAGGATGATAAAAATCCATTTGGAACATATGCCTCACTAGATGAATTAATTCCAGAGATTGATGTGCTTATGCTGCTGCGTGTACAGCATGAGCGCCACAATCAGTACGCAACGCACGTTATGAAGGAATATCATGAAAAGTATGGTTTAACAGCTGCGAGAGAACGGCATATGAAGCCAGGCAGCATTATTATGCACCCGGCGCCGGTCAACAGGAATGTGGAAATTGCAAGCGAGCTCGTAGAATGTGAACGTTCGCGAATTTTTAAACAAATGGAAAACGGCGTATACATCAGAATGGCCGTACTGAAACGCGCCTTATCAAGCGTATCGGGAGGGATTGCAAATGAACTACTTGTTTAAAAATGGGCTGTATGTGAATGAACATGGCGAATTGGAGCGGACAGACATTCTAATTAGGGAAGGCCGCATCGCTGAAATGGGAAAAAACTTGCTTGCAGAAGCAGTTGAAATAATAGATATTTCCGGCAAGTTAATTGCACCAGGTTTTATTGATGTGCATGTGCATTTGCGCGAACCGGGAGGAGAGCACAAGGAGACGATTGCAACAGGAACGCTTGCTGCGGCAAGGGGCGGCTTTACGACGATTTGCGCTATGCCTAACACAAAGCCTGTTCCAGATAGCATAGAACATATGGAAGCATTGCAGCAAAGGATTCAAGAAACGGCACATGTTCGCGTCCTGCCATATGCTGCAATTACAGTGCGGCAGGCAGGAGCGGAAATGACGGATTTTAAAGCGTTAAAGGAACTTGGAGCATTTGCCTTTACAGATGATGGCGTAGGAGTACAATCTGCGGCTATGATGCTAGAAGCGATGAAGCATGCTTCCGCTTTGAATATGCCGATTGTCGCTCACTGCGAAGAAAACACATTGATTAATAAAGGCTGCGTTCATGAAGGAAAGTTTTCAAAGAAGCATGGATTGGATGGAATTCCGTCTGTATGCGAATCGGTTCATATCGCCCGCGACGTTTTGTTGGCAGAAGCAGCAAATTGCCATTACCACGTATGCCATATTAGTACAAAGGAATCTGTTCGAATTGTTCGAGACGCAAAACGTGCTGGAATTCGGGTAACGGCTGAAGTGACTCCGCATCATCTGCTGCTTTGCGACGAAGATATTCCTGGGTTGGACCCAAACTTCAAAATGAATCCGCCTCTTCGCGGAAGCAGCGATCGGGCAGCGCTCATTGAAGGCTTGCTCGATGGGACAATTGATATGATTGCAACCGACCACGCGCCGCATACGGCGGAAGAAAAGGGGCAGGGCATGCAGCGGGCGCCGTTTGGCATCGTTGGTTTGGAAACAGCATTTCCGCTCTTGTATACACACTTTGTAGAAACAAAAATTGTAACATTGGCACAATTAATTCAATTTTTAACAGTAAAGCCGGCCGATACATTCGGATTAAAAGCTGGACGCTTATATAAAGGAGCAGCGGCAGACATAACGATTATTGATATCGAAACAGAAGAAAAAATTAACCCAGAAACATTTGTCTCAAAAGGAAAAAATACGCCATTTGCCGGTTGGAAATGCAAAGGCTGGCCGGTTATGACGCTTGTGGACGGAAAGATTGCATGGCAAAAGGAGAGTGTATTCGCATGAAACGACAGCTTATATTAGAAGATGGAACAATATTTGTAGGAAAAGCGTTCGGAGGAACTGTTGAAAAATCCGGAGAGGTTGTTTTTAACACTGGAATGACTGGGTATCAAGAAATTTTATCTGATCCATCTTACTGCGGGCAAATTGTCACACTTACATACCCGCTCATCGGAAACTATGGCATTAACCGTGATGATTTTGAATCGATTGCGCCTTCTATACACGGGTTAATTGTAAAGGAACTGTGTGATCATCCTTCTAACTTTCGCAGCGAGTTAACGTTAGACGAATATTTAAAAGAACGAAACATCCCTGGATTATCAGGAATTGATACGAGAAAGCTGACAAGAATGATACGGGAGCATGGCACGCTGCGCGGCCGTCTTTGTAATATGGATGTTGATGTAAAGTATGTCGTAAGCCAGCTAAAGGCAACGGTGTTTACCGACCATGTTAAACGCGTTTCAACAAAGGACCCATATCCAAGCCCTGGCCGCGGCTATCGAGTTGTGCTTGTGGATTTTGGAATGAAGCACGGGATTTTGCGCGAATTGAATAATCGCGATTGTGACGTCATTGTTGTTCCTTACAATACGACTGCAGCGGAAATTTTGCGCTTGAAGCCGGATGGAATCATGCTAAGCAACGGGCCGGGCAATCCAAAGGATGTTCCGGAAGCAATTGAAATGATTCAGGGGATTATTGGAAAGGTGCCATTGTTTGGCATTTGCCTTGGGCATCAGCTGTTCGCGCTTGCCTGCGGCGCCAACACAACAAAGCTGAAATTTGGCCATCGCGGCTCAAACCACCCGGTCAAAAATTTGGAAACGGGAAAAGTGGCGATTACATCCCAAAACCATGGCTATACAGTAGAAGCTGACTCTATTCAAAATACGCCGCTTGAAATCACGCATGTAGCACTCAATGACGGTACAGTAGAAGGATTGCGCCATAAGTCAGCGCCTGCTTTTACAGTCCAGTACCATCCGGAAGCATCGCCGGGGCCTGAAGATGCAAACGAATTGTTTGAACAATTTTTAACTATGATTGAAAATCGCAAACAAGAGGGGGAAGAGCTATGCCAAAACGCTTAGACATTAACACCATTTTAGTAATCGGATCCGGACCTATTGTCATCGGGCAGGCGGCGGAGTTTGACTATTCAGGGACGCAAGCTTGCCAGGCTCTAAAGGAGGAAGGATATAAGGTTATTCTTGTAAACTCCAACCCTGCAACTATCATGACCGACACAGCAACTGCGGACAAAGTTTACATTGAACCGTTAACGCTTGAATTTGTCAGCCGCATTATCCGCAAAGAAAGACCGGACGCGATTTTGCCAACGCTCGGGGGGCAAACGGGGCTGAATATGGCGGTCGAATTGGCGAAATCCGGCGTGCTTGAAGAGTGCGGCGTGGAGATTTTAGGAACAAAGCTATCTGCAATTGAGCGCGCGGAAGACCGTGATTTGTTCCGTACGTTGATGCAGGAGCTGAATGAGCCAATTCCGGAAAGTACGATTATCCATACACTAGAGGAAGCATATGAATTTGTGAAAGAAATCGGCTACCCGGTTATCGTGCGCCCTGCGTTCACGCTCGGCGGAACAGGCGGCGGCATTTGCGCCAATGAACAAGAGCTCGTTGAAATTGTATCAAGCGGATTAAAGCACAGCCCCGTTACACAATGCTTGCTTGAAAAAAGCATTGCCGGCTATAAGGAAATTGAATATGAAGTAATGCGCGATGCAAATGACAACGCCATTGTTGTGTGCAACATGGAGAATATCGATCCGGTCGGCGTGCATACAGGCGATTCCATCGTTGTAGCGCCAAGTCAAACATTAAGCGACCGCGAATACCAAATGCTGCGCAATACGTCATTAAAAATCATTCGCGCTTTAGGAATTGAAGGAGGCTGCAACGTACAATTGGCTCTCGATCCGGACAGCTTTCAGTACTACGTCATTGAAGTAAATCCGCGTGTCAGCCGTTCCTCCGCTTTAGCGTCTAAAGCTACCGGTTACCCAATTGCAAAGCTCGCAGCAAAGATTGCGGTCGGTTTAACGCTTGATGAAATTATTAACCCAGTAACGAAAAAAACATATGCTTGCTTTGAGCCGGCGCTTGATTATATCGTAGCGAAAATTCCGCGCTGGCCGTTTGATAAATTTGAGTCTGCCAACCGCTTGCTTGGCACGCAAATGAAGGCGACCGGAGAGGTTATGGCCATCGGCCGCACGTTGGAAGAATCGCTTTTAAAGGCGGTCCGTTCCCTAGAGCTTGGCGTATATCACCTTGAAATGGAGCATTTGAAGTCTCTTGATAAGGAAACGATGAAACAGCGCATTGCAAAAGCGGATGATGAAAGACTGTTTATTGTAGCAGAAGCGCTTCGACAAGGAGTAACAAAGGAAGAAATTCATCAATGGAGCAAAATAGATTTCTTTTTCTTGCAAAAGATAGAAAATATCATAAATATGGAACGCAAATTGTCAGAGCATATTGATGATATCGCTGTTCTTCAAGAAGCGAAGGAAATGGGCTTTAGCGACCGCTATATCGCTTCCGTTTGGAATAAAACAGAGCGTGAAATCTATGAAACCCGTAAACTTGAAAAGATTGTGCCGGTATATAAGATGGTCGATACGTGCGCAGCCGAGTTTGAGTCCTCCACACCGTACTACTACAGCACGTATGAAGAGGAAAACGAATCGGTTGTAACAGGCCGCAAAAGCGTTGTCGTACTTGGATCCGGACCGATCCGCATCGGGCAGGGCATTGAATTTGACTATGCAACTGTCCACTCTGTATGGGCTATTAAAGAAGCCGGATATGAAGCGATTATTATTAACAATAACCCGGAAACTGTTTCAACGGACTTCAGTATTTCCGACAAGCTGTATTTTGAGCCTTTAACAATTGAAGATGTTATGCATGTTATCGACTTAGAGAAGCCTGAAGGCGTAATCGTACAATTCGGCGGCCAAACGGCGATTAATCTTGCCGCAAAGCTGCAGGAGCGCGGCGTGAAAATTTTAGGAACTTCGCTTGAGGATTTAGACCGCGCTGAAGACCGCGATAAATTTGAAGCATCATTAACAGCGCTCGGCATTCCGCAGCCGGTCGGCAAAACGGCTACAGCTGTAGAAGAAGCAGTCGCAATCGCAGAAGAAATCGGCTATCCGGTGCTTGTAAGACCATCGTACGTACTGGGCGGCCGCGCGATGGAAATTGTGTACCGCAAGGAAGAGTTGCTGCACTATATGAAGCATGCCGTAAAGGTGCAGGCTGAGCATCCAATTTTAATTGACCGCTATATGGTCGGCCAAGAAATCGAGGTAGATGCCATTTCTGACGGAAAAGACGTATACATTCCAGGAATTATGGAGCACATCGAACGCGCGGGCGTCCACTCTGGAGACTCCATTGCCGTGTATCCGCCGCAAAGCTTAAAGCCGGAGATTAAAGAGAAAATTATTGCGCATACTATTTCGCTTGCTAAAGGACTCAATATTATCGGATTGCTCAACATTCAGTTTGTGGTCTATAAAGATGAGGTATATGTACTAGAGGTAAATCCAAGATCAAGCCGTACCGTGCCGTTTTTAAGTAAAATTACAAATGTCCCGATGGCGAATATTGCTACAAAGGTGATTCTTGGAAACTCATTGGAAAGCCTCGGCTACAAAACAGGCTATCATCCAGAGCGTAAGGAAGTATACGTAAAAGCCCCTGTATTCTCATTTGCAAAACTGCGCGCTGTTGATACAACATTAGGGCCGGAAATGAAATCTACAGGCGAAGTAATGGGAAAAGATGTAACGCTTGAAAAGGCGCTGTATAAAGGGTTGGTGGCCTCTGGAATCAATATTCCGACACACGGTTCCATCATTATAACAGTAGCAGATAAAGACAAAGAGGAAGCAATTGAAATAGCAAGACGCTTCTACGAAATCGGCTATAATATTTTAGCGACAGCTGGAACGGCGAAAACATTAATGCAAAATAATATTCCTGTCCAGTTTGTCAATAAAATAGATTCCGAGGATTACAATTTGCTTGACATTATCCGCCAAGGAAAAGCGCAGTTCGTAATCAATACATTAACAAAAGGAAAACAGCCGGCGCGCGACGGTTTTCGCATTCGCCGTGAATCTGTAGAAAATGGAGTCGCTTGCTTAACATCGCTTGATACAACAAAGGCTATTTTACAAGTGCTTGAATCTATGACTTTCTCCGCGGTGGAAATGAGGGAATCTGCACCCACAAAGCGCCATGAGGTGATCTATTCATGATTCAAAAAGAGATGATGAAGGTCGTGAGCCAAAAAGAGCTTGCACATAATATTTATGAGCTAGTGCTGCAGGGAAGCCTTGTTCAATCCATGCAGCAGCCTGGGCAATTTGTACACATTAAAACGGCAGAGGGGAATTCCCCTCTGCTGCGCCGCCCGATTAGCATTTGCAATATAGATAAAGAAAAGCAGGAATTTACAATGTTATATAGAGCGGAAGGGCAAGGAACAAAATTGCTTTCCAAAAAATTTCCTGGTGATACTATCGATGTGCTTGGCCCGTTAGGCAACGGCTTTCCGGTTGAAGAAGCGCACGCTGGCCAGACTGCATGTTTAGTCGGAGGAGGAATTGGCGTTCCGCCGTTGTATGAATTATCGCAGCAGCTCGTTGCCAAGGGCGTGCATGTCATCCATGTGCTCGGTTTTCAAACGAAGGGTGCTGTATTTTATGAAACAGAGTTTGCAAACTTAGGAGAAACATATATCGCAACTGCAGACGGCTCGTATGGAACAAAAGGCTTTGTTACAGATGTGCTGGATGCATACAACATTACATTTGATGTCCTGTATTCATGCGGGCCTGCTCCAATGTTAAGGGCGCTTGAACAGCGTTACCATGATAAAAAAGCATACATTTCGCTAGAGGAACGGATGGGGTGCGGCATCGGCGCTTGCTTTGCTTGCGTATGCCACCTGCAAAACGATCCGGACGGATTTTCCTATAAGAAAATTTGCAGCGACGGTCCTGTATTTAAGGTTGGGGAGGTTGTACTATGAAGCGACTGCAAATAGAGCTGCCGGGACTATCGCTGAAAAATCCGGTCATGCCCGCATCAGGCTGCTTTGGGTTCGGGCGCGAATTCGCGCAGCTATATGATTTAAGCGTGCTCGGTTCGATTATGATTAAAGCGACAACAGCAGAGCCGCGCTTTGGCAATCCGACTCCGCGCGTAGCGGAAACGCCTGCCGGCATGCTAAATGCCATCGGCTTGCAAAATCCGGGGTTAAAGCGGGTGATGAACGAAGAACTGCCATGGCTTGAGCAGTTTGATGTGCCGATTATTGCCAATGTGGCCGGATCGCAGGCTGAAGATTATGTAACGGTGGCGCGGGAAATTTCAAAGGCACCGAACGTTCATGCGCTCGAACTGAACATTTCCTGTCCAAATGTGAAAACAGGCGGAATCGCGTTTGGAACGGTGCCGGAAATTGCTGCCGATTTAACAAGGCAGGTAAAAGAGGTTTCGGAAGTGCCTGTATATGTGAAACTGTCGCCGAACGTCTCCAATATTGTAGAAATCGCTAAAGCAATCGAGCAGGCGGGAGCAGACGGGCTCACAATGATTAACACGCTGCTTGGCATGCGCCTTGATTTAAAAACGGCGCAGCCGATTTTGGCAAATAAAACAGGCGGATTGTCCGGACCAGCGATTAAACCGGTTGCGCTGCGCATGATTTATGAAGTCAGCCAAGCTGTAAACATTCCGATTATCGGCATGGGCGGCATTGAAACGGCGGAGGATGTAATCGAATTTTTCTATGCCGGGGCAAGCGCGGTCGCGGTCGGCACAGCTAATTTTGTAGATCCATTTGTATGCCCCAATATTATCGACCAGCTTCCGGAAGTTTTAGATGCGCTCGGATTTGACCATATTTTGGAATGCCAAGGAAGGAGTTGGAAAAATGTCAAAGTCGCTCATAGTCGCGCTTGATTTTCCAAGCAAACAGGAAGTAGCCGCATTTTTGGGGCATTTTCAAGATGAACCTTTATTTGTAAAGGTCGGCATGGAGCTTTTTTATAAAGAAGGGCCGGAGATTATTGCATATCTGAAAGAACAAGGACATCATATCTTTTTAGACTTAAAGCTCCACGATATCCCGAATACGGTAAAAAGCGCAATGAGAAACCTAGCCAGCTTGGAAGTCGATATCGTAAATGTTCACGCTGCTGGCGGAACGGCGATGATGAAGGCGGCTTTGCAAGGGCTAGAAGAAGGAACGAAGGAAGGAAAACGCCGTCCGCTTTGCATTGCCGTTACGCAACTGACAAGCACATCAGAAGAAGTCATGAACAATGAGCTTTGGATTGCGAAACCGCTTGAAGAAACAGTGCTGCATTATGCAAAGCTCGCCCAAGACAGCGGTTTGGACGGAGTTGTTTGCTCGACGCTTGAAGTGAAAAAGCTAAAAGAAGTGTGCGGAGACAGGTTTATCACTGTCACGCCCGGCATTCGCATGGCTTCTGACGAAACGGCTGATCAAGTCCGCATCGCTACTCCTGCCCGCGCGAGAGAGCTAGGTTCCAGCTATATTGTCGTAGGGCGGAGCATTACAAAAGCAAAAGATCCGCGAAAAGCATATGAAACGGTGAAACAACAATGGGAGGGGCAAACTGTATGAAAAAACAAATCGCAGCTCATTTACTAAATATCGGTGCAGTATTTTTGCAGCCAAATGAACCATTTACGTGGTCATCAGGGATGAAGTCTCCCATTTATTGCGATAATCGCTTAACGCTGTCATATCCTAACGTTCGCAAAGATATCGCTAAAGGTTTACAAGAGTTGATTGAAACACATTATCCGGATGTAGAAGTGATTGCCGGGACTGCAACAGCAGGGATACCGCATGCGGCATGGGTGAGCGATAGAATGGATTTGCCGATGTGCTACGTGCGCAGCAAAGCGAAAAGCCACGGAAAAGGCAACCAAATTGAAGGGAAAGTGCAAAAAGGGCAAAAGGTCGTTGTCATAGAAGATTTAATTTCAACAGGCGGCAGCGCGATTACATGCGTAGAGGCGCTGCGCGAAGCTGGCTGCGAGGTGCTCGGAATTGCCGCGATTTTTACATACGAGCTGCAGGCCGGCAAAGAGAGACTTCAAGAAGCGGATGTTCCAGCACATTGCTTATGCGATTATTCTACACTAGTAGAAGTAGCGGCCGAGCAAGGGAAAATCGCAGAGGCAGATATGAAAAAATTGCAGCAGTGGCGGCAAAATCCTGCCGATGAGGCGTGGGTTACGGCGTAAGTATAGGGCAGGCTACATCCTAATAAGTAATCCATGCATGTATATAAGCGTCGAGATTTTGCGCTGTGTGGCATGGGACATAATGTTAAAAATATTTCTATTCATAGAAAACCCACGGGAAAAATCTTCCTCGTGGGTTCTTTATTGTGCTATATGAGAAGCATCGCTATAATCGTCGTAACAATCAAGCCGATGACAACAGGCAGGAAGTTGCGTCTTGCTAAATCGAACGAGTCTACCTTACAAATGGCAGCTGCCGGAATCAATGCCCATGGTATTAACGTTCCGCCGCCGACCCAAATCGCTGCGACTTGGCCAAGAGCTGTCAAAGTAGCAGCGTCCGTACCGATTGCCGTTGCAAACAAATTGGCGATGGAACCCACAAGCGAGATGCCGGAAAATCCGGAACCGTCAAGCCCGGTAATGGCGCCGACGGCAGTGAGCGTAATCGCTGCTATATTTTCGTTAAGCGGAACGGTATGGGAAAGGGCGACACCCAAATCGTTAATGATTCCGTGCGAGCCTTTTGGCAAATAGTCGCCGATAATTTTGGCAAAGCCGCTGTCGCCCAAATAAAAGAGTGCGGCGATTGGAATAACCGGTCCGAAAATTTTGAAGCCAAACTGCAATCCTTCAATTAAATAGTTTGTCGTTTGTTCCAATGCCGTTGCTTTATAGGCAAACATTGTAATCAGCAGCATGACGGCAATTGTCGTCCCGCCAATCAGCGCAGTCGCATCGCCGCCTTGCAGCTTGAAATGGATCATGATATAAATATCGATTGCATATAAAAGCGGCACGAGGATAGCGAGAAACCGTTTGGTTGTTTTGGATAAAAAGATTTGCGGTGTATTTGTTGCTGTTTCATCCGTGCTGGGATCGATAGCATCATTGGCAAGCGAGCCGTTTTTCATATCGCGGCGCAGCAGGAAGAAGGCGGCTATTGTTGTGACAACGCCCATCGTAATAACAAGCGGCACGCTTGCAGAGACAACGTCAGATACCGGAATTCCGGCTGCATCCGCCGTTAACTTTGGAGCTCCTTGAATAACAAAGTCTCCTGATAATGCAATACCGTGCCCAAATAGGTTCATCGCCATGGCTACTCCAATATTTGGTAAACCTACGCGCAAGGCAACAGGCAATAATACGGCACCCATTAGGGCAACCGCAGGAGAGGGCCAGAAGAAGAGGGAAATCACCATCATCACAAGACCTGTGACCCAATATGCCAGTGTCGGCGTGCGAATGAGACTGGCGAACGGGGAAATCATCACATCGTTAATGCCGGTGCGAATGAGTAAATTGCTCATGGCAACGATGACAGAAATAATAAGAATGGTCGGCATCAGCTCTGTTATTGCGTAAATAAAACTGGTAAAAATAGTGCTGACGCCTTTCGTAATGGAACCGGTTGCAATCAGGCCGAGTAAGAAAATCATAACGATGGAGATTAGTGTTGTATCCTTGCGCATTAAGAAGCAGCCGATGATAAGAAGTAAGAAGACGACGTACATCCAGTGCAGTGCGACTAGTTCAACGCCCATGTAATCACATCCTTTTGGGTAATGTGATATAGGATATGGGGAGAAGCGGAGATGGTGAGTGGGTGGACGGGGGAGAGGGAGATAAAAAGTTCACTCTAAACTTTAGAGGAAGTTTAATCTCTAACTAGGTGGGGAGTATTTGCTGCTTATATACCCTTAGTAAAAAGTTTTTAATGTCAGATTATAGATTGAAGAAGGACCTATGTAATTTACTGTATACATAGGCCCTTAAAATTTTAAGGATTTCTTTACATGGAATTCTGATCACTATATTTGAGAACACTTCTTTATCCTGTACTCCCCAATTAACTGTACAAAACATAGCATTGAGCGTACTCCAGTTGTCGAATCTCCAACTTTCTGTTACAATCTTGCTTTGATTTCCTTTTATCTTATTGGATATAAATCCTTCTATTGGGAAACAGTATTTTAATGGTAGAACTTGACGTAAACAATGTTTCGTGAGACAAAATTTCATCTCAGTTCTTATTTTTCTTTTGAAGCATTTAAAAACTTTTTAGTTTATAATCATGAACCCCTTTTTTCATAAATCTGAGGAAAACTCTTGGAAATCCGATCCTTTATCAAATGAGTTTAATCTTCGTATTCCTTTAAATTTTTTCTTCAAGTAAGTTCTGAAGCATCTGAATTCCAAAATTCAAATGTAAGGTACTGAACACTTCTTTTTTAAGGAAGTTGTTTATAGATATGATGAGTCATAAGCCTCCACATATAAACCCATAGATTTTATCTTTTCCAAAGCTTGAGTACAACTGTCGGACGCACCTATGAACATATAATAATCATAACCAAAATGAACAAAAAATTGATTTCTCAACCTTAATTTACACCAAACTGCATTTCGTAGTGTTAGTCGTGCAATGCCTTGTATCTCTAATTTATTTACTTTTTTCCCTACCCATAATTTTGATATAAATTCCTTCGCATTTTGGACTGCTATCTCTTCAGAATATAGTTCTAATCTATCTATAAAAAGGCCATCTATATTCATTTCGTCCATAAATATCATAATTGCATCAATATATCTCTGTTCAGCATCCAAGTATTCGTCCATACTTAGCTTTTCGCCGACTTCGGAAAAGCACGTCCATTCTTCTAAATCTGTATAGTTATCATTATTATCTCTTAGGTTCGGTTTATATTTGGATATACGGTATGAATACAAAGTCTAATCACCTATTCTATTTAAGTTTTTATCATATGTCCCAGACCTAGTTCTTTTGCTTCCCAATTTACTAACTGCATCTGCCCCTTTGAAAGCACCTCCAATATGGGCTTCAGTATCCCTAGTGATGTATCTAACTTTTCTTGGGGCCTTAGTATTTTCATATACTGCCTCCCCGTGACTTTTAAATTTAGTTTTCGAATATCCTTTGCTTGTGGCAATTTTATCTGCTTCTTCTTTTGTGACTTTTTGACTATTTAGGTAGGTCCTTACTTTCTTTCCAAGCCAACTCCCAGCTTGCCATGTTATAGCACTTAAAATAACGGCTCCAGTTGCTAGTAAAGCAACCTGACCAATTCCCGGAATAAAATAAACACCAGCAAGTGCAGCCATATTTCCGTTAGGATCAAAATATATAATTGGATTATTTTTGGTATAAGCATATTGGTTTAAACTCAACGGTTCATCATTAAGTCCAAAGAAAGTATCTCTTGAAATGAATCGTCCTATATTAGGGTCGTAATATCGAGTTATAAGGTAGTACAATCCCGCTTCATTGTCATAACGATAACCAGCATAGCGATAAGGGTTAGAGGCTGACATGGTACCTGTTTTTGAAATAATATTTCCCCAAGCATCATAAGTGTATGATGCCACAATATTACCATCTTTATCCGTTAATGCAAGAACATCACCATGACCATTGATGTGATAGTAATATGTTAATCCACTTTTAATCATCGATACAGGTCGATTTTCATGATCCCAAGTGTATTCCACAAGAATAGTTCCATTTTGATCCGTTTCATAGATAACATTATCTCTGTGAT
This sequence comes from Ectobacillus sp., assembly GCA_048976805.1. Lineage (GTDB taxonomy): Bacteria > Bacillota > Bacilli > Bacillales > Bacillaceae_G > Ectobacillus. Next base: position 231 of record JBHGUR010000064.1, on the reverse strand, counting down.
CATAATGAAACGTTACCGTCCCATTTGATGTCGTCATGGTTTTGCGTCTACCCTTATAATCGTAAGTGTAAGAAGCGAGTAGATTTCCTGTGACTTTCGCTTTTACTTCAATCAGACGATTTTCTGGATTATAAGTGAAAATATTCTCTCCATTATCCACTAAATTCCCATTTAAGTCATAAAGATATTGCTGACTATTCACTGATATTACTTGGTCAGCTTGGTTGTAGG
>JBHGUR010000063.1:0-7869 GCA_048976805.1 Ectobacillus sp. | reverse complement strand
GTTTCAATCCTCATCCTCTGATTACAGAGGATGCTATGCTGCCGCGTGTAAGCCCGGGTATAACTGGATTAAATTACAGGAATACGCGAATGAGGCTCCAAACCAGCTTTTATTCATCATCCAATCCTCCTTCTTTAACAAAATCCAGTCTCCGCAAGGCTTTGCAAGTGCGCGAATCCTCCATTATACATTACATCAATAGGGGTTCGCGCCCTAAAACAGCAATGGTTCTTCAAAATCGACAGGTTCATTCTTACCTAGATGAATGATTTTTTCTTTTGTTGATTCATGTAGTGTATATATTCTAATGCTGTCCTTTTCATTATCCATTTCCTGTATCAAACTATCAACTAACTTTATCTTTTGCACATCTGTGACAGAGCATTCAAATACCGACTTTTGCACACGTTGCCCATATTGTAAGCAAATGTTTGCTACTCTTCTCAAACGTCTTTGGTCGCTCGTATGGTCTATGCCAACATCATAGGTTATCAATAGTTTTTTTCTAGCCATTTCATTACACCTACCGATATGTAAAAGGAATGTACACAGACTGGTCTTCTCGCAGGTAGCGAGCAAAAAGCCTTGCTTGAATATGCGGAATGAGGCCATATTGTACATTTCTTTTTAATACTGGATGCATGATTTCTCTTTTCTTATGCTCTTGATAAGCAACAATTACCTTTTTTCTTCCCTGATCATTTAAATAAACAGCTCCGTTACCATGTGCCTCCTTTATAAAATCTGTTTTGCTTAACTGTTGTCGATTTATTAAGGAAAAAATAAGTCGATCACATAGTGGTCGGAACTCTTCTAATAAATCAAGAGCTAATGCCGGTCGTCCAGGACGTAACGCATGTAAAAATCCCAGTTGATGGTCCATTCCTGTCCCTTGTACAGCTGCTGTTACGTCACTAAGCATCAGGCTGTAGGCAAATGATAGAGCTGCATTAACTCGATCCAACGGAGGACGCCTTGTTCTTCTTTCAAACACAAAATCGTTTCTTCGTTCTTGTTTAATCCATTCATTAAAAACGGAGAAATAACGTCTTGCATTCATCCCCTCAATCCCACGAACCTCATCAAGTGTATAGTCATTATTCAATAGTTTTTGCATATCACGCTTCATTTCAGCTGCAATGGCTTTTATTCCTTCAACTTCTAGTTTATTTTCTCGTATAATACGCAAAATGTTATTTCTGCAGTTCGAAATCTTACCAATCACAATTGTTTTTGCGATTAAAATTGTTTTATCTTCATTTTCATGAGCTTGAAATTGAGCCTGCCGCAGCAAAATGTTCCCTGACACAGGTCCTTCTATCCGATATTGATATTTACCAACTTCATTAAAATAGGCAATACTTCTTCCATCTGCAGCACATTTAGCGATAAGTGGAGAAGTTAAAATGACTCGGCCAAGTACGGCAATACTGCCAAGATGATGCAAAGGAATGCGTTGCACAATTACCTGGTCCTTCTTAATAACTACATTTTCCTGCTCCAGTGATAAAACGAGACCTTCTGTTTGCACAAATAACGTATTAAGTAATTGCTCCATCCTCCGCCACCTTTCCAAGCTCACTTTCCCAGCTTCCACGTAAGGAAATATCGGGCATACAAATATCTATTAAAGAACAATTTTTACAACGCTGATCATTTACTGGAGGCGGTAACTCTCCACTCATAATCATCTCACGTGTTTTCTCAATGATTGATTTTGTTTGTTGTCTAAGCTGGTTAGTAAAAGGAACTGTTTTCCTCTTTTTTGAACTGGCGTAAAAAATCTCTCCCTGTTCAATTTCTATTTGAAACATTTCTTCTAAGCATAAAGCCTGAGCACAGAGTTGAATTTCATCCGGTATTTTTGTTGATTTATTGATACGACCGTGTTTATATTCGACCGGAATGGGGATTTCCCCATTCCATTCAATTTTGTCACTTTTTCCAATCAATCCGTATTCATCTGACCATAACGTCATAGCATTCGCTTCTGCCGTTCCATTCTTCTCCTCATGTACGCGCTTATGTGAAATATTTCCTTGCATCGTAAACTCATTTTCGGTGAACACTTGTTCCAAATGAATAAGAGCACATTGTCTCGGACAGTAGGCGTAGTGCTGCAGAGCTGATATCATCACTTCTTCCATCACTCATTACCTCATTTCCGTTAAAAAGAATGAATGACTTTGTACAGTTCCACACCTTCCGGAAGATTTTCATCAATCGTCACAGTATAATCTTTGTACGAGCGGGCTACTGTTTCTCCAACTGATTGAATATCAATTTTTTCGAAAAGCTGATGCGACGGTGCATTTCCAAATTGATTATCATGAGCAAACACATATAAGCCGCGGCACGCCATTCTCCCTCTGGAAGCTGAGCGGTCGAAGTCCCACATATTCACAAGAGACTCCCATAATGCTTCAAGGTCCGCTCCTTTTACACCTGTTTGTTTAGCAAACGCAGGCATGTAAAATCCGTACGCAACATATAATCCGTAAGGTAAATACGCTTTTCGTCCCATCTGTCCGGATCGTGCCTCCGTATCTGTTGCATTTCCCCCTTTAACATCTGTCGGGTTCGTTAACGCAACGCGTGTAATGCTGATATCAAACGGAGAAACAGGATCTACCGAACGTGCAAAGGTTAGTTGGACTGGCCCTCTTACTTGCCCTGCATTAAATTTTTTCGTCGACATAACAGCACCGAACATGCGCGTATCAAAGTAATGCTCACACATCCATTGCTTCGCATCTTTTACGGTATCTACTGCATCGTCATCTTCTGTTTTTCCCAGCTCATCAAATGCTTTTTTCTGTTCATTTGTTAAAATCCCGCGATGCTTAACGTAAATATCAAAGCCTTTTTCTTCTCCCCGTGTTAAATACACGTAATCACGAATTTTCCGTTTCAGCGCAACGTCTGTTACAATGCCTTGATTTGTTTCTGGGTCAACTCGCGGAAGATTTCCTGCATCAGGGTCGCCATTTGGATTGCCGTCTGTTACATCAAATACAAGCGCAAAATCATATCGTTTCGTTGGGTCAATGATATGTTGAATGTTCATTTTGTTACCTCTCCTCCAGTTTCCTTTTTCGGTTTATAAAAGTCTTGCTTCTGGTGATAGTAGCCAAGAGCAAATTCAGCTTGCTCATGCGGACCTAATACCTTTGGGAAATCGGTGACATGTTCCATGATAGATTGTATTTTTTGGGAATATCTCACCTCAAATGCTTTATTCTCTTTTCCAATTTTACTAAGATGCGCTTGGCTATTTCGAATTAACAAGCCAAAGATTGATTTTGGCACGGTTGAAGCAGAAGCGAAAAATCTTGCGGCTATTGTTTCATTACTATGGATTGCCTCTATTTGTATTTTTTCGAGCACCGCAAACAACCTTCCGCATAAATAAGCCTGACTCGTGTTTGTTTCATCTACATGCACTGTCCATTCCCCCTTTTTCTGGCTAACAAGCCAGCTTTTAATAGCAGCTGCCTGCAAGACATTCATCTCTCCATTTGCTTGAATTCGTTTTAAAATATGAGACGCGATACGGACAGACAGCCTGTGCCCGTTTATCGCCCAATTTACCCATTCTGTAATCGCATACTTTTGCATGTCTTTATTAGCATCCCGATACATCGACGCAGCAAGCGAGTAGATACTATATAATTTTTGTCCTCCTACTTCCTGTGCAGCAAAAAACTCCTTCAGTTGCTCTTTCACCTTCCATGACGGCTGTTCCGTATAATCTCGGACAACAAGTCTAGCTTTATTGGCGCTCATTGCTAGTAAGCAAAAATCCTTAGCATCGCTTTTGACGCCAGTAAACGGCGACATCAGTACACGCCTCACTGCATCAGGGTCTGGGTCAGAAAGCCATAACATCAGCATACTCATCTCATCATTTTTTTGGCGGGTCCAATATACATATGTCACCCCTCCGCTTGCAAACGTATGTGGTCCTCCCTTTAACTCAGAGCTTGCATATTTTCGCAACATATACGACAGAGCTTGTCCATATTTTTGTTCGCATGCAAAGCAGGTTGGTGCGACTTCTGAAGCCTGTAAACCATATGATAAATAAGCACTATCATTTGCTGAAATTAGCTTTGTTCGATTAGCACCAATTAAAAACTCCATTGAATGGCGTTCAACAACTGGTGCCATCTTTCCACATACGATACACATTTTACTTTGTTTCTTATCTGCTTCTGGCGTCACTTTTTGAGCCCAAAACTGTTTGACACTCTGCTCTTCATGCGGAAACGTATCAATATCTAAACGAATGACAATAATATCACCAGGCTTCATATCTTCAGGTAACACCCATTCTTTTTTTTCAAGAGTCCCAATAATCCTTCGAATATCCTCGCTTTTCGTCTCTTCATAGCACTCTTTTAAGAGATTCATATACGCTTCATGGCATTGCTTTGTTCTTTCTTTATTTTTTTCTGTTGCACCTTCTTTATCTAGCTGAAAAACATACTCAGCTTTATCCGTTAGTAAAATCGGCTTAACCCCTGAAGAGCGAGATAAATCTGGAATGATTCGTTGGTCATTTTTACCTGCCTTAATAAAAGAAATCGCATCATTCGATTGAATGGTAGCAATCCATTGATATTTTTTCAGCTTATACCCAATAGCAGGTAACTCCTCTGGATGGCTGTCTGCAAATTCAACCAGCCTTTTCATATACATTAGCTATACACCTCCTTGTACAAATAATCTGGAACATGGAGTACCCCATTCTCCAGCTTCGCTTCAAAAAAATATGGAATCGCCTGAGCATTTTTAGCACTGTCTTTTGGAAACTTCACATCAAACAGCATTGGTCCAAGTTCCTCTGTCCAATGAATGGCTCGATCACTTTGCTCTGGTTCTGCGAAATGGACTGCACATTCTCTCGTCCCGAAATAAGGCCTTTGAAAACATTGTCCTTTTGCGACACGACGACGAAACATATCTCGATATTTTGCTATATTATCGGTAGCATGCTCCATGAGTTCCATATCCGCTTCAATAATATAAGCTACATCACGAAGCATAATAGAGTGGCGCTGCTGCCGGTCATCATCAGCTAAGAAATCCTTCTTACTGCTCATGACATTACTGGGCACAATGGATGCCACTTCATTTCTCAAGATAGAGTAATATTGAATCGGTTTTAAAACGTGAATTTTTTTTATGTGATATTTAAACTCAGGCTTCCAGAAAATAGCTTCTAGTACTCCCCGGGCAGCAGAGGGTGTTATAACAGGATAGGATACCCGTTCCGCCTTCGCTTCCGGACGAGTAAATAATGCTAAATCACCCCATACCTTCACTTTTAACGATGCTGTCATTTTGATTGCCTCCTATACCACTAATTCATCCGGGTTATACGATAACGAATCTGTAATACCGGTTGTGTCATTATATCTTCCTTCCCACACGTACCATCCATCAGCAATTGGCTTTAATAATTGCTGGTTTTCTTTTAAGAAGCTGCTATTTTTATACAGGCCTATAGAAAAGGTTTGAGCAGTTCGGTACCAGTTTTTTGACAGATAAGGTGCATATTTTGCTTCTTCAATTAATTTCTCTATTTTTCTACTAGCTTCTTCATCAGCATAGTATCGACATAGGACAGAAATAGTATCTTGATCAATCATTTTGAACCTTTTATTTACTTCCGCATATGTAAACGGAGCGAGCTTAGTAATCTCTAATTCATCTAATGCATGTTCACCTTGCAAAGAATACAGACTACGAAAATATTTATTATAAGCTGGTAGGTAATGAAGTGAGTTTGCTCCATCTTCTTGTAATATAGCTCTTGCCTGCTCGGTACCTGCTGTATATATTCCAGGCGGCATCCCACCTTCCTCCAATTCAAAAATATATACATCACCTTTGGCTAATTTCCCTTCACGGTTACATCTACCGGCCGCCTGCACGATTGAATCAATGGGAGCCATAGCTCGATACACAACAGGAAAATCAAAGTCAACTCCTGCTTCAATTAGCTGTGTTGAAACAACCGCAATTGATTTTTCCTCTTCTAAATCTGCTCGTATAGCTGCAATTACTTTTTTCCGATGATGAGGACACATGGAAGTAGAAAGATGATAAATCTTATCCCAGGATTTACATGAATCCTTCATTTTCTCATAAATTTTCAAAGCATCTTTTTTCGTATTTACAATACAAAGCACTTGACCACTTTCAGACATACTGTTAACAAGTATTTCAACGGTAAGGGTTTCCTCTAAAAATGTATATTCTACTCGCTTCATTTCTTCAAAAAGCTGATGGTTAAAGGAACAAATCTCAACTGGTGCATCAATATTACCAAGCAACTCCCGCTTATCAAAGGATAACGGTGTGGCACTTGATACAACGACTGTCACATTAAATTTTTGAATAAGTGTTTTTAATACAGTAAAAATGGGTTTCAATAATCCAATCGGCAGTTTTTGGAATTCATCTAAAATGATAATACTATCTACAATATTATGTAACTTACGGCATTTACTCGTTTTGTTTGAAAAAAGACTTTCGAACAATTGAACAGTTGTGGTGACAATAATCGGACGATCCCAATTTTCTGTTGCTAGTCTTGAGGGGGACATTTCTTCATTTTCATCTGCTATATCCTGCGTTTGAGAGTGATGCTCTAAAACCGAGTCGGCTCCAAAAACATTTGTGTACACCTCTGCATTTTGATCAATAATACTTGTAAAAGGAATAGCAACAATCACTCTCTTTTTATTAAATTGTTTAGCGTGTTCAAGTGCATATCCCATTGCAGAAAGTGTTTTACCAAGGCCCGTTGGAACATTTAAGGACCGAAATGGAATAGATGAAGCACCTTCCTCTATACATGCTTGGTAAATTGCAGCTCTTCTATTATTTAATGGTGATTCTTTCGCCTGTTTCATTAGTTGATTCATATGTTGTTGAAGTTTTTCTGAGAGGTCTTCTACTGTTAAGGAGCAATCATGATGTCGTTTCTTACTGCGATTTTCATCCATGTATTCTTCCGTATCCAAAAAGTCTGCATCTACAAGAGCGGAAAAGCACATTTTAACAAGCAGGTCTACATATGCCGGTTCATTATCTAAGTTTGGAAGTGGAGTATAGCCTTGAAGTACTCCTTGGATTTTTTGTTTTTCTTTATTAGTTATGTGAGGTAAATTTCGTAAATATGACTCAGCATTAGGGACTTTTTCATTATAAAGATTCCTAGCATCCGGTAGCCCTGCATGGTGACCGGCAACTATCATTCCAGCTAACTGTGCACGAATATCTGCAACAGTATTCAACACTAACGTCCCACCTAGAGCATGCTTAACAGACCCTTTCTTTGGATTGTCAGATTGGATATATGCTTGAAATTCTTTAGTCATTTTTCCTAAATCATGGGCCAGGGCTGCTATAGGTGTAATCCCGTAAGGATCAAACGAACAGCTATAAACCACAGAACGTTCGAATACTCCATTTGTGTGATGCTCTAATGATTGGGGCTGCTTTTTTCCGTCAGGGGAAGAATGAGCAATATACAAAACATAAACACTCCCTTTCTATACTATTGTTTTTATTAAAAGGGCCTATAGTACTTATACTAACATTCATGTTTTACAATTCAAAAAATGTACTATCCTTCATAATAACCTATATTTTTCCTGTTTCTATCATATCATAAATATTTATTTTCCTTCAGCAAAACAAAGAAAGAGAGTGCCTTTTTATCAAGATTTACCGAAAGAACACCCCTACTTCCATTTCGTGAAGGGCGTAGCCCAGAAATAAGTGGGGGATGAATTTCGGTTTTTGCTTAGCAAAACACTTGTTTGCATGGTAAAATATACATGTACAAGTTGTTCT
>JBHGUR010000062.1:0-86455 GCA_048976805.1 Ectobacillus sp. | reverse complement strand
TACAGGCGGACGCTTTCCGCGGCGGGGCCGAGCCGCTTTTCCCGCTGGAGTTGCCGCCTTTCGTTCCAAATCAACAAATCAATCAAAATCAACATTAGCCTTTAACAGAGCTTTTTTTAGGCAAAAAAATAAAAGAATCGCTCGATTTTTGTTAGAATGGAGTCGCCACAACAACATTCAACACAAAAACAAGGAGCGATTCTTCTACGAAACATCAACATATTTCCTTTAAAGAGTATACCATGGACAACCTCTCTCTGCCAGCCAGCAAAAGCAAAGAACTAAAAAAAGGCTATCGAGAAGATGAAGGAAGACTACCTGCCCCGAAGCGAGAAGTATGAGCACCAGCTGGAGGTGTGCGGGGAGCCAACAGTTATTCCAAGACAGACACCGACGCCATGTTCATGCGCCTGAAGGAAGAGCAAACGAAAAGAGAGCTGACCAAAAGTCCGCTTTTAGCAGACTTTTGGGTCAGCTCCTTTTTATACTTCTGATTTGCTTCTCGGCGCAAAGGGAATAACTTGTGCTAATACAGTTTTTGATGATCTCATGTATATACGTCTTGAGATGAGGAAAAGAAATAATGCAGACATAGGAACCGCCAAGTATAAACCTGAAATGGCAGCGCTTACAACAGAAGCAATAAAACCAAACATTCCAAGCTCTAATTCGTCTTTCAGGGCCCCGATAATAACCGGAACCGCTCCGCATAATATACCTGCAATTAATGAAAGAATTAAAAACATGTTCCTCATCTCCTTTATCAAAATGGTTGCTAAGAGGTGAAACATAAAATTGCAAATGATTTGATTGTATTATAACACAAAATAAACAGAAAATTCATAAAAAATTCAAAAATTATTCACAATTTTGTAATTTTTTGTTCGAAATTAATAATGCTGCTTTCAATTGCTAAAAAAAATAAGCCGCATACTTTTGTATGTGGCGTACGTACAGTAGTAGATAATGGGCGGAAAATTAACATTGCTTTTTAATATAGCTTAATAAATAGGAACCCAGCCTTCCGTTGTAACGAAAATGCGGACAGCGACAACTTTTCGGTCTTCCTGTAAGGTAAAGTAATGGCGTACATTTTCTGGAACAGAAATTAAGTCGCCAGGTTCAAGTTCCACATCAAAGAAGCGGCCGTCTTTCCCTTGAATCACGAAAATGCCGTGGCCGCTTACGATAAAGCGGACTTCGTCATCTGTGTGGTGATGTTCACGCTGAAAATTTTGCAGCAATTGCTCCAAGTTCGGCGTAGATTCTGACAAAGAAATCACATCGCTTGCTTTGTATCCGCGGCGTTTAGAAATATCGGCAATCTCCGTTGCAAATGTTTGCAATACTTGCTGTTTTTCTTCATCGGTTAAAGCATAATTTTCCTGCAGGTTTGCGGGAAGTTTTGTAATGTCCCATTTTTCGTAAATGACTCCTTGCTCTTGCAAAAATGAGATTACATCTGCTTCCTTTTCAATGCGGGTATTAAGTTCATGAATACGAATTTGTGCCATAAGAAAGGCCTCCTTTTATAGATTGCAATGATAGTAGCTTGAGATGGAAACGGAATAAAAACTCGTAAGCTTCCAATCTTTTTTTAGCATCAAAACTGTCCTTGCCCCATACGGTAATGCCATGGTTGCGAATTAAAACAGCGCCTGTATCCCCTTGAACATGAGGAAGAAACGCTTCTCCCAATGTCGGAATGTGGGCATGGTTTTCAATAATCGGAATGCGGATTTCCGCTCTTTCTTCCCATATATTAAGGGCTTTAATAATTTCCTGGTCACGCAATATAACTTCCTTATGATAAAGATTGGAAATCACATTGTTGTCTACTGTATGGACATGCAGCACGCAGCCAGCGTTTGTATGATTGTAAATGTGTACGTGCAGCAAAGTTTCTGCCGACGGACGGAGATTTGTTTCTAGCGCCGGCATTCCTTCTTTATCCACAAGGAGAAAGTCTTCCGCCGTTGTTTTCGTTTTATCTTTGCCGCTTGCGGTAATCAGGAAGGTAAGCGGCACATCGCTTACTTTAATAGAAATGTTCCCGCTTGTTGCCGGAAACCAATCGCGCGCGGCAAGTTCCTTTTTTACATCGCTTAATTCTTGCCACCGCTCAAACAATTGTTTCATGCTTTCACCTCCAAAAGCTGCTTTATCTCCTTTTGAATGTCATAAAATGTTGTAAAGGGAGAGCAGGAAATGCCAAGCTGTTTGCATTTTGCAAGCAGAAAATCCCGGGCAAATACTTTGTCCGCCAGTTTGGCAGCTTCTAAATCTGTGATTGAATCGCCGATGGCAATTTTTAAGCTATCTTTGCGCCCGAGCTTTCGGATAATCGACGGTTTGCATAGGCCGCAATCCGTTTTACAATGCCCGTCACAAGAGTGAATCCAATTAACGTGAATGTATTCCCCGGAAAAATCTGTAGCATTGCAATATATAGCATGTTCATCTACAAGATCGTCAAGAAGGGGGGCAATGAAAAAGTCCATTCCGCCGGATACGATGTAAAATTCAATTCCTTGTTCCTTGACAAATCTAAGAAACTCAGCAAAACCAGGGCGGATTTTTGCGTTGTCTATTATAAAATTAATAATCTCATCCTTGAGGGATGCTGGAAGAAGCGCAAACATTTTGCTTACCCCTTCACGGATAGAGACCTTTTTTGATAGCACTTCGTGTATAATCGCTTCTACTTCAGGGGGGCCGAACTGCTTCATGATGGCAACAATATTGTCGCTTTCGGTGACGGTGCCGTCAAAATCGCAAAAAATTTGGATGCTCATGCTTTTGCCTCCTCGCTCGGGTTGCCCCATAAACGGAGCGCTTCCTGCAGGAACGGATCATCCGCTTCGTTTAATGGGACTCCTTGCAATGCTGCCGTAATCGCCGCACGAAATGCTTTTCCGCCTCCGGTTGCGCCTTGCGGGTGGCCGTGAACGCCGCCTCCGGCATTAATGACAGAGTCGATGCCAAAATCTTGGATTAGAAGAGGGGCCAACCCTGGATGAATGCCAGCAGAAGGAACCGGAAGCGTTCGCTTAAACGGTTCAGTTGCAGCATTTAACGCCGCAGCGATGTTTAATGCTTGCTCACGTTCTAAGGCAACGCTGCCGTAAGGAGATGGAAACAGCGAAAAATCAGCTCCGCATAGGCGCAGCAATTTCCCCAGCAGAAGAGGAGAAGAGAAGCCGTAAAACTCGGATGAAGTGAAGGCACCGCTTACAGCAGGGTGCGCCATGATTGGAATTGGAATATCTTTGTCTTCTGCTAGCGCTTGCAGCACATCAAGTCCATATGCAAATACGTTAAACAGCAACGCATCGGCTCCGAGCTCTACGGCGCGTTTTGCTTTTTCCTTTAGATCAAATGTGCGCCCTGACAGATTAACAGCATATAAAGCGCGGGTTCCGTTTTCTTCATATGCTTCACGCAGCACCTCCTTGCCGGCGCGAACCCGCTCTTCAAAAGGCGTGAGCGGATTATCAAATAAAATTTCATCATCCTTTACAAGGTCTACGCCCCCAAGCACCTGCTCTTTTAGCTGTGCTTTCAAGTATGGCAAATCGCGGCCGAGCACACCTTTGAAGATGCTCATTAACAATGGGCGATCGTACACTTGAAGGAGGTTGCGAATGCCTTCTGTTCCAAATTTCGGTCCAGGGAATGCTTGTTTAACTTCATCGGAGAATTCTAAATCGATTAGTTTAATTTCGCCGTCAAGCGATAATTTGCCAAAAACTGTTGTTAAAATTGCCGGCAAGTCCGTGCTGAAATTAACTGATGGATAGTGGATTTTTAAAAGGCCGCGGGCTGCTTTTTTATTCAGGTATGCATTTGCCTTTTCACTTTCTTCTAACTCCTCAATACTGATAATCGAGCCTTTATGTTTTTTAAGCTGCTGCTGCTCCAAAAGCGGCAAATCGGTCCAAGAGCCGACCGTTAATCCGAGTGCAATTCCTTCCGCTTTTTTGATTAAGTTATGTGAACTGTCGTGTATTAAATAAGTTGCTGTAATTCCGCTCATACTTTTACCTCCTGGAAAAATAAAAAAACCTCTCGGCAAGGAGAGGTTTAGACGAAACCTGCTCCTTATCTGCCAGCTGTAACGCTGCGAGAATTAGCACCGTGCTTACATACAGTAAGTCGGTTGCCGGGCTTCATTGGGCTCGTCCCTCCGCCTGCTCTTGATAAGAAGAATATTCGTAATTTGTAAAATTTTCGATACTTGGATTTTGTCAAAAAATAATTATGTTGTCAATGGCTTTTTGAAAATTTGTAATTTCTCAATGCGTTTTATTGCTTCTTGCAGCCGTTGTTCGTTATGCAAAAGGCCGACGCGAACATAGCCTTCCCCGTGCTTGCCAAACCCGATGCCCGGGGCCACAGCTACATGCGCCTGTTCAAGCAAAAGGTCGGCAAAGCTTTGGGACGTATAGCCCTCGGGAACGGAAAGCCAAGCAAAAAATGAGCCTTCCGGGGCCGTTACATTCCAGCCGATTTCACGGCAAGCGGCAATGAGCGTATTGCGTCTGGATTCATAGCGTTCTACAAGTTCAGCGACACATGTTTGCGGCTGCAATAGCGCTTGTCGGGCTGCTTCTTGCACTGCGCCAAACACGCTGACATACATATGGTCTTGCAGCAGATTGATTGCTTCAATCACGCTGGCATTGCCGACCGCAAAGGCAATGCGCCATCCTGCCATATTATATGTTTTCGACAGTGTATAAATTTCAATCCCAATATCCTTAGCGCCGTCAGCTTGCAAAAAGCTGATTGGTTTTTTGCCATTAAAGCCAATTGCGCCATAAGCGAAATCGTGGCAAACGATAATATTATGCTTACCTGCAAACTGTACGGTTTTATCGAAGAATTCTTTCGTCGCTACCGCGCCTGTCGGATTGTTCGGATAATTTAAAAACATAAGCTTTGCCTGATTTGCTGTTTCAGAGGCAATTTCATCGTAGTCCGGGAGAAAATGGTTGCTTGCCAAAAGGGGCATCATTTCCATTTTTGCCCGCGCCAAGGAGACGCCCGACCAATAATCGGGATAGCCCGGGTCGGGAACCAAAATCGTATCCCCGGGTTCTGTAAAGCAAAGCGGCAGCTCGACGAGCCCGGCTTTTCCGCCAAACAAAATTGCTACTTCCGTTTCGGGATTTAATTTTACTCCGTATTCTCTTTCGTAAAAGATAGCGATCGCTTCTTTTAAGGCAGGTTGGCCGCGAAACGGGGGATATTTATGGTGAAGCGGCTGTTCCGCTGCTGTTTGCAATGCTTTTACGATGTGATCAGGCGTCGGCTGATCTGGATTTCCTTGCCCTAAATTAATCACATCGTGGCCTTGGGCAACGACTGTATTCACCTTTTGCACAAGCGAGGCGAAAAACTGTGTTGGCAGTTCGTTTAACACTTGGGAAGGTTTAAAATGTTTCATCCTTTCCACCTCTTCAAAAAATTGTTGCAATTCTAGTGACCAATCATATATCGTTATGGATAGTTTGTAAAGCAAAAATTTACGAAGGGAGCAAGTAACATGAAGGTTGCATGTTTACAGTTGGATGTAGCGTTTGGCGATGTCGAGGCAAATGTGGCTAACGCTTCTAAGGCAATTGAAGCTGCGATGATAGAAGCGCCAGATGTGATTGTTTTGCCCGAGCTTTGGACGACAGGCTATGATTTGACAAGGCTGAACGTACTAGCCGATATAGAGGGCAGCTTTTCTAAACGCATATTGAGCGACTGGGCAAAACAATACAAGGTAAACATTGTCGGCGGCTCGATTCCAAAGCAAACTGCACAAGGAATCACAAACACAATGTATATGTTTGATAGAAGCGGCGTTCAAAGCGGGGAGTATAGTAAAGTTCACTTATTTCAGCTTATGGATGAACATAAATATTTAATTGCTGGAAACGAACCAGGACACTTCGTTGTAGACAACGTTGCGTGCGCCGGCCTTATTTGTTATGACATCCGCTTTCCAGAGTGGGTGCGGACACATACGACAGCGGGTGCAGATGTGTTATTTATTGTTGCCGAGTGGCCGTTGCCGCGAGTTGTTCATTGGCGTACATTGCTGCAAGCGCGCGCTATTGAAAATCAATGTTACATTGTAGCGTGTAACCGTACCGGAAGCGATCCTAACAATCTATTTGCAGGGCACTCTATCGTTATTGATCCATGGGGAGAAATTGTTGCGGAATCAGGGGAGGAACCCGGCCAGCTAGTAGCAACCTTAAACCTTGAAAAAATGGCAGAGGTGCGAAAAGGCATTCCTGTTTTTGCAGACCGCCGCCCTGATTTGTACAAGTAAAGAAGAATTTTTGATAGCAGCAGTTAAACTGAATTACATTGTTTTTATAATAAAAATATTGACAATTGTTTTTTATTCTTGCTATAGTCATTCTCAAGAATTATAAAAGCATTTGACAATTATATAACATCTCTTATCAAGAGCAGGTGGAGGGACTTGGCCCGATGAAACCCAGCAACCGACCGTAATACCATTGTGAAATGGGGCGAAACATCGCCAGTAAGGCACGGTGCTAATTCCAGCAGAAAGGCAATCTTTCTGATAGATAAGAGGGGAGAAGCTGACTTCAAACCTCTTTCTTTATCGAAAGGGGTTTTTCTTTTGTGAGAGACCCCGCCACTATATCTTTACAGGGGGAATTATAATGACATATAAACCGTTAACTGAACAAGCTGCCATAAACTTGGCAAAGCAGCTTGGCTATTTTGCCGATGAAGCGGCTGTTACATGCACAGAAATTGGAGACGGAAATTTGAATCTTGTTTTTCATCTCCGTGAGGGAGATAAAGGAATTATTATAAAACAAGCATTGCCGTATGCGAAGGTTGTGGGCGAAAGCTGGCCGCTTTCCTTGCGCCGTGCGACAATCGAAAGCAATGCTTTGCAAATATTTGCAAAGTATGTCCCAGAGTTTGTCCCGAAAGTATATTATCACGATGAAAAACTTGCTATTACGGTGATGGAGGATTTATCTCATTTAACAATCACGCGTAAAGGGCTGATTGAGGGTGAAAATTATCCGCTGCTTTCTGAGCATATCGGTACATTTATAGCAAAGGTTTTGTTTTATACGTCCGATTTCGGTTTGGAAGCGCAGGAAAAACGAAAGTTGGATGCCCAATTTGTAAACCCGGATTTATGTAAAATAACAGAAAATTTAGTCTTTACAGATCCATTTGCCGATATAGATACGAATGATTTTGAAGAGGAATTAAGAGATATACTAGTTGATTTTTGGAATGATGAAGAACTAAAGCTGCGGGCTGCACAGGCAAAATATAAATTTTTAACGCATAAAGAAGCTTTGCTGCATGGAGATTTACATACAGGGAGCATATTTGCGGCCAATGGGGAAACAAAGGTTATTGATCCGGAATTTGCGACCTTTGGCCCAATCGGGTTTGACTTAGGGCAGTTCTTTGCTAACCTTCTATTGAATGCAATCTCTAGGAAAGAAGAGCATAGGGAAAGTTTATTTTACCATGTTGAAAATACATGGAACGTGTTTATGACTGTTTTTACAAACTTATGGGAAACAGAAGGTGCAGAAAGCTATACAAAAACAAAACAATGGCTGCCTGTTGTATTGCAAAATATATTCGCGGATGCCGTCGCGTTTGCTGGATGCGAAATAATTCGCCGTACAATCGGTTTAGCACATGTGGCTGATCTTGATGGCATTCAAGATACGGCTGCAAGGCTAGAAGCAAAACAGCACGCATTGCGACTGGGCCGGGCGTTACTGCTTCATCATGAAAAAGCAATACAGGCTACTTTATTCCGGGCGTATTTTACGCAAACAGAACAAAGAAGGGAAGTGGAAGCGTGAGTGCGATTACATCTATTCCCCGTTCCGTTATATGGAACGGAGATTCTATTACTTTATTAAATCAAACGAAGCTCCCGCAAGAGGTGGAGTATAAAACGTTGAGAACGAAAGAGGAGGTGTGGGATAGCATCGTTGCCTTGGAAGTGCGCGGCGCTCCGGCAATCGGCATTGCCGCCGCTTTTGGGCTGGCGCTTTCCGCAAAGCAATATGAAACGGATAATATTCAGGAATTGCTTGCAAGATTGCAAAGCGACCGGGACTATTTAGCAAGCTCGCGCCCAACGGCGGTTAACCTATTTTGGGCATTAGACAGGATTACAGCAAGTGTTGATGATACGTTTACAGTGGAAGAAGCAAAGCGGTGCATCGAGGCAGAAGCTTTGCGTATTCAACAAGAAGATGAAGAAGTGTGCCGTACAATCGGGGAATATGCGCTTACGTTGTTTCAAGATGGAGATAAGGTGATGACGATTTGCAACGCGGGCAGCATTGCGACTGCGCGTTATGGCACGGCGCTGGCCCCATTTTATCTAGCAAAAGAAAAAGGAATCAATATTCAAGTATTTGCCAGCGAGACCCGCCCTGTTTTGCAAGGAGCGCGCTTGACGACGTGGGAGCTGCAGCAAGCGGGAATTGATGTAACATTAATTACGGATAATATGGCGGCCAATACAATTCAAACAAAAGGCATTTCTGCCATTATTGTTGGTGCGGACCGTATCGTTGCAAACGGCGACACCGCTAATAAGATTGGTACATTGGGCCTGGCTATTCTCGCAAGGCACTTTAATATTCCGTTTTACGTAGCAGCGCCGCTTTCTACGTTTGATTCAGCGTTAAAAACGGGAAGGGATATCGTAATTGAGGAGCGCGATGAAAGAGAGGTTACACATGTGCACGGTGTTCGAACGGCGCCAAAGGGGATACATGTTTATAACCCTGCATTTGATGTAACACCAAATGAATTGATTACTGCCATTATTACTGAAAAAGGGATTCTTCGCGGGAATTATCAAGAAGAAATTAAGAAACTATTATTTCCATACAGCAACGTTGCCTCCCATTAATAAGCAGCAAAAACGCTAGCCATTTCCTGTCCCCTTCTTTTATATATAAGGCAGAAGGGAGGGAGCGACATGGAAGAATGGGTATCTCTAATTGGGAACGTCGGATTTCCGATTGTCGTTACACTGTATTTGCTGCAGCGAATAGAGAGCAAGCTAGACGCCGTCGTGGTGGCCATTGAAAAATTGCCGCAGCATTTTCGCACTTTATCCGAAGAAAAATAGGCAAAAGCGCCGCTTTTTATGCGGCGCTTTTTTAAAAGATGGCTCTGTTAAAGGCCAATGTTGATTTTTATATAACGTACGTCTGTACATCACGGCTACACAGAGCCAATGGCAGCCTGCACTCATGTTCTCCCTCTGGTTTTCCTGTGGACGAGTCAAACCTAGACCTTGACCGTTACTGCACACGGCTTGGAGCACTCTCCCCCTCTAAAAGAAGGGTTTATATATCAACACTAATATTTAACACAGCCTTAGAAATAAAGTACAACGCACCTTTGTCCTCATTTTTATAGATTTCCATTTTTATATATGAGGGAATTTTTTAAAGCGGTTTCACGCTGTACGTCGGTTAATAAATGATCAAGCTGGCGCACCTGTTTTGGGGTTGGAACTACAGAATGCATTAAGTTGCTTGGGCTTGGATGGTGTGCTGAACCGTACGGGCAGTGGGGATCGGCGTTTGTAAGAAGCCCGTTTTGCCTCCGTGTAAACAAGATATGTCCAATTTCATGCGCGAGTGTGTACATATTAGAACGTGGAGCTGCCATATTTGTGAGAAGAATAAATCCCTTCCATACATTATGCATTCGTTGGGAGCAAGCGCAGCCAATCACATGCGGCTCTTGAAAATAATCCCCGCCGACGTAGCAAATATAAATATGGGATGCTGGTGAAAGTGCGATGCTTTGCTCAAGAAGCCGCCGCACTTTGGGCTGGTTTTTAAATGGAGTTAAGTAGCTGATTTCACGATTATAGAATTTGTAAGAAGATCCAAGCTGAATTATGGTATCCACGCGAAAAAAGATGGGGCGCCAAATTTCCTGCGCAAGCAGCAAATCACGCTTAATGCGATTGTTTTCTATATTTGCGCCTGGGGCAGTATAAATCGATATGTTCACATATGTCATGCAATGCACCTCAAAAATGGGATATATCAATGTATGTAAATGGTGCGGAAATTGCTTGTACCTATGTCCTAATCTTTAGAATTTCGTGTTTCTATATATATCTAATTTATGATTTGGACATATGTATCGTGGCTAAGTAGAACAAACAGCAACTTATACTTGCTTCCTCTCTCTGGTTTTCCGTCGCCTGGGACAGGAATAGGTTTTGAGCGCTTCTATGCATAGGCGGATGCTCTCTCCCCTTTCAAAAGAAAGGTTTTATGTTCTTTTTCTAACTTGTATTTATATAACCTAATCACTGTGTGAGGCAGCTATATTAAAAAGCAATACTATTGTTTAAATAGCTAATCTAATAAAAACCCTCCGCTTTAAATATATAGGAGGGGTTTCAAAAAAATTTTTTTAATGTACTTATATCGTTCTTTGTATGAATAAAGCTTGGGGAGCTTGTTGTATTTGACAAAAGAGGGGGAAGCGGAGATTCTGTCTTTCCAAGGAGACTATTCAAATTTGAAACCATATGCACAAACTGTTCATCGGTAATCATCCGGCTCGTATGCCAATAGCAAGCCATTGCATATGCCAGTGCACTTGTGTCAACTTGTACATTTACATTTACGTTCGCATTCCCGCTATTTGTTACTTTTGCGATGTTCCGCATTGCAATTCTCCTTTTTAGGAAAAGAGGCTACCGGTATTCAGTAGCCTGCACTTTATTATAGTTGATCGTCATCTTGCAGCTGCAACTGATCTAAATTTACTGGAGTGTTGCCTCTGTTGGCGGCAGCAAGAGCATCGGGGGATATGCCGTTTAGTAAATTTGTAACGAGCGGAAGAAAGGCCCTTAATAATTGCGCATTAACCAAGTCGGCATTATTTGTAATGGTGTCTGTTTCTTCAGTAGGGCCTAACTGGGAATCGACATTTAAATTTACGTGCGCGTTACCGCTTCCTGTAATTTGCGCAATA
Source organism: Ectobacillus sp. (assembly GCA_048976805.1). Taxonomy (GTDB): domain Bacteria; phylum Bacillota; class Bacilli; order Bacillales; family Bacillaceae_G; genus Ectobacillus. Next base: position 75,412 of record JBHGUR010000062.1, on the reverse strand, counting down.
TTTCTCTCATTTCCATTTTCTACAACAGATTCCGCTGCTACAGACGCTGGCGGCGTTGGCGGTGTTGGCGGTGTTGGATTGTTGTTATTTTGCGCGCCGCCTACAATGTTTCTAGTTTTACGGTGTCTCAAAATACCCTCTCCTTTATATCTTGAATATATCGTGAAATGTCTACATCATACATTATGTACAGAAGTCCTAAAGTGTATGGACAAATATACTAGGACAGATGTTAATTTTTGTACTAGAATGGCAAATATCTTGATAGGAGAAGTATCATCTATATATAAATAAATTTCAGAAACTTTTCATATTTTCTGAATGTAATCCCTTTCTTTATATTGTATAGTTAAAGTAGAGAGGGGGATAACAAATGTATACACTAAAAATTGTTTCCGATCGGGAAGCGGTCTATCAATTTGCTAGCTATGTCCGTTGTGTGCAAGGGGTAGAGGACGTATACGTAGAGGTAGGTACTGCGCTATACGAACATCCGCTTATGAAATTTTACGTTCATTTTTCCATTCGTCCCGATTATGATACAGAAATCGCGCTTCGTGAGATTGCCCGTCTCGTGGAAATGGGGAGATTCACATATTTGCATTACCGTGATGAAGCGATTGAAAAAGCGTTTGAGTCTGTAAAATATGAGAGCCATATATATTAAGCGGGGAGAAACTCCTCGCCTTTTTATGTCCTTTGGCAGCTTCATAGTGTTAGTTTGATATAGAAAAATGCAATTGTGTTAGTGCTATTTTCTGTAAAGTTTATTCGCAAGTCGGATAGCGTAGTGAGTAAAGGAAGGGAGAATGAATATGCAGCTTGGAATGTTTTTCGCTTTCGCTGCTCCGATTACAGCTTTTCTATTTTTTCACCAGTGTTTTTCTATAATAAAACGAGAAAAGAAAAGGGATGGATTCTATAGAAGCGGTATATTTACCGTTTTCGCGATAATATATATCATAGTAAATATTTTCCTGCTAATGTTACAATGAAGATATGCAGCAAATCGGATTGGTTCAATTAGCTGTTAGGAGAGAATGAAATCCTGTGGTGGAAATTTTATTTATCGACACTGCCCAAAAGCAACACCTATATGAAAGCGAATAAAAAAATTGCCTTTTTGTAGGGGGGGCTAGAGGAATTGGCGATGTGTAGAAGCGGTCACTCCCCCTGCCCGCCACATGCGATGGAAAACCAAAGGGAAAGCAGGAGTGCCACTGCCATTTTGTTTGACATAGACATCCATGCAAGAATAGAACTCGCACCGCGATAGATAAAAATTTTTGGAAGCGGTACAATTAAAGGTTACCTTAAATTTTTATTTTTTAGGGTAGCCCATGAATATGTCGAAATGGTAAGTCGGTTATATATAGGAGGGAAAATTACTTGATATAGAAAAGGTAGGATTTTGTTTGGAATAAAGAGAATACATATGATTATGAATACTAAAAAAAGAACGTCTTGAAACACGTTCTTTTTTTTGTAGCTTTGTAAAAGTACAGTGTTGATTTTGGCGCGTCAAACGAGAGCTTAATGCGAATGGGCCGAAATCGTGCGATATCAGCAATAATATTTAGCATCGCCTTTTTTATTTATTGTTAATAATAAGGATACTATAACTGCATAGTTAAAAAAGGAATAAAGAGCGCAAGAGGAGGCAAACAGGAAATGGGATATATAGCAGAACTAAGAGCGTGTCTGGGGACGAGGCCGCTTATTATTGCCAGTTCAGCAATTATCGTTTTAAACGATAATCAAGAAGTATTGCTTCAGTTGTGTCCTGATACAAATAATTGGAAAGTGCCGATAGGGGCGATGGAGCCTGGAGAAGCTATTGATGAGACGGCGATGCGGAAGCTCTTGGAGGAAACAGGCTTGCATTCAGAGGCGTTTCAATTTTTAGGGGTATTATCTGGAAAGGAATTATATTATAAATATGCACATGGGGATGAAGTATATTACGTTATTCATATATTTCAGGCGGATTGTGTGCAAGGGAACCTTCAACCAAGCGGGAAAGGTGTGAACTTGCGATACTTTTCTGTTGAAAAGCTGCCTAAACTGCATGTTATAACGGAAAAAATATTGAAAAAATTTTTAGCAGCTTTAACAGAATAAATAAGCCGGCAAAGCAAGCGGCAAGTCTATAAAGCAGTTATATAGAATACGATTTTAATTGTTAGGATCTGTTACACTTGATTGTTGATTTTCCACTACAGGCGGACACTTTCCGCGGGCGGGGCCGAGCCGCTTCCCTCGCTGCGCTCAGTCTGGGGTCTCGGTTATCCCGCTTTTCCCGCTGGAGTCGCCGCCTTTCTTTCTTAATCAACAAATGAATCCAAATCAACATTAGCCTTTAACAGAGGTAATTATTAAAAAAATATGAACATTTTGATTTTTCTCCCCTAATCATTGTATGATAGCTTTGTAGGCAGCCTATGTTAATCTATCACGATACATAAAGTTTAATAACTTTACATAATTAGGAGGAGAAGTGCGCGATGAGAAATGTTGTTATTACGTCTGCAGTTCGTTCCCCGATTGGAACGTTCGGAGGAGTATTTCAAAACTTAAAGCCTACTGATTTGATGGTCCCTGTTTTGCAAGAAGCAGTAAAACGCGGCGGTATTGCCCCTGATGAAGTAAATGAAGTGATTTTAGGGCATTGTATTCAAAGAACAGATGAACCAAATACAGCTCGCACATCTGCACTTTTAGCAGGATTTCCGGATACGGTGACGGGCTATACAATTCAGCGCCAATGCGCATCCGGCATGCAGGCTTTAATGTCAGCTGCTATGCAAATTCAATTGGGGGTTAGCGACGTTGTCGTAGCTGGCGGCGTGGAAGCAATGAGCTCAAGCCCGTACGTTTTGAAGCAGCATCGCTTCGGGCAGCGTATGCAGCATGGAGAAATTCGCGATACGGTTTGGGAGGTTCTTGAAGACCCCATCCATCATATCATGATGGGAGAAACGGCAGAAAATCTCGTTGATCAATATGAAATCACGCGGGAAGAGCAAGATGAAGTGGCGCTTTTAAGCCATCAGCGTGCGGTGCATGCAATTGAGGCAGGCTATTTCGAGTCTCAAATTATTCCGATTACAGTGAAAGAGCGCAAAAAGGAAATTATTGTTTCAAAGGATGAGCATCCACGCGCCGATTTAACATATGAGAAGCTGGCAAGCTTAAAGCCGGTTTTCCGCAAGAACGGTTCTGTAACTGCAGGAAACGCATCCGGTCTTAATGATGGAAGCGCCGCCCTAGTCTTGATGAGCGAAGAAAAGGCAAAAGAAAAAGGAATCCAGCCATTAGTAAGAATCGTAGGATATTCTGTAGCAGGGGTTGACCCGAAAATGATGGGGATTGGTCCGGTTCCGGCAGTACAAAACGGTTTGCAAAATGTGAATTGGTCTCTTGAAGAAGCTGATTTAATTGAAATAAACGAAGCATTTGCCGCTCAATATTTGGCTGTTGAGAAGCAGCTTGGACTGCAGCGTGACAAGGTGAATGTAAATGGAAGCGGAATTAGCCTTGGGCATCCGATTGGTTGTACGGGAGCGCGTATTACCGTGAGCCTTGTACATGAATTACAGCGCAGAGGGCTCCAAAAAGGAATAGCCTCTCTTTGTGTAGGCGGCGGCATGGGCACTGCCCTTTTTATCGAGAGAATGTAAGCGCGTGACAAGATAGTGAAAATCCCGTCTAAAAGCAGACGGGATTTTTCGTTAATATTGCACATGAAACTTGTTTTGTTTTTCATATTGATATGCATCATTTAAAATAACGATGGCTGAAACGATATGAAGCAGCATACCGATAAACGGAATCCAAGCTACAAATGAAGTTATAATGCCAAGGATGTTACCTCCGGCCGGCAATCTTTCTCTTTTTGCTAACACGACTGCAATGATGTGAAGAATAAACATAAACGGAAGAGGAGTCCAATCTAAGGACATAATAATAAACCCGCCGATAAACGGAATCCCAAGCACAGCTTCTAAAATCCCCGTTGTCCATTTCAAACCTCTCACCGCAGAGTTCACGCTGCTCGCCTCCTATATTATTTTTCGGAATTTTCTTTCTACTATTATGATATCAAGTTGGGATAAACGAGTCTGTGTCTAAAAAAGAATATTTTTAATTGGATATTCGTTTTTGATAAGGTTTGATTTTATCCTATTTCTGGAAACAATTTGCAAGGTGATACGTAAGTTGTACAAACACCCTCAACTTTAACACATTCGCGCATATAGTAGTACAAGCAGCTTGGAAGGGAGGGGGGCGGCTTGAAAGCAATTGCAGCCGCCTTTGGATTTATGGCAATGCTTTTTTTAAATGTGGTGTGGTCACTCATATTTAAGGAAGCTCCATTCTTTTTGATTGAATCTCTACAGTGGGGATATACAGCCAGCCATTTTTTTCTTGGGATGCTCGGGGGATATTGGTTTAGGGGCCATATGTGGTATGTGTTTATAGGCGTGTTTTGTGTGGCGCATTTATCAATAGAAAGTACGGTACAATCAGACGCCTTGCTGGGGGCGATTGTTTTAAAGAAAAGTTTATTATTTTCCAGCTGTGTCGTATTTGGAGGAATTATATATATGTTATTATTTGGAGAAAACCCATCGAATAACGGAAAGCGCTAAGGGGCTAGCGTTTTTTATAGGCTATGTTAACGGGATAAAAGCGCAATTTATTAACACAGCACTGGCATAGGCTAAAAGGGGCGTCTATTTATTTACAAGTATGGAATGCCGTGGTACGATGGACAACGTAATAATATTGAGAGAGGTAGAATAACGTGAAATTAAAGATCCACCAGCCGACAATTATTATAAATCGTATTGGGGCAGCTGTCATTGATATGTTTATTATTTCTTTTATATACGGTATGATTGTAGCGCTTGTTACAGGAAGGTATAGGGCTATGTTTAACCGTTTTGACGTTAGCCTTGGAGATTACCGTTATGATTTTGCGCTTATATTTACATTAATGGCATTGTATTTTATTGTTCTGCCCCTTTTCTGGAAAGGCCAGACTGTTGGGAAGCGGTTTACGCGCATCCGTATTTTAAAAGCGAATGGGGAACAGGTGGAATTGAAAACACTTGTATGGCGTTTTATTTTGCTTATCGTCCCTAATGCCGTTTTACTTGGTATTCCGTTAATTGTAAATGTATATATAATGCTATTTAGACAAGATAATCGAGGATACCATGATTTGGCAGCGAAGACAAAAGTCATTAATGCGGTTGTGTAGCAGAGCCTTTTCAAAAGTGGGGAAGCATGCTTTTTAAATGCATATATCTTTACTTGTGTTTGCTAATTTTTTTGTTATTATTCAAAAAAATACAAAATTCGCCAGGTATACTTGATATAATTTTTATTATATAGGACTGGCATCTCCTATATAAGTACCCTCCATTAAAGGGCACGCCTCCAGTGGGCGTGCCCCTTTTTTAAAAAGATAGGCACTGTTAAACTTGATTGTTGATTTTCCGCTACAGGCGGACGCTTTCCGCGGGCGGGGCCGAGCCGCTTTTCCTGCTGGAGTCGCCGCCTTTCGTTTCAAATCAACAAATGAACCAAAATCAACATTAGCCTTTAACAGAGCCAAAAGATAAGAAAGTATAGCTTTTTGGAGGTAGAACAGCGTTTAGTTCCAGCGCTCAGCGACTAGTGTACTTCGCCCATCTCCCTACGATAAGTCAACATCGACGCTCGTGCTCTTCGTGTTTCCTTTATCTCAGTCGATGTGCTCCAGTCTAGGCGTCGTTAAGCAGGGCGCCCTGCGCTTTTCTTATGTACGGTAAGAAAGCGTAAGCTGATAGCGAAAGCAATAGCTTAGCGCAGGGGCAATGCTAGGGCTGAAAGTGCACGCATAGCTTTCGGCCTTCGTTTTTAATGGGCCAGCTCTTTATATATTTGAAGCTAAAACATGCATGAGGATGAAAAAAATTAAATCTCGACATCTTTTCTGAATATGGAACATTTTTCCCTAAACGGAATATTATAATTACTGAAAAAGGCCATCATAAGGAGGTGACGAGATGGATCATGTCTTAAAGCTTTTCTTGGCAGCATTTGTCGGGTGGTTATGGACAATGATAGCTGGAACGATTGACAGCTCTCTTACATCTTTCTTCCATTTTTTTAATATTACAGCGTTGGATGGATTTATTGATTTCCTAAAATATATTATAGTTTTTGTTGGTTGGTTTGCTGTTGTATTCTTTGGTTTTCTTGTACTTCAACGAGCATGGAACTCGCGCGGGTAATGTGTTATCTGTAAAATAGAAAGCGTTTACATTAAAAAAAGGGAGAGCGCTCCCTCTTTTTAGCTAACGATATTGTTAATAAATAACGATTTTAGCTCATTCGCGCCAAACTCTCGTTTAACATAGTTACAAAAAGGCCTGACCACAAGTGATCAGGCCTTGCCTGTGCAATTGCTGAAACGGAAAACGTTTATTGTAGGCTCATAAGAAATCGTTCCAAGCGGTCGCAGCCTTCCTTTAAAGCATCCAGACTATAAGCGTAGGATAGCCTTATATAGCCTTCCCCGTATGTGGAGAAAGCATCACCGGGAACTACCGCAAGACCTGCTTCCTTTACAAGCTTTAGTGCAAAATCAAAGGAGGACATTCCGAAGTTTCCGATATATGGGAAAAGGTAAAATGCACCTTTCGGTTTCTCGACATGAAGCCCCATGCTTGTAAGCCGATGATAGACATAATCCCTGCGTTTTTTATATTGATGGCGCATCATGCGCGGTGCATCTTTAGCTGCTGTTAAAGCTTCTACTCCTGCGTATTGGGAAATAGATGCTGCGCACGTTACGTTATATTGATGAACCTTTAACATCTCCTTTGTAATATATGAAGGGGCAAAAAGAAAGCCAATCCGCCAGCCTGTCATAGAATGGGACTTGGATAGCCCGTTAATGACAATTGTCTTCTTATGCATAGAAGGGATATTGGAAATAGAAGCATGTGTTCCTTCATATACGAGTTCGCTATAAATTTCATCGGAAATAACGAAAATATCCTTATCCTCCAATACAGCAGCAATGCTTTCTATTTCCTCTTGAGTTAATGTCATTCCCGTAGGATTGGATGGATAAGGAAGGACAATACAGCGCGTACGATCTGTTATGGCGGCTTTTAATGCCGCTGCTGTAAGGCGGAAGCCCGTTTTGCGAACATCTATAAAGACTGGCTTCGCACCGCACAGACGAATGATAGGCTCATATCCGGGATAAACAGGGCTCGGTATAATGACTTCTGTTCCTTCTTCTAAAATTGTGCGAAATGCAACATCAATAGCTTCACTTGCTCCCGTTGTTACAATTACTTCGTCTTTAGGATTATATACCTGTCCGTATCGCTCCTTGACAAAGGAGCAAGCAGCTTCCCGCAATTCAAGCAACCCGGCATTATGTGTATAGCTTGTAATGTTTTCCGTGATGGCCCGTTTCCCGGCTTCCTTTACTAAAGAAGGGGTAGGGAAATCAGGTTGTCCGATTGTGAGGGAAACAAGGTTGTCATATTCTTGAATCATATTGAAAAATTGCCGGATTCCGGAAATTTGAATGTCTTTTACGCGAGGATTTAGTAAATGTTCCATATATGATCCCTTTCTTCTGCTGCAAAATTTTTTTCCATTTTACCATATTTGCAGTTTGCATAGCGAAAGTTTTGTGATTTTTTTATAAAATGGCTGTGTTAAACGTTAGTGTTGATATATAAACCCTTTTTTTAGAGGGGGAGAGTGCTCCTAGCCGTGTGCAGTAACGGTCAGGGCCTAGTTTGGCCTCGTCCAAAGGAAAACCAGATAGAGAACGTGAGTGCTGGCTGCGATTGGTTCTGCATAGCCGTAATGCACAGACGTACGTGATATAAAAATCAACATTGGCCTTTAACAGAGCCAAAATAAAAAAGCCGTGATTATCACGGCCTTGCGTTATTAATATCCATATTCCCAATCGATCTCTTCCTCGCTCCAGCGAACAGAGGAGACTTTTCCGAAATGAACAACTTCCTCGCCTGTATGTTCTTGCAACTCCTCAAAAACAGATTTTTCCACATTTTCAAGCACCATTAAATTTTCTTCATTCACCAATACAAGCGCAGTTCCTGTCATTTTCTTTCCCCTCCACTTAATTTCCTTAATCCGTTTTTATTGTAGCGCTCTTATTTCTATTATGGTACCCATTTTACCTTTATTTCAAAAAATTGTAACAAGTCAAAAAAACATTCACGTTAAATTTACATAAGGATCATATTTTTATAACCTAAATTTATTATTAATACGGCAAACCCCATATTGAAATAATAAATTAAACTTATAAACAATATGTAGAGGGATAGTTCTTTTAGTAAGCAGGGTGCGCTTTTTCGCTATGAGCGGGTTTCGGGTTTTTCCGGCTTTAGGCGTCCGAACATATTTCGGATGGATTTAAATATGGAACTTTCTTGAGAAGCTGCAATCATTCGTTTTGTTTCTTGCATTTCGCGTATTAATTGCATAAGCTGCTCATCGCGGCTCGCTTCTTTTTTATAAACCTGGTTCATCAGTTTACTGATCTTTTCATTGTGCCTTTCTTCTTTTTTAGATATGTGACTTAGCAAATTATCCAGCTTTTCCCTTTGTTCTGCTTCGCTTTTATGGACATGGACACTCAGATTTTGCAGTAACTTCTCCTGTTTTCCCTCTTTGATGTAAACTTGGTGCATAAGTTCATCCAGCTTTTTATCTTTTTGGCGATTTTGAGAAATAAGGGTGGAATTTTGGTGGATAATCGCTTCGTTTAGCTGAGCGAGTGTATCCAATTTAATCATAAATTCCTCGAATTTTTTGTTTTGCTCTTGTATAGTAATATTTACATCTCCTGCAGAAGCAGCGGGCTTTAGTGCAGCAGGAGCCTGTATAGCTGGAGACTTTTCCGTTTCTTTTAAAATCGCAGCAACAGCGTCTGTTATATCTTCTTGTAGCTCCGAGACTCTTGCATGTATAGTTTTTAATAACCGCATATCTTCCATTTTGAAGCAGCGTGCATCTGCAACCCTGTCGATAGGATAGCCGAGCTGCTCTAAAGTTTGGCTATATTTACGCACCATGTTTCCGGGAATGCCCGTTTTATTGGCTACATCTTTTGTCTTGAATTTTTCCCCCATGACATAATTCCTCCCAAAAAGTAATCGTACATACAAATTCCATAGACTGGCATGTTCTTCCTTTGGAAAAGAATGTCGTATAGTCATAAGTTTTCTACAAGTCTCGTGCAAATAATTGCATATCTGCATTTGAAGATGGAGATAAATGTTAAAGGATGGGAAAATACAATGAAATGTGGAAATGATGGCCGTTTTTTAGCGAAAGCGTTATTCAGCATGAATACAAATTGAAAAACGAGATTCTCCTTTCTTGGCATAGGGGGCAGTTGATTTTATGCGATGCTCAATAAAAGTATAAACAAACAGACATGGTTTGCTGCAACAGCAAACCATGTCTGTTTGTTTATTTCAGGCCATGCTTTTTTAGGAGTTCTTTTTGCTGTAATCCTTTTTTTCCTAAATAATTATTTTTATATCCGAAATAAAGGATGAATAAAAAGGCGGCAACATTCACAATGGCATCAATTTGATCATCAGTAATGAAATTAATTCCAAAAGATTCGAGAAGAAGTTTTAAAGATAATAAAAAACCGGTGAGAAAGCGGATAATTCCGGTTAAATTTTCCATTCCCATGAGGTAGCTCCCCTTTAAGCTTGCTTCATTATCTACTTTATATATATGAAACATACTGTTAAAAGAACACTGTAATACAGAAAAAATATGACAATCCAGCTTATTATAATTTGTATTTTAAGTTATTTGAAAATAACATTATAAGACTCTTCAAAAATTAGATGTAGACGCATATAATGGAAAATAGACACATATGACGCGCACGTAAGATTTAATGTAGAGAGAAAACAATCTTTACACGTTTTATTTGCGGCTAAAGGGGGAAAGGCGTGAACTCCATTGTTATCACTTGCGAATTCCGAACGGAATGAAAATGCAGAAGAATCAAACGAAGTCTTTGCAAAGTGAAATAGTTGCAGCGGAGAATCACAGATTATTAATTTTCCAGTTTATGAGAGACAAGCTTCCCATTAAGAAGAGAGCAATCAAACATACATTAGCAAATAGTTTCATATTTTGGAGGGCACCGCTTACTATACATACTTTTGGGTGTTGAGGGAATGATTGGAAGATTGAAACTGCTTTAAACAGTATGTTTGCAAACAATAAACTGCGAATGTATGCAGCGGCTTTGGGTAGTAGAATAAGATGGGAAAGGGAATGGTAAGATGCAACGTTCGATGAAGCTCCGCTTACAGAAAGGGAGAAAACGTTTGTTAGTTTCGCTTGCAGGCATAATAATTGGGATTTTAGGTGTAACGATAATTCAGGCTTTGTCTTCTTCAGCAAAGGCGATATCTAAGCAAGTGAATACGGTTCAGTTTGTTAGCAGCCAACCGGTAATAAGCGCGAAAAAAAGCGTGCCGGAAAAATACAACGGGCAGATAAGAAAGCTAGCTTATTTAACTTTTGATGACGGACCTAGCCAATACCAGGATGAAATTTTGGATGTACTTGCCAAACATGATATTAAAGCAACTTTTTTTATGATTGGACCGAACATTTCGGCATATAAAGAAAGTGTAAGGCGCCTTGTGAAAGAGGGGCATTATCCGGGGCTGCATAGTATGACACATAACTATAAGAGGCTATATAGCGAAGGGCAAATCGTAAATGAAATGAAGCAGGTGCAAGCAATCGTACAGGACGTGACAGGCGTAGAGCCAGATCTTACTCGCTGTCCATACGGAAGCATGCCGGGACTTTCGCAGGGGCTGCGCGATCAAATGGCTGCAGCAGGCTTGAAGCAATGGGATTGGACAGTAGACTCATCTGATTGGAGATATCCGAAGAACCCGAATGCTGTCGTGCAAACAGTGCTCTCTCAATCGAGTAAGGATATTGAGGTTATTTTGCTTCACGAAAAGGAACAATCGTTGCAAGCGTTGCCCGCTATTATTCAAGGATTGCGCCAAAAAGGCTATGAGTTTGAAGTATACGATGAAGCTGCACACTTTTCGTTAAATTTTTGGCACGACGAGCGGCTGTGAGGATTGAGGAGGAACAGAGCATTGAAATATAAAATAATGACAGCAGGAGCTATATTGCTTTTGTTAACAGGCTGCTTTGGCCCAAAGCCGGAAGAGGAATTGTATGTAATTTTTGAGAATGCTGCTAAGCAGGAAAAGGGGATGTTTAAATCCGCAGCTCAGCTTGAGAAGATAGAGACAGAAAATAAAGAGCTGTATAATAAAATTTTGCAAGATGGAAAAGAAGATAATCAAACTGTCCAGTCTATTATTGATAAAGCTGTGCAGGGCGTAAATGACCGTAAAAAAATAGTCGATGATGAACGGGATATGCTTAAAAAAGCACAGCAGGAGATGAAAGAATCTAAAGAGTACATTAAAGATTTACAAGAGGCCGGGATGAAAGCGCAAGCCAAGAAGGTTGTAAATCTTTATAAAGAGCGGTACGAGACGTTTGAGGAAATGCATGCAGCATATAAAAAAGCGCTTGTTTCAGAAAAAGAGCTATACCATATGCTGCAAGCAAAAGAGGAAAAGTTAAAAACAATTAGCGATAAAGTAAAAGAGGTTAATAAATTATACGAAAACGTAGGGGTAAAAAACGAAAAATTTAATCAGTATACAGAGCAATATAATCAAGAAAAAGTAGCGTTTTATAAACAGGCTGATTTTAAAATAGAGGCAAAGAAATGAAGCTTAAGTTATCTGCTCTGTTTATGTGTAATCAAAAAAACCTCCGACGCATTTTGCATCGGAGGTTTTTTATTTGCCTAAATATGTGCGTCTATACCAAGGCTCATTATTGGCGAGCAGTTTTTCTTGCTCATAAGCTTCAGAGCCAATATATTGCTGAAGCAGCTTCTTTGCTAAGGGAAGAGACATATGGGTTTTGGGATTCCGGTATGATTGATTGAGCTCTCCAAGATGCGGAAGCGATTGGAAGTCATCTTTGGAAGGTGGAATATGAAAATAGTAGTCCCCAACGTGTACAAGGACGTCGGATTGCTGCTGGCTCAATTTAGGATTTCTGGAGAAATGGAGGCCTTTTTTATGGGCTTTTCCTTCCAGGATTAAGTTTTCGAGCGCTTTCTTTTTAAGCCAGTATAAATACTTCGGATGGGTAGCGGCCTTTGCATGGCGATTTACGACGAAAATGGCCTGGGATAGCTGTTCAACCGAAAGATTATAAGAACGAGATTTAAAAGGCTTCATACCCTTTCCTCCTTTCATGTCTACATTATCATGTATAGTTATTATTTTGCAATACACCTCTTTATGGTTATGTATCATTTGACGGTAAATTGGAAACAAAAGTTGTTTTTGTAAACTGTCGTTTTGTACAATGAAGAAGATGATAGTCGGGCAGCATTATTTTGAAAAGGGTGACGAAGCTATTGAAACAGCAATACGGTATTATTGACATCGGTTCTAATACAATGAGGCTTGTTATTTATGAACAGAAAAGCGGAGGGTTTTATCGGGAAATTACCAATATAAAGGTTGGGGCTAGGCTTCGCAATTACTTAGTAAATGGGATGTTATCAAGTGAAGGAATTGATCTTTTGCTCAGCATATTAGAACAATTTCAAGAAAGCACTCGTTTTCATGGGCTAAAGCATGTTGCTTGTGTAGCTACAGCGACGATACGCCAGGCGAACAATCAAGAAGAAATTCGGCGCCTAGTAGACGTGCATACGGATTTTCAACTGCGTATTTTATCAGAGTATGAAGAAGCGTATTATGGATTTTTGGCTGTAATGAATTCTACGCCCTTTGAAGAAGGGATTACAATTGATATTGGCGGCGGCAGTGCAGAGATTACGTATTTTCGAAATCGTAATATCGTGGAATACTATAGTTTCCCGTTTGGGGCATTGTCGTTAAAACAGCAGTTTATAAAAAATAATACTCCCACCTTGGAAGAGCTGCAGCAATTGCGAGAATATTTATGGGAGCAATTTAAAACTTTGCCGTGGTTGGTTGGAAAAGGTCTTCCTATTATCGCAATTGGAGGAAGTGCCCGCAATTTAGCGAAAATACACCAAAATCTCGTTGATTATCCAATTTCCGGGGTGCATTTATACGAGATGAAAAGAACAGATATTGGCGGCGTAAAGCAACACATCGCGGCGTTAAGTTTTGCAGAACTGCAGAAACTGGATGGGTTGGCAAAAGACCGCGCTGATACGATAACCCCTGCTGCGGAGGTGTTCCACACTCTTATGGAACTAACGGAAGCGCAGTCTTTTGTTTTAAGCCGAAAAGGGCTGCGCGAAGGTGTGTTTTATGAAGAGTTAACAAAAATATTAGGCATTTCATATTTTCCGAATGTTGTGGAGGAAAGCTTTCATTTACTTGCCCATGAGTACGGGATAGATATGGACGATGTACTGGAATTAATGAAAAATGCCACCACCTTATGCAAGGAACTGCATGCAGGCAATATTGTAAATTTAGAAAGAAAAGATTGGCAGCTAATCCAACAGGCTGCAAAAGTTTATAATATAGGGAAGTATATTGATGAAGAATCGAGCAGCCGCCATACGTTTTATTTGCTTGCAAATAAAACAATTGATGGAATGATGCATAAAGGGCGGGTACAGCTTGCTTTGTTAGCTTCCTATAAATCGAAGGTCTCTTTCAAGCAGTATGTAGCGCCGTTTGAATCGTGGTTTTCAAAAGAAGAGCAGCGCAAAATCCGGATTTTAGGTGCCATTTTGCACTTTTCCGCAGCCCTAAATATTACAAAACGCAAGCCTGTAAAGCATATTAATATCATTCGGAGCGGGGAAGATATCGGGATTTATATATGGTGCAATCAAAATGCCTTAGCGGAGCAAGTACAAGCGGAAAAACAGAAGAGACAGTTGGAAAAGGTGCTGAAACGCAATATAGAACTATACTTTCATATGAAATAGATGCAAACCTCTTTACATAAAATTAACACTATTAATTGTTAAAATTTGTTATAATATGTAGAAAAATGCCGCGATAAAGTTTTAAAAGGACGTGTTCTGTTTATGAAAGCTGCTGAAAAAGATGTTACTAATTTTAATAACAGGGCCTACTATAATAACCGGGAGCTAAGTTGGCTTGCTTTTAACGAACGGGTGCTGGAGGAAGCTCTTGATGAGAGAAATCCGCTACTGGAAAGGTTAAAGTTTACGAGCATCTTTAGCTCCAACTTGGATGAGTTTTTTATGGTTCGCGTAGCCGGCTTACAGGATCAAGTAAAGGCCGGGTTTAATCAGCCTGAAAATAAAGCGGGCCTAACTCCAAAGCATCAATTGAATGAAATTGCTAAAAAAACGCATAAATTGGTGCAGATCCAATATGAAACATATCGTGATGTTCTGCTGCCCGCCTTAAAGAGGGAAGGAGTGGAACAGCTCACCTTTGGAGACTTAACGCCGGAACAGCGTGTATTTATTGAAGAATATTTTGATGAGCAAATTTTCCCTGTGTTAACACCGGTTTCGATAGATGCTTACCGTCCTTTTCCCATGTTATTGAATAAAAGCTTGAATTTAGCAATGCTGCTGTATGATGAAACGCAACAAGTAGAGGAAAATCGCAAAAAGCTAGGGATTGTTCAAGTTCCATCCGTTTTGGAACGGTTTATTTTCCTGCCGTGCCAAGATGGGAAAAGAAAGTTTATTTTTTTGGAGGATGTCATTTCCAGCTTTGCCCATAAGCTTTTTACTGGATATAGAGTGTTATCGGCAACCCATTTTCGCATTACGCGCAATGCCGATTTAACGATTCATGAAGAAGGCGCCCGCGATTTGCTTAAAGTAATTGAAAAAGAGCTGAAAAAGCGTAAGTGGGGGGCAGCTGTAAGGCTGGAACTCGGGAAAGCAGGAGTAGATGAACGTATTCTTTCCTTGTTGCAAGGGGTCTTGGAAATACATGAAAAGGATGTATACATTGTTGACGGTCCTCTCGATTTAACTTGTATGTTTGCCTTATATAAGGAATTGTCTCAAACACACGAACATCTCGTTTATTCGGCATTGATTCCGCAAGCGCCCCAAGATTTGGAGTCTTCTGCAGAGGATATTTTTGAAAAGGCGTTGGAGCAGGATATTTTACTGCATCATCCTTATGAATCTTTTCAGCCGGTCATTGACTTTGTCGCCGATGCAGCGGAGGATCCAGATGTATTAGCTATTAAACAAACGTTATATCGTGTAAGCGGCGATTCTCCGGTAATTCAAGCGTTAAAAACAGCCGCTGAAAACGGGAAGCAAGTAACTGTGCTTGTTGAGTTGAAAGCGCGCTTTGATGAAGAAAACAATGTGCACTGGGCTAAAGAATTGGAGCAGGCAGGCTGCCACGTTATTTACGGAGTCAGCCATTTAAAAACACACAGCAAAATCACGCTTGTTGTACGTCGGAAAAATGGAAAGATTGAACGGTTTGTCCATTTAGGAACCGGCAACTATAACGATGCAACTGCGAAATTTTACACTGATTTAGGACTCATTACTTCCCGTAAAGAATTTGGAATCGATGCGACGAATTTCTTCAATTATTTAAGCGGATACACAGCAAAGCCGACATTTTACCAGCTTTTTGTTGCGCCGTTTGACATTAGGAATAAATTTCTTCAGCTTATTGATGAGGAAATTCGCTATCATAAGCAGTACGGAAATGGCTATATTATTGCAAAAATGAATTCTATAACAGACAAGCCTCTTATCCAAAAGCTGTATGAAGCCTCAAGCGAAGGTGTAAAAATTGATTTGATTGTCCGGGGAATTTGCTGCCTGCGCCCGCAAATTCCGGGAGTAAGCGAGAACATTCGTGTAATTAGCATAGTTGGGCGTTATTTGGAGCATAGCCGTGTGTATTATTTCCGGCATAACGGGGAGCATCAGCTATATTTATCCTCTGCCGACTTAATGACGCGCAATATGGAAAAGCGTATCGAAATCGCATTCCCGATTATAGATGAGACGATTAAAAAACGCGTTATTGGGATATTAGAACTTATGTTATCAGATAATGTAAAGGCGCGCGAGCAGAATGGAAATGGCGAATACAAGTATGTAAGGCCTAAGGAGGGAGAAAGGGAAGTGGATAGCCAGATGGAGCTGTTCCAGATGGCTTATGGAGATGAAGAGGAGGAATAAACCTGAGCTTCACTTTATTTTGTCCGTGGCAAAAGACCGCTGTTTATAAGAAAGCGGTCTTTTATAGTTTTTTATTTTTACGGTATTAATAAACGTAGCCTGGTGCTTGGAATGGTCCATACAATGGAGGATACGGGTATGGATATGGAGGCGGATAGTAGTATGGCCTAGGTCCAAAGGCAAATGCTCCTACAAGCCCTCCGCCAAGCAAACCGCCGGCAAGACCCGCGAGAAAGGGAGCTCCGAAAAAACGGGCATCTTCTGCGGGAATTGGAGCAGAACGGAATGGAATGGACTGCATATAAGGGTACATTTTAAAACCTCCTTATTTAAACTCCTTGTATTGTATGGGAAACCGTCCTTTTATGAGCAAGTACGTAAGGGAATTTGTAGAAAATGGGCAAAAAAACATGGCATTAGCCATGTTTTAAGGTAAAAACGGCAATTTCTGGCCGCGCAAAGCAGCGAAATGGAATACGGGTTGTTCCGAGCCCGCGGTTTACATAAACAATGAGTTCATTGCCGCTATCTCCTTTAACAGTATAGAAACCGTCTGTATACTGTTTTGCCAAAGGAGGGGTAATGATAGAGCCGATAAAAGGAATTTGTACTTGTCCGCCGTGGCTATGTCCCGAAAGCTGCAAGTTTACGGGATAATTAGCGATAGCGGAAGCAATATCAGGTTCATGGACAAGCGTAATTGCATAAACATTGTTGCTGGCTTTTTGCATTGTTTTTTCCAGCTGGGGCTGTCCGAGTATCAAGTCGTCAATGCCTAAGATAGATAATTGGCTTCCGTCTAATAAACGAATGGTTTTTTCTTCATTTTGGAGTATTTGGAACCCAGATTTATTCATAATGCTGCGATACAGATTTGTGCCGTAGCCGCCGTGGTCATGGTTCCCGTAAATGGCTAGCTTTCCGAAAGGAGCTTCAATTGCCTTAAGGATGGGCGCAATTTCAGATGTGTAAGGATACGTTTGATAGTTATCTACTAAGTCGCCGGTGAAAAGAACAATATCCGGTTTTTGATCGTTAATTTTATTGACGACTTTGCATAACTGGGCTAAAGAATAGTGATAACCGAGGTGCAAATCGCTAAATTGTACAATTTTCATGCCCTCAAA
The DNA here is from genome assembly GCA_048976805.1 of Ectobacillus sp. GTDB lineage: Bacteria > Bacillota > Bacilli > Bacillales > Bacillaceae_G > Ectobacillus. The sequence continues at coordinate 57,985 of JBHGUR010000062.1, read as the reverse complement.
ACCTTTCGGAATTAGCGGGGAACGTAAGGTATGATAGCTTACAGATAGCATACGGGGCTCTATATAGCGGGCGTAATAATACCCCACTCCTGTTGTTAAGATAGTATAAAGTGAAAGCTGAATACTTTTTTTTAAGAAAGCTCTTCTAGTAATCTTTTTCATAGCTCCCAACCTAACTATAAGAATCTATTTTATTATATCATGTTTATTCATAGGTTATGAGAAAAATAGAAAAGTTAACTTTCTGATATTTTAGAAAAGTTATGTACTTTTAAGAAAAAAATGGTAAACTGAATGTGTATTCAGTTGAGGGAGGGCAGATAGATGAAAGGAAAAGTTATTATTATTACCGGCGGATCAAGCGGAATGGGCAAAGGAATGGCAAAGCGCTTTGCAAATGAAGGGGCTTATGTTGTTATCACTGGAAGAACACTTGAAAAACTGGAGGAGACGAAGCGGGAAATCGAGCAATTTGAAAATCAGGTTTTAGTAGTGCAAATGGATGTTCGCCAACCTGAGCATATTGAACGAATGGTAGAAATGGCGGATAAAGCATTTGGGCGTATTGATTTTTTAATTAACAATGCGGCTGGAAACTTCATTTGTGCAGCTGAAGATCTTTCTATTAACGGCTGGAATTCTGTTATTAACATTGTGTTAAATGGAACATTTTATTGTAGCAGAGCTGTTGGCAGGTATTGGATTGAAAAAGGAATAAAAGGAAGCATTATTAATATGGTGGCAACGTATGCATGGGATGCTGGCCCGGGGGTCATTCATTCCGCGGCGGCAAAGGCGGGAGTGTTGGCAATGACGAGGACGCTTGCAGTCGAATGGGGAAGAAAATATGACATTCGTGTTAATGCGATTGCGCCGGGACCGATTGAACGAACAGGAGGTGCCGATAAACTTTGGATATCTGAGGAAGCGGCGAAGCGAACGATTAATAGCGTTCCTTTAGGAAGATTGGGGACGCCTGAAGAAATCGCCGGCCTTGCTTACTATTTGCTTTCTGATGAATCCGCTTACATAAACGGTTCATGCGTAACAATAGACGGAGGCCAGCATCTTCATCAGTATCCATTTTAAAAAATGGCTCTGTTAAAGGCTAATGTTGATTTTGAACGAAAGGGGGTGACTCCAGCGGGAAAAGCGGCTCGGCCCCGCCCGCGGAAAGCGTCTGCCTGTAGTGGAAAATCAACAATCAAGTTTAACAGAGCCTAAAAAATAACCGGTCCTATCAGAAGGACCGGTTATTTTGATAGGATTAATAAGAACAGGGTAGTTTCTGAACGTTCTTTCATTTTATAATAATAAATAAGAAAGAATATTCTTTCAAAAAAAGGGGCGATATGTTATGAGAGAAATGGGACGCATTTTAATGGGGCCGGGGCCGGGCGATGTTCATCCGCGTGTATTGCGGGCTATGTCCACACCTCTTTTAGGGCATTTGGATCCGGCATTTTTGCAAATCATGAATGAGATGATGGATTCACTTCGTTATGTATTTGAAACAAAGAATGAATTGACACTTGCAATGAGCGGCACGGGAAGCGCCGGAATGGAAACGGTGTTTGTAAACTTGATTGAGCCGGGTGACAAAGTAATTATCGGCGTAAATGGCGTTTTTGGTACGCGCATGGCGGATGTGGCAGCGCGTGCCGGAGCAGAAGTACTTGAAGTCAAAGGGAAGTGGGGTGGAATTATCGAGCCTGATGACGTGGAGCAGGTATTGAAACAGCATGGGGATATAAAATTGATTGCGCTCGTTCATGCGGAAACATCTACCGGTGTATTGCAGCCGCTTAAGGAAATTGGAGAAATGGCACGTAAATATGAGGCCTTGTTCGTTTGTGATATGGTAACTTCGCTAGGCGGAGTTCATGTAAAAACAGATGAATACAAAGTAGATGCTGCATATAGTGGAACGCAAAAATGTTTAAGCGCGCCTCCAGGACTATCTCCCGTTACTTTTAGCGAACGGGCGGCAGCCGTTTTAGCGAAAAGAAAGTCAAAAGTACAAAGCTGGTATTTAGATTTATCCATGATTCAAAACTACTGGGGAGAAGAGCGGTTTTACCATCACACAGCCCCTATTTCGATGATTTACGCATTAAAGGAAGCGCTCCTCCTGATCGAAGAAGAAGGGCTAGACAATGTAACGGAACGTCACCGCTTATATGGCGCGGCGCTGCAGGCCGGTTTGGAAGCAATGGGTTTGGAACTGCTCGTTGGGGAAAAACATCGCTTGCCGCAGCTCACCTCTGTTAAGGTGCCTGACGGCGTGAATGATGCTGCATTCCGTGCCCGCCTGTTAGAAAAATACGGACTGGAAATCGGCGGCGGCCTTGGCGAATTAAAAGGGAAAATATGGCGCATTGGCCTTATGGGGTACAACGCTAAGCAAGTAAATGTTACGTTGCTTTTATCCGCATTTGAAGATGTCTTGTCTGAGCTGGGGGTGCCAATTGCAAAAGGAGAGGCGCTGCAGGCAATGAGGAGGTATGTGCGAAGTTGCTGCTGAAAATATGATAGGCGTTGCCCTTTTTTGGCGGCATCATGATATAATCGTTGAAAACAAAAGGGGGAGTGCTTAGATGGACGCATTGGATGTAATGATCAGCTTGGAGCGGGTTCTTCCCTATTATCAAGCTATTTTTAGTGCTGACGAACATACTATTATCGGCTATGAAGTGGTAGGGCGGATTGAAACGGAAAATGGCGTAAAGAGTCTGGGGCCGTTCTTCCACGACGAGGCTGTTCCGGAAGAATATAGGCTGGAAGTCGACAATATTATTACAGAGAAGGCATTGCAGAAGATGCTTGAAACAGATCAAACGTTTTTGCTATTTATAAACCGCGATGTTACTCTCCTTATGGAGGACGAACATGAAAATTTTTTGAACATACTATTATCGTATGAGAAAAAAGGATTGAAGTTAAATCAGATAGTTTTAGAGATTACAGAACATCAGTGCAAAGGCAATATAGATCGTTTGAATCATTTGCTTGTCTATTATCGTACATACGGTATTCGAATTGCGATTAATAAAGTTGGAATCGGCATGAGCAACCTAGAGAGAATCGGCATGCTTAGCCCGGACATTTTAAAAATTGATTTAACAAACTTGCGGCAAACAACGATGCTGCAGTCATATCAGGATATTTTATATTCACTTTCACTGTTGGCGCGGCGTATCGGAGCGACTTTATTGTACGAAGATATTGATGCTTTTTACCAGTTGCAGTATGCTTGGCGAAACGGAGGACGTTACTACCAAGGAAACTATTTGAAGGAACCGCTGCCTAACCTTTTGCCGAAGGATTTATTGAAAGAGCGCCTGCGAAAGGAATGCCATGAATTCATTATGCATGAAAAGAGAAGGCTGCAAAATTTATATGCATTAACCGATAGCCTCCAAGCGCGTATTGGGAACCTCATGGCAAGGCAAAAGAAAATAGAGGATTTTGATAAATGGTTGCTCGCTATTTGCAAGGAGGTATCGGACTGCAGTTTCCGCCTGTATGTGTGCGACGAAGATGGCTTTCAAAAGTCTGGTAATGTTATGCAGCGAAAGGGCACATGGGAGCTTCTGCAGGAGTATACGATGAAAAATTGGAGCTGGCGTCCGTATTTTTTAGCGAACATTATGCAAATGCGTTTTGAGAAAAAAGGGCGGCTTTCGGATTTATATACTGACATTGAAACAGGCGAACTGATCCGGACCTTTAGTTTCCCGATAGATGAAGAGCATTATTTATTTATAGACTTGTCATATGTATTTTTATTTGAAAAAAATGCGTTGTTATAATGCACAGCCAAACGGTTCGTGCATTTTTTGTTTATTTCTAGAATAAAATGGAAATAGTGATACATATCAACAAAAAATACATAAGATGCTGTCTATCGCTGTAAGGATTTTGCGAACGAAAGCTTCTCCGCTTATTGCTATGGATTGTTACAATGAAGCTAGGACAAGCTGTTATAAGGAGGAGGAAGCATGAAAAAATACGGACTATGGATCGGTTTTGCTTTATTGCTTGCTTTTATTATTAGCCAAAGCGTAGCGATCGCTATCGGCAAGGAAGAAAAGATTGATAGGAAAGCAGTTTTTGAAACGATTCAGAGAGGATATGAAGTGCAATATTCTATCCGTGGCAAAAAGCTGTCGGAGGAGAAAATGTATACCGTCCTATCGCCGTATTTTACAGATAATTTCTTGCAGGTATTTACTGATGAAAATAGCGATAACGCAAAAGGAAGCGGCAATTATTTACTGCCACAGCAGCCGCCGTTTTCTTTTAGCGAAAAAACAAAGCTTGTACATGATAGTGAACATGGCATTTTATATGTGTATGAACGCATTAACAATATGTATGAAATCATTGTGCTGCAAAAACAGGATGAAAAGTGGAAGCTTGCCGGTTATTATATAAAGGAAGCCCTTTTAGAGGAAATTAAAAAGCTGGAAGCCGAAAATAGAAGCATATGACTTTGGCCCGTGCGTATCAACTTAAAATTTGATGTGCATGGGCCAAAGTCGTATTTTATCAGCAATAGCGTTTCGCATAGCCGTGATTTTCAATCAAGCGCCTGCACTTTTTTGGAGATAGGGGAATATTCAAATGTCTAACAGGTTTTGGAGTTTTTCCAAATCGAATCCTGTTACCGCTTCCCCGTTTACGACAACGGTTGGGGTGGAATAGGAATTATAGTCGGATTGAAGGCGATTGCGGGCGGCACTGTCTTTTTTTATATTATATTCTATAAACGGAATATGGTGGTGTTGCAAAAATTGTTTTACAATCTTGCAAGGCGGGCAATCCGGCTGTGTGTAAACTTCAACGTTTTTCATGGGAAACCTCCTATTTGTCCTAACGCTGCTTTTTATTATATGATAGTAAAGGAAGTTTAGGCAATGGATGAAGGATGGTTTCACCATTATAATGAGATTTCGGGGTGAAAGCATGAAAAAGCATTGGCATGTATTTTGGACAGCATTTCGCTTAGGGTGTACGTCGTTTGGAGGGCCGGCCGCTCATATTGGATATTTTCATAATGAGTATGTAAAAAAGAAACAGTGGCTAGACGAAAAAAGCTACGCGGATTTAGTGGCGCTTGCAAACTTTTTGCCGGGACCGGCCAGCAGTCAGGTAGGAATCGGAATTGGCACAATGAGAGCAGGGATTGCAGGAGGCTTTTTGGCATGGCTCGGTTTTACGCTTCCGTCTGTCTTAATGTTGTCTATTTTTGCGATGATAATGCAAACGTATCAATTACAGGCAGCCGGATGGATACATAGTTTAAAGCTGATAGCGGTAGCGGTAGTAGCCCAGGCTGTTTTTGAAATGGGAAGCAAGCTGGCGCCGGATCGAATACGCCAAACGATTGTGTTAGGGGCGGCAGCTGCTGTTCTCTCTGCCTCATTTGTTTACACACAAATCATTGTACTTTTGATAAGTGGCATAGTTGGTTATATTGTGTATAGGAAAGAAGAAGGAGAGTTTGAGAGTAGCGCCTTTTCAATTTCAAAAAAAGCGGGAAGTATTGCATTTTTATTATTTTTTGGGTTGCTGTTTTTGCTTCCCATACTTCGTCCTCTTATTGCCTCGCCGCTCTTTACGGTTTTTGATATTATGTATCGAACCGGTTCGCTTGTATTCGGGGGCGGGCATGTCGTTCTTCCGTTGTTGGAGCAGGAAATTGTTAAGGGCGGTTTGATGGATAAAGAGCTGTTTTTAGCGGGGTATGGATTGACACAGGCTGTGCCGGGGCCTTTGTTCACATTCTCAAGCTATATTGGCGCTGTAACGCATGGCGTGCCAGGGATAATTGTTGCGACAATCGGAATTTTTTTGCCGGCATTTTTATTGATTATCGGAGGTCTTTCTTTTTGGAGCGCAATGCGCAGAAATAAAGCAATCCGCCCCGCATTGCTCGGTATCAATGCGGGTGTAGTGGGCATTTTGCTGGCATCCTTGTATGATCCGATTTTTACGAGTACAGTGAAGAAGCCGGCAGATTTCATATTCATCCTGCTATATTTTGCGCTGCTGCGTATTTGGAAAGTGCCGCCGTGGCTTATTGTTGCTTTAGCGCTTATCATCGGCTTAGTTGGTATGTAACTTTTTTCGACAAATTTATTGAGTTTCTTGGCGCGAACCGTTATTCTAGAAACTGAGGCAATTTTTCTGTTATAGACGGATAGAATGATACATGTTGCAAAAGCTATCTGTAGGAAGATTAGAGAAAGGGGAGATTTCATGTCTCTGCTCCAAGGAATTTTAACTCGTCTCGTTAGTTTGAAGGAACAAGCTGCAAATGGAGAAGTAGCGCAACGCTACTTTGAGGTAGAAGGCGAGCGTAAATGCAGTGTGAAATACTTTGATAAAAGTGATACGTATGAATTGGAAGTATACCAACCCGGAGAAAAGCCGCAAACATATCAATTTGATAATATTGATATGGTAGCAATCGAGATTTACGATATGATTTCCTAATCGATACATAATGTAACGCTAGTTGGCTCAACCGGGCTCTAAAAACAGCACCTGCAAAAGGGTGCTGTTTTTGTATAATCTTTTTATTTCTCACTTAAACTGAGGGAAGGAGGTGATTGTATGCAAATGCCGATTGTAATTTGCCCAAAATGCGGGCAAAAGGCAGAATTAGAGGATGTACTAACAGCACAAGCAAATCAAAATGTGATTTATACATGTCCGTCCTGTAGCTTTAAGATCCGTAATATTGAGACAAGTAAAGGATAAAGAAAACGTACTTTGACATAACAAGTCGCGTTTCCTCATAGAATGAAAGTGCGGAGTCTGTCTAAAGAGGGGACGTGACTATGTAATGGAATATTATTTTTATAATTTGTCAGAAAGGCGAATGAATTTTGAAACTGTATTTTCACGAATTTGTGAATTTATTAGAGCGGATCCGATAAGTGTGTATTGTCTTTCAATTGGTACGGATTCGCAGGCTCATCAAGACGATACCCGATTTATAACAGCCATTCATTTGCACCGGGTCGGAAAAGGGGCCTGGGGGTGTTTGCGCAACCAAACTGTACATAGAAAATTGAAAAGCCTTCGTGAAAAAATTGATTTAGAAACATATTTTAGCCAGGAAATTGCTTATCTCTTTACTCCTGAACATTTAGGGACGCTGCTGGAAATTTTGTATCCGTATCGGCATGAGGGGGCAAAACTTTCAATGGAGATTCATCTAGATATTGGCCAATATGGATTGACAAAGGAATTTATTTTGGATATGACCGCACGCATTACAGCGATGGGGTTGATTGCGAAAATTAAGCCTGATGCTTATACTGCGTTTAGTTACGCGAACCGTTATACAAAATAGAAAATTTAAAATTTTCATTCTATTAAATAAGAAGAATATTTTATATAATAAATCATAGGAATACATTTAGGGGAGAGTAGAGGAGATTATGAAAAAAAGCAATGTATACCTGACGGAAGAGGAACAAAATCTTTTGTTGGATGTTTTATTTCAACAAAACTATGCCGTGGAGCTTCTCGCTTGTGAATTAGCTGATATTGAAAGTGGATTGAAAGCAGCAGATACCGCACATTATAAAAGGGTGGAAAAATTGTTCGACCGCCTGAAAAATGCAAACTGTTGACTGCCGGTACTAGGTGGTCATTTTTTTCGCTTATATGATACAATATGGATTGTATACTTTACAAAAATTTGGGCGCCTTAATAAGTGAAAACGCTATCATATATGGAGTTCACCTTTTGACAGCAGAAAAAAATTTCCTTCTCCACTTATATATGTTTAAATATGCTACATCGTTAAGTGGGGTCTTATTTTTCGTTGATGCGGGATAAAAATAAGAAACGAGAATAAAAAAATGGGGGAAACAACAATGATCAGTCTTCCGATGGGAGAATTTAAACACATTTTTGTTAAGGACTTATTAATTTCATCTGAAAAAGTAGCTCACGTTCAGATTGCAAATAGCCTGGAGCACGCGCTGCTAGTTCTTGTTAAATCTGGATACTCTGCTATACCGGTTTTGGATCCGGCATACAAGCTGCACGGTTTAATCAGCACAGCGATGATTTTAGATCGCATTCTCGGCCTTGAGCGTATAGAGTTTGAAAGATTAGAGCAGATGAAAGTTGCTGAAGTAATGAATCGGGATATTCCAAGATTAAGGCTTGATGACAGCTTTGCAGAAGGACTGGATGCGGTTATTAATCATCCTTTTGTATGCGTTGAAAATGAAGAAGGGTATTTTGAAGGTATTTTGACAAGAAGAGCAATTTTAAAATTGTTAAACCAAAAAGTAAAGCGTTATAACGGATAATATCAAAAGTGCAGCTTCTTATATAAATTGGGAGGCTGCACTTTTTCAAAGAAAAGCCGTTTTATAGCGGATAGGGGGAGAATATTTTGCAGCTTGACGATTTTCGAATGATGGTCGTGCTGGCAAAGGAATTGAATATGAGGAAAGCCGCAGAGCGTTTATTTGTATCGCAGCCAGCACTAAGCCAAAGACTGCAGTCTTTGGAAAAACAATGGGGCATGAAATTTTTTTTGCGTTCGCAAAAAGGGTTAACGATTACACCGGAGGGTGAACGGGTAGCGGCGTATGCTCAGGAAATATTAATAAAGGAGGAAAATGTGAAAAATGAACTTGCCTCGTTGCAAGCGAAAACACACGGTACATTGAAAATTGCTGTCGCTTCCATTATTGGCCAGTATTGGCTGCCAGGTGTGTTGAAAATGTTCGTTCAAAAGTATCCGCATGTTCAAATTTCTCTATTCACAGGATGGAGCAGCGAGGTACAGAAGCATTTTTATGAAGGCGATGTACATTTGGCAATTTTGCGCGGCTCGCAGGAGTACCCAGGAAAGAAATGGCATCTGTTTACGGATGAGCTATATTTGGCAGATGCTGAACTTGCGAGTGTAGATATGCTGCGGAGTACGAATAAGCCTTTCATTCAATTCAAGAGTGATTCCACATACTATTCGCAAATTCAAAGCTGGTGGTATGCGATGTTCTCTTCTCCCCCAAAGCGCACTATTGTTGTTGACCAAATTGAAACGTGCAAGCAAATGGTGCTGCACGGTATTGGGTATGCAATTTTGCCATTAACGGTTTTGCAGGAGATGTCAAACAAAATACACATGTTGCCATTGCTTGTGAACGGGAAGCGTTTAACCCGTGAAACGTGGCTGCTTGTCAATGAAACGGCGCTGGAGCTAAAGCAGGTAGAAGCGTTTGTTCGTTTAATAAGGGAATATGCAGATGAAAAATAATATTCATTCTTGCTCACAGGCCTACTCTTTGGTAGAGTAACAGTATCAACCATTTGGGAGGAATTTCAACAATGAATATGATGGATGCAAACGAAATTATTTCTTTCATTCAAAAAAGTGAAAAGAAAACGCCGGTGAAAGTATACATAAAGGGACACATTAAAGATATTGAGTTTCCGGATAGTATTCAAGCTTTTGTTTCTAAGAAAATGGGTGTGCTGTTTGGAGAATGGTCTGAAATTAAAGCTGTTTTGGATGCGAACAGCGAGGATATTACAGATTATGTAGTAGAAAATGACCGTCGCAATTCTGCGATTCCTTTGTTGGATTTAAAAGGAATTAAAGCCCGTATCGAACCTGGCGCTATTATTCGTGATCAAGTAGAAATTGGAGACAATGCCGTTATTATGATGGGGGCAGTAATTAATATTGGCGCTGTAGTAGGAGAAGGAACAATGATTGATATGAATGCCGTTCTTGGAGGCCGCGCTACAGTAGGGAAAAATGCCCACATCGGCGCCGGCGCTGTTCTTGCCGGGGTAATCGAGCCTCCTTCCGCTAAGCCAGTTGTTGTAGGAGACGGCGCATTAGTGGGAGCCAATGCTGTTATTTTAGAAGGTGTAACCGTTGGAGAGGGAGCGGTTGTCGCAGCCGGCGCAATTGTAACGGAAGACGTACCTCCTTACACAGTAGTAGCAGGCGTGCCAGCTCGTGTTATTAAGGAAATTGACGAGCAAACGAAATCCAAAATAGAAATTAAGCAAGAGCTGCGTCAATTAAATCCGGAGCAATAAGAAAAATTTGCCGATTGGCAAATTGTGCAAAGGCGAAGATAGCGGTGTAATGGTTCATTCATGAAATTAACTTTGGTTCTGTTAAAGGCTATGATTTGGATTCATTTGTTGGTTTGGAACGAAAGGCGGCGACTCCGGCGGGAAAAGCGGCTCAGCCCTGCCAGCGGAAAGCGTCCGCCTGTAGTGGAAAATCAACAATCAAGTTTAACAGAGCCATAATTTTAAAAACAAAGCGTAAGTGCCAAAGCGGCTCTTACGCTTTTTATACACGGTGGTGGTTGAAATGGAACGAAATACATTTGTACAAATACGAAGAGACTTGCATCAAATTCCAGAACTCGGCTTTCAGGAATTTAAAACACAGCGGTATATTTTAGATTACTTGGCAACATTGCCACAGGAGCGCATTTCTGTTCAAACGTGGCGTACCGGCGTACTTGTGAAAGTGCATGGGAGCAACCCGCACAATGTTATCGGATATCGTGCTGATATTGACGGATTGCCAATTGATGAGGAAACGGGCTATTCCTTTGCTTCAACCCATCCAGGGCTTATGCATGCGTGCGGACATGATATGCATACGAGCATCGGGCTTGGAGTGCTGACGGAACTTGTGAATAACCCGATTGCCGATGATTCTGTATTTATTTTTCAGCCTGCAGAAGAAGGACCGGGCGGAGCGCAGCCGATGCTAGACAGTGAAGAGTTTAAAAAGTGGCAGCCGGATATGATTTTAGCTCTTCATATTGCTCCTGAATACCCTGTAGGTACAATTGCGACGCGTGAAGGGCTTTTGTTTGCCAATACTTCTGAGCTGTTTATTGATTTGAAGGGAAAAGGCGGCCATGCCGCGTATCCGCATAACGCCATCGATATGGTAGTGGCAGCGAGTTATTTGGTTACGCAACTACAATCCATTATTAGCCGGAATGTAGACCCTTTAGATTCTGCTGTTATTACAATCGGCAAAATTACAGGCGGAACCGTACAAAATATCATTGCGGAGAAAGCACGGCTTGAGGGAACGATTCGTACATTGTCTGTTGAATCTATGGCAAAAGTAAAAGAGCGGATTGAAGCAATTGTGCAGGGTATTCAAGCGGCATTTCAATGCACTGCAGTTATTGACTACGGTTCTATGTATCATCAAGTATATAATCATGAAGAGTTGACGCGTGAATTTATGGAGTTTACGAGAGAACAAACGGATATAAAAGTGGTAGAGTGTATCGAAGCGATGACAGGGGAGGATTTTGGATATATGCTTCGGGAAATTCCCGGTTTTATGTTTTGGCTCGGTGTGGAATCCGAATATGGGCTGCATCATTCTAAGCTGCAGCCAAACGAAGCTGCGATTGAAAAAGCTATCCAATTTATCACACAATATATGCGCTGGAAAGGAAACAGGTAGGCAATCTATATATATCCAATTTATGATTTGGACATATATATCGCGGCTAAGGAGAACAAATAGCAACTTGTACTTGCTTCCTCTCTCTGGTTTTCCGTCGCATGGGGCAGGAGTAGGTTTTGACCGCTTCTATGCATAGCCGGATGCTCTCTCCCCTTTCAAAAGAAAGGTTTTATGTTCTTTTTTAACTTGTATTTATATAGCCTATCTGTTTTTTATTAGGCTCTGTTAAAGGCTAATGTTGATTTTGATTTATATGTATTTCCTTGTGCATATTTTTTGTAATTCTAGCACAATACTTTATAATGGTAGTTGGAAGAAGTTGGGGTGTTTGTTGTTTGCAATTATTACCAAATAACATTTTAAATCTCTTCTTAATATAATTACCATTGCCAAGTACATAAAAAATAAATGGAGGTTGATACATATGGCAGAGCGTATGGTAGGAAAACAAGCGCCTCGTTTTGAGATGGATGCTGTAATGCCAAACAAAGAATTTGGTAAAGTAAGCCTTGAAGAAATAATGAAGCAGGATAAGTGGACAGTTCTTTACTTCTATCCAATGGACTTCACTTTCGTATGTCCGACAGAAATCATTGCCCTTTCTGACCGCTATGATGAGTTCGAAGATCTTGACGCAGAGGTAATTGGCGTATCTACAGATACAATTCATACTCACCTAGCGTGGATCAATACAGAGCGCAGCAAAAATGGTCTTGGCGAATTGCGCTATCCATTAGCAGCTGACACAAACCATGTTGTATCCCGCGACTATGGGGTGCTAATTGAAGAAGAAGGCATCGCACTGCGCGGATTATTCATCATCAGTCCAGAAGGCGAATTAATGTATCAAGTTGTACACCACAACAACATCGGCCGTGAAGTAGACGAAGTATTGCGCGTTCTTCAAGCATTACAAACTGGCGGACTTTGCCCGGCAAATTGGAAGCCTGGCCAAGCCACGCTAAACGTGTAATGGACGCATAATTTTAGGAAAAAGGTCTAACAGTGGTGTTAGGCCTTTCATTATTCTTAGAGGGGGACACTAAAATGAAATTACGTGAGCCAATGCCTGCTTTAGAAGGTGCTACTGTAGTGTTAAACGGTGAAGTAAGTCGTGAGGGGTTAATTGGCGACAGACCGACTCTTATTCATTTTTGGTCTGTAAGCTGCCATTTATGTAAAGAAGCAATGCCGAGCATTAATCAGTTTCGGGATGAATATAAAGATAAACTAAATGTAGTATCTATTCATATGCCGCGCTCAGAAGCTGATTTAGATTTGGAGAAAGTAAAGCAAACAGCAGCCGAACACGGAATCACACAACCAACCCTGGTAGATAATAATCATACGATTACAGATGCTTTTGAAAATAAATACGTACCAGCTTATTATGTGTTTGACAAGAGCGGTATACTTCGCCATTATCAAGCTGGCGGAAGCGGGATGCAAATGCTGACAAAGCGCGTAAACCGCGTGCTAGATGAAGCGAACCAACCGACTGCTGAATAAAAAACCTCTCCTTTGGAATTCCCAAAGGAGAGGTTTTTTATGAAGTAGGCTCTGTTAAAGGCTAATGTTGATTTGAATTCATTTGTTGATTGGGAACGAAAGGCGGCGACTCCAGCGGAAAAAGCGGCTCGGCCCCGCCCGTGAAAAGCGTCCGCCTGTAGTGGAACATCAACAATCAAGTTTAACAGAGACATCCATGCAAGAATATAACTCGTACCACGATAGATAAAAAATTTTTATTTTTTAGGGTAGGCCGATGTTGATTTTTATATCACGTACGTCTGTACATCACGGCTATGCAGACATTGCAACCCGCGCGTATCTCCCTCTGGTTTTCCTTTGGACGAGGCAGAACTAGGCCCTGGCCGTTACGATATACGGCCGGGAGCACTCTCCTCCTCTAAAAAGAAGGGGTTACATCAACACTAACGTTTAGCACAGATTATTTTTTAGGGTAGCCATGAAGTAAAAGATTGTTGCTTGCATGCAGTTCAAAAGCAACAATGTTTACGAAGGCGCCCGCTATGAAATTGGCTATGTTAAAGAATAGCGTTAATTTTTTCCCATTTGTGTCACACTTTCAATTGATACAAATGAGATAATATCAACAATAACGTTTAACATAATTATAGAATTGCGGGGGTTCTTCGAGTATAGATCCAATATGGAAAGAAGGAAATTTGTACTTAAAGAAGAATGTAATAGAGGACGAAATGTGAACTTTGTCACAAAAAGTCCAAAAAATCGTTTCAAAATAGTCAAAAATTCAGATCCTAATATAACTCTGTTAAGTTTACACTGTGATTATAGTGCTAATAAAACCGGATTTTTTCCCTATGTATGTTGAATTTGTTGTTTTGGAATATATATCCAATTTGTGATTTGGACATATACATCGCGGCTAAGTAGAACAAACAGCACCTTGTACTTGCTTCCTCTCTCTAGTTTTCCGTCGCATGGGGCAGGAGTGGGTTTTGACCGCTTCTATGTATAGCCGGATGCTCTCTCCCCTTTCATAAAGAAAGGTTTTATGTTCTTTTTTTAACTTGTATTTATATAGATGGTTGAGGAGTAAGGAAAATAGCTTATGCGTGAAGGCTCTCTTTGTGTGGAAAAAGGAGAGCGCTGCTTTTATGCATGGCAGAATGCCTGTTTTCAATTCACATTTATATGGGCGGGAATTGGAAGTGTGCTGAGGTGATAAGAAGTTAAATGGTAGTTTAAGGGGGATGAAAATGAATTTTGACAGCGTAACATTAGCGAGAGGACTAACAGAACTTACACTCGCATTTCATATTATTTTTGCAACAATTGGTGTAGGTATTCCGGTTATGATTTCCTTTGCGGAATGGTACGGCATTAAAAGAAATGATCCGCACTATATTTTATTGGCTAGGCGCTGGACGAGGGGATTCACAATTACTGTTGCGGTCGGGGTTGTTACCGGGACGTGTATCGGGTTGCAGCTATCCTTGCTGTGGCCGAGCTTTATGAAGCTTGCTGGTCAAGCAATCGGGTTGCCGCTTTTTATGGAAACATTTGCTTTCTTTTTTGAGGCAATTTTTCTCGGTATTTATTTATATACATGGGATCGTTTTAAAAAGCCAATCTATCATTGGCTGTTATCTATACCGATTATCATTGGCTCCACTTTATCAGCGTTTTTTATTACAATCGTGAATGCGTTTATGAATACACCGCAAGGCTTTAAGCTTGAGGATGGCAGAATTGTAGATTTACAGCCTTTTGTAGCGATGTTCAATCCGGCTACGCCGACAAAAACGTTGCATGTTATTATAACAGCGTATTTAACATCGGCATTTGTGCTTGCGGCTATTACGGCATTTATGATTCTGAAAGGCAAGAGAGGAGAATATTATCAAAAAGCATTAAAGATTACAATGATCGCCTCGTTAATCTTTAGTGTCGGCGCAGCTGTGGCCGGAGATTTATCTGCAAAATTTTTAGCAAAGTATCAGCCTGAGAAGCTGGCTGCCGCTGAGTGGCATTTCGAAACGGAAAAAGGGGCCGATTTAATTCTTTTTGGCATTCTCGATGAAGAAACGCAACATATTAAGTATGAAATTCGGATTCCAAAAGCATTAAGTTTTCTTGCTGCCAATAGCTTTAACGCAGAGGTAGAAGGGTTAAATGAAACACCGGAGGATTTGCGCCCGCCGTTATATATTCACTATTTATTTGATTTAAAGGTGACCTTTGCGATGTATATGGTAATGCTTTCAGCAGCTTATGTTCTTCTTTTGAAATATAGGAAGGAATGGGCTATGAATAAACAACTTTTGCACGGAATTGTTATGGCGGGTCCGTTGGCGGTGTTGACGATTGAAATTGGTTGGTTTTTCGCAGAAATCGGACGCCAACCGTGGATTTTACGCGGTTATATGAAGGTGGATGAGGCGGCGACGACAGCACCGCCTGAGCATGTCGGTACTATGTTTATTCTTTTCCTTTCCCTTTATATTGTATTGGCAATTATTTCGACAAAAGTGCTGATTAAGATGTTCAAGTCTAATCCGGCCGAGTTAGAATTGGAAAAACATCTCGATAGGAAAATGATTCGATAGGAGGCAATTGTATGAATATACCATTGCTCGGCATTATAGTTCTTTGGCTGTTTTTGTATGGTTATTTAATAGTGGCCTCGGTTGATTTTGGCGCTGGCTTTTACGCTTATTATGCGAAGTGGAAAAAGAAAGATCCGAAGATGGTAAAGCTGATTAATCGGTATCTTTCCCCTGTATGGGAAGTGACGAATGTCTTTTTTGTCTTCTTTTTTGTTGGGTTGGTGGGCTTCTTTCCGGACACAGCTTACTATTACGGCACAGCATTGTTAATACCGGGAAGCATTGCCCTTGTATTATTAACGGTTCGCGGGTCGTTTTACGCATTTGAAAATTACGGTTCGAAGCAAAGCCGTATTTATATGTTTTTATACGGAGCTACCGGTTTATTAATTCCTGCCGCTTTATCAACGGCGCTAACAATTTCTGAAGGCGGCTATTTGGAAGAGAGGGGAGATACGGTTGTTTTTCTTGCCGGAAAATTGTTCACAAGCCCATATTCATGGAGCGTTGTATTTTTGGCTGTCGTTTCTGTATTGTATATTAGCGCCGCTTTTTTAACGTATTATGCGGAGCGGGCGGGGGATCGGGAATCGCTGCAAATACTGCGCAAATTTGCGCTATTTTGGGCGGTGCCAACAATATTGGCAAGCTTGTGGGTATTTGCTTCGATGCGGGGTCATAATTATCGCCATTTTCAGAACATGCTGGAAATTGATACAGTGTGGATGTTTATTCTTTCCTTCATATGCTTTTTAGGGGCAACGCATTATATATTCCACCGCAAACGCTACGGTTTGGCATTTTTATTTGTTATGTTCCAGTTTTTCTTTGCGTTTTTCGGATACGGAGCGGGACACTTGCCGTATATTTTAGATCCATATATCACTATTTACTCGGGATTTACAAATGAAGCGATGGGAACAGCCCTTGTAGTTGTATTTATTCTAGGTCTGCTGCTTTTAATCCCATCCTTGTATTTACTTCTTAGATTGTTTTTATTTGATGCGAAATATGTAAAAGGGGAAAAGTGAGAAAAAGCCTTATCTTTCGGATAAGGTTTTTTGTTTATACACAAATGCTTTATCATTTCTGCATTTCCGCTTGTTATGTAGAAGGCGATAATGTTATTTATTTTCTATTCGCGGTTTCACCTGGCATGGCCCGCAATTAGAGTGTAGGCGTTTCTCTACGCCGCCGGATACTTTATAAAAAGCCGATTTATATGTTATTTCTAACTTGTATTTAGGAACCTTCATAAAGTATTCTAGAGTGGTACATAATACGTTTGAATTGATTATTGGAGGAATTATTGTGAGTGTAAAGAAAAAGGAGTTTGCTGTTATCGGGCTTGGGCGTTTTGGAGGTAGCATTTGCCGTGAATTATCTCAGCTTGGCATGGAAGTTATGGCGATCGATATAGATGAGGATCGTGTGAATGAGTATTCCAATGTTGCTTCCCATGCCGTCATTGCTGATACTACAGATGAAATGGTGTTAAAAAGCTTAGGAATTCGCAATTTTGATCATGTAGTGGTAGCGATTGGAGACAATATTCAAGCAAGCATTTTAACGACGTTAATTTTAAAGGAACTAGGAGTGCAAAATATTACAGTTAAAGCGCAAAATGATTATCATGAGAAAGTGTTGCGAAAAATTGGCGCTAATCAAATTGTCCATCCGGAACGCGATATGGGCAAGAGAATTGCGAATAACATTGCTTCGAGCAGTGTGCTCGATTATTTAGAGCTTTCCGATGAACATAGCATCGTCGAAATTATTGCAAACGAAAAAATTGACGGACAAACATTGCAAAACCTTGATATCCGTGCGAAATTCGGGTTAAACATTGTGGCAATTAAACGTGGGAAAGAGGTAATTGTTTCCCCGAGAGCTACGGAAGCAATCTGCTTCGGCGATATTTTAATTGTAATCGGGAGAGATAAAGAGCTCGACCGTTTTGAAGGATTTTTGGCAAAATAGGCGGAACAGCAAGGGCTTTTATTGAACCGTAAAAAAAGAGACAATGCCTAAAAAGGCATTGTCTCTTTTTTCTTTAGGCTCTGTTAAACTTGATTGTTGATTTTTCACTACAGGCGGCCGCTTTCCGCGGGCGGGGCCGAGCCGCTTCCCTCGCTACGCTCAGTCTAGGGTCTCGGCTATCCCGCTTTTCCCGCTGGAGTCGCCGCCTTTCGTTCCAAATCAGCATTAGCCTTTAACAGAGCCTTTATTTATTAAATTTCCATAATAATCGGCAAAATCATTGGTCTGCGTTTTGTTTTTTCATACAAAAACGGAGCAAGCGTATCAGTGATTTCATTTTTGATTTCTGACCATTGTGTTGTTTTGCGCTCCATTACTTTGCTCAAGTGGCTAGAGATAAGCGCTTGCGCATCGTTAATTAAGTCGCTGCTTTCGCGCATATAGACAAAGCCGCGGGAAATGATGTCCGGCCCTGCTGCAATTTTGAATTCTTTCATATCGATGCTCACCACAACGATAACAAGCCCTTCCTCGGATAAAATGCGGCGGTCGCGCAATACGATATTGCCGATATCGCCGACGCCGTTTCCGTCGATATATACAGAGCCGGAAGGAATTTTGCCGACTACGGCTGCTTCATCCGCACGAAGCCCTAGTACATCGCCGTTGTCAAGAATAAAGCAATTTTCTTCCGGTACTCCACAATCTACAGCAAGCTTCGCGTGCATGCGCTGCATCCGGTATTCTCCATGAATTGGCATAAAGAACTTTGGTTTAATAAGGCGAAGCATCAATTTTTGCTCTTCTTGTCCACCGTGGCCGCTCGTATGAATATCAGTTAAGCGGCCGTGAATCACTTCTGCACCGGCGCGCGACAGCATGTTGATTGTGCGGCTTACACTTACCGTGTTTCCAGGAATCGGGGAAGAGGAAAATACTACTGTATCCCCAGGAATAATTTGAATTTGGCGATGTGTACCGTTTGCAATCCGTGAGAGTGCTGCCATCGGTTCTCCTTGGCTTCCTGTACATAAAATAACAACTTGATCCGCAGGCAGGCGGTTAATTTGAGAAGCGTCTACAATGGTATCCTTTGGACAACGAATATAGCCTAAATCTTGTCCAATCTCAATTGCCGCTTCCATGCTTCTGCCAAAAACGGCAATTTTCCGGCCGTTGGCGACCGCGGCTTCTACAACTTGTTGCAAACGATGGATATTGGAAGCAAAGGTAGCAAAAATGATGCGGCCGTCTACTTTGCGAAAAATTTCATGGATGGTGTCGCCGACACGGCGTTCAGACATTGTAAAGTGAGGCACTTCACTGTTCGTACTGTCTGATAGCAAGCAGAGCACGCCTTCTTTTCCGATTTCAGCCATTTTTGTCAGGTTGGCAGGTTCTCCTACAGGTGTAAAATCAAACTTAAAGTCTCCCGTATGAACCACTTGTCCTTGCGGCGTTTTTACGACGATACCGTAAGAATCCGGGATGCTGTGGGTTGTACGGAAGAAAGAAACGGACGTTTTCTTAAACTTAATGACATCATCTTCTTTAATTTCATAAAGTTTTGCCTTGCGCAATAAGCCGTGCTCTTCAAGTTTGTTTTTGATAAGGCCAAGCGCCAGTTTTCCGCCATAAATCGGAATGTTAACTTGGCGCAGCAAATACGGAATGCCGCCAATATGATCTTCATGGCCATGGGTAATAAACAAGCCTTTAATTTTTTCTTCGTTCCGCACAAGATACGTATAATCAGGAATGACATAATCAATTCCGAGAAGCTCGTCTTCTGGAAATTTGATGCCGGCGTCAATTATAATGATTTCATCTTGATGTTGAACAGCATATGTATTTTTTCCGATTTCACCGAGTCCCCCTAAAGCGAAGACAGCAGTTTGGTCATTTTTCAAGAACTTCATATGCTATATATTCTCCGCTAATTTAAAGTTAGGACTTTGTTTTTCGTATTCGAGATGAGCGCCGGCAAGCTCTTGGACGAATTCGATATTATAGTTAAAGGAAGATAGCTTAGACCGAACTTCCCTTTCCGATTCTGCTTCTATATACAGCACCTTTGTGTTCTCTCTCACAGGTGCTTGTGCAGCAGACTGTTGATAAAATACTTTAAAAATCATGTAAAAACCTCTCCTTGTCTCTGTTTTTTGGCTGCCTTTAAACTATTATAAAGGAAACAAATTTGTTTTTCATGTTTTTTCCTAGGAAATAAGGAAAAAAGCCTGCATTATGCTATGCTTCGTCTGCGGAGCAAGTCATTCCAATACAATTTTAGTTTTTCTTTTAATTTTTTTATCATTATTAACCTTCCTTTCTGTATGCAAACATGCGGTCTTTTTTTTATAGTATGAGATGGAAAGAGCAAATTCATGTACGATAAGAAAATTGTTTATTGCCACACAAGCTTAGCTATCTTTAATCATAACCTTGCAAACGTTTAAAATGTTGTCAAAAATAGCCCTTTCTATTTAGGTGCTCCGCTAGTATAATTTGTTTAAGTGATAATGGTTATCATTCACGTAGAGGAACGGGGGAGTACAATGGTCTTGACAGAGCTTAAAAGGGGAACACAGGCAAAAATTGTGGACTTATCCAATGTAAACCCGATTATTCAAAGACGCTTGCTTGATATGGGGATAGATGAAGGGACAACGATTTGCCTAAAGGGTGTTTTGCCGTTTCGGGGGCCGTGTATGATTGAAGCGTCCGGCCAATGTATTAGCCTGCGCCGCAGTGAAGCGAGCTGTATTATTATTTGCATGGAGGAAGAATAATGCACCAAATTGGACTGTTCGGAAACCCTAATACAGGCAAAACATCACTTTTTAACGCTTTGACGGGATCTTATGAATATGTAGGAAACTGGAGCGGGGTAACGGTTGAAAAGAAAATAGGAACCTTAAAGGAAAATAAGGGTTTGCTTATAGACTTGCCGGGTGTGTATTCTTTACATCCTATTTCAAAAGATGAGCAAGTTGCGACGAATTTTTTGCTGCAAGAATCATTTTCTTCTATTTTAAATATTATCGATGCCTCCCAGCTTGAACGAAATTTACAGCTTACCGTTCAATTGCTGGAGTTTGGAAAACCGCTCATGATTGGTTTAAATATGGTAGATGTTGCTTCTGGCCGAGGCTTTAACATTGATACGGAAAAATTAGAAACTGCACTAGGAGTTCCTGTATACCCGGTTGTTGCACGAAAGGGAGTAGGGTGCGATAAGTTGCTTGAAAAACTTGTCCATATCCCTAGGCAGGAGGCGTTATTTATTGATTATGGGGAAGTTGCGGAACGCGCAATTAGCAGTCTCGCAGCCCGATTGCCCGATAATCTTTCTGGAACAAAACGATGGTACGCACTGCAGTGTTTAGAAGGAAACGAGGCAGTGTTAAAAGAGGTAGAATATATCATTGGAGCGGAAACCTTGCAGGGGATTTTGGACGAAGCTAACCATAATACCTTTCATACTAAAGGTGTGAAGAGTTTAAAGAAGCATATTTACAAAACGAGGTTGCAATATATTCAAAAGATTGTTGGGCAGTCTGTAACAAAAAGCCAAAAAGATATATCGCCTCTGACAGAACGCATCGATAAAATTGCAACGCATAAAATTTGGGGGATCCCCATTTTTTTAATTATAATGTTTTTATTATTTAAAGTTACGTTTGATTGGCTAGGCACTCCTATTTCAGATCAATTGGACGGCCTTTTAGCGGGACCGGTTTCAGCGTTTGCGTCCTTCTTGTTAGAAAAAGGGGGAGCGAATGCTTTCATTCAAGCGGTTGCACTTGACGGGATTATTGCAGGGGTAGGCGGGGTGCTTGTATTTGTCCCGCAAATTTTTATATTGTTCTTCTTTATTTCTCTTTTAGAGGATTCCGGATACATGGCGCGTGTGGCTACTGTTATGGACCGTCTGATGGAAAAGGTGGGGTTAAACGGAAAAGCGTTCATTCCTATGATTATCGGTTTAGGCTGCAATGTTCCTGGGGTAATGGCGGCGCGCACGGTTGAACAGCCAAAGGAGAGATTGCTGACGATTTTATTAACGCCTCTTATGTCTTGTTCAGCTCGCTTAAGTGTGTATAGTTTATTTGTGGCAGCTTTTTTTCCGAAACATCAAGCCGTTATCGTTCTTTCTTTATATGTGCTAGGAATTGTATCCGCTTTGGTGCTTGCAAAGCTGTTTTCATCTACTTTGCTTCGCAATGAGACAAGCTATTTCTTTGTAGAGCTTCCTCCTTACCGTGTGCCGCAGTGGAAGACGTTGCTTCGCAGTACATGGGATAAGGGAAAAGGATTTGTAAAGAAGGCAGGAACATTTATTTTTGGGGGCTCTGTCCTTATTTGGTTTTTATCATATGCAGGCCCAAATGGCTTGAATGCCGAGATGGAGGATAGCTTTCTTGCGCTAATCGGCGGGATTATTGCGCCGTTATTTGCGCCGCTCGGTTTTGGTACATGGCAAGCGGGAGTGGCTTTAATTACCGGTTTTTTAGCAAAAGAAATTGTCGTCTCCACTATGACAATTATTTATAAAACCCCAAATATTGACGTGCTGCAAGCTTCGATGGGCCAGTTTTTCACACCGCTTAGCGCATATAGTTTTTTAGTTTTTGTCCTTCTCTATACTCCATGCTTGGCGACAGTTGCTGTTATCCGAAAGGAAACAGGTTCTCAGAGATGGACGGTGTTTTCAATTGGCTATGCGCTGCTGCTGGCATACGCTTTAAGCTTCATTGTATATATAGGGGGCAAACTGCTCGGATTTCAATGAGAAGGAAGGGGTATTTATGATTAATGTTGCGCTTGGGGCGTTGATTTTTGGCTATGCTGGCTACACCCTGGTAAGGTTTGTAAGGCGAAGCAAAAAAGGGAAGTGCGCTGCCTGTTCGATTCGCAAATCTTGCCGCACAAACACCTGCGATGTAATGGATGGTAAAAACTAAAATGTGAAAAAAACCACTCTGAACCATTAGAGTGGTTTTACTTTTGAATATGGTAAGCAACGATGTTGATGTTGTCGTGTGCCCTATCCATAATGAGGATTAACATAGCCTGGGTTTAAAAACTAGATTATCGCTCTAACGGCGAGGCGTTGTCTGGAATTGCAAACGGGTCGTTCGGATTAATATGGTCATAGAACATTATCCCGTTTAAATGGTCGATTTCATGCTGAAATACAATTGCCGGAAGCCCTTTTAAACGAAGCTTTATTTCTTGTGCGTCAATAGTAATAGCCCTTACGGTGATGCGGCTGTAGCGCGGAACGTAGCCAGGCACGGAACGGTCAACGGACAGACAGCCTTCGCCGCCGGATAAATACGTACGTTCTACTGAGTGGCTTATAATTTTGGGATTAAATAAGGCGTAGCTATGCAGCGTACCATCATGGTCGGTTACATGAACAGCAATCATGCGTTTTGAAACGCCAATTTGCGGCGCGGCCAGGCCAATTCCCGGACGTAAATTATATTGGGCAGCTTTTTCTGGATTTTGGCTATTCATAACAAATTCAATCATGCTGCGCAGTGTATGTATATCCTCTTCACTCGGCGGAAGCGCTACTTCTGATGCGACTTGGCGCAGCACAGGATGCCCTTCGCGGATAATATGATCCATTGTAAGCATATGCATCTCTCCTTTTTCCTCTAGTCTACCAAAGGTTGTGTGAAAAGTCATGATACATAAGAAATCATCCTAGCTTTATAACCAAAGCTATATAGTAAAAAGGAAGAGGGGCCCCCTCTTCCTTTTTTTAATGATTTGTTTTTTTACGTTAACGAATGCAGGCTGCACCAACAATAATTAAAAGAATGAACAATACGACAATTAAAGCGAAGCCGCGTCCGTAGCCATAACCGCAACCACCGTAGCCATAAGCTGGAGCTGTATAAGTTGGGTAGCAATAAGTGTATCCGTACATAAATTTTACCTCCCTTTTCAATTCCGCGATTACTGCGGTTACTATAATGTATGCCAGCCTGCAAAAAGTGTATAGTTATTCGCCTATAAATGAGCAAGTGTTGTATATTTTTATAGTAACATGAGAAAACATAAAATAATTAATGTGGCATAAGGATATAGAATTTTTGCATTTGTTGTAGAACTAGAGCATACAGAGGATAATTTGTATGTTAGAAGAGCAAAGTGGTGGTAGAGCGCTTACATATTATTCTGTAATAACTTAGCAGTGAAATTGGGAATAATATAACAGAAAGTAGCTGTTTATTAATACAGAGTACTCAGTTAGGAGTAATCTGTAATATAACCTTAGGTTATAATCATTATAAAATTTGAGTTTAAAGTAATTGACATGTTGATTATATTAGTTGTAAACTTAAAAACGTGGTCAAGATTGTATTAATTTTTTGTTGAGAAATATTAGTACAGGTTGTTAGTCTCACGAAACTTTTTCGTAATCGATTGTCATATCGATTATCGTCCATGTCCTTTCAGCGCTTTTTAAAGCGTTATTGAAAGCGTTTGAAAATATCGTTTGATAAAAGAGGAAGAGGTGAACGGAATGGGTACTGAAACAAAAAAGGCCCTGTTTAATGTGGATGAGCAGTTCAAGACTATTGAAGCAGCATTCCAAACATTACAAATCTTAAATGAAGAAGGCGAAGTTGTTAATGAAGCAGCGATGCCTGAATTAACAGATGATCAATTAAAAGAGCTTATGCGCCGTATGGTTTACACTCGCGTGTTAGACCAACGTTCTATTTCTTTAAACCGCCAAGGCCGTTTAGGCTTCTATGCGCCGACAGCGGGGCAAGAAGCTTCTCAGCTAGCAAGCCATTTCGCGCTTGAAAAAGAAGACTTTATTTTGCCGGGCTACCGTGATGTTCCTCAATTAATTTGGCATGGCCTGCCTTTATACCAAGCATTTTTATTCTCTCGCGGCCATTTCATGGGTAATCAAATGCCTGAAGGGGTAAATGCGCTTCCTCCGCAAATTATTATCGGTGCACAAATTATCCAAACTGCAGGTGTGGCACTTGGTATGAAGCTGCGCGGCAAAAAATCTGTTGCTATCACATATACAGGTGACGGCGGTGCTTCCCAAGGCGACTTCTACGAAGGTATGAACTTTGCAGGTGCATTTAAGGCTCCGGCAATCTTCGTTGTACAAAATAACCGCTTTGCAATCTCTACTCCGGTAGAAAAGCAATCTGCAGCAAAAACAATTGCGCAAAAAGCAGTTGCAGCCGGTATTTTAGGTATTCAAGTAGACGGTATGGACCCATTAGCAGTATATGCGGCAACTCGTTTTGCCCGCGAGCGTGCAGTGAATGGTGAAGGTCCGACTTTAATTGAAACATTAACTTTCCGTTACGGCCCGCACACAATGGCTGGTGACGACCCGACGCGCTATCGTACAAAAGAGCTGGAAAACGAATGGGAAAAGAAAGACCCAATCGTACGCTTCCGTAAATTCTTAGAGAACAAAGGCTTATGGTCTCAAGAGGAAGAAGAGAAGGTAATCGAGCAAGCTAAAGAAGATATTAAAGAAGCAATTGCAAAAGCAGACCAAGCTCCTAAACAGAAGGTAACAGACTTAATGAGCATTATGTACGAAGAAATGCCTTACAACTTAAAGGAGCAGTTTGAAATTTACAAAGAGAAGGAGTCGAAGTAAGTCATGGCGCAAATGACAATGATTCAAGCAATCACAGATGCGTTACGCGTCGAAATGAAAAACGACCCTAATGTATTGGTGTTCGGGGAAGACGTGGGTGTAAACGGCGGCGTATTCCGTGCAACGGAAGGACTACAAGCTGAGTTTGGCGAACAGCGCGTGTTTGACACACCACTTGCAGAATCTGGTATTGGGGGCCTTGCAATTGGTCTTGCACTTGAAGGCTACCGTCCGGTTCCGGAAATTCAATTCTTCGGCTTCGTATATGAAGTAATGGACTCTATTTCCGGTCAAATGGCTCGTATGCGCTATCGTTCCGGCGGCCGTTGGAATGCACCAATTACAGTTCGTTCTCCATTTGGCGGCGGCGTGCATACTCCGGAGCTCCACGCTGACAGCTTAGAAGGCCTAGTAGCTCAACAACCGGGATTAAAAGTAGTTATTCCTTCTACTCCATATGATGCAAAAGGTCTTTTAATTTCTGCAATCCGCGATAATGATCCGGTTATTTACTTAGAGCATATGAAGTTATATCGTTCTTTCCGTCAAGAAGTTCCAGAAGGCGAATATACAATTGAAATCGGTAAAGCGGATGTAAAACGTGAAGGTACAGACGTAACGGTTATTTCTTATGGTGCAATGGTACATGCTGCATTAAAAGCGGCGGAAGAGCTTGAAAAAGAAGGTGTATCTGTAGAAGTTGTTGACTTGCGTACGGTACAGCCTTTAGATATTGAAACAATTATGGCTTCTGTTGAGAAAACGGGCCGTGTAGTAGTAGTCCAAGAAGCGCAAAAGCAAGCGGGCATTGCTGCAAACGTAGTAGCAGAAATTAATGATCGCGCTATTCTTAGCCTAGAAGCGCCAGTTGTCCGTGTAACGGCTGCTGATACAATCTTCCCATTCTCTCAAGCGGAGAGCGTTTGGTTGCCAAACCATAAGGATATTGTTGAAGCAATTCAAAAAGTAATAAACTTCTAAAACATAAGTGCAAAAGAAATCAGTTCTTCTGATTTCTTTTGCGCTATCCGTATAAAATTGTACATTCCAAGCGACGATAAAGACGACAA
This sequence comes from Ectobacillus sp., assembly GCA_048976805.1. GTDB lineage: Bacteria > Bacillota > Bacilli > Bacillales > Bacillaceae_G > Ectobacillus. The sequence goes on along the minus strand of JBHGUR010000062.1, from coordinate 31,677 downwards.
ATAGTACAGGGGGATGAATTCCGTGGCATTTGAATTTAGATTACCAGATATTGGCGAAGGTATTCACGAAGGTGAAATCGTTAAGTGGTTTGTAAAACCTGGCGACGAAGTAAACGAAGATGATGTACTTCTTGAGGTGCAAAATGATAAAGCTGTTGTAGAAATTCCTTCTCCTGTTAAAGGAAAAGTATTGGAAGTTCTTGTAGAAGAAGGAACAGTGGCAGTAGTTGGAGACGTTCTTATTAAATTCGATGCTCCTGGTTACGAGCACTTGAAATTTAAAGGACAAGACGACGAAGCGCCAAAAGCAGAAGAAGCGCCAAAAGCAGAAGAAGCGCCGAAAGCAGAAGAAGCGCCAGTTGCAGCGGAGGAAACTGCAGATGAAAACGTACGTGTAATTGCGATGCCTTCTGTGCGTAAATACGCTCGCGAAAAAGGTGTAGATATCCGTAAAGTAACAGGTTCCGGCAAAAACGGCCGCATTGTAAAAGCTGATATTGATGCGTTCGCAAACGGCGGACAAGCAACTGCGGCTCCAGCAGTTCAAGCGGAAGCTCCTCAAGCAGCTCCAGCACCGGCAGCGGAAGCGAAAGCAGAAGCGCCTGCAGCACAGCCAATTCCAGCTGGCGAATATCCAGAAACTCGTGAGAAAATGAGCGGAATCCGCAAAGCAATCGCCAAAGCAATGGTTAATTCTAAACATACAGCTCCTCACGTAACATTAATGGATGAAGTGGATGTTACAGATCTTGTTGCACATCGCAAAAAATTCAAAGCTGTAGCGGCTGAAAAAGGCATCAAGTTAACGTACTTGCCGTATGTGGTAAAAGCATTAACATCCGCTTTGCGCGAGTATCCAATCTTAAACACTTCTATGGACGATGCAACGCAAGAAATCGTTCATAAGCATTACTACAACATCGGTATTGCTGCTGATACAGATAAAGGACTGCTTGTACCAGTTGTAAAAGATGCAGATCGCAAATCTATCTTCGCTATTTCTAGTGAAATTAACGAGCTTGCAACAAAAGCGCGTGAAGGCCGTTTAGCTCCAAATGAAATGAAAGGTGCATCTTGCACAATCACAAATATCGGTTCTGCAGGCGGACAATGGTTCACTCCAGTTATCAATCACCCAGAAGTAGCGATTCTTGGAATCGGGCGCATTGCTGAAAAGCCAGTTGTGAAAAACGGTGAAATTGTAGCGGCTCCAGTATTGGCATTGTCTTTAAGCTTCGATCACCGCTTAATCGATGGAGCAACTGCTCAAAATGCGTTGAACCATATTAAGCGTCTATTAAATGACCCACAATTATTAGTAATGGAGGCGTAATTTCACATGGTAGTAGGAGATTTTCCAATCGAGTTAGATACAGTCGTTGTTGGTGCAGGTCCCGGCGGATATGTTGCAGCAATCCGCGCTGCGCAATTAGGCCAAAAGGTAGCAATTATTGAAAAAGCAAACCTTGGCGGGGTATGCTTAAACGTAGGATGTATTCCTTCTAAAGCATTGATTTCAGCAGGGCATCGGTATGAACATGCGAAGCATTCTGCAGATATGGGAATTATCGCAGAAAATGTAACCATTGATTTTTCTAAAGTGCAAGCTTGGAAAGACAGCGTTGTAAAGAAATTAACCGGCGGTGTAGAAGGCCTTCTTAAAGGCAACAAAGTAGAAATCATTAAAGGCGAAGCATACTTTGTAGATGCAAACACATTGCGTGTTATGACGGAGTCTTCCGCGCAAACATATACGTTTAAAAATGCAATTATTGCAACAGGTTCTACACCAATTGAAATTCCAGGATTTAAATTTTCAAAACGCATTATTAACTCTACTGGCGCGTTAAACTTGCTTGAAATTCCAAAGAAACTGGTTGTAATCGGCGGTGGTTACATCGGTATGGAATTAGGAACTGCATATGCAAACTTTGGTACAGAAGTTATAGTATTGGAAGCCGGCGAGGAAATTTTAGCTGGATTTGAAAAATCGATGAGCTCCATTGTAAAACGCGGCTTAAAGAAAAAAGGCAATGTAGAAATCTTTACAAAAGCTTTTGGCAAGTCAGTTGAAGAGCGTGAAGATGGCGTAACTGTACATTTTGAAGCTAACGGCGAAATGAAATCTGTTGACGCTGATTATGTACTTGTTACAGTAGGCCGCCGTCCTAACACACAAGATATTGGTCTTGAACAAGCAGGCGTAAAAATTAGTGAACGCGGATTAATCGAAATTGACAAGCAATGCCGTACAAACGTGCCGAACATTTATGCAATTGGCGATATTGTCCCTGGTCCTCCATTAGCCCATAAAGCTTCTTATGAAGGCAAAGTTGCGGCAGAAGCAATTAGCGGACATCCTGCTGAAATCGATTATATCGGAATTCCTGCAGTATGTTTTACGGACCCGGAATTAGCTTCTGTAGGCTACACGAAAAAGCAAGCTGAAGAAGCAGGCATGGTTGTAAATGTTGCCAAGTTCCCATTTGGCGCAAATGGCCGCGCTTTGTCCTTAAATAGCACAGAAGGTTTTGTTCAGTTAGTGACTCGTAAAGAAGACGGGTTATTGGTAGGGGCGCAAGTAGTAGGTGCAGGCGCATCCGACATTATCTCCGAGTTAGGTTTAGCAATCGAAGCAGGTATGACTGCTGAAGATATCGCTCAAACAATCCATGCTCACCCAACATTAGGTGAAATTACAATGGAAGCTGCGGAAGTAGCGCTTGGAATGCCAATCCATATTGTAAAATAATAAAAAAGAAGCATCCGTCCGGGTGCTTCTTTTTTTATGCAGAACTATAAATCGGCAACTGGGAAGGGCCGGGTAAGAAGCACCGGGGCCGCTGCGCCTGTTTTTGTATGCTTGTCGACTTTATCTTCTAAAACGTCTAAAAGCCCATATAGTAATAGTAGAAATGGACTGGGTTAGCCTTGGATGCCGTTGTTGCATCATCATGTATCGACTAAACCCATTTAAGTTTTGCCAAACAAAAGCTTCTCGTTTGAATGGATTTTGCTTTAAGACGGAATAGTTTGTTTAATGCGGGTTAAAGGAGCCGACTACATGGGTAAAATGAAAATCGTTGTATTTTTTCATACAATAATATGGATTGGTTTTTCACTTGTGTTATGGCTTTCTGAGCGTGATAATTTGCATGCAAAGATTGTGATGTTTTTTGTTTTTCTTTATCTTGCCTATGTTGTTGCCCATACAATTCTCCAAAAGAGATGTTACGCTGCAATTGTAACTGCATGGAATAGCTGTTTGTTTATAATAATTAAAATGGCAATAAGCTGGATAGTTTAACGTTTATAAAAATACATAGTTCTTCCATTAAATAATTGAAGCTCGCCTTCTAATTTCTTGGCGAGAAAGCGGCAAAATTCATTAGCTTTTCCTTTATCGCCAAAGGTTGCACTTTGCGGAAGTGTAATTTGTACAAAATATTGTCCATTTTCCTCGCCTGTTCCGATATAAATGGAATGATACCGGTCATGCGAAGACTTTAAATGCAAAGTCGAATCTGAAGTTGGAATCATCTCATAAGGGAAAGCGTTTTCAGAGTAATTCCAGCCTAATTGTTTACCCGTTTTTTCTGTAATTTGTTTGTAGTATGTAAATAAATCCTTTAAGTCCTGAATATTGATGGATTGCTTCGCTGATTTTGGTACAAGTTTAATGAATGCGTGTTGCATAGCAGTTCCCCCTGTTTTATCAAATTGATGGTATTTTTATTTTAGCATTGTTATAAATTTTTTGACAATTAAAGTGTCATATTTTTTCGCCAAGCTTCATATATATAGTACTAATATCTTTAAAAGGAGGAGAGGAGCACTATGTTTGAAAAGCTATATGATGAAAATGAGAAGGTGAAGGTACGGTTTTTAGGTCTTACAACAAATGATACTCGCTATGATTTTGGAGTTGTATACACAAATATGTTTTTTGGAAAGCCATTAGTAATCTGTATGCAGACGGGTCGATCTACCCTCCTTGGGCATGACGATGTGGAAAACATCCAGCATTTGCAACAAGTATTTCGTCTGCGCTCTCTAGAGGAAGCTGATGATTTGGCGCATTTTTTAAAGTTTCTATTGCCTGATACACCGCTGTATGCTGAATATGAGTGAAATAGCCGCTGCGATACAGCGGCTATTTTTAAGCGGAAATATTGTAGGAGTTCTCTTATGATTAGCCTTTTAAACAATAGTTAATATCACATACCAAAATAATGATACGTAATATATTGTATAAAATTTTAATGTGTTATACTAAATTTAGGTTGACGAAAAAAGTATGACATATTAAAATAAAATCATAAAGAAAAGTGTTTACAAATTAAGGGGAGTTTATATTATAAACAGGGGGAATGAAGATGGGAACAATCGTATGCCAAGTTTGCGAAAACACAATCGCGCATTTTGAGGATGAAAAGGTAACCGTTTTATACGGAAAATGTTGCTCTCATTGCAACGGTTCTGAAAAAAAGCATAATGAAAAATAAGCCTGCATAATTGCAGGCTTTTTTTAATGCTCCTGTTAAACAACGGAAAAAATAGAGCTTTATTTGGCATTCCCATTTGTTATGTTGAAGGAAATTTGCTTTCTATCTATAGTTTGATGCGAATGATTCAAAAGTGTAATTTATCAACAATAATATTTAACATAGACATCCATGCAAGAATATAACTTGCGCCACGATAGATAAAAAATTTTTAGAAGTGGTACAATTCAAGCTTACCTTAAATTTTTATTTTTAGGGCGGTCTAATGAATAGAAGTTGAGTGCCCGATTGTAGCGATAATTGCATCGTCACGGATTGGAATAAATTCAATTTTTGTTTGCATTTTTTGAAGAGAAGCATATTGCCCCATAGCATAAGAATTGATTCTTGTTATTAAATCTGTTAGGTAAGCGGAAAGAAATGCATTTGGACGGCGGCGTTCATTTAAGCTATCAATAATTTGTTTTTCTGTTTTAATCCCAACACCGTGGCCATAATATAAGCCGTCCCCTAAGTACACTGTGTTTTCTCCCTGCCATTCCATCGTGTCCGGATGTACTTGCGGATTTTTAAAATAAACGAGATCGCCAGGAATGATTTCTCCACCGTTTTTCGTGATAAGCTTTAAATCTTTGTCATAATCCCACGTATAAAGCAACAAATTTGCAAATAACTCATTGAATGTTTGTTCGCTATATATATCTAGCAAAGCCTTATAAATAATAATAATCATAGCTGTAGCGCATTCAGTGCCGTATTTTTTGCCGTTTGCAAAAATATCGCGTATGGCAAACGAAGCAGGCACTCCTTTTTTTAATTGAAATCCGCCTAATTTCGTGAGTTCCCAAAACTCTGGATTACAATAAGCTTCCTTAAAGGTTCGAAATTGCAAACCGCTGCTAAACATGTCTATACAGGAAAGAACCATATTTACTCTTACATTTACATCAAACGCAAGCTGATTGGTTGATTGATAAGCATATACTTCTTGATTGCTGGTCATAATGCTGAGAATTTGCTGCTTTGCATCGAAAAAAGGCTCTGACTTATTTGTGAGATAAGGATGTACAATGGAACGGCCAATTACAATCACAAAGCATCCCACCCATATATTTAAATTCCTTATATGGTATGATAATAGTGAAAAAGGGTGATTAAAGAGTACAAGCCTATCAAGTGATAGGCTTGTACTCTTTAATTACACGCAATGTTTTAAGTTCCATGTCTTCAGGGCCTTGAACAGGCAATCCAGCTTCTAAATTTTTTATAATATAATCAAGATTGTCTTTTGTAATAATTTCACCCGGCGTAAAAATAGGGATTCCTGGAGGATACACCATTACAAATTCAGCAATAATACGTCCAGCAGCTTCCCAAAACGGCACAATCTCCGTTTCGGAATAAAAAGCATCGCGCGGGGACAAGGCAAGAACAGGAATATCAGGCACTTCGGCACGGAGAGGCACCTTCTTATCTTCCAAGGATTTAAAGGTATTTGATAAATCGCGCAGAGCTTGAACAAGAATAGCGGCTTCAGCTTCCGTGTCCCCAAGAGTAATAAGGCACAAAATATTATATAAATCGGACATTTCTACTTCAATATTATATTTTTCACGAAGCCAACGTTCAGCGTCATGCCCGGTAATTCCAAGCTCCTTTACAGAAATGATCAGCTTCGTCGGATCTAAATCAAATGTAGCATCTGTGCCTAGGCGCTCTTCGCCTGGGCAATATAAGGATTCAATTCGGTTAATTTCTTTACGTGTTTTTTGCGCCAGCCGGATAGTTTGATCGATTAGTTGCTTGCCCTCGGTTGCCAAGCGCTTTCTTGCCGTATCTAAAGAGGCAAGGAGAATATAGGAGGTAGAAGTAGTTGTCAGCATACTAATAATAGCTTGCACGTGTTTTACGTTTATCAAGCCTTCTCTTACATTTAGGATAGAGCTTTGTGTAAGTGAACCTCCAAGTTTATGGACGCTTGTCGCTGCCATATCCGCACCTGCCTGCATAGCGGATAGTGGTAAATCGTCATGAAAGTGGATATGAACGCCGTGAGCTTCATCCACAAGAACAGGAACATTGTATGAGTGAGCGATTTCTACAATTTGCTTTAAGTCGGCAGCGAATCCAAAATAGGTTGGATTGATAACTAAAAGTCCTTTTGCGTCAGGATGCGCTTCGAGCGCGTGCTTGACTGAAGCAATTGTCATACCGTGGGAAATGCCGAGCTCCGGATCAATTTCGGGATGAATGAAAATCGGCTTGGCACCGGAAAAAATAATGGCGGACATAACCGATTTATGGACGTTGCGCGGAACAAGAATTTTGTCTCCAGGTCCGCAAACACTCATTACCATTGTCATAATTGCGCCGCTTGTTCCTTGGACAGAAAAAAATGTATGGTCAGCGCCAAAAGCTTCAGCAGCTAAAGCCTGCGCTTTTTTAATAGCCCCTTTTGGATGATGAAGGTCATCGAGCGGCGCGATGTTAATAAGATCAATAGATAATGCGTTATCCCCAATAAACGCACGGAATTCAGGGTCCATTCCCTGGCCTTTTTTATGTCCTGGAATGTGGAATTGGACAGGGTTCCGTTTGCTATGTTCTACTAAAGAAGTAAATAATGGTGTTTCATATTGGGACAATCTATACACCCCTTTGTATAATTAGTATTTATCTGAATATGAAATATCATTCGATACAAAACAAATGAATTATACCACCTATGATGATATATGTATAGAAAAATCATACGAAAATGTGTAATTTAGTATATAGGGGAAACAGCAGGAGAAAACATCGAAAAACAATGTATAAATATAAAGGGGGCTATATGATGAATTGGGAGACGAGAGTTACGGAGCTGCTTGGAATCAAGTATCCAATTATCCAAGGCGGATTGGCGTATTTAGCGTATGCTGACTTAGCTGCGGCTGTGAGTAATGCAGGGGGATTAGGGCAAATTACAGCTATGAGCCTGCCTTCTCCAGAGGCGCTTCGTGAGGAGATTCGGAAAGTGCGCAGCATGACCGACAAGCCGTTTGGCATCAATTATGCAATCGGACAGCATGGCAGGCCGTTTGAACATATGCTTGAGGTCGCCATTGAGGAGCAGATTCCTGTTATAACAATGACCGGCGGAAATCCGACACCTATTTTTAAGCGATTAGAAGGAACCGATATTAAAAAGCTTGTACTTGTTGCGGCAAGGCGGCAAGCAGAAAAAGCAGAAGAACTCGGTGCAGATGCCGTAATGGTCGTTGGCCAAGAGGGGGGAGGCCATCTTGGACGGGATGATATCGGTACAATGGTGCTTGTTCCTCAAGTTGTAGATGCGGTTTCTATCCCCGTCATTGCTTCAGGCGGCATTGGCGATGGCAGGGGTTTAATGGCAGCGTTGAGCTTGGGAGCGGAAGGGATTGAAATGGGAACACGCTTTATTGCTACAGAGGAATGTGTTCATGCGCATCCTTTATATAAGGAAGCGCTTGTAAAAGGGACAGAAACGGATACGGTTGTTATTAAGAGAACAATTGGAGCGCCGGCGCGAGCGCTTCGCAATGATTGGACAAATCAAATTCTGGAGCTTGAACGAGAAGGTAAAGGATATGAGGGGATAAAGGATTACATAAGCGGTCTTGCCAACCGGCGTTATATTTATGAAGGAAATGAATCAGAGGGGTTTGCATGGGCAGGGCAAGTGATGGGGAGGATTAAAGATATTCCAACCGTGCAGCAATTATTTACCTGTATAATCGAAGAAGCGGAAGGAATTCGCAAGAAATGGAGTAAATGAGGTGAACAAATGGACTATCAATATCCGTTGGACTATGAGTGGTCAACAAAGGAAATAGTAGATGTTATTAAGTTTTATGAGGCAGTGGAAAAGGCGTATGAGCAAGGCGTAAAACAGGAAGAGCTCATGAATGCGTACCGCCGTTTTAAAGAAATTGTTCCAGGCAAGGCGGAAGAGAAAAAAATTGATGCGGAGTTTGAAGAAATAAGCGGCTATTCATGCTACCGCGCAGTTCAAAAAGCAAAAGAGGCAGAAAAAAACAATATAATAAAGTTGTAAAAATGTTTTGAAAGTTTATAAACTAAGTGATATAATGATACAACAACAAGAAAACGGACAATGAATTCATTGTCCGTTTTCTTCTACCTCTCATGATTCTTCCCCCTGATGGCATTTTGCTTTTATTCTAGCACAGCTTGTACTATTCATAAAAAAAGGCGTTCAAAAAATTCTTAGGCAAAAATACAAATTTGTTGCATAGAGGATTTATCCCACATAATATGATATAAAACAAAATAACTGAAAATTAAGTAAATTCACGGTCGAGGGCAAACTAAGAAATTGGGAGGAGGCAAATGTAAATGAGACAGGTAATTAATGCTTTAAAAAGAACAGATGCTGAAAAGAGGATTCCGGTGTTGCGGTTAGAATTAGATTACGAGTTGGCAACTTTGTATGATGCGATGATGGAAAATGATGAACAGAAAAAAGAAGAATGCAAGAAAAAATTGGAGATATTAAGACTTGAAATGATTCGCCTAGAAGCATAATAATTATGATATGTATAAAACCAAAATTGGTGCGAACCTTATGCATAGGTTCGTTTTTTCTGTGACAGTACAGATCGGAGTGTTGGAATATGCAGCAATTATGGAATGATATCGAAAACTATGCAAAAGAATGGATAAAAGAAGCAGGGCAAATGCTCATTGCTTCCTTGGAAGAAGCTATCACGATTGAAACGAAAACGAGCGCATCCGATTTAGTGACCAATATGGATCGGAAGATTGAGCAGTTTTTTATAGAAAGGATTCATAATACATTTCCTGAACACTACATATTGGGGGAGGAAGGATATGGAGACGAGCCTACTTCCACGGAAGGGATAATATGGCTAATCGACCCGATTGACGGTACGATGAATTTTATCCATCAAAAGCGCAATTTTGCTATTTCAGTGGGTGTTTATCATAATGGAAAAGGGAGGCTCGGGCTCATCTACGATCCGGTGCATGATGAATTGTATCATGCAAAGGCAGGAGAAGGTGCATTTTGCAACGGCATTGTTATTCCTAAGCTGTCCAACGGTATGCTGCATGAAGCGGTTATAGGGGTAAATGCTTCATGGCTAATAGAAAATCCGTTGCTTGACTGCATAAAAATAGCTAATATTGTCCGCAGTTCAAGAGGCACGCGTTCTTACGGATGCGCAGCTTTAGAAATTATTTATGTTGCGACTGGGCGCTTGGATGGTTACATTACTCCTAGACTTTCGCCATGGGATTTTGGCGGCGGAGCTGTGATTGTAAGGGAAGCTGGTGCGCTTATTACGACATTTGATGGGGAACCTTTAAGCCCGATTCATAAAAGCAGTGTAATTGTTGCAAAGCCGGGCGTGCATGAGCAACTGTTGCAATATGTGAATCAGCAATGCTAAAAAAGCCAAAGAGCAGAGATACCCTCTTCGCTCTTTGGCTTTTTATGATGCACGAATAAAAAAATAAAAATCGGTATGCTTCAGAATCCAAGGATAGTATGTATAGGATTTCTGGCAAAGAAATAATCTGTTATCTTTATTAACGAAGAAAAAATTAAATCTAGCCGTGTCTTCTTAACAAAATTACGCAAACTAAAGAAAAACCGCCAATTTGTAAGACAGGCGCAGGCAGAAGGACACCTTGCACCTTATTCCTTAACGCGTAAAAAAACTTCTGTGAAAACACAGAAGCAAAGGGCTGTTAGTTAACGCAGCTTGCGTTTCGTTGCAAAGCCGTAGCCCATTGATGCGGTTGTTCCGATAATACAAATAATAGTGCCGAATGTGCTTTTTTCGGCGATCATAACTCCGATGCCGATCATGAAAATGACGGTTACAATAGCAGTAATTAGTAAGCGGTATTGAATTTGTTCCATTACTTCACCCTCCAAGTTTATTGTACTGTACACAATTATGAGAAAACAACTATATTTTAGTATCCTTTTTCATTTAGATTGCAACGGATAGACATCGCTCTTATAATAGAAAAGGACTAAAAAGACATTAGGAGTTGGACATATTGAAAAAACGAGAAGATTTACGCAATATTGCAATTATTGCGCACGTTGACCACGGAAAAACAACGCTTGTGGATCAGTTGTTGCGTCAAGCTGGAACATTTCGTACGAACGAGCAAGTAGAAGAACGCGCTATGGATTTTAATGATATAGAGAGAGAACGCGGTATTACAATTTTAGCGAAAAATACAGCGATTCAGTACAATGATAAGCGCATCAATATCCTAGATACACCAGGCCACGCAGATTTCGGCGGCGAAGTGGAACGGATTATGAAGATGGTAGACGGCGTACTGCTTGTTGTGGATGCGTACGAAGGGTGTATGCCGCAAACCCGATTTGTACTCAAGAAAGCTTTAGAACAAAACTTAACACCAATTGTGGTTGTCAATAAAATTGACCGTGATTTTGCGCGCCCTGAGGAAGTAGTAGATGAAGTTCTCGATTTATTCATTGAATTAGGTGCGAATGAAGAGCAATTAGAATTCCCTGTTGTATATGCGTCTGCAATTAATGGAACAGCGAGCTTAGACCCAAATCCGGCAAATCAGGAAGAAAATATGAAGGCATTGTTTGATACAATTGTTGAGCATATTCCATCTCCGATTGATAATAGCGAAGAACCCCTGCAATTTCAGGTGGCGCTGTTAGATTATAATGATTATGTTGGCCGTATTGGAATCGGGCGCGTTTTTCGCGGTACGATGAAGGTAGGGCAGCAGGTAGCTTTAATGAAATTGGACGGAAGCGTTAAGCAGTTTCGTGTAACGAAAATTTTTGGATTCTTCGGATTGAGGCGTGAAGAAATTCAAGAGGCAAAAGCTGGGGATTTAGTGGCTGTTTCCGGTATGGAGGATATTAACGTCGGCGAAACAGTATGCCCGATTGAGCACCAAGAAGCATTGCCTGTTCTTCGGATTGATGAACCAACGCTGCAAATGACTTTTCTTGTAAATAACAGCCCATTTGCGGGCCGTGAAGGGAAATTTGTAACAGCGCGCAAAATTGAAGAGCGTCTTCGCGCACAGTTGCAAACAGATGTAAGCTTGCGTGTGGAAAATACGGATTCTCCTGATGCGTGGATTGTTTCCGGGCGCGGTGAATTGCATTTGTCCATTTTAATTGAGAATATGCGCCGCGAAGGATATGAACTTCAAGTATCCAAACCAGAGGTTATTATTAAAGAAATTGACGGTGTGCGCTGCGAGCCGGTAGAACGCGTCCAAATTGATGTGCCAGAAGAGCATACAGGCGCTATTATTGAATCTATGGGAGCGCGCAAAGGCGAGATGCTAGATATGATTAATAACGGAAACGGTCAAGTTCGCCTTATTTTCATGGTTCCGGCACGCGGATTAATTGGTTATACTACAGAGTTTTTAACGTTAACACGCGGTTACGGAATTATTAACCACTCATTTGATAGCTACCAGCCGATGCAGTCGGGACAGGTTGGCGGCCGCCGCCAAGGTGTGCTTGTATCTATGGAAACGGGAAAAGCATCTACGTACGGTATTATGCAAGTGGAAGACCGCGGCGTTATTTTCGTTGAGCCTGGTACAGAAGTGTATGAAGGTATGATTGTTGGAGAACATACCCGTGAAAATGATTTAACAGTAAACATTGTAAAAGTAAAGCAGGCAACAAATATTCGCTCTGCAACGAAAGAACAAACAGCGACAATGAAAAAACCGCGCATTATGACGCTTGAGGAATCTTTAGAGTATTTAAATGAAGATGAGTACTGTGAAGTAACGCCAGAATCCATTCGTCTGCGCAAAAAGATTCTTGATAAAAATGAACGCGAGCGGATTGCAAAAAAGAAAAAATATGCCGAAATGGAACAAAAATAATGAAAAAAGCCCCTGCAAGCTGCAAGGGCTTTTTCCGTTGCAAAATTTCTGTTAGCTTAAACCGTTTTCACTAGACAGTGTATCCGAAGCAAGGTACTCTTATAGTAGAATAGGGGAAAAAGGGGAGAAACAGACGTGCTGGAAAAAATGACGTTTTTCGCAAGGCTGTATAACGTGGCAGAAAATCCAGAAGAGGGAATGTGGTTTTTATATGCAACCGTTATTGTACTGAGCATACTTGTGTATAACCTTGGGTTTGCGCGCAAATTGCCGCTGCTGCAGAATGCAGTTGTATATATATCGCTTGTGCTCGGCTGTACCGTTTTAACATTTTTTGCGGTATTCTTGCCGGTTGCGGAAGGGTTAGTTGTTGCAGCAATTGTATTGGGAATTTATAAGATACGCTTATATCAGGCGAAAAAGCAACAGGCGTAAAGGGGAGAAAAGTATGCGTTCTGTACAAGATGCACTATATAATTGGCTGACTATTAAAGTGGTTGCTGAGGCGAGGCCGGATGATAAAGCGGCACAGGAAACGTATGAATTATTTGATAACATCTTAAAGGAGGAACATGGTGTCCGAAATATTGTAGTTGAGAAGCACGAAGAAATGTATCTGGTTATGTATGAAAAAAAGGAACAGGCGAAATCGGCAAGGTTTCCGCTTGAGTTGATTGACTGTTATTTAGAGCAAATGGTTCGCGAACCGGAAAAATTTAAAAATTACTAAGTTTTATTAAATGTGATGTTTTTTGCTGAAGGCCCGATGAAGAACGCTGCTGATTGCGGGCTCAATGGATAAATCAGATTAACAGTAAATGCTGAATGGCTCCCCTTTGAAAAGGGGAGGTTCGTTTTACTTTCGAAAAAACGATCTTTTGGCTATAGCAGGGCAAGGTCATCCGGGTGAGTATAGAAGCAGCCAAACTCTAATAGTGGTCTATGCAGGAGTAAACCGCAGATAGGATGCAAGTGCCAATGCCGAAATTACAAATCAGCTGCATATAAATAAAGCCCCTCTGCTGCTCTACAGGGTAGCTGTAGCATAATGCTGTTAGGCGCCCTAGCGACAGCATTTTAATATATTACCATTCTTCTTCTTTAGTTGTATCACGATATAAACGGAATTTTCCTGTTTTTAAGCGTTGTAAAGTTCGCTCTGTAATACGGTCGTAGCAGCGCTGGCACATATATGTATGAATAGGGCGATTGCGAAGCCGCTTCGCCTGCGGAGTTTCATCATTTAATTGCTCAATCGCATCGCACAAAATACATTTCACTCTCATCGTGTCACCTCTAGTAAACAAATTCTGTATCGAGTATACCATGTTTTCGGTCCAAAAAATAAATATTTTCATTGTTGAACATTCAAGGTATGATAAAAGGAGAATCATACATGGAGGTGTAAGTTATGGCAAATGTGGTAGAACCTGTATTAACAGAGAATTTACTTCATGCTTTACAAGAAGAGCGCATTGTGACGATTGCGACAATTGATTTTGAAAAAGGCTCTCCGAATGTGAGCGCGATTTCATGGGTGTATGCGATAGATGAGGCGACAATCCGTTTTGCAGTCGATCAACGCTCGCGCATTATTGAGAATGTGCGGCACAATCCGTCTGTTGTATTAACTGTTATGGCAAATGAATCTGTTTACTCTATTGCCGGCCAGGCGGAAATAAAAACGGAGCGTATGGAGGGAATTCCGCTTAAGCTTGCGCTTGTTGAAATTTCTGTTACAGAAGTGCGTGATGTAATGTTTTACGGTTCTAAAATTTCAGTTGAGCCAAAATATGAAAAAACATATGATCCTCGCGCTGCGGCAAAGCTTGACAGTCAAGTGTTAACAGCGCTGAAGGGGCTGTAATACATAAAAAGATGAACGACTGAAGGTTGTTCATCTTTTTTGTAGGATCTGTTAAGGGATAATGTTGAGATTCATTTGTTGATTTAGAACGAAAGGCGGCGACTCCAGCGGGAAAAGCGGCTCGGCCCCGCCCGCGGAAAGCGTCCGCCTGTAGTGGGAAATCAACAATCAAGTTTAACAGAGCCTTTTTGTAAAGGAAAATTCCTTTCAAATAGATTCTATCTTTCTGATGTAAGACATATATTTATAACAACGGTTCGTCCATCGTGCATATATGGATGAAACCCTTGTTCACTATGGTGGAGTCAGGGGGTAACAGGTTGGGTAAAATCTATGTTCTTGATACAAACGTATTGTTGCAAGACCCATTGTCCATTTTCTCATTTGAAGAAAATGAAGTGGTTATTCCAGCCGTTGTTTTAGAAGAAGTAGATTCAAAAAAAAGGTATATGGATGAAGTCGGAAGAAACGCCCGGTATGTATCGAAACTAATTGATAAATTTCGTGAAATCGGAAAGCTGCATGAAAGCATTCCTCTCGAAAATGGCGGAACGTTTCGAATTGAACTAAATCATCGTTCCTTTGTGCAGCTGCAGGAGATTTTTGTAGAGAAAACAAATGATAACCGTATTTTAGCGGTTGCAAAGAATTTATCCCTTGAAGAACAGGCTAAAGAAAATGGGAGAGCAGTTATTCTTGTAAGTAAAGATGTATTAGTGCGGGTTAAGGCGGATGCTCTCGGTTTGCAAGCGGAAGATTATTTAAGTGACCGCGTAATAGAAGTGGACAATATTTATACAGGTTTCTTAGAGTATTATATACAAAAGGAATTATTAAATCGCTTTTATGAAAAGGGAGAACTAGCTGTTTCAGAAATAGCAAACCATCCGTTTTATCCTAATCAATTTATTCTCATGAAGGATGCGCTTGGAGGATCGGGATCTGCTGTTGGAATTGTGGATTATACAGGAAAGAAAATAAAGAAGCTCGTATTTCAAAGCGAGCAAATTTGGGGGATTCGCCCTCGCAACGTACAGCAAATTATGGGGCTGGAGCTTTTGCTGCGG
This sequence comes from Ectobacillus sp., assembly GCA_048976805.1. Taxonomy (GTDB): domain Bacteria; phylum Bacillota; class Bacilli; order Bacillales; family Bacillaceae_G; genus Ectobacillus. Next base: position 16,315 of record JBHGUR010000062.1, on the reverse strand, counting down.
GAAGATATTCCGCTTGTTACGCTAATCGGAAAAGCGGGAACAGGGAAAACGCTTCTTGCCTTGGCTGCAGGCTTAATGCAAACAGAAGATTTAGGATTATATAAAAAGCTTCTCGTTGCCCGCCCGATTGTTCCGGTCGGAAAAGACATCGGATATTTGCCGGGGGAGAAAGAAGAGAAGTTGCGTCCGTGGATGCAGCCTATATACGATAATTTGGAATATTTATTTAACACGAAAAAGCCAGGGGAGCTTGATGCCATACTGGCTGGAATGGGTTCGATTGAAGTGGAAGCTTTAACATATATTCGGGGACGCAGCATACCGGAACAATTTATCATTATCGATGAAGCGCAGAATTTAACAAAACATGAAGTGAAAACGATTTTAACTCGTGTCGGAGAACGGAGCAAAATTGTATTGATGGGAGACCCACAGCAAATCGACCACCCGTATTTAGATGAATACAATAACGGTTTAACGTATGTTGTGGAGAAGTTTAAGGAGCAAAAGGTAAGCGGTCACGTCAAATTTGTAAAAGGAGAGCGTTCAAACCTTGCGCAGCTGGCAGCTGATTTGCTATAAAAAGGCTGTCTCAAAAGTCGGTTTTGGCTTTTGAGACAGCCTTTTTTATACTACGCTATAGTTATAAAGAATGATGTCAAATTTAACTTATCCACTTCAAATTTTCATTTGAAGTGGATGGGCCGAGAGTGTGTATTATATTAACAATATGAATACAATCACGATGCTCTGCCTAGAGATTGTTTTGTAAGAATAACAAGCAGAGGAAAGCTTCTGAACATATCTTATTCCTTTTACTCCATCTTAGACGATGGTAAACTGGCGGACGCATTTAATCGGATCATCCATGTTAGAGCCGTCGCCAAAATAAAAATGAACAGGTCCATCTTCTTTGAGAGGCCGGCCATCTTTTGAAAAACCTAAAATAGCTTGCTTTGCTTGCTCTAAGGAAATGGTAAATACATTTGTTTCTGTATGGATTTCTACGCCGGATGCGTCTTGTTTTGCTTCTGCGTTTTGAATGAAGGGCCAAAGCGGCATGCCGAATGTACCGGTAATGATTTTCTCTTTTTCAAATTTCGAAATGCTTTTATTTACAGGGGGATAGACGGCGCCTTCTCGGATTTCGCGATCCCAATGTGCAGATATGTTTTTGGTATATTGTTCCAAATCATCTTCTTGTCGGTTATTTTCCTGAAAATATGTCGTTAAATCCACTTTTCGGTCATCAAAAATCCAGACGCTTGGATCAAGAGTAATGGAATAATTTACTTTTCCGTTAATAAATAGAATATCATGCATGTTTTATGCCCCCATTTGTTTTAGTCTCCCTTTATTCAGTATAATATCGGTATAGGCAATTGTCATCCATAGAGATGCAAGGAAATATTTTTATTGCAATTTGTCAAAACTATCTTTAATATTAGAAGATAGGATAGGAGAGTTGGACGGAAACGGAGGGAACTAATTTGGCGTCTGAGACAGTAACGAATCATCAGGAAAAGGCACTTGCCCTTCTAAAAGCTGATGCAGGAAAAATATTAAAACTTATTCGAGTGCAAATGGATCACTTAACGATGCCGCAATGCCCGTTATATGAAGAGGTATTGGATACACAAATGTTCGGTTTGTCTCGGGAAGTTGACTTTGCCGTTAGACTCGGACTAATTGAAGAAGCGCAAGGCAAAGAAATTCTTGGAGAATTAGAGCGCGAGCTGTCAGCTCTTCATGATGCATTTACAAGAAAACAAAAATAAAGGGTTCACATAGAGAGCTCAAACTAAAATAGTTTGAGCTTTTTTATGCATATATTTTGCGTTTTTCTATGCTGTAAAAGAAGGAAGATAGGGACTGGGCATGGAATACAACTAATGAATATTACTTACGAAGAAAGAGGATTTTATATGAAAAAGGTATGGAAGTCCTTGGATTACTCATTAGTACTTCCTCTTATTATACTTTCCACAATTGGAATTATTATGGTGTATAGTGCGAGTTCTATTGTAGCGATTACGAAATATAAACAACTTGGGTACGAGAGCAATCATTTCTTTCTATCTCAACTGCGGGCAATGGGGCTCGGTTTACTTGCACTTGTAATCACATTTCGCATTCCTTATGTTTTTTTAAAGAAGAGATTTGCGGCGATAATGATTTATGGGGGAACGCTTGCCTTATTGACCGCTGTTTTATTGTTTGGAAAAACCGTTAATAATGCCCAATCATGGATTTTCGGGATACAGCCGGCTGAATTTACAAAGCTTGGGGTTATCATTGTTACAGCCCGTTTTTTAGCTAAAAAATACGAAACGAACACTTCGTTTCTGCGGGGGATTGGCGGTATAGCGTCTTATTTGCTTGCTGTATTTTGGCTGATTTATAAGCAGCCGGATTTAGGAACGGATTTATTGATTGTAGGCATTGTTGCGGCGATGGCATTTTGTTCCGGGGTGCGTATAAAAATAATTATTAAACGCGTGCTGTTGACATCAGTTATTTGGTTGCCATTACTGATTGTTATAGGAATGGTAAAACTTACTGAAGAGCAAATATCGCGTTTTACTGCATTTATGAATCCGTTTGCGGATCCGCAAGGTGACGGATTTCATCTTATTAATTCCTTTATTGCCATTGCCTCAGGGGGCATCGGTGGCGCCGGGCTTGGAAACAGTATTCAAAAAAGCGGCTATTTGCCGGAACCGCATACCGATTTTATTATGGCAATTGTATCTGAAGAGCTTGGGCTGCTGGGAGTAGCGATTATTTTGGCGTCTTTGATTTTAATTATATTGCGCGCCTTTAGAATGGCTCAAAAGTGCCGAGATCCATTCTTGAGTTTTTTGTGCATCGGAATTGGAAGCATGCTCGCGATTCAATCGATTGCAAATGTTGGTGGTATTACCGGACTTCTTCCCTTGACAGGGGTGCCGCTTCCTTTCGTCAGCTTTGGTGGAAGTTCTTTGCTTATGAATTTTGCGTCAATGGGACTATTATTGAATGTATCTGCACGGATAAAGGAACAGCAACAACAGCGTGTTGCGCCCAGCAAGCCGCACCTTGTTGTTGTGAAATAAAAGGACTTTGCACAGTATGCAAAGTCCTTTTATTGTATGATTTTTTTCTAAAGGCTGTGTTAAACGTTGGTGTTGATATATAAATCCTTTTTAGAGGGGGAGAGCGCTCCCAGCCGTATATAGTAACGGTCAGGACCTAGTTTTGCCTCGGCCAAAGGAAAACCAGAGAGAGGAAGAGAGTGGGGGGGCTGCCGTCAGGTTCTACATACCTGTGATGTGCAAGCTTACATTATAAATCATGTGATTTTGACGTGAAAATCAACATTGGCCTTTAACAGATCCTTTCTAAAAGCTTGCTGCTTTTGGAACGCAGGCAAGCGAATTGATTTGCGTACAAATCTAGCCTCGGAAACAATAGAATATATGTAAATTGTAAGATAAGGGAAATGGGAGTAATTAGTGTGTATTATTTATTTATGTATTATACTAATTTTGTTGAAAATTCATTGTAGTGTGTTACAATAAAATTATGTAACAGATAGTACAGAAGACTTATCATTTTCTGAAAAATAATGTATGATGGATAAAACAGTTGTATATTTTTTTAATTAGGCTCGGTTAAACTTGATTGTTGATTTTCCACTACAGGCGGACGCTTTCCGCGGGCGGGGCCGAGCCGCTTCTCTTGCTGCGCTCAGTCCAGGTTTTCGGCTATCCCGCTTTTTTTCGCTGGAGTCGCCGCCTTTCGTTCCAAATCAACATTAGCCTTTAAGAGAGCTTAAAATTATGAAAGTAGAGGAGGAGAATTGTGGAGAAATTACAAAGAATTAACAAAGTGTTAGTAGCGAACCGAGGAGAGATAGCTATCCGGGTTTTTCGGGCGTGTACAGAGCTCGGGCTTCGTACAGTAGCAATTTACTCTAAGGAAGATATGGGGTCATATCATCGTTATAAGGCTGATGAAGCTTATCTTGTAGGAGAAGGAAAAAAACCGATTGATGCTTATCTGGATATTGAAGGAATTATCGACATTGCCAAGAGCAATGGTGTGGATGCGATTCATCCTGGCTACGGCTTTTTGTCAGAAAATATCGATTTTGCTAGACGGTGCGAAGAGGAAGGGATTATTTTCATCGGCCCTAAGAGCGAACACCTTGATATGTTTGGGGATAAAGTGAAGGCTAGAACACAGGCGCAAAAAGCAGACATCCCGGTTATTCCAGGAAGTGAAGGCCCTGTAAATTCCCTTCAAGAAGTGGAAAAATTCGGTGAGATGTATGGTTATCCGATTATCATTAAAGCAGCGCTTGGCGGAGGAGGACGCGGTATGCGCATCGTACGAAATGCGAATGGCGTCAAAGAAGCTTATGAGCGCGCAAAATCGGAAGCAAAAGCGGCATTTGGCAGTGATGAAGTATATGTAGAGAAATTTGTAGAAAATCCAAAGCATATTGAAGTGCAAATTTTAGCTGACCATGAGCAAAATGTAATTCATTTATATGAACGCGATTGTTCTGTGCAGCGCCGCCATCAAAAGGTAGTAGAAGTGGCCCCTAGTGTTTCGCTTACGGAAGATTTGCGCAACCGTATTTGTGATGCGGCGGTAAAGCTTGCGAAAAATGTAAATTATATAAATGCTGGAACAGTTGAATTTTTAGTAAAAGATGACGAGTTTTATTTTATTGAGGTTAATCCGCGTATTCAAGTTGAGCATACAATTACAGAAATGATTACGGGTGTAGATATTGTACAGTCGCAAATTTTAATTGCCGATGGCTATTCGCTGCACAGCAACAAGGTAGGGATTCCGAAGCAGGAAGATATTAAAACGCATGGATACGCAATTCAATCAAGGGTAACAACAGAGGACCCTCTCAATAATTTTATGCCGGATACAGGGAAAATTATGGCGTACCGCTCTGGCGGCGGCTTTGGTGTACGTTTAGATACAGGGAACAGCTTCCAAGGAGCTGTAATTACTCCTTATTATGATTCGTTATTAGTAAAGGTAACAACATGGGCTTTGACGTTCGAGCAGGCAGCAGCCAAAATGGAGCGGAACTTGAAAGAGTTTCGTATTCGCGGCATTAAAACGAATATTCCATTTCTGGAAAATGTAGTAAAGCACCCGAAATTCCTTTCGGGACAATATGATACCGCATTTATCGATTCTTCACCAGAATTGTTCGTGTTCCCGAAGCGAAGAGACCGCGGAACAAAAATGTTAACATATATCGGTTCTATTACTGTGAATGGTTTTCCAGGGGTAGGAAAAGGAGCGAAGCCGATTTTTCCAGAGCCGCGCATGCCAAAAGTTAAATATTCTGAACCGATTGCAAGCGGCACGAAACAAATATTGGATGAACAAGGAGCAGATGGTCTGGTAAACTGGGTAAAGCAGCAGAAAGAAGTCCTACTGACGGATACTACATTCCGCGATGCGCACCAGTCCTTATTGGCTACTCGTATTCGTACGCAAGATCTGAAGCATATCGCAGAGCCGACAGCCCGCTTGCTTCCAAATCTCTTTTCAATGGAAATGTGGGGCGGCGCAACATTTGATGTGGCGTACCGTTTCTTAAAAGAAGATCCTTGGGATAGATTGTTGCAGCTTCGTGAGCGCGTACCAAATGTGTTATTCCAAATGCTGCTGCGTGCCTCCAATGCAGTTGGCTACAAAAATTACCCGGATAATGTCATTAAGAAGTTTGTAGAGAGCTCTGCACAAGCCGGTATCGATGTATTCCGCATTTTTGATAGCTTAAACTGGGTTGAGGGAATGCGTGTGGCAATTGATGCAGTTCGCCAAAGCGGGAAGCTTGCAGAAGCGACAATCTGTTATACAGGAGATATTCATGATCCGGCTCGTGTTAAGTATAATTTGGAGTATTACAAAAATTTAGCTAAGGAATTGGAAGCATCCGGCGCGCATATTCTCGGTATTAAAGATATGGCAGGGCTCTTAAAACCAAATGCCGCTTACGATCTTATTTCCGCGCTTAAGGAAACCGTCTCAATTCCAATTCACCTGCATACGCACGATACGAGCGGAAATGGTATTTTAACGTATACAAAAGCAATTGAAGCAGGAGTAGACATTGTCGATGTAGCAGTAAGTTCTATGGCTGGCCTAACATCCCAGCCAAGCGCCAATACACTTTTTTATGCTTTAGAAGGAAATGAACGCAAGCCAAATGTAGATATCCATGCATTGGAGCAGCTTTCCCGTTATTGGGAGGATGTCCGTAAATATTATGCGCATTTTGAAAGCGGCATGAATGCACCGCACACAGAAGTGTATATGCATGAAATGCCGGGCGGACAATATAGCAATTTACAGCAGCAAGCGAAAGCGGTTGGTCTTGGAGAGCGTTTTGATGAAGTGACTGTTATGTATCGCCGTGTAAATGATATGTTTGGAGATATTGTAAAAGTAACTCCTTCTTCTAAAGTAGTCGGCGATATGGCTTTGTTTATGATTCAGAACAATTTAACAGAGGACGATATTTATGAACGCGGTGAATCATTAGATTTTCCGGATTCGGTTGTCGAAATGTTCGAAGGGTATTTAGGACAGCCGTACGGCGGTTTTCCAAAAGAATTGCAACGCATTATTTTAAAAGGAAAAGAACCGATTATGGTACGTCCAGGTGAATTGCTGGAGCCGGTGGACTTCAATAATGTGCAGGAGATGCTGTTTCATAAGCTGAAGCGCCAAGTGACAATGTTTGATGTGTTATCGTATGCTTTATATCCAAAGGTGTATATGGATTATCAAAAGATATATGATGAATATGGCGATTTATCTGTTCTTGATACCCCGACATTTTTCTATGGTATGCGTTTAGGGGAAGAAATTGAAGTAGAGATTGAGCGAGGAAAAACGTTAATGGTGAAGCTCGTCTCAGTAGGAGAACCTCAACCGGACGGCAATCGTGTTGTCTATTTCGAGCTGAACGGCCAGCCGCGTGAAGTAATTGTAAAGGATGAGAGCATTAAAGCGACTGTAACACAGCGTGTTAAAGGAGATCGCGATAACCCGAACCACATTAGCGCAACAATGCCGGGAACAGTTATTAAGGTGCTTGTAAAGCAAGGGGAGTATGTGAAAAAAGGCGAATCTATTGCTATTACCGAAGCGATGAAAATGGAAACGACAGTTCAAGCTCCGTTTGCGGGCGTGGTAAAAGAAGTGCATGTAAAAGATGGAGATGCCATTCAAACCGGCGATTTATTAATTGAATTGGAAAAATAAAAAAAGTGTCCCTGAATTTTCAGGGACATTTTTAATGAGGAAAGGCAAACGGTTGTATGTGTTTTTTGAAAACAATTTTGATTTATATATAGCAAGGGGATGTTAAACATTCCTGTTGATCAATTGCGATTTTGACGCGAATGAGCTGGAATCAACAATGTTATTTAACGTAGTTATAGTAAAAACGAATGAACATCAATGTTCATTCGTTTTTAACATTTTAAAGCTTATTATTTATTTGCCGATTTTGCTGCGTGTTCCAAGCATAACGAGATAGCATAAAACGGCAAATAAGCATGAAATTAAAAGTGCGTGAAGGAGGGCGACGTACAAGTTCAGTTCTGTAAATACGACAAAAGCTCCGGAGAGTGCTTGCAAAGTTACAAGTATAAAGCTAATAATCCAGCCCCAATATATAACGCGCTGCTGTTTATAATGGCGTATTGCTAAAATTGTCGTATATAGAATCCATATAAAAATGAGTCCTGCCGCAAAGCGGTGGCCCATCTGTACCCATTCATGGAATTGGGTAGGAAACGGATTGTTTTTGCTACAAAGCGGCCAATTAGGACACGCCAAGCTAGCGCGTTCATGGCGGACGAGCGCACCTGTATAGACAACGATATAGCTGTATATTGCGACTCCGTATATGTGGAATTTCATTTTGCTATCCAACAAAAGGGCATGTGCGTCAAATTTTTTATCTACCTCAAAAATAAGAAGTGTTAATAAAATAACGGAAGCAAATGAGATTAATGAAATACCGAAGTGCAGTGCCAATACAGCCGCAGATTGTCCCCAAACAACAGCCGCAGCCCCGAGCAACGCTTGTGCAATTAAAAACAGGAAGGAAACAATAGCAAGCGGCTTTGTTTCGCGGATGTGCCCAATATAACGCCAGGAGAAAATGCAAAGCAAAAGGACAAGTATTCCGGCAGAACCGGATACAACTCGGTGGCTAAGTTCGATAACAGTTTCCAATGTTAGCGGATCGGGAATGAGTTGACCATGGCATAAAGGCCAAGATTTTCCGCATCCTTGTCCTGATCCAGTTTTTGTTACCAATGCTCCCCCAAGCAGAACAAGTAAAAGGTCTAAGCTGGTTACAACCCCTAACCATTTTAGGAATCGCTGCAACTTTTCCACCTACTTTCTAATATGAAGTTATACCACAATATTTTGGTGCGATAGGCTGCCAAAATAAAAAAAAGAAATTTACCACAGTCCTATGATATATAAAAACTAAAAAAATAGCAAAGAAATATGCAGGTTTGAGAATAATTTTGAAGAATGTAATGTATCAGAGAAATGAAATTGATAGCGATTATTGCGCTTCAGTACGCAAAAGGCCCTAAATAAGAACATATATATACCAAATTTGACAAAATCATTTATCATTATGTGCGATTTCATGTTATTATGATAGTGAAGAGGGAAATTGTTTTACAAAAGACACAAAATGTTCAAGTTTTCTTCACAATTTTTTCATGAAATATGTTTTAATATAGTCGAGTAAGATTGTATAGGAGACTTTAAAACTAGTTAAACAACATTTCTACTGTAATAATATTGTTATATAGGTTGCGAGCGAGATGGGAAGCGCTAGTAGCTATATAAATACAAGTTAAAAAAAGAACATAAAGCCTTTCTTTTAAAAGGGGAGAGAGCATCCGGTTATGCATAGAAGCGGTCAAAACCTATTCCTGCCCCATGCGATGGAAAACCAGAGAGAGGAAGCAAGTACAAGGTGCTATTTGTTCTACTTAGCCGCGATGTATATGTCCAAGTCATAAATTGGATATATATAGATAAATCGGTTTGAAGGAGGTTGAAGAGAGTGGGTCAAATTACAAGCCAATTGCATGATCAACCAGCAGTGGATGATGTGCATGAAACAACTTGGTTAAAAGATTTATTTGCTTTAATGAAAATGGGAATTGTTAATTCAAATGCTTTAACTACATTTACAGGTTTTTGGCTGGCTCTTCATTTTAATGGTCTTAGTTTTTTTAATGAATTAGACAAAATGTTGCTTACATTAGTCGGCTCATCGCTTATTATTGCAGGGTCATGCAGCTTAAACAACTATATTGACCGGGACATTGACCCGTTAATGGAGAGGACGAAGCATCGTCCTACAGTTACCGGAAAGTTTAAAGGCAGCTTTGTGTTAACATATGGATTTGTTTTACTGCTTTTAGGATTTGGTTTTCTATTATTAACAACACCAATGACCGCGTTCATTGGGTTTATCGGCGCTTTTACTTACGTGGTTTTATACTCCTTATGGACGAAGCGCGCTTATACGTTAAACACAGTTATAGGGAGTGTATCGGGAGCTGTTCCTCCGCTAATCGGCTGGTCAGCTGTTGACCCGGATTTGCATTTCATTGCTTGGATGTTGTTCTTGGTGATGTTCATCTGGCAAATTCCGCATTTTCTTGCCCTTGCAATGAAGCGTGTGGAAGAGTACCGCAGAGCGGGAATTCCGATGCTTCCGGTTATTCATGGCTTTGAAATGACGAAGCGTCAAATTATCATTTGGGTTGCTTGCTTATTGCCGCTGCCGTTTTATATGCATGCTCTAGGCACTACTTTCATGGTAATTGCAACTTTGCTAAACATTGGCTGGTTTGCGCTTGGCATTTACGGATTCCGCACAAAGGATGACGTAAAGTGGTCTGTACAAATGTTTGTGTACTCATTGAACTATTTGACAATTTTATTTATCGCGATGATTGTTGTCACAATGTTTTAATGGGGACAAGGGGAAATTTTCAATTTCGGGGTTTACTTTAGTTACTATAAAGTAAAATCTAATCAACAAAGAAAGTGGGGTTTGTTTGAATGATGAAACAGTGGCGATTGGTTTCGCTCGTTTCCTTGCTTGCTTTACTGTTAGGGGGATGCGGTAAAGCCTTTCAGTCTACTTTGATTCCGCAGGGCGAAGTAGCGAAAATGCAATACGATTTATTACTATTATCAAGTGCAATCATGGTAGGGGTAGTATTGGTAGTTACTGCTATTTTCTTCTATGTGATTGTTCGTTTCCGCCGTAAAAAAGGACAGGAAAGTTTTATTCCAAAGCAAGTGGAGGGGAGCCACAAGCTTGAAATCATCTGGACAGTCATTCCAATTCTGTTGCTTTTAATTCTGGCTGTTCCTACGGTTACATACACCTTTAAGCTTGCAGACGTAAAGCCCGCGCAAAAGCAGCAGCTGGATAAAGACACTATTGTTATCGACGTAACGGCACGCCTTTATTGGTGGGAATTCGCTTACAAAAATGAGAAAATTGTTACTTCTCAAGATTTAGTCATCCCTACCGACAAAAAGGTATATTTGAACTTGAAAGGCGCAGATATTAAGCACTCTTTCTGGGTTCCTTCTTTAGCGGGAAAAATGGATAATAATCCAGAAAATACGAATATAATGTGGCTTAAAGCCGATAAGGCCGGAACCTACAATGGATTTTGTACAGAGTTTTGCGGTCCTTCACATGCCTTGATGCAGTTTAAAGTGAAAGCGGTTGATGAAAGCGAGTACAAAGATTGGATTGCAGCCATGAAGAAGCAGGATGGCAAGCAAAAGCCAGCTACTGCACAGGCGCAGGAAGGGGAGCAAATATTCCAAAAGAGCTGTATCGGTTGTCACGCAGTTGATGCTAACGACAAACGTCCTCCGGCAGCGCGCATCGCTCCTAACTTGGCGAACTATGGAGATCGTGACATGGTAGCGGGTATCATGGATAATACTGATGAAAACTTGAAAAGCTGGCTGAAGGATCCTGAAAACTTGAAGCCTGGCAACTTGATGACTGGTAAATACGGCAACTTGACCGATGAGCAAATAGATGCGCTAACGGCGTATTTAATGGGCCTAAAGGTTGAGAAGTAATTGGGGATAAATCACGAAGGGGAGGTAAAAACGTGAGTTCTGTAACAAAGAAAAAAAGCGTTCTTTGGGACTATTTAACAACGGTAGACCATAAGAAAATCGCTATTCTCTACTTAATTGCAGGTGGATTGTTCTTTGTCGTCGGCGGAATTGAAGCGTTATTTATACGCTTTCAATTAGCCGTACCAAACAATGATTTCCTAGTTGGGGATGCGTACAACCAGGTGCTGACAATGCACGGTACTACCATGATTTTCTTGGCGGCAATGCCGCTTGTATTTGCGATGATGAACGCTGCTGTGCCGCTGCAAATTGGCGCTCGCGACGTAGCGTTTCCATTTTTGAATTCTTTAGGTTTTTGGCTATTCTTTTTTGGGGGAGTATTCTTAAACTTGAGCTGGTTTTTAGGCGGAGCTCCTGATGCAGGGTGGACATCTTATGCCTCTTTAACTCTCGCATCTAAAACACACGGTGTGGATTTTTATATTCTCGGCTTGCAAATATCCGGTATAGGTACGTTAATAGGCGGTATTAACTTCCTTGTTACCATTATCAATATGCGTGCACCTGGTATGACGTATATGCGCATGCCAATGTTTACATGGGCAACATTCGTTACATCCGCTCTTATTCTGTTCGCTTTTCCGCCGCTGACTGTAGGATTGGCGCTACTAATGCTAGACCGCATGTTCGGAACATCATTCTTTAATCCAGCACTTGGTGGAAATACAGTAATCTGGGAGCATTTATTCTGGATTTTCGGTCACCCTGAAGTATATATTCTCGTACTTCCTGTGTTTGGGATTTTCTCTGAAATTTTCGCAACATTCTCAAGAAAGCGCCTATTCGGATATTCATCTATGGTATTTGCAACAGTCTTAATCGGCTTTTTAGGATTCATGGTATGGGCGCACCACATGTTTACAACTGGATTAGGTCCGGTAGCAAACGCGATTTTCGCTGTTGCTACAATGGCGATTGCCGTTCCGACAGGTATTAAGATTTTTAACTGGCTATTTACAATGTGGGGAGGAACCCTGCGATTTACAACACCGATGCTTTGGGCTGTCGCCTTTATTCCATCGTTTGTTATGGGTGGGGTAACAGGGGTTATGCAGGCAGCGGCTCCTGCTGACTACCAATTGCATGACAGCTATTTCATAGTGGCCCACTTCCATTACGTTATTGTAGGCGGCGTTGTATTTGGATTATTTGCAGGCGCGCATTACTGGTGGCCGCTTATGTTTGGAAAAATGCTCAGTGAAAAATTGGGGAAAATTACATTTGTACTGTTTTTTACCGGTTTTCATTTAACATTCTTTATTCAGCATTTCCTCGGCTTAATGGGTATGCCGCGCCGTTACTTTACGTACCTTGAAGGACAAGGATTAGAGACGGGCAACTTCATCAGCTCCATCGGTGCTGCATTAATGGGATTGGGAACTATCATTCTGCTCATTAACGTAATTAAAACAACCTTGTCAGGCAAAAAAGTAAGCCGTGATCCGTGGGAAGATGGACGTACGCTCGAATGGTCGCTTCCAGTTCCGACTCCGGAGTACAACTTTAAGCAATTGCCGTTTGTGCGCGGATTAGACACATTGTGGATTGAAAAAATGGAGGGGCGCAAAGAAGTAACGCCAGCAGAGCCGGTTGGAGATATTCATATGCCAAACTCCAGCATTTTGCCGGTTGTTATTTCCTTTGGATTATTCATTGCGGCGTTTGGTGCAATGTATATGGAGGGCGGCAAGGATAAGTTTTGGCTTGCTGTCGGCATTATTGGTTTAGTTATTACCCTTGGTGCTATGTTCTTGCGCTCCATTATTGACGACCACGGTTATCATATTCACAAAGAAGATTTAGATGATGACAAGGGGGTTACGGCATAATGCATACAGAGGAAAGATTAACGGCTGAAACGTTTCCTGCAGAACCGGAGAAATCAACCCTTGAGGGGAAAAATAAGTTTTTAGGGTTTTGGTTGTTTTTGGGAGGAGAGACGGTGTTGTTTGCCTCTCTCTTCGCCACATATTTATCTTTGAAAAATTCCACAAATGGTGGGGCTACGTCACAGGAAATGTTTGATATTACGCTTGTCTTCATTGCGACAATGCTTCTTCTAACGAGCAGTTTGACAAGTGTGTATGCTATTTATCATATGAGAAATTTTAACTTCAAACAAATGCAGCTATGGTTCATTATTACAGTACTGCTTGGGTTAGGTTTCTTGTTGCTTGAAATTTATGAATTTAATCATTATATTCATGAATTTAAGCATACGATGAGAAGCAGTGCATTCGGCTCTGCGTTCTATACGCTAGTTGGAACGCACGGGTTACACGTACTGTTTGGGTTGCTTTGGATTACAACATTAGTTGTTCGCAATGCAAAGCGCGGTTTAAACCTTTACACCGCACCAAAATACTATGTAGCCTCTTTATATTGGCACTTTATTGACGTAGTTTGGGTGTTTATTTTCACTGTAGTATATTTAATGGGAATGGTGGGATAAACAATGGCGATGAAAGAAATGAATACGGGCAATCCAAAAGTAGACCTTGCATATCGAAAAAAGAAAAATGCTGAAGAAATGAAGCATCAAGTGATTACCTTTGGTTTAATGATCTTTTTGACAGTTTTAGCGTTTTTGGCAATTGCGTATCCAAAGACTTTTACACCAATTTTTGCTGTACCGTTTATCATTTTACTGGCAGCTGTGCAAGTGATTTTTCAGCTGTACTACTTTATGCATATGAGCCATAAAGGACATGAAGCGCCGGCGTTGTTTTTATACTCCGGTCTTGTGGTCGGCCTAGTTACGGTATTGGCCTTTATGACAATTGTATGGCTGTAAAGCCAAAGGGATTGATTTCCAATCAATCCCTGTTTTACTATGTATTATGATGCGGTATAACCTGCAACAGAAGGGGAGCGTATTGGAATGAGCAACCTATGGATATTCGGATTTGAAGCCTTATGGAGCCCTATATTTCTAGTATTTATGTTAGCTGTTTTGACTGGGTATTTTCTAATCATTGGGAAGTACCGTACCCGGTTTCCCAATGCGGAGAAAGTCGGCAAAAGGCAACAAGTTTATTTTGTAAGCGGTATCGTTCTCCTTTATCTTGTAAAGGGAGGACCTGTGGACTTGTTAGGGCATATCGCCTTTAGCGCCCATATGACGGAGATGGCGATTATGTACCTTGTCGTTCCGCCTTTATTGCTGCTTGGTTTGCCTGTATGGTTTTTGAGGTATATGCTAAGCTTCCGCTCCGTAGAGCATATCCTGAAAATTTTTGCCAGACCGCTTATTGCGCTCTTTATCTTCAATGGGTTATTTTCTGTGTATCATTTACCCGTTGTATTTGATTTTGTTAAGCAAAGCGAGCTATGGCACCCTATATTTTTAGCGGTTATATTTTTTACCTCTGTTATGATGTGGTGGCCTGTGTTAAATCCATTGCGGGAATATCAAACATTAAGTGAAATCAAGAAAATCGGATATATGTTTGCAAATGGCATGCTATTAACTCCTGCATGCGCACTTATTATTTTTGCAAAGGAGCCGTTGTTTGTAACGTATTCTGACCCGCAGGCATGGATGCGGGCTATGGAGCTTTGTGTGCCAGAGCGGACTTTAGCATCTCTCAATATTACAGGGCCGGACTTCCTGCATTGGTTGCCAATTGTAGAAGACCAGCAAACGGGCGGAGTTATCATGAAGATTATTCAAGAAATTGTTTATGGAACTATTATCGGGCATATATTTTTTAAATGGGTACGAGAGGAAAAAGAAAAAGATGCGAACGAAACATACGCTGTTCCGCCTTATTTTCCATCTAAGTAGAAACTAAATAAGAAAGTGAAGTGAAAGAAATGAATATGGCAATCATTCCGACTATTAGCACAAGCTGCATTGTGGTTAGTGCTATTTTAGTAGCAGTTGGCTGGTATCAGATTAGTAAGAGAAAAATAGAAGCTCATAAAAAAACAATGTTTTGGGCGGCAGTATTTGCATTAGTATTCTTTTTAATTTATGCATCGCGTACTGTTTTTATAGGGAATACTAGTTTTGGAGGGCCGGAGCATTTAAAAGTTTATTATCAGTCATTTCTATTCTTTCATATTTTCTTAGCAACAACAGGCGGTGTATTTGGAATTGTTTCGTTGTGGACAGGTTATAAAAGCAGGCTGGAAAAACATCGTAAACTCGGGCCGATTACTAGCGTAATTTGGTTCTTGACCGCTATTACAGGAGTCGTAGTATATTCGTTGCTATACATCTTTTTTGAAGGTGGAGAAACAACATCTGTCATTAAGGCGGTTTTTGGTTTTTAATTCGGTATAGTTAAACCGAAGGAAAATGTGCCCAATTGACTGAAGATAGCATATAATACTAGGAAAATGGAAGTAAAGAAAAAGGATGGGTGTTCATTTTATGCTGCCGTTTGGAGGATGGCACGTTAACAAACAAGCGTTACATGATTTAGTTTATATCTCGTTGTTTGAAATTCAGGGGGTAGCAAAAACCGTTTCTACACTTACAGAGCGGATTTCAAAGCTTATAGATAAAGGGAGTTTAGAGAATGGAATTGCTATCGAATGTAAGGATGGAAGTCTTGTAATTAAGGTGAGGGTTGCGCTGTTTGAAAATACGACCATATTTGCTACGTGTGAGCGGATACAGGAACATATTAAAAAAGTAATTGAAAGCATGACTGGAATGACGGTAACGGCTATACATGTAAGAGTAGCGCAAATAAAGAAAACCCGCCCGTTGGCTAGTCTATAAAAACGAAGGCAGAGTCGGAGTTGCCCTTACACTTTAATTCTAGGCTCTGTTAAACTTGATTGTTGATTTTCTACTACAGGCGGACGCTTTCCGCGGGCGGGGCCGAGCCTCTTTTCGTTCCAAATCAACATTAGCCTTTAACAGAGCCTAATTCTAAAATCGGCGCTACGCGGGGACAGCTTTATGCTATAGTTTATAAAATTGGGCGTAAAACCCCTATCCCTTTAGGGTAGGGGATGTAAGCCTGCTCTTAGCCTTGTTCTTGAATGTACTTTTGAATCGTTGTGGTGCTAACATTTCCGATGGAACAAGCGAAATATCCATCACTCCAAA
>JBHGUR010000061.1:0-27867 GCA_048976805.1 Ectobacillus sp. | reverse complement strand
GGACGCCGCGAATGTAAGGCTCTGGACATGAACCATTGGGTTTGTGAGCGAAAGAGCAATAAAAGAAGAAGACGATCTTTCGGTCTTTGGAAGCCCCCACTTCAAGCGGCGTCAGTCGCTAAGTGGTGGGTAGTTCACTATGAAATTGAAAAATGGTATAAAACCTCTTTTAAGCCAGCAAAAAAATGAGCACGGGCAGCTGTCCCATGCTCATTTTTCCTAGTATTACGAAGCCCTTGAATCCTCTTTTTTCACATCATATGCCGACGGCTTTGTATAAACATAATAGACAGCCGCGCCTAAGCTTAACCAAACCGCAAAGTAAATCCATGTCACAGCGGACAAACGTGTCATTAAAAACACGCAGCATACAATCACAAAAATAGGCAAATACGGTACAAAAGGCGCCTTAAAGCCCCTTGTTAAACCCAGGTTTGTTTTACGCAATAGCATAAGCGAAAAAGCTACCATAATAAACGTCAGCAGCGCAATCATATTAATAAAATCGGATAATGCCTTTAAGTCGACAAAGCCGCCAAGCCCTGCTGCCATCAAACCAAGCAGCCATGTTGAAAATGCCGGTGTATGTGTTTTCGGATTAACACGCGAAAAAGCTTTCGGCAATAAACAGTCCCGGCTCATCGAAAACAAAATGCGCACACTTGCATACAAATACGCCAAAATAACGGTTGTAATTCCCGCTAACGCGCCGACAGATAATACGCCGGCCGCCAAGTTTTGCCCAACCATATGAAGCGCAAACGCCATCGCATCGGATACGTTAAGCATTTGATACGGAACCATTCCTGTTAACACAAGCGAAACAACGATATATAAAATCGTACAAATCACAAGAGAACCGATAATGCCAATCGGCAAATCGCGCTGCGGGTTCTTCACTTCCTCAGCGGCCGCCGCAACCGCATCAAACCCTAAAAACGCGAAAAAAACCGCAGCTGCGCCCGCAACCACACCTTCTACGCCAAAAGGCATGAACGGCGTCCAGTTTGCCGGCTTTACATAAAATATTCCGATAACAACGAATAGCAGAATAATGAAGATTTTAATACCAACCATTATATTATTAATTCGTTTACTTTCCTGCGCTCCTTGTGTTAAAACCCACGTAATGAGCAGCACGATGAAAGCTGCAGGCAAGTTTATAATCCCTCCCTGCTGCGGAGTAATATGCAATAGCTTTGGAAACTCTATCCCAAGTCCATTTACAAGTGAAACGAAATAAGCAGACCAGCCATTCGCAACTGCCGCCACCGCTAAAACATACATAAGCATTTGCGACCATCCGATTAAAAATGCGACAATTTCTCCAATTGTCACGTAAGAGTATGTGTACACCCCTCCCGAAGCCGGAACAGTAGAAGCAACCTCTGCATAACAAAACGCGACAAATGTACAAACAATCGCAGATAACATAAATGAAAAAATGACAGAAGGCCCCGCATGATTTGCGGCTACCATCCCCGTCAATACAAGAATTCCGATGCCGACAATCGCCCCAATCCCAAGTAACACCAAATCAAAGGCACTCAAATTTTTTGGAAGCGCCCTTTTACTATGCTCAAACAGCAAATCTTTTACTGATTTTTTTCGAAAGAGCTGTTGCATATATTTTCTCTTCTCCTATCCATTTTTTAAATTGCCACACAATTTAGTATTCTAACATACTTCTAGAAATTGTGAACCGGCAATTTTCGACAATTTTTGAGCGAAGAAAAGCGCAGGGCGCCCGCCTATTGGCGACAAGCGTAAGAGAAGCGCTGACAGAAGGCGCTTTTTGCCTTAGACACTGTGCCAGGGGCGAAAAAGTTATAATTTCTTATCTTTTGGCTCTGTTAAACTTGATTGTTGATTTTCCACTACAGGCGGACGCTTTTTGCGGGCGGGGCCGCCGCCTTTTGTTCCAAATCAACAAATAAATCCAAATCAACATGAGCCTTTAACAGAGCCTATCCTTTAAAGAAAACTCGCTGGTTAGCGAGCCTATAAAAGCAAAGATAGAGAAGCAACTATATACAACTAACTTATCATTTCGACATTTCCTTCTGCCATGTTAATTGAACTACCCGCTATCTACTCGCTTACACTCCTTAGGATAGAGGTCTTCCCACGTAAAATGATAAAGCCTTCCCGTAAGTATGTGCGGGAAGGCTTTATCATTTTACAGCATCTCTGAAGTTGTTTTTGCCTGCATATGCAGCAATAAGTAATCTGGCCCGCCCGCTTTAGAGTCGGTGCCGGACATGTTAAAACCGCCAAACGGCTGGTAGCCGACAATCGCGCCTGTGCAGCCGCGGTTGAAGTATAGATTGCCGACATGGAAATCTTCGCGCGCTTTTTCGATATTTGCGCGGTTATTGGAGATGACCGCGCCTGTTAAGCCGTATTCTGTATTGTTCGCAATCGCTAAGGCGTGATCGAAGTCCCTTGCTTTGCAGAACGCGACAACCGGCCCGAAAATTTCTTCCTTCATAAGGCGGGCATCTTCTGCAACATCGGCGAAAATCGTCGGCTGGATGAACCATCCTTTTGAATCGTCGCCTTCACCGCCAGTCATTAATTTTCCTTCTTGCTTGCCGATTTCTATATAGCCCATAATTTTATCGAATGCGCCCTGGTCATTTACAGGCCCCATATATGTTCTTTGTTCAGCTGGATTTCCTACCGTTAATTGCTTCGTTAGCTCTACCGCTCTTTCCAGCACTGTATCATACACATCTTCTACGATTACAGCGCGCGAACAAGCGGAACATTTTTGGCCGGAGAAGCCGAATGCAGATGCGACAATCGATTGCGCCGCCAATTCCAAGTCAGCCTCTTTATCTACTATAATTGTATCTTTTCCGCCCATTTCCGCAATTACGCGCTTTAGCCAAATTTGGCCCGGATTCACTTTCGCCGCACGCTCATAAATGCGGATGCCCACTTCTTTGGAACCTGTGAAGCTAATAAAGCGGGTACGCGGATGATCCACTAAATAATCGCCTACTTCAGCGCCGCTTCCTGGCACAAAATTTACTACCCCTGCCGGAAGCCCCGCTTCCTCCAGCACCTCCATAAATTTAGCAGCAATAACAGGAGTTGTGCTCGCAGGTTTTAATAATACCGTATTTCCGGATACAAGGGCAGCAGTCGTCATGCCCGCCATAATCGCAAACGGGAAGTTCCAAGGCGAAATAATAACGCCTACCCCTAACGGAATGTACGTAAAGCGGTTATATTCAATCGGACGGCTTTCAACCGGAATGCCGTCTTTAAGCTTTAGCATTTGCCGGCCGTAGTATTCCATGAAATCGATTGCCTCGGCAGTATCGGCATCTGCTTCTTTCCACGGCTTTCCCGCTTCCTTTACAAGAATCGCAGAAAATTCATGCTTTCTGCGGCGTACAATGGCAGCGGCACGGAATAAAATGTCTGCGCGCATTTCCGGCTTGGATTTTCTCCATGTTTGGAATGTCGCGTCTGCCGCTTGCATCGCTTTTTCCGCAAGCTCGCGGTTCGCCTTGGAAACGCGGCCGATAATTTCCGCTTTATTGGAAGGGTTAACGGATACAATTTTATCTTCTGTTGTAATGCGTTCTCCCCCGATAATTAATGGATAGTCTTGGCCAAGGTAAGCTTCTACCTTTTTCAACCCCTCTTCAAACGCCAATCGGTTTGCCTCCACCGTAAAATCTGTAAAAGGCTCATGCTTATAAGCTACTGTCATTCTCCTATGCCTCCCCTTGTAAAAAAGCGTTTTCATCATACAAGCCCATTCTACATGATTATTTAGGCAAGTTCAAATTTTCATTTATTGATAGATTTATAGAAAATGACTACTTTTTATATATAACTGAATAAAAAACCAGCCCTTTATAGTACCTGCGGCATACAGAAGCAGCCAGTCCCTAATTGGAGTCCATGCAAATCAGAAGCAAGCGCCAATACCGTTTTCTTCGGCGCAGTAAATGGAAATGGAGAAATCACAAAGCAGTTGTATATAAATACAACTAAAAAAAATGATTTAGAATGCTATGTTAAATCACATGCATATATTCCAGCACATTCTTGCTAATGAGCAGCAGCGTCACAATTAAAAATAGGATGCGGACATAGCCGACTCCCTGTTTCACCGCGAACTTGGAGCCTGCGTATGCTCCCGCAGCCATTGACAATCCCATAATGATACCATATTCAACCTGAATGGCTCCTAAAAATAAAAACATAACCAAGGACGTAATATTGCTGACAAAGTTTAAAAACCGCCCACTTGCGGCAGCTTTAATAAAATCGAATCCGATCATTAAAAACGCAAAAATTAAGAAGGAACCTGTTCCCGGACCAAAAAAGCCGTCATAAAAACCGATTGCGGAAATTGCCGCTAAAAACAACAGGCTTTTTCCTTTCGTCATCCCTTTATAGGTGGATACGGAGCCCCAGTCTTTTTTTACTAAAATATAAACGGCAACAAGGATTAATAGCGCTAAAACAAGCGGCCTTAGCACCTCCGGGGAGATGTATTTAACGACAAAAGCGCCGCCTATTGCCCCTATCATCGTAAAAGGAAGCAGCTTTCCGACAACGGAAAAATCCACTTTTTTAGAGCGAATAAAATAAAGCGTGCTCGTAAAGGATCCCATCGTCGCCGCCAGCTTGTTTGTGGCAATCGCCGCAGACGGGGGCAATCCAACAAATAAAAGAGCCGGAATCGAAATAAGGCCGCCCCCGCCTACAACAGAATCAATAAACGCTGCCAAAAATCCAAATGCCACTAAAAAAAGTATGACTTGTATACTAAGCTCGTCCATCCTTACATTCCCTCGATTCATCATTTTGTCATGCTCAAAATTATATCAAAAAATTCACTCATTTGAGCATATACTTTTCTGAATATTTCACAAAGTAATGTAAAAACCTATTTTTTATTCATACAGCACAATTTTGATATGAATAAACCAAAATCAACGACAGCGTTTAACAAGGAACTATCGTAAAAAAGCTGCTTCCTATTTTTAGGAAGCAGCTTTTTTCTCTAATGAAAAATATGCACAAAAGGCTTCTCTTGCCCAGCCTCCCGCAGAATTACCGCCTCTTGCTTGGAGACGGAGTGAATGTTGACCTCAACCTTAATATAGTTCGGGAAATGCTCCATAACAAGGCCGGTTACATATTGGGTAAAGCCGATTACTTCCGCTTTCCCCTTGAATTGCACCGGAATATCGATTTGCAAATCCTGCAATTCCCCATTTTTATAAAAGCCGCGCCCGACAACAGCCGTAAAATCATTTTTAAAATACTCCGAGATATCAGACCGGAAGTTTAGCACCTTTGTCGCATCCTCGCGATAATCCTCCAATGCCTTTGCAGATGGAAATAAGTAATATTGCTCGTCCAATTCTTTCCAGCCTTCAACCTTAGTATCCCCTTTGCCTACTTGGGCGTACGTCAAGAACGTCCCGGGCACAAGGGAAGATTTCGCTTGCTGGCGGTAAATGGCAAAGGTAATCGGCACATTCTTTAAGTCTTCCTTTTTAGATAAAATATCAAGAATGGCCTGGGCCATTTTTTTGCCTTGCTCTAGCGTTTCTTCCTTTGGAATCTCATAGTCACGCGGATAGCCTTGCTCTTGATTAAAATAATGGACAGAGTTCATAGCCAGGCCAATAACAACCCCTCCAAGCTCTACCTTCCCTTCCCCTTTTTTAACAAGGTAATTATGTTCTAAGATATGGGCAAGGTGAATAGGGCTTTTCGCGTTTTTCTGCTCTGCCGTTCCCGGCGCGTTCAGATCGAATTCCGAGTTCAAGCCGATATTCGGCAGCTTTTTTCCAGCTCTTTTTTCCGCCTCTGCCTGCTGCGCGTCTGTCCGCTTGCGGGCAACAAGCTGCTGTACAATTGTTTTATCTAAGTACTGTCCTTCCTGAAACAAGTAATCCTTCGTGCTAAAGGACTCCTTTGCAATTCGCATAAGGCCTGTCTCAAACTCATCAATATCCAGCCGGCTATTTAATCCTTGCACGACTAAACCGCGGGCTGCACCATCTTTAAAAGGAATAATCGTTTTATAATAATCCTCAGAAATCGAATATTTCGGGATAATCGCATTTTCTTTTGATTTATTTGATTTTTGGACTACTTTTTCTTCCTTTTGAAAACTCGGACCGCATCCGCTAAGGAGCAGCCCGAGACTCATCATTAATATTGCCAGCTTTTTCATATTCCGTCCGCACCTCTTACTTATTTAACTCCTGCAAAAACCTCGCTTCGTCCCAAACTTCTATATTATGCTTTTGCGCCTGCGCCAGCTTCGCCCCTGCTGCTTCCCCTGCAATGACTAAATCTGTACTTTTGCTTACGCTTCCCGTAACCTTTCCGCCCAGCTCTTCAATTCGCTTTTTAGCCTCGCTTCGTCCCATAACCTCCAGCTTGCCTGTTAAAACGACTGTTTTTCCGGCAAAATAAGAAGCGATATTAGCTGTATCAGAAAGTTTTATTCCCTTATATGACATATTTACGCCATATTCTTTTAATTGCTGAATCAGCTGTTGTGCTTCTTCCTTCTCAAAATAGGCGACAATAGACTCCGCCATTTTTTCGCCAATTTCATTAATAGCGGTTAATTCCTCGACAGTCGCCTGCTGCAGCCGCTCCATTGTCTCAAAATGCTGCGCCAGCGTCCGTGCTGCCTTTGCGCCGACGTGCCGAATGCCAAGACCGAATAATAGCTTCTCTAAGGAATTTTCTTTAGACGCCGCAATGGCTTCGATAAGATTGGAAGCTGATTTTTCTCCAAAACGCTCTAGCTTCAGCAATTGTTCCTTTGCTAAATTATAAAGATCCGCAACCGTATGAATCAGATTTTCATTGAATAGCTGCGTAACGACACGCTCGCCTAACCCTTCAATATTCATCGCATCACGGGAAGCAAAATGAATGAGCCCTTCGCGAATTTGCGCCGGGCACATTGGATTGATGCAGCGCAGCGCTACCTCGCCCTCTAAACGTACAAGCTCGCTTTCGCATTCCGGGCAATGCGAAGGCATGTGAAACTCCCGTTCTTCCCCGGTACGGCGCTCCGTTAAAACATTCACAACCTCCGGAATGATATCCCCCGCCTTTTTCACAACGACGTAATCACCAATATGAATATCTTTTTCGCGAATTAAATCTTCATTATGAAGAGATGCACGGCGCACAATCGTGCCGGCAACCCGTACCGGCTCCAGCACCGCAGTCGGCGTTACAACCCCGGTTCGCCCGACATTCAGTTCAATATCTATTAGCTTTGTAACGACTTCCTCCGCCGGAAACTTGTAGGCAATTGCCCAGCGCGGGCTTTTTGCGGTTGTGCCGAGACGTTCTTGTATCGCTACATTATCAACCTTAATGACAATTCCATCGATTTCATAATCAAGGCCTGGGCGTTTTTCCTGCCATTCCAGTACATACTCAATTACTTGTTCAATCGTTTCACATACACGGCGATGCGGATTTACTTTAAAGCCGAGCTTATCTAAAAAATCCAATGCCTCGCTATGGGAAGGAATCGTTTGCCCCTCTAAGTCCGCCAGTCCGTAAACGAAAAAGGATAGATTGCGCTGTGCCGCAATCTTCGGATCAAGCTGCCGCAAAGAGCCGGCCGCCGCATTGCGCGGATTCGCAAATAAAATCTCTCCATTTGCTTCTTTTTCCGCATTCAGCTTTTCAAACGATGATTTCGGCATATACGCTTCACCGCGCGCTTCCAGTGTTACTTCTTCGTTTAACCGAAGCGGAATCGCCTTAATTGTTTTTAAGTTTTGCGTAATATCCTCTCCTGTTACGCCGTCCCCGCGCGTTGCCCCTTGAATAAACAGCCCCTTTTCATAATGAAGGGAAACGGCCAGCCCGTCAATCTTCAATTCGCATACATATCTGACATCCGTTTCATTACTTCCTTGGCGTATCTTGCGGTCAAAATCGCGAAGGTCACCTTCATTGAAGGCATTTCCTAAGCTTAGCATCGGGGATTTATGCGCAACCTTCTCAAATACATCCAATACTTGGCCGCCGACGCGGACGGAAGGAGAATCCTCCGTCATAAATTCCGGATTTTCCTCCTCAAGGCGAATCAGTTCCTGCATGTAACGATCATATTCCGCATCGGAAACAGATGGCTTATCCAGCACATAATATTCGTAATTCAATTCATTTAAAATGTCGCGAAGCTCCGCAATGCGTTGCTGTACCGCTTCTTTTGACATATTCTCATTCCTTTCCTATACCTTCGTAATCGGCGCGAATTTCGCAAGCAGCCTCTTAATGCCAATCGGGCTTGGAAATGCGATATCAAGCTCCATTGCCTCGCCCTCTCCTTTTACGCTGACAACCGTCCCAATGCCCCATTTGCTGTGGGACGCTTTGTCGCCAACGCGCCAGCCCATCTGTTCACCGCCTGTTGTTTGCAACACAGGACGCTGCACAACAGAGCGCGCTTTCGGAGCGGCCGACGGCATCGCCGTTCGCTTTGGCTGCACCGTGTGCACAGGCTCTATGAGTTCTTCGGGAATTTCCGCAATAAAACGCGATTCCGAGTTCATGCTTGTCCGTCCGAACAACGTGCGCATTTGGGAATTTGTTAAATATAGCTCTTCCTCGGCGCGGGTTATCGCGACATAGGCCAAGCGCCGCTCTTCCTCCATCTCGTTATCGTCCATAAGGGAACGCAAATGCGGAAAAATGCCTTCCTCAAGCCCGACAACGAATACAACCGGGAACTCCAATCCTTTCGCTGAGTGCATCGTCATTAAAATAACTTCCTCTTGCTGGGATGGGTCTTCGTCTACACGGTCGATATCCGCAACAAGCGCAAGGTCGGTCAAAAATGCAACGAGGCTCTTATCTTCGCTTTGCGACTCGAAGTTTTGCGTAACCGATAGAAATTCGTTTATATTTTCCAAACGTCCTTCTGATTCCAGGGAACGCTCATTTTTCAGCATATCGCGGTAGCCTGTTTTATCTAACACTTCATCTACCAGCTCGGTAACAGATAAATACTCTTGCATCTGCACCCAGCCCTGCAGCTGCTCATAAAATTCTTTTACCGCGTTTGTAATTTTGCCGCTTAAGCCGACCAAGTCGATTTGGTCCAGCACTTGTGTTAATGATAAATCGTGCTGTACACCGTAGTTGACAATTTTATCAATCGAAGATGCCCCAACGCCCCGCTTTGGCACATTAATAATGCGGGCAAAGCTGATTTCATCATCGGGATTGGCAATTAAGCGCAAGTACGCCAAAATGTCTTTAATTTCTTTGCGCGCATAGAACTTAATGCCGCCGACAATTTTATACGGAATATTGGCTTTTAAAAATACTTCCTCGACCACGCGGGACTGCGCGTTTGTACGGTATAAAACGGCAAAGTCGTCATAGCTGCGCTTGCCAGATTCGACCGCTTCGCGGATTTTTTTCGCTACGAAATACGCCTCATCCTGCTCGGTCGCCGCTCGGTAATAGGAAATATTTTGCCCAGCCGTATTTTCCGTCCAAAGATTTTTCGGCTTGCGGTTGCGGTTGTTTTCAATGACCGCGTTGGCTGCTTTCAAAATGCTTTTTGTAGAGCGGTAGTTTTGCTCCAGCATGATGACCTTTGCGTTTGGGTAGTCTTTTTCAAATGAAAGAATGTTGGTAATGTCGGCGCCGCGCCAGCGATATATGGATTGATCGGAATCGCCCACGACGCAAAGGTTTTGAAAGCGCGCGGCCAGCATTTTCACAAGCATATATTGAGCACGGTTTGGTTGCGATAGGTAAGGTATTGAAGTTATCTCAGCCTTTTCCCCCGCTTAACACCGTACGTGAGTCTTTCGAACTCATACGGCGTCCCATCAATTCCTAGCTCTTTACATTATAATTTCACAGTTACCAACACGTTTTCGAAGGTCGTTAACTTTACTCAGCTGTTTCTTACTCAAGTTAAGAGTATCAAGGTATTTCTTGATAGTTTTATCGTTTACTGCGTGAACCAACTTATGGACATCGTAAAGAATGAATAAGAGGTTTTGGTATGCATCTGTTCCACCCATTGACTTAGGCTTTTTATGATGTAATTCCATATTTCCTATTTCAAGGTCTTTACCAGTTACAGCACATTTCCCATATTGAGCGATATATTTTGGAATACGATTATCGTTGTATTCCATGCTTTGGGATTTGACGGGATTCTCCATCAAGTACCGAATCATAAAGTCTGGAACAGCTCTCTGATTGCTATGAATCAGTCTTCTACCTTCCGCAGTGTAGCTATTCTTTTCTTGAGTGAAATTTACTGGGTTCTTGTGTTTGACACCATCAATTGGAAATAGTGCTAATCCACAAGCAAAGAACATCTTTTTCCCAAGATAATCTTTGTAAGCAGTTTGGTGATACTTGGATATTATCCCCTTATCGCTTTTGACCTTTTTCAATTTGTTATACAGGGTTCGTTTGACTGAGTAAGCAATTTCACTGAAATCCTTGGACACTTCGGTTGCTTGTTTATAGTAGTTGTGCATTCCTAAAATTGTAGCATTCATTTTAGAAACTTCCGCTTTGTTGGAAGTCCTTTTGATGCTTTCTATTTTAGTTTTTAGTGCTGCAACTGCTTTTTCCTTTGCTTTGTCCGACAAGTGTGATTTTACAACACGCTTTTTCCCTTTAGGTACGACTTTCATCTTGAACCCAAGGAAGTCTGAGTAATTTTTACGTAAATTGATTACTTTCGATTTTTCAGGACTGATATCTAAATCCAGCCTCTCCTTCAACCATCTCTTAACTGCCTCAAATACAATGAAAGCAGTCTTATGGTCACGGCAGAAAATTTTAAAATCATCTGCGTATCTCACGATAAACATTTCTTTTAGTTTGGTTGAACGTTTAAGGGTTCTGTATTTGACCGATTGGTCAAGTCTTTCTTTACCGCTTATGATTCGCCTTCTTGTGTAATCCTTTTTCGTTTTAAACGTTTCCCATTGGTTACTTATCCACCAATCAAATTCATTCAGAACGATATTCGATAACAAAGGCGAGATGATACCACCCTGCGGTGTCCCTTTTGTTGGTCTTCCAATACCTTTTATTTCTGCTTTTAGGAGTTTGCTGATTATCGAAAGTATTCGTTTATCCCTAATTCCTAACGCCCACATCTGCCTTAATAACTTTCCGTGGTTCACGTTATCGAAGAATCCTTTAATATCCACATCAACTACATAGTGTAAATGGTTTTTGTTAGCCAATGTGACAGCTCTTGAATATGCATGTAGCGTTCCTCTGTTGGGTCGAAATCCATAACTATGATTATGGAATTTCGCTTCGCATATAGGTTCAAGAATCTGTAAGATACACTGCTGTACCAGTCTGTCTTCGATAGTGGGAATACCTAGTGGTCTTATTCCACCATTTGGTTTTGGGATTTCCTTACGTCTGACCGCATGCGGTCTATAATCGTTCAGCCTATTTGTCACATACTTTACAAGGCTTTCGGGGCTTCTAAGACCTATTTCGAAAATGGTGTTTTCGTTAACCCCTGGTGTTTTGCTTCCCTTGTTTTTCTTGATGTTGCGAAAGGCAAGTTTTACGTTAGTAGGGTGAATCACCAATTCGTAAAGATTCTTAAAGATGTAACCTTCCCGACTTTTCCTGTAAAGAGTGTCAAACATGTGTTGCGTGCTGTAATACTCATTGTTTCTCAGCTTTTGCTCCTTTAACTTCTTCGGTATCGTCTTGGAACCAGTCAACTATTCACCTCTTCGTAAACCAAAGGTTTACGTTTTCCAGCTTTCGCTTCTCTTAGTCATACTCGAACCTGATTATCTGTGTTTATAATGTTTGTTTTCTAAGAATTGACTAGTGGCTATCCCTCCGTTGCTTATTATCACAACTTCATCGGTACTGTGCCACCACCTTCACCGATATAAAGTAAGTTATACATAAGTCCTTTCGGAGTCTTTTGCTTTCCTTACACCGCTTCGCAGGTTGTATGCCCTCCACGTTATCGGCTTACCACGTTCCGAGAATCTTATCTGTACATGTGTATCCGTAGGTGTTTCCTCTAGCCCTGTTAGCTTGATGATGCCTGTAACATCATAAGGTATTTCATAAAGACAAATCTTACTTTACCTCACTAACCCCTAATTAATAGGGACCACCCTTTCGAGTAGTTGTACCTCTAGAGCCGTACATTCGGAATTTCGTCAACAGATGGTTGTTTCATCTGATTTCTCACCATAGATACCTTATAGAACCCAGACCTATCAGGCACACCCTCTGCCTCCAGAGAGCTTTCCTCGACTTAACGTTAGGGTACCCTTCAGCCATTCTTCACCGAGCTTATCACCTCTAGTACACATACAATACTAGACGCAATTCGGAGTATTAGGCGAGCCTTTCAGGGCGTTACCCCATCATTCGACTCTTCAGATTCTCAGTTCTCCTAGCATTACGCTAGTGGCTAACCTTTTCAGTTAGCAACGTGTCGCACTATCCTGATACTCATCGACATGGATGTACTGAAACTTGCGCTGATAAAACTCCAGCACCTCGGGAACGCGCTCAAACAGCTGGATTGTCGTCATAATTAAATCGTCAAAATCAAGCGCGCTATTTTTCAACAACCGCTTTTGGTACTCTTCATACACATCCCCGACCAATTGTTCATACGGGTCCGGGGACGCTTGCTTCCGGTATTCCTTTGGCGCCATCAGTTCATTTTTCGCGTTGCTGATGCTGCCAAGCAAGGCGCGCGGCTCAAATTTCTTCGGATCGATATTTTTTTCCTTTAAGATATTTTTAATGACCGTTAATTGATCGGTATCATCGAGAATCGTAAAATTGCGGCTAATGCCGATTCTATCGATATCACGCCGCAAAATGCGGACGCACATAGAGTGGAAAGTGGAAATCCAAATATCTTCCGCCTCCGGCCCGACAAGCTTATCAATCCTTTCTCGCATCTCGCGGGCCGCCTTGTTTGTGAACGTGATTGCCAATACATTCCACGGCGCAACTCCCTTTTCCGCCAGCAAATACGCAATGCGGTGCGTCAGCACGCGCGTCTTGCCGCTGCCCGCTCCCGCCATAATTAAAAGCGGGCCATCTGTCGTTTTTACCGCCTGCTGCTGCTCGGGATTCAAGCCTTCTATTAACTTTTGTGCTGTACTCATCGTTTCACCTTCCTTACTTTCCTTTTACTGCCGCCACAGTCCGCAAAGCTTCCTTTATGTCGCTGTAAATCAGATTGCCTACGACAACCGTATCAGCATACCGCGCCATTTCCTGCGCCTGCTCCGCGCTCTCAATGCCGCCGCCGTAATATAGCTTTGCTGTCTTCAGCTCTTGCTTGACCTTCCTTACCAGCTCCGCATCTCCATACGTACCGCTGTATTCCATATAAAAAATCGGCAAGCGCAGCAGCTTGTCCGCCATGCGCGCATACGCGATGACGTCATCCTCTGTCAAATCGCACTTTGCATCCGTAAGCTTGGCAACCTTGGCATCGGGATTTAAAACACAATAACCTTCCATAAAAATCTCTTCCCAATTCATAATATCGCCAAATTCCTTTAGCGCTTCGTGGTGCAAGCCCGTAATCCATTCTGCTTTACGGCTGTTTAACACCGATGGGATATAATAAAAGTCAAAGCCCGGCGTAACAGCCTCGAGCGTGGATACTTCCAATACGCACGGCACTGTATAGCGGCGGATGCTTGAAAGCATATATAATACGTTGTCCAACGTCACTCCATCGCTTCCGCCGACAATTACAGCGTCGGTGCCGGATTCGCAAATCAGTTCCAAGTGCTCTTCACTTAGCTCCTTATTGGGATCTATCTTAAATACATGTTTCCATTGTGTAATATCGTACATCAAAACACCCCTTTCCTACATTGTGCATTATTTCATTATACCAAAAAATAAACAAGTGAAGCTAAAGGGGATTTTCTTTCAACATAGTACCCTAAATGTTGGATTGTATAGAGGAAAATGAGGGGGGAACACTAACAAGCGAAGCAGGGGCAACTGCTTTAATGTTAAGGAAAAGGGGCCGTTTCGTATGTTGAAACCAAACATCGGTACATTAAACGCACTCATCCGCATTACCATCGGCTTGGCAATGATTAACTTCTCGACAGCAAAGCTTTCCAGAAAGCCTTGGTGCTTTACTTCCAAACTTTCCATCATTTTAGGAGCGATGAAGGTAGCAGAAGGAATCGTCCGCTTTTGCCCTGTCGTTGAAACGATGAAATTCAATAAATACATGAATTTACCTATTATGAATTTCATAAGAAAAGGACAATCTAATACACAAGAAGCACATCGCTCCCCTGTTCAAAATCAGGCAAACTCAAGCCATGACAACAGTGGAAAGTATGATGCTTCTGACAAAGAACTTGAGACAGAAATAGCTGCGGTTCTGGGTACGAACTCGCTTTGAATTCGGAAGTAGAATCAGCCTATTTTTGTCCGCCGCACACCACAGCGACACAAACTCTTGTTTTCCCTTCTACCAGACTGCTCTTACGAAAAAGGCTAGCACCCGCCTTGTGCTAGCCCTTTTTTGTATATTACACTGTTGTATAGTCAATCGCCTTTTGTCCAATATCCGACCGGTAAAACAAGCCTTCGCTCTTTATCTTCACGACTTCTTCGTATACCTTTTCCTTTGCGGCGCGCAAGTCGCTGCCGCGGCAAGCCGTAAATAGAACGCGTCCTCCGTTTGTGACGAGCTGCCCGTCCTTTACGTCAGTGCCCGCGTGAAAAACAAGCGCCTCTTCACTTAGCGTATCCAGCCCTGTAATGGAATGGCCTTTTTCATAAACTTCTGGATAGCCTTTAGATGCAAGCACAACGCCAACTACCGCATCATCCGACCACTTTAGCTCCACATCCTTGCCATCAAGGACATCAAGCAAAACAGCCGCAAGATCATTCTCTAAACGCGGCAAGACAACTTCCGTTTCCGGGTCGCCAAAGCGCGCATTAAATTCAATTACCTTCGGCCCCCCTGCAGTCAAAATAAGACCTGCATACAAAATGCCGGTAAAGGTGCGACCTTCCTGCACCATCGCCTCCGCCACCGGATTCATAATCGTTTGCACCGCCTGCTCGACAACGCTGTCAGGGATTTGCGGAACAGGCGAATAGGCGCCCATTCCGCCTGTATTAGGCCCTTTGTCGCCGTCAAAAGCGCGTTTATGATCCTGTGAAATCACCATTGGATATACGGCTGTGCCGTTTACAAACGCCATAAGCGAGAATTCTTGCCCTTCAAGAAACTCTTCGATAACGACGCGTTTGCTCGCCTCGCCGAATTTTCTGTCCAGCATCATATCCTTTACCGATGCAAGGGCTTCTTCTTCCGTCATGGCGACAGTAACCCCTTTTCCGGCAGCCAGTCCGTCCGCTTTGATCACAATTGGAGCGCCCGTTTTCCGAATATACGCGGCCGCTTTTTCATATTCTGTGAACGCTTCATAAGCAGCTGTAGGGATGTTATATTTCTTCATCAATTCTTTTGTAAACGCCTTGCTTCCTTCAATCAGCGCAGCTTCCTTGCGCGGGCCGAAGATGCGCAAGCCTTCCCCTTCAAAATAATCGACAATTCCGTTTGTCAGCGGCACCTCCGGGCCAACGACCGTAAGTCCAATCTGCTTTTCCTTCGCAAAGGCAGCCAAGGCAAAAAAGTCGTTTTCATCTATCGCAACAAGCTCCGCTGTATCTGCCATGCCCGCGTTCCCCGGCGCGGCGTATACTTGTTCCACCAATTGTGATTGCGCCAGCTTCCAGGCAAGCGCATGCTCGCGGCCGCCGCGGCCGATAATTAAAACGTTCATTCCTCTTCCCCCTTAATGCTTAAAGTGGCGAACTCCCGTAAATACCATCGCAATGCCGTACTCATCCGCTTTTTTGATAGAATCCTCATCGCGAATGGAGCCGCCCGGCTGGATAATTGCCGTAACCCCCGCTTTAGCTGCCGCTTCTACTGTATCGTCCATCGGGAAGAACGCATCGGAAGCCAACGCGGAGCCCTGCGCCTTTTCTCCCGCTTGCGCAATCGCGATATTCGCGGCACCGACACGGTTCATTTGCCCCGCCCCTACGCCGATTGTCATCTTATCCTTCGCCAACACAATCGCGTTTGATTTTACGTGCTTTACAACCTTCCAGCCAAGCTTTAAGTCTTCCCACTCTTTTTCTGTCGGCTGGCGCTTTGTCGGAATCGTAATGTTTGCATCGTCAAGCGACAGAACATCTTCCTCCTGTACCAACAAGCCGCCGTGAACGGATGTTAACTTTTTGCCGGCTGCCCCGCTTTCGATATCGACTGTAAGCAGGCGAAGGTTTTTCTTTCCTTTTAGCACTGCCAACGCTTCTTCTGTAAAAGACGGTGCGATAATAATTTCCAAGAAAATTTCATGCATTTTTTCTGCAGTCGCTTTATCAATCTCGCGGTTTGCCGCAATGATTCCGCCAAAAATAGAAACCGGGTCAGCTTCATAAGCGCGCCAATATGCTTCGTAAATGCTTTCTCCGACCCCGACACCGCACGGATTCATATGCTTGACCGCGACAACAGCCGGCTCCGCAAACTCCTTCACAATGCTAAGCGCCGCGTCGGCATCGTTAATGTTATTATAAGACAGTTCTTTGCCGTGCAGCTGCTGTGCATAAGCGATAGAAGACGGAACAGCAAACGGCGCGCGGTAAAAGGCTGCTTTTTGATGCGGATTTTCTCCATATCGCAAATCCTGCTTTTTCTCAAAAGTCACGGTAATTGTTTCCGGGCTTTCTTCTTCAACCTGGTTTGTTAAATATTCAGCAATTAGCGCGTCATAGGCAGCTGTATGGCGGAATACCTTAGCCGCCAAGCGGCGCTTCAATTCCTTCGATACTTCTCCGCTCTCTTTTAGCTCCGCTAAAACTGCTGGATAATCGGTCGGGTCTACCACAACTGTCACATATTCGTGGTTCTTCGCCGCAGAACGGATCATAGACGGGCCGCCAATATCGATATTCTCAATCGCATCCGCAAAGGTTACATCCGGTTTGGAAATCGTTTCTTTAAACGGATATAGGTTTACAACGACAAAATCAATCGGTTCAATGCCAAGCTCCTTCATTTGCGCAGCATGCGTTTCATTATCACGGACTCCCAACAGCCCGCCGTGAATGTTCGGGTGGAGGGTTTTGACGCGTCCGTCCATAATTTCCGGGAACCCGGTTATATCGGAAATGCCGATTACATTCAGGCCGTTTTCTTCTAGCAATTTTTTCGTTCCGCCTGTTGAAATCACTTCTACTCCTTGCGCAAGCAATTCTTTTACAAACTCTACAATCCCATCTTTATTCGATACACTTACTAACGCGCGTTTTGCCATTATACTTTCGCTCCTGTTTGCCATAATTTTTGGATTGTTTGAATATAAAGCTTATGCTCTATCTTTTGGATTTTTTGCTGCAAGCTTTCCCTCGTATCATCATCCTCTATCCGAACCGCTTCTTGGGCAATAATCGGGCCAGTATCCATTCCTTCATCCACATAATGAATCGTCACTCCCGTTATTTTGACGCCTGCTTGCAGCGCTTGGCCGATTGCATCCTTGCCGGGGAAGCTCGGCAGAAGGGATGGATGGATATTAATAATTTTGCCGCCGTATGCACGTAGCAGCGTCCCGCCGATTAAGCGCATATATCCCGCCAATATGACCCATTCGACCTCTAACGCACGCAGCTGTTCTAAAATAACTGCTTCGAACGCTTCCTTAGAAGGATATTCCTTCGGCGCAAATACAAACGCTGGAATATGGTGCTGCTTTGCCCGTTCGATTGCCTTTGCCCCCGGCTTGTCGCACACAAGCAAGACAATTTCCCCATCTAAAATACCCGCTTTTGCCGCATCGATAATCGCTTGAAAATTAGAACCGTTTCCCGAGGCAAATACCGCAATCCGTTTCATGACAACGTTCCTCCGCCAAATGTAATTCCTTCGCCCTTTGTTGCCCTTCCGATAATATAAGCTTTTTCTCCTTGTGCTTCTAACAGCTCAATGACATCTACTAAATCCTTTTCGTTAACAGCGAGAACCATTCCGATTCCCATATTGAATATATTAAACATTTCCTTGCGGCTCAGCTTTCCGGTTTCTTCAAGCAAACCAAAAATTGGTGGAATCGGCCATGAACCGTAATCAATTTCGGCTCCGACTCCGCTTGGGAGCATGCGCGGAATATTTTCAATAAAACCGCCCCCTGTAATGTGCGCCATTCCTTTAATTTCAAATCGCTGCAACGCCGCTAAAATCGGCTTTACATAAATTCTCGTCGGGCGCAGCAGTTCTTCACCGAGCGTTGTTTCCAAAGAGCCGTACGTTTCATGAAGAGAAAGCCCCCCTTCTTCTAGCAACACTTTCCGGACAAGGGAGTAACCGTTGCTGTGAATGCCATTTGAGCTAAGGCCAATAAGCACATCCCCGGCCTGAATGGACTGCCCTGTAATGAGTTTCTTTTTATCGGCAATCCCCACAGCAAAACCGGCAATGTCATATTCATTTTCATCATACATGCCAGGCATTTCCGCCGTCTCTCCTCCTATAAGCGCACAGCCCGCCTGCTTGCAGCCTTCCGCCACCCCTTGTACGATGCTTTCGATTTTAGCAGGCTCCGCTTTCCCGCAAGCAAGATAATCCAGGAAAAAAAGCGGCTCTGCTCCCTGTACGACAACATCGTTTACACACATTGCCACCGCGTCTATCCCAATTGTATCATGTTTATCCATTAAAAAAGCAATCATCAGCTTTGTGCCTACTCCATCCGTTCCCGAGACGAGAACCGGCTCCTCTATGTTCAATTTGGAAAGATCAAACATTCCGCCAAAGCCGCCGAGGCCTCCTAGCACTTCCGGACGCATCGTTTTTTGGACATGCTTTTTCATTCGTGCAACCGCTTCATACCCCGCTTCAATATTCACTCCCGCTCGCTTATACGCATTTGCCATTTTTCCGCCTGCTCCTTCCTTAATTTCGTTGATGAACTAATTCCTCTTCATAAACCGGCGTTGGGTATTTTCCGCTAAAGCATGCCATACATTGACCGCGGCATTCGCTTGAAACATTGCGCCCGACCGCCTCAAGCAAGCCATCCTCGCTTAAAAACGCCAACGAATCCGCCCCGATTAAAGCCCGGATTTCTTCTATCGTGCGCTTGGCTGCGATAAGCTCTTCCCGCGTCGATGTATCAATGCCATAATAGCAAGGATTAATAATAGGCGGCGCTGCAATCCGGACATGAACCTCCACCGCTCCGGCATCTCGCAGCATTTGCACGATGCGGCGGCTTGTTGTGCCGCGGACAATCGAATCGTCAATCATCACAACCCGCTTTCCCTCTACAATCCCGCGTACTGGGGACAGCTTCATTTTCACGCCCCGCTCCCGCAGTTCCTGTGAAGGCTGGATGAAAGTTCTCCCTACATATCTGTTTTTAATTAAACCAAGCTCGTAGGGAATCCCCGAGGCTTCGGCAAAACCAATCGCAGCGGAAATGCTGGAATCCGGAACCCCGGTTACGACATCGGCTTCAACCGGCGCCTCTTTCGCGAGTATTTTCCCCATATTTTTTCGTGCCGCATGAACGTTAATGCCGGCGATATTGCTGTCAGGCCGTGAGAAGTAAACATACTCCATACTGCAAATGGAGTGTTTTACATTCGTTGTAAAAGATTGCGATTCCAATCCCTTATCCGAAATAGTCAACAGCTCTCCAGGCTCTACATCGCGTATATAAGTAGCCCCGACCACATCAAACGCACAAGTTTCCGAAGCGATGACGTAGGCATCCCCGAGCTTTCCTAATGCCAGCGGCCGGAAGCCGTTCGGGTCAAGCGCAACGAGAAGTTGCTCCTCTGTCATCATTAAAAAGGCGTATGCCCCTTGAATTTTATTTAGCGCGACCTTAGCCCGCTCCACTAAAGGGAACTCGGTATGCTTTCTTAAAAGATGCGCCAGAACTTCCGTATCGGACGTCGTCTGAAAAATGCTTCCCTGCATTTCCAGCTCCAACTTTAAACGTTGTGCGTTTACTAAGTTGCCGTTATGGGCAAGCGCCAGGCTTCCCGTTTGGGAACGGAACAGAAGCGGCTGAACGTTTTCGTAGCCGCCTCCTCCTGCTGTCGCATAGCGCACATGGCCGATTGCCGACCATCCTTGCAGCGCTTCGATCTCATCTTGCGAAAATACTTCTGTAACCAAGCCCAAACCTTTATGTCCAACAAGCTTTTCACCATCGTTAACAACAATTCCCGCACCTTCTTGGCCGCGGTGCTGCAGGCTGTGAAGCCCATAATACGTAATTTGCGCCGCGTTATGATGGCCCCAAATCCCAAAGATTCCGCACTCCTCATTTAAGCCTTTGATTTCAGCAAGCATGGGATTGCCCCTTTCCAAGCCGTTTTCATCTCAAGCGTCTCCAGGTTTACAAGCTCTTCCTGCTGTTCATTGCAAATAACCAGTCTATTTGTATCCGTTACTTCCCCCACAAGCTGCGCCTCTACCATTTCTTCAAATGCCGCTTTATGCTCCGGTTTTACTGATACAAGAAAACGCGATTGTGTTTCCGCAAACAGCGCGGCTACTGCTTCTCCCGCAACACGGATGTCAGCCCCCAGACCATCTGTATCCATTAGGGATTCCGCAGCCGCGACCGCAAGGCCTCCCTCCGCCACATCGTGGGCAGAAGCAATGAGACCAGCTTGGATTGCCTGTAATAGCTGCTGTTGGCGCTGCGCTTCTACGTCCAAATCAATGCTTGGCGCTTTTCCGAAAATTTTTCCGTACACCATTTTTTGCAGCTCGCTGCCGCCAAATTCGCATTTTGTTTCCCCGATGACATAAATCAGGTCGCCGGCTTGCTTAAATGCTTGCGTCGTTACATGCGCAATGTCGTGGATAAGCCCGACCATCCCTACTGTTGGCGTCGGGTACACAGCCTCTCCGCTGCGCTCATTATATAAAGATACGTTTCCACCGATAACCGGGGTTCCCAACGTCCGGCAAGCCGCGCTCATGCCATCAACGGATTTTTCAATCTGCCAAAAAATCTCCGGCTTTTCCGGATTGCCATAGTTCAAGCAATCGGTAATCGCCAGCGGTTCCGCGCCAGAGCAGACAATATTCCGCGCCGCTTCCGCTACAGCGATTTTCCCGCCCGTTTCCGGATCCAAATAGATATAGCGGGAATTGCAGTCCGTTGTCATCGCGAGCGCCTTGTTCGTGCCGCGCACGCGCACGACCGCCGCGTCAGAGCCCGGGGTTACGACTGTATTCGTCCGCACTTGATAGTCGTATTGGCCATATACCCATTCCTTGCTGGCGATTGTCGGCTGTTTTAAAAGCGACAGCAATGTTTCGTTATAATCTGTAACCTGAGGAACGGCTTCCTCCATCTGCTGGAACTCGGCAAAATAAGCCGGCTCCGCCGAAGGCTTATAATAAACCGGCGCCTCTTCCGCCAAAGCATCGGCAGGCACTTCCGCCACCACGCTGCCTTTATGGAACAATCGCAGCATTTTATCCTCCGTTACTTTGCCAATCGCTACCGCTTCTAAGCCGTACTTATGGAACAGGTCGATTACTTCTTGTTCCCGCCCCTTCTTCACAACAATTAGCATCCGTTCTTGGGACTCAGAAAGCATCATTTCATAAGCAGTCATTCCTGTTTCGCGCTGCGGCACTTCATCCAAATACATCTCTATGCCCATACCAGCTTTGCTTGCCATTTCCGCTGAGGAAGACGTTAAACCGGCCGCGCCCATATCTTGAATGCCAACGAGCGCATCAGATTTTACAAGTTCTAGGCACGCCTCAAGCAACAGCTTTTCCATAAATGGGTCTCCCACTTGAACAGCCGGGCGCTTCGATTCGGACTCTTCCGATAACTCTTCAGATGCAAACGTCGCGCCGTGGATGCCGTCCCTGCCGGTAGCCGCGCCCACGTACATTACCGTATTGCCGGCGCCGTGCGCCTGCCCTTTTTTAATATCTTCATGGTTAATGATGCCGACGCACATGGCGTTTACAAGGGGATTCCCTTCATAGCAAGGGTCAAACTGCACCTCGCCTCCTACAGTTGGAATGCCGATACAGTTGCCATATCCCGCAATGCCCGCTACCACTTCTTCAAATAAATATTTCACGCGAGGTGTCTTCAGTTCGCCAAAGCGAAGTGAGTTTAATAGAGCGATAGGGCGCGCTCCCATTGAGAAAACATCGCGGATGATGCCGCCCACACCCGTAGCCGCGCCCTGGTAAGGCTCGATTGCCGATGGATGGTTATGGCTTTCAATCTTAAAAACAACTGCCTGGTTGTCGCCGATATCGACGATGCCCGCGCCCTCTCCCGGCCCTTGCAGAACGCGCTCTCCTGTTGTCGGGAACTTGCGAAGAACAGGCTTGGAGTTTTTATAGCTGCAATGCTCCGACCACATGACAGAGAAAAGACCTGTTTCTGTATAATTAGGAGTACGCCCAAGAATCTTTTTAATCATTTGGAATTCTTCGTCCGTTAACCCCATTTCAGCATAAATCTTTTTTTCTTCAATTTGCTCCGGACTTGGCTCAAGCAGTAACGACATGTGTTTCCCTCCAATGTTTCAAGATTGATTGAAAGAGCTTTAATCCGTCGGCGCCGCCCAGCAACTCATCTACGGCGCGCTCAGGATGCGGCATCATGCCTAAAACATTGCCCCGTTCATTGATAATTCCGGCAATATCGGAAATGCTTCCGTTTGGATTATCCACATAACGGAACACAATTTGATTATTTTCTGTTAACTTTTTCAACGTTTCTTCGTCACAATAATAATTGCCTTCACCGTGGGCAATCGGAATGCG
This sequence comes from Ectobacillus sp., assembly GCA_048976805.1. Taxonomy (GTDB): domain Bacteria; phylum Bacillota; class Bacilli; order Bacillales; family Bacillaceae_G; genus Ectobacillus. The sequence goes on along the minus strand of JBHGUR010000061.1, from coordinate 4,964 downwards.
AATCACTTCTCCTTGCCCGTATTGCGATGTAAACATCGTGCTGTTATTTTCAACGCGAAGCTCGACCGTGCGGCACATGAACTTTAAATTTTTATTGCGAATCAATGCCCCTGGCAACAGGCCGGCTTCTACTAAAATTTGAAATCCGTTGCAAACTCCTAAAACCGGCTTGCCTGCCTCAGCAGCTTCCTTCACCGCATTCATTACATTGGAAAAACGGGAGATGGCGCCGCAGCGCAGGTAATCCCCGTAGGAAAAGCCGCCCGGAAGCAAAATGGCGTCATATGAGTCTAAACTTTTCGTATCATGCCAAACGTATTCAGCCTCTTCCCCTAATTCATCCAAAATAGCGTGGTACATATCTGTGTCACAGTTTGATCCTGGAAAAACGATCACGGCGAATTTCACTGTGCGACTACCTCCTCAACCTCATAGCGATAGTCTTCAATCACGGTATTTGCCAACAGTTTTTCACACATTTCTTTTACGAGTGCGTCTATATCGGCAACTTGGTCAATCGTCAGCTCCATATACTTGCCGATGCGGACATCCTGCACAGCATTAAAAGAAAGATTGTGCAACGCTCCCTTTACAGCGGCGCCCTGCGGATCCAGTACGCTTTCTCTTAAAGTGACATACACTTTTACTTTAAACATGTGAAATTCCCCCTAATCGTTTTAAAATTTCTTCGTAGGCCTCCGTTAAGCTGCCAAGATCCCGTCGAAATACATCTTTATCGAATTTTTCATTGCTATTTTCATCCCATAAACGGCATGTATCCGGCGAAATTTCATCGGCAAGAAGGATTTCTCCCGCTTCCGTCAATCCAAACTCCAGCTTAAAATCTACCAATCTCACTTGGCAGCTTGCAAAATGCTGAAGCAATACTTCATTCACCTGCAAAGCCTTTTCCCGCAAAGCCTTTACTTGGCCCTTAGAAGCGAGCTTTAAAATGGAAATATGGTCTTCTGTAATAAGCGGATCCCCTAGACTATCATTCTTATAATAAAATTCTACTATCGGCGTTTCGAGCGCTGTTCCTTCTTCTATCCCCAACCGCTTTGACAGGCTGCCCGCTGCAATATTGCGCACAACAACCTCTAGCGAGATAATCGTTACCTTTTTGACAAGCTGCTCTGTTTCTGAAACCTTTTCGATAAAATGGCTGTCAATTCCGGCTTCCTTAAGTTTTCTGAACAATAAGCTTGTAATCTCGTTATTCAGGCGGCCTTTTCCTGTAATCGTCGCTTTTTTCTCCCCATTAAACGCCGTCGCGCTATCCTTATATTCCACCCACACAACATTTTCTAGGTTTGTGCGATAAATTTTTTTTGCCTTTCCTTCGTACAACAAATCCAATTTCTGCACTTGGAAAACATCCCCTTTTCAAAATAGTTTGAATCAAACACTTGCAGAAAATGGCACAGAATAGCGGTATTCTGTGCCATATCTCATTGTCAATTTAAGCCAAGGCGCTCAAAAATTGTATCGACATGCTGCAAGTGGTATTCATAATTAAAACATTCATCAATTTCTGCTTGAGTCAATTTGCCCGTAATCCGCTCATCAGCTTCAATAAGCTGTTTAAACTGAACCTGTGTTTCCCAAGCTTCCATCGCTTTTGGCTGTACAATATCATACGCTTTCTCGCGGGACAACCCTTTATCAATTAAAGAAAGCATCACGCGTTGGGAATAAATTAACCCGAATGTTTTTTCCATATTGCGCTTCATGTTTTCCGGGAATACCGTCAAGTTCTTCACGATATTGCCAAAGCGATTTAACATATAGTTTAAGGCAATTGTCGCATCCGGCAAAATAATGCGCTCCGCGGAGGAATGGGAAATATCGCGCTCATGCCATAGCGGAACATTTTCATAAGCTGTCATCATATAGCCGCGGATAACACGTGCCAAGCCCGTCATATTTTCGGAACCGATTGGGTTGCGCTTGTGCGGCATGGCGGAAGAGCCTTTTTGGCCTTTCGCGAAAAACTCCTCCACCTCGCGCGTTTCGCTCTTCTGCAGGCCGCGGATTTCCACTGCCATTTTCTCAATCGATGTCGCGATTAACGCAAGTGTTGACATGTAATGCGCGTGGCGGTCGCGCTGCAGCGTTTGTGTAGAAATTGGCGCAGCTTCTAATCCGAGCTTCTCGCATACATATTTTTCCACGAACGGATCAATATTTGCATATGTGCCGACCGCTCCGGAAATTTTCCCTACCCGTACACTGGCTGCCGCTTGCTTAAAACGCTCCAGGTTTCGCTTCATTTCCTCATGCCAAAGCGCAAGCTTCAAGCCAAACGTTGTCGGCTCCGCATGTACGCCATGCGTTCTGCCCATCATCACTGTATATTTATGTTCCTTTGCTTTATTCTTTAAAATTCCTAGGAAATTTTCCAAGTCTTTTAATAAAATTTCATTTGCTTGTTTTAATAAATAAGATAGCGCCGTATCAACGACATCCGTAGACGTTAAGCCGTAATGAACCCACTTGCGCTCTTCGCCCAGCGTTTCAGATACAGCTCTTGTGAAAGCCACTACATCATGTCGCGTTTCTTCCTCAATTTCATAAATGCGGTTCATATCAAAAGAGGCATTTTCCCGAAGCTTCTTCACATCCTCCTTCGGAATTTCTCCGAGCTCCGCCCAAGCTTCGCATGCTAAAATCTCCACCTCAAGCCAGGCTTTAAATTTGTTTTCTTCCGTCCAAATCGCACCCATTTCCGGGCGTGTGTAACGACTAATCATTTTTTTACCTCCAACACTTGTTCTTCACGGTCCCAAATTTGCAATGCACATGCCTTTTGCAGCGCTATTTCCGTATTTTCCGCCAAAATATTCAGATGGCCCATCTTACGTCTTTCTTTTGCCTCTGCTTTTCCGTACAAATGCAATTTACAGCCTGAAAACTGTTCAAGATTTTGAAGGACCCCTTCTATATGTTCTCCTAAAATGTTCACCATGACAACTGGTTTTAATAAAGTTGTCATGCCAAGCGGCCAACCGCAAACTGCACGGATATGCTGCTCGAACTGGCTTGTTTCACAGGCATTCATTGTATAATGGCCGGAATTATGCGGCCTTGGCGCCAATTCATTTACATAGACGCGGTTATCTTCTGTTACAAACATCTCTACCGCTAATGTTCCAATTAACCCAAGTTCATTTGCCAATGTTTCCGCACATTCTAATGCTTGCTTTTCTACCGCTGCCGAAAGGCGCGCCGGCACAATTGTTTTATGCAATATATTATCAACGTGAATATTCTCCGCTACAGGAAACATTTTTGTTTCTCCCGTGACGCCCCTTACAACGATAACAGATATTTCTCTTGCAAAAGGAACCCAATCTTCGAGAATGCATTCGTTCATCTCTACTAATTCCTTTGCCTTGCCAATATCCTCCTTGCCCCGTAAAACAACTTGCCCTTTCCCGTCATATCCGCCTGTTGTCGTCTTAAGCACACATGGATATCCGAAGTCTTCTATCCCTTGCAATAAATCTTGTTCCGTACGAATCAAACGGTAAGCGGCAACTGGGATGCCCGCTTGAATAATTGCGTTTTTTTCCGTAAAGCGGTTTTGCGTCAGCTTTAATAGTTTGCTTCCTTGCGGTAAATAGGCGTTCTGCTCTAACCAATGCAAACAATCGTAATCAATATTTTCAAATTCATAAGTAATAACATCGCTTATCTTCGCGAGTTCACGAATAGCTGCCAAATCATTATACACGGCTACAATTTCCGTATCCGCAATCTGGCCGCATGGGGACTTTGGAACAGGATCTAAAACCGCAATTTTGTATCCCATTTCCTTTGCGGCAATTGCCATCATTCTTCCAAGCTGGCCGCCGCCGATAATACCGATCGTTTGGCCGGGTACAATAATACGTTTCATTTTAAATCACTGCCTTCTAATACGTTGCGTTTTATATCGTCACGGCGCTTTTCCAATCTTTTATATACCGTTTCATCAAAAGCGCCAAGAATTTCAGCCGCCAATAGGCCGGCGTTCGTTGCGCCGGCTTTGCCGATTGCCACAGTCGCTACCGGCACTCCCCCCGGCATTTGCACAATCGATAATAAGGAATCCAATCCGTTTAAAGCTTTAGACTGTACCGGCACTCCGATAACAGGAAGAGTCGTTTTTGCAGCTACCATTCCCGGCAAATGTGCGGCCCCGCCAGCGCCGGCAATAATAACTTTTAGGCCGCGCTCCCTAGCCGTTTCCGCATATTCAAACATATAATCCGGAGTCCGATGAGCAGATACTACCTTTTTCTCATATGGAATGTCCAGTTCCTCTAATACCGCACAGGCATGCTGCATCGTATCCCAATCCGATGTACTTCCCATAATTACTCCTACCGCAGGCATTATAAGCGGCCTCCCTTCCATCAAATAAAAAAGCCCGAAATAGAACGCTCCCCAAGCGGGAAAGCATTCTACTCAGGCGCACTAATCCTATAAGAATAGAAACATACCGAGCTACTTTCCCTCATAGTCCAATAATTTACGGTTATTGGGTAGAAACTCGCGAGCCATATTCCCGCTATTATATGAGGCCGTTTAATTTTGTAATCTCCATCGTTATCTTACCAAGTTTCCCAAAGAAATGTCAACAAAAATCGAATGATTATAAGTTATATTTATATATTGTTCGTATTTAAAGAGAGTTTTAGTTGGCAAGCTATATCATCACTGCCGTTTCACACAGCCCATTTTAAGCAATACGTTCTGGTAAAGCAGCGCATGATGTATTACAGCTATGTAGAACCCAACGGTAGCCCGCACTCGCTTTCTCCCTCTGGTTTTCCTTCGGGCGAGGCCAAGTTAGGCCCTGACCGTTACTACACACGGCTGGGCGCACTCTCCCCACTATAAAAAAATAAATTTTTTTAACAACAAAAAAGACCAGCCCACTTGGACTGATCTTTACGTCTGCCTAGCGACGTCCTACT
>JBHGUR010000060.1:0-30381 GCA_048976805.1 Ectobacillus sp. | reverse complement strand
AGGCCAATGTTGATTTTTATATAACGTACGTCTGCACATCACGGCTATACAGAACCAATTGCAACCTGCACTCATTTGCTCCTTCTGGTTTTCCTTTGGACGAGGCAAAACTAGGCCCTGACCGTTACTACACACGGCTGGGAGCACTTTCCCCCCCTCTAAAAAGAAGGGTTTATATATCAACACTAACGTTTAACACAGCCTAACATAAAAACGCAGGCCTTACCTGCGTTTTTATGTTAAACGAATTATTTGTATGTATGAATTTAATGTGCAATAAGAAAGCAACATCGTGAAATGAATGTTGCTTACCTTTCCCCTAATTAAAATAGTACTTTAATGAGTTGGATAACTTTTTCATTTTCTACGTCATAATATATTTCCAACCCTTTTCTCTCGCTTGTTACAATTTTTGCACTCTTAAGTTTTGCTAAATGCTGTGAAATGGTAGATTGAGGCATATTTAAGCAGGTGTACATGGTAGAGACGTTGCAAGTTCCTCTTTCAATCAAACCTTTCACGATACAAAGGCGAACAGGGTGCGCAAGAACTTTTAATAATTCCGCATTGTTTTCAAATAAATCTATGTCCTGTTGAAATGTTTCTAGCATTTTATCTGCACCTCCGCATATGATAGTAGCTCCATACATATTCATAACAAAATTTTAAGATAAATAGAATACATGTTGCAAAAAAAATGCTCAAAAGTAAAAAGATTGTAAGAAAAGAGAAGGGAATGTAAAGAAAATGGGACGATTTGTAGAAATTTAAACGGAAACAATTAAAAAGAGCGTTTTTTTTAACGAATTGCGTTTACAGCTATATAAATACAAGTTAAAAAAAGAACATAAAGCCTTTCTTTTGAAAGGGGAGAGAGCATCCGGCTATGCATAGAAGCGGTCAAAACCTATTTCTGCCCCATGCGATGGAAAACCAGAGAGAGGAAGCAAGTACAAGGTGCTATTTGTTCTACTTAGCCGCGATGTATATGTCCAAGTCATAAATTGGATATATATAAAAAATGTATCCTATTTTCTAAATTGTACCATATATTCTTTGAAAATAAAAAAATAAGTTCCTTATCTTAAGAAGACCGAGAGACAGGAAAAGGTCTCTCGGCATAGAGCGTGTATCAAATGCAATTATAACTGCAAGGGCAGTTCCGTTTTAGCAAGCGCCATTTCAAAATCCTGGATTAAATCGCCAGCGTTTTCCAAGCCCGGAGAAAGACGAAGCAAGGACCGGGAAATGCCCCTTCTGTTTCTTTCTTCTTCAGACATAGCGGCATGGGACATTTTCGCCGGATAAGAAAGAATCGACTCTACCGCGCCGAGGCTGACGGCAAAGACAGGCAATTTTACATGCGCTAAAAAGGCCCGAAGCGCGTTTTCGTTTTCTAGTTCAAAGGACAGTACAGCGCCTGGCTCCTTTGCTTGCCGTTGTTGGATTTCATATCCCAGATGCGCTGGTAAACCAGGATAATAGACTTTCCGTATTTTAGGGTGGTTTTGCAGGTAAATGGCAATTTGCTTCGCTGACTGAACGGAGTGCTGCAGCCTTACGTGCATCGTTTTAAGGCCGCGCAGCACAAGCCAAGAGTCATGCGGGCCGAGTATAGCGCCGAAAGCGTTTTGCAAAAATGCAAGCTGTTTTCCAAGATTGTCATCTTTTACAACCGCCAAGCCCGCCGTGACATCGCTGTGTCCCGAAATAAACTTCGTGGCGCTATGCAAAACTACATCGGCGCCGAGCAAGAGCGGCTGCTGAAAAAGCGGAGTTAAAAACGTATTATCGACAAATGTTAGAGCTCCTGCTTCTTTTGCAAGGGCGCATACTGCTTCAATATCGGTAACTTTCAGCAGCGGGTTGGATGGAGTTTCGATATAAAATGCTTTTGTGTTTGGCTGAACAGCTGCAGCGACCTTCTCTACATCTGACATATCAACAAAAGTGCAAGAAATGCCGTAACGGGACAAAACGTCGGTAATGATGCGGTATGTGCCGCCGTACACGTCTTCGGAAACGAGAACGTGGTCTCCTTGGGAAAGCAGAAGAAAGGCAGTAGAAATCGCAGCCATTCCGGAAGAAAAAGCAAACCCTCTCGCGCCGCCCTCAAGCTCGGCGATTGCCGCTTCCAGCGCTTCTCTTGTCGGGTTTCCTGAGCGGCTGTAATCATATTTTCCAAATTGATCAACATCAAACTGGTGATATGTCGAGGAATGATAAACCGGTACACTAACAGCTCCAGTATTGTAATCTACTTTATGGGCATTATGCAGCAAACGAGTTTCTAGAGAGTAATCGTTCATGCTCTCACCTCCTGGCGTGCAGCTTGGATTGCTTGTTTTAAGTCTTGAATAAGGTCCTCGGCATTCTCAATTCCTACAGAAAAGCGCAATAAACGGTTGCACACACCGCGTTTAATGCGAATTGGCTCCGGAATATCAGCGTGCGTTTGGGTGGCCGGATATGTAATGAAGCTTTCCACTCCGCCTAGGCTTTCTGCAAATGTAATGAGGGAAAGAGATTGCAAGAAAGGGTTAATCCAGTTTTCGTTTTCTAAACGAAATGAGAGCATTCCGCCATTTCCAGGATATAATACATCAGTTACCCCATCGGCGCTTTGTAAATAAGCCGCAATCTTTTGCGCATTTGCTTCATGCTGTTTCATGCGAAGGGCAAGTGTTTTCATCCCTCTTATGAGCAGCCAAGAATCGAATGGGCTTAGTACAGCTCCTGAGGCATTATGGTGGTACGTAAGCGCTTCGCAAAGCTGTTCTCCTTTTGCCACGACAAGGCCGCTTAAAACATCGTTATGGCCGCCTAAATACTTTGTGGCGCTGTGCACAACGATGTCTGCCCCAAGTTCAATCGGCCGTTGTAAGAGCGGCGTGTAGAATGTATTGTCCACAATGAGGAGAAGATTATATTTCTTTGCAATTGCAGCAACAGCTTCAATATCTGTCACTTGCATGAGCGGATTGGTTGGCGTCTCCAAGAAAATTGCTTTCGTATGGGGGGAAATTGCTTCTTCGATTGCCGTGTTCTCTTGTGTATTTACATAGCTACAGCGGACATTCCATCTTTTTGCAAAGTCTTGAAATAAACGGTATGTACCGCCATACAAATCTTCGGAGGCAATAATTTCATCGCCGGATTGAAATAAGGAGAGAACGAGAAGAATTGCAGCCATTCCGGAACTGCAAGCATACCCCTGGTTGCCCCCTTCCAATTGCGCGATAGATTGCTCCAATATTTTTCGCGTAGGGTTGCCGGTGCGACTGTAATCAAAGCCGGTAGATTGTCCGATGCCTTCATGACGATACGCTGTGGAAAAATACACAGGGGGATTGACAGCACCGGTTGCTGTTTCGCTCCGGTTTCCGATTTGTGCCAGTTGTGTTTCTAACGTATACATGTTTTTGCCTCCTTCAAAAATAAAAAGCCTTCAAGAAGAAGGCTTTTGTTTGCTGTTAGTCTTCTTCTTATCTTTCAAATTCGAATTGAATTTGCTGGAATTAGCACCTTATTAACAAAATGATGTTAACGGTTGCTGAGGTGTCGTCGGGCCAGTCCCTCTCCCTCTCTGGATAAGAACGAATATAAAATTTGGAAGTCTTTGTTATAATGTATACTGAAAATAATGAAAAATGCAATTGTTTTTTTGTTAAATTATATAAAGTAGGTTAGAAGCCTTGAAAACCATTAAAGCTATTTATGGAAAAACAATTTTTACTCTATTCAGAAATATATTGACTTTATACAGTACGCGTGTTAAATTAGTTGGCAATTAGGAACTGTATAAAAATTCAGAACACTCTTATCAAGAGCGGTGGAGGGAAAGGCCCGATGAAGCCCGGCAACCTTCAAACGACAGTTTGAAACGGTGCTAATACCTGCAAAGCAAGATTGTTTTGCATGATAAGGGGAGGAATGCGCACAATCCCCCTCTTTTTAAAAAAGAGGGGGATTTTTGTTAGAAGAGAATCGGGAAGGATGGGGACGGCGTGGGTTTATTACAAAGACTAAATACAGAGATTCTTATCGGAGATGGTGCGATGGGCACGTTGCTTTATTCCTATGGATTGCAAAGCTGCTTTGAAGAGTTGAATATCACGGAAGCCGAGCGGATTGTAGATATTCACCGCCAATACATAGAAGCGGGAGCGGATGTTATCCAGACGAATACGTACGGTGCAAACGAAGGCAAGCTGCGCATGCACGGATTAGAAGACCAAACAACCCGAATTAATAGGGCGGCGGTGCAAAACGCGAAACGGGCTGCAAAGGAAGAAACGCTTATTCTTGGAACAATCGGGGGAATGAAGCATATTGGAGCGGTTACTACAACGGATGTGGAGAGAGAATTTATGCTTTTGGAGCAGGCGGATGCTTTGCTTGCCGAAGGTGTGGATGGGCTGCTTCTTGAGACGTTCTATGATGAAAATGAACTGCTGCATGCGCTGCGCATATTGCGGAAACGAACAGATGTGCCAATTATTGCCCAGCTTGCATTGTATGAAGCAGGGCTTTTGCAAAGCGGAAAATATGTCGAGGATGCCGTGAAAGAATTATTTGAAAGCGGAGCGGATGTGGCAGGGATCAACTGCAGGCTCGGCCCGCTTCATATGATTGAATCCTTTCAAACAATTGAAATTCCCCAAAATGGATATTTGTCTGCCTATCCGAATGCCGGGCTGCCCAAATACGCGGATGGACGCTACGTATATGAGGGAACAGCGCGCTATTTTGAAGAGATGGCGACAAAATTTATTAAACAGGGAGTTCGTCTCCTAGGCGGCTGCTGCGGAACGACTCCAGAGCATATTCAAGCGATGAAACGTGCTTTGGGCAAGGAAAAACCTGTTCTTGAGAAAAAATTGAAAACGAGAGCGGCGCCGATTGTAGTTGAATCATCTATTGCTTTTACATTTGCCTCCTTAGCGCAAAAAGCAAAAAAAGAAACGACTGTTATTGTCGAGTTGGATCCGCCGAAAACATTGCATACGCAGCGCTTTTTTGAAGGAGCGCGTGCATTGAAGCGGGCGGGAGCGGACGCGATTACGCTTGCGGATAATTCTCTTGCAAGCCCGCGCATTTCCAATATGGCGATGGGAGCGTTGCTAGCGCGCAACGATATTCCGGTTGTCAATCATTTAACGTGCCGCGACCATAATTTAATCGGTTTGCAATCCCATTTGCTTGGTTTATCAGCTTTGGGCATTCATGAGATTTTAGCGCTGACGGGAGATCCGGCGCGCGTCGGCGATTTTCCCGGAGCGACTTCTGTTTATGATGTTTCGTCTTTTGAACTGATTCGCATGATTAAAGAGATGAATGAGGGGCGTTCGCCGCTTGGGAAATCGCTGGGCCAGAAAACATCTTTTTCGGTCGGGGCTGCTTTTAATCCCAATGTCCGCCATCTAGATGCGGCAGTTCGGAGGATGGAGAAAAAAATTGAAGCAGGTGCCGATTATTTTCTCACGCAGCCTATTTATGATGAGGAAGTACTGGTTAAAACATACGAAGCTGTAAAGCATGTCGAACAGCCTGTTTTTGTTGGCATTATGCCGCTTGTAAGTAAAAGAAATGCTGATTTTCTTCACTATGAAGTGCCGGGGATTACGCTGCCTGAGAGCATTAGACGGCGGATGGGGGAACATGAAGATCCTGAAGCGGCCATTCTTGAAGGAATTCGTATATCCCAACAATTAATTGATGCGGCAATGGAGCTATTTCATGGCATTTATTTAGTTACGCCATTTTTAAAATATGAGATTACGGAAGAACTGATCCGTTATATAAAAGCAAAACAAATGCAAAGAGAGGGAGCAAATGTATGAAACCCATTACAGAAGCGCTAGCAGAACGCATTCTCATTTTAGATGGTGCAATGGGAACGATGATTCAGCAAGCCAATCTTACGGCAGAGGACTTTGGCGGCGAAGAGTACGAAGGCTGCAATGAGTATTTGGTCGAGACGCGCCCAGATGTGATACTCGGTATCCATAAGGCCTATATTGAAGCCGGCGCTGATATTATTGAAACGAATACGTTCGGTGCGACAAATATCGTGTTAAGCGATTATCATTTAGAGTCCATGGATGAAGTTTTGAATGAGAAAGCGGCGCAGCTTGCCAAGCAAGCGGTGCGCGAATCTGGAAAAGAAGTGTATGTAGCGGGAGCGATGGGGCCGACAACGAAAGCAATCAGCGTAACGGGCGGCGTAACATTCGAGGAGTTAATTGAGGCGTATCAGAGACAAGCCCGCGGTTTATTGCGCGGCGGTGCGGATCTTTTGCTTGTGGAAACGAGCCAAGATATGAGAAATGTAAAAGCGGCCAGCATTGGAATTCATAAAGCGTTTGCGGAGTTAGGCTGCAAAGTTCCCGTTATGATTTCCGGAACGATTGAACCAATGGGGACAACGCTTGCCGGACAAACGATTGAAGCGTTTTATCTTTCCGTGGAGCATTTGAAGCCGCTTGCGGTCGGCTTGAACTGCGCGACAGGACCAGAGTTTATGAGAGATCATATCCGCTCTCTTAGCGACTTGTCCGAGTGTTATATTTCCTGTTATCCGAATGCCGGGCTTCCAGATGAAGACGGCCACTATCATGAATCGCCTCAATCCCTTGCCAATAAAGTAAAGGGCTTTGCAGAAGCGGGCTGGATTAATATTATCGGCGGATGCTGCGGCACAACACCGGACCATATCTGCGCAATGAAAGAGGTGTTAGCGGGCATAGTGCCGCGGGTTAGGAAAAAACGAAAAGGCCACGCGGTAAGTGGCTTGGAGGCACTGCAATATGAAGATTCCATGCGCCCGCTGTTTGTTGGCGAGCGGACAAATGTAATTGGATCGCGCGCTTTTAAAAGATTAATTGCTGAAGGGAGATTAGAAGAAGCGGCTGAAATTGCCCGCAATCAGGTCAAAAGAAATGCCCATATTATTGATATTTGCATGGCTGATCCTGACCGAAACGAGCTAGAGGATATGGAGAATTTTTTAAAAGTTGTTACGAGGATGATTAAAGTTCCGATTATGATTGATTCTACGGACGAAGCCGTTATTGAGCGCGCACTTACGTATTGCCAAGGGAAAGCAGTTATTAATTCTATTAATCTGGAAAACGGGGAAGAGCGCTTTGAAAAGGTTGTGCCGTTAGCAAAAACATATGGAGCTGCGGTTGTTGTCGGGACGATTGATGAAAAGGGAATGGCGGTAACGGCAAAGCGCAAGCTTGAAATTGCCAAAAGAAGCTATGACTTGCTCGTAAACAAATACGGCATCCGGCCTTCTGATATTATTTTTGATCCGCTTGTGTTTCCGGTTGGCACGGGAGATGAGGACTATATTGGCTCAGCGGAAGCGACGATAGAAGGAGTTCGCCTCATTAAAGAAACGCTTCCGGAATGCTTAACCATTTTAGGGGTAAGCAATGTATCATTTGGCTTGCCGCCAGCCGGCCGGGAAGTGCTAAACTCCGTGTTTTTGCACCATGCTACAAAAGCTGGGCTAGACTATGCAATTGTAAATACGGAGAAGCTGGAGCGGTATGCTTCTATTTCTGAAGAGGAAAAAGCATTGTCCGACCGTTTATTATTTGAAACAACAAAAGAAACACTTGAAGAGTTTACAACGTTTTATCGGACAGCGAAGAAAAAAGAAGAGGCTCCGCGTGAAGCATTGTCCTTAGATGAGCGGTTATCCCGCTACATTATTGAAGGGACGAAGACGGGGCTACACGATGACTTGCAGGCTGCGCTTGATGAAGGGCGCAAGCCGCTTGACATTATAAATGGGCCGCTCATGGCAGGAATGGATGAAGTAGGGCGGCTTTTTAATAATAATGAGCTAATTGTAGCAGAGGTACTGCAGAGTGCAGAAAGCATGAAGGCCGCGGTCGCCTATTTGGAACCGTATATGGAAACAGCAGATGTGGCAAAAAAGGGCAAGGTTCTTTTAGCGACGGTAAAAGGCGATGTGCATGATATCGGAAAAAACCTTGTTGATATTATTTTATCAAATAACGGCTATGAGATTGTGAATCTCGGAATCAATATCCGGTCCGACCAGCTTGTACAAGAGGTTCAGAAACACCATCCGGATTATATCGGATTATCCGGCCTGCTTGTGAAATCGGCTCAGCAAATGGTTGCTACAGCACAGGATTTAAGGGCGGCAAATATCGCGGTTCCTATTTTAGTAGGTGGGGCGGCGTTGACGCGCAAATTTACCGAGACGCGCATTTCGCCTGCTTATGATGGGCTTGTGCTGTACGCAAGCGATGCGATGAATGGACTTGAGCTTGCCAATCGCCTTCAGCATCCGAAAGAGCGTGAAAATTTGCTTAAGGAAAAGGCAGATAAGCTAGAACGCATAGAACATAAACCAAAAAGCCGGGAAACGAAGCTCCTCCAGGCTGAGCCGCTGCCAAAAGCACCGGTGATGGTGCCGGACTCCACAAAACGAATTGTGTTGCGTGACATTCCCGTAGCGCACATTGCGCCGTTTGTGAACAGGCAAATGCTGCTTGGGCATCATCTTGGCGTAAAAGGAAATGTGAAAAAGCTGCTTGCCGAAGGAGATGCCCGCGCGCTGGAGCTAAATCGCCTTATAGATGAGCTGTTGCAGGAAGGAGAATCATGGCTTCGGCCGAGCGCGGTGTACCAGTTTTTCCCGGCGCAAAGCGATGGGCAGCATGTTTATATTTATGACCCGCATGATACAAAACGCGTACTAGAAACGTTTACATTCCCAAGGCAGGAGAAGGCGCCTTACCGAACGCTGGGCGACTATTTACGGCCGCTTGGGGACGAAATGGACTACGTCGCTTTACTTGCGGTTACGGTCGGAAAAGGGGTCAGAGAAGTAGCGGAGGAGTTGAAGGAAAAAGGAGATTATTTGCGCAGCCATGCGATTCAGTCGCTTGCGTTGGAGCTGGCAGAGGGGTTGGCTGAACGAACTCATATGCTCATTCGCGACCGTTGGGGTTTTCCGGATGATGTAAACATGACGATGGAGGAACTTTTCCGCGCCAAATATCAGGGAATCCGCGTATCATTTGGCTATCCGGCATGCCCGGAGCTCGCTGATCAAGAAAAGCTGTTTCGTTTAATTCGTCCGGAGGAAATAGGTATTACGCTGACAGAAGGATTTATGATGGAGCCAGAGGCATCTGTATCCGCAATGGTATTTGCCCATCCAAATGCAAGATATTTCAGTGTGATATAGCTTAAAGTTTGTGAAAGTGCGTGGCAAAAAGGTACTATAATGAAATAGGAAACTTTTTGCAAAGGAGCTGCCAAAGTGAAGACAATAGTATTTACGGGCGGAGGATCTGCCGGCCATGTTACGCCAAATTTAGCACTTATCCCAAAGCTGAAGGAACGCGGTTGGAACGTCCATTATATCGGTTCAAATAACGGGATTGAAAAAAGCATCATTGAAAGAACGGGAATTCCGTATTATGGCATTGCAAGCGGAAAGCTGCGCCGCTATTTCGACTGGAAAAATTTTAAAGATCCCTTTTTAGTTGCCAAAGGCGTAATGGAAGCGTATATGCTGATTCGAAAACTAAAGCCGGATGTAATTTTTTCAAAAGGGGGCTTTGTTTCTGTCCCTGTCGTAATCGCAGGATGGTTAAACAAGATTCCTGTCTTTTTGCATGAATCTGACATTACTCCTGGTCTTGCCAATAAAATCGCCATAAGGTTCGCTTCAAAGATTTTTGTAACATTTGAAGAAGCAAAGAAGCATTTGCCAAAGGATAAGACTATTTATACAGGCTCTCCTATTCGGGAAGAGATTTTAAATGGAAATCGTGAACATGGTTTGCGCTTCCTTAATTTCACATTAAAAAAACCGGTCATTGTGATAATGGGCGGCAGTCTAGGGGCGAAACGCATTAATGAAGTGGTCCGCAGCCTGCTTCCGCAGCTTCTCGACCAGTTTCAAGTCGTGCACCATTGCGGCAAAGGAAATATAGATACGAACTTGAAGGCAGTGGAAGGATATAGACAATTTGAGTATATTAACGAAGAGCTGCCTCATGTACTGGCGGCAGCCGATCTCGTTATTTCCCGGGCGGGGTCTAATTCCATTTTTGAATTTTTAACATTGCGCAAGCCGATGATTCTAATCCCGCTGTCAAAAGCAGCCAGCCGCGGCGATCAAATTTTAAACGCCGCGGCCTTTGAGCGGAAGGGCTATTGCCGTGTAATTCAGGAGGAAGAGTTAACAGAGCAAGCGCTTCTAAAAATGGTAACGGAAGTATATGGACATCGCTTGCGTTATAAGGAAAAAATGAAGGAGTATTCCGCGCAAGGCTGTCTAGAAGAGATTATTGGATATTTAGAGCAAACAAAAAAAGGGGCTGGCCCAAAACGCTAACGCGTTTTGCGGTCAGTCTTTTTTTAGCTCTGTTAAACTTGATTGTTGATTTTCCGCTACAGGCGGACGCTTTCTGCGGGCGGGGCCGAGCCGCTTCCCTCGCTACGCTCAGTCCAGGGTCTCGGTTGTCCCGCTTTTCCCGCTGGAGTCGCCGCCTTTCGTTCCAAATCAATTAAAATCAACATTAGCCTTTAACAGAGCTTTTTTAGGCAAAAAAATAAAAGAATCGCTCGATTTTTGTTAGAATGGAGTCACCACAACAACATTCAACACAAAAACAAGGAGCTCCTTTTTTGTTATGCTAAATAACAGTATATACGCAATTTGTTATAAAGTATTCGAACGTTTCTAAAAAATGTGCTACAATAACAGAGATTTGATAGGGAAATTCCACTTTGTTTCAGTTAATCTGGTAGGAGGTACACTATGGAGCTTGTTTTCTATGAAAACATTGTTCTTACTGCGTGTATTATAATATCGATAATAATTGTATTATATTACGCAGTAAAAAGGTTTTTAAGTGAAAGAGAGTTGGAAAAGTCTGAAATTATGGCCGAATTGGATATGTTAAGCGAAAAACTATCTAATAAACAAAATTCTGAAAAGCAGAGCTTGTAATGGTTGTTTTTTGATTTTGGCTGTGTTAAACGCTAGTGTTGATATATAACCCTTTTTTTAAAGGGGAAGAGTGCTCCTAGCCGTGTGCAGTAACGGTCAGGGCCTAGTTTGGCCTCGCCCAAAGGAAAACCAGAGGGAGGACATGAGTGCAGGCTGCTATTGGTTCTGCATAGCCGTAATGCACAGACGTACGTTATATAAAAATCAACATTGCTCTTTAACAGAGCCTTGGTTTTAAATGCGCTGCGGAATTTCCCCTGTATTTTTAATCCTCGACTTCCTCTGCTATCTACTTTTCATTTTATTATTAATATATAATTATATAAATATATTATTTACATACAATCTATATAAATCCAAATAAAAAACCGACATAAAACCATTCTTTTTAGGTGGTCAAGAGCATCTGGCCATGCGTAGAAGCGGTCAGAGCCTTTTTCTGCCACATACTATGGAAAAACAAAGAGAGGACATGAGTGCCGCTGTCATTTTGTTTGACATAGACATCCATGTGGTTCTGTAGTAAACCTGCGGGGAGACAATCGATAAGATGAATTTTTTCTTAGCGGGATGTTATCATAAGATGGGAATAAACTGCTAAATCTATGAATAGCTATTATAATCTTTTATGTAAGGAGAGAAACTGATGCAGCTTCAAGATGTGTGGAATACGAACTTTCTTACCGTTGTCCGGCAGAGTGAATTAAAAAAAGGTGCGATTCTTTCACAATTGCTTTTCTTTGAGAGGGAAGAGGTGGAAGAATTGATAGATGATTACGGGTATGAAGAAATTTTAGAACGTAAGCATGATGAGGAATTAAAGGAGATATTAGGAGAGGAATTGTTTCAAGAATTAGAACGCCGTATAGACGGTGGGAATTCAAGAGAGCAGCTTATTGCTTTTGTAAACGGCCTTGGTTTTCATATTTTGGATTGGATTATGCTCTTAGAAGCAGAGTTTTCTATTAGCGGGGAAGCTTTTGCCGGCGAGGCTATCAAGAAGCTCGAGAAGCGATTGCCGCACTTTCCATATGTAGAGGAAGGTAAAGTCATTTTCGAGTATACGATGGAAGAAACGGTCCGGCTTTTGAACAAGTTGACAGACGGAGCGGTGGATATACGAAAATAGCAAAAGAACGTGCAATTCGCACGTTCTTTTGCTTTAGGGAAAGGGGATTAAGAAGGAGCCATCTGCCCACCTAAGAAATCGGACGCTCCTTCTATAAAAGGCTTGCTTTAAATTACAAGTTGCGACACATTTGCTGTATTTGTGTCTTCTAGCAGCATATTGAGCTCTTCTACCCATTTCATGCATTTTTCTAATCGTTTTGCGACCTCCGCAAGTTCTGTTATATTTGCCGTTTCAATGGAATGAATGCGAACGCTGAATTTTCGAAAGTGTCGGCTATATGTAATCGTGACGTAGTTATCCATAATATCCGATGCGTTGTGGAAGCGGAATTGCCCAAGGCTGTCGCAATATTCTACATCCTCAAATCCGCAAGCTTTCAACATTTGAATCACTTGCATAATTGTTCTTTTTTTCATTGCAACCCCTCTTTAAAAAGAAAGTATTTCCAATTTAAACTTCCATCTTCTATTTTAAGGGGAGAGTAAGCTTTCTACAAGAAATGTGCATGTTTTTCATGCGTTTTTTAAGGAATTGTAACAAATTAAAATATATTGTAATACATTTTGTTTCAAGGAAAAAAGGCAAGACGGAAGGGACTATTTTTCTCGCGATATCATATATATACAGAAATAGAGCAAGAAAAAGAGGTGGAAAGCTTGGACTTTGATATTATAGGACAAAAAGCATACGTTAAATACGGACCATACCAAAATCAGATGGGAATTGTGAAGCGGAAAGATACGTCGCAATTTACATTGGTGATTGAAGGGGATATTGCAATTGAAGTGGAGCTTCGGGATTTAATTTTGGTGGATGTTGATTTTCGGCAGTTTCATGATTGGTGTGAGAAAAACGGTTATATGCAAGCTTAAGGAGACATTGCTTCCCTAAAGAAAGCGGGGAGTATTATTTTATGTCAAAAAGGATGATATGTACCGGCAGTTATGCAAAAGGCATAACTTTTTTCAATCAAAAGCACTATTTTCTAGCCGGATAAAAATAACTACCGGGCTTTTGCCCGGTAGTTATTTTTATGCCGCTGTATTGGCTTCTGCGTTCGGATCATTGTATGTGTTTACATCCAGTTCCCCTAGAAGTTTTCCGGAAATCAGTCCCGCTGTCATAGAGCCGCTTACGTTTAACGCGGTGCGTCCCATGTCAATTAACGGTTCAACGGAAATAAGGAGAGCTACAATCCCGATAGGTAAATTCATAGTAGATAACACAATTAAAGCTGCAAATGTAGCACCGCCGCCTACGCCGGCAACGCCAAACGAGCTAATTGTTACAACTGCAATTAATGTTAAAATAAATTGCGGATCAAGCGGATTAATGCCAACTGTCGGCGCTACCATAATTGCAAGCATAGCAGGATAAATGCCGGCACAGCCATTTTGGCCAATGGATACGCCAAAGGAGGCAGCAAAGTTTGCAATTCCCTCAGAAATTCCAAGCTTCTTCGTTTGTGCTTCAATATTCAACGGCATGGTTCCCGCGCTTGTACGGGAAGTAAAAGCGAATGTAAGCACCGGGAAGACCTTCTTTACATATTGAACTGGATTTAAACCGGCAGCTAAAATAAGCACAAGGTGGATAACGAACATTACTATAAGAGCCACGTAAGAAGCCAATACAAAATTGCCAAGTTTTAAGATGGCGTCAATATTGCTGCCCGCTACCGTTTTTGTCATCAGCGCCAACACACCGTAAGGAGTCAGGCGAAGAACCAGTGTAACGATACGCATTACAATAGAATATACAGCTTCTAACATTTTTTCGAACATTTCAGCCTGTTCTGGGTGTTTTCTTCTTACGCCGAGATAGGCAATGCCAATGATAGCAGCGAAAATAACAACCGAGATAGTAGATGTCGGACGGGCACCCGTTAAATCAAGAAACGGATTGGCAGGGAGCAGTTCGACTACCTTTTGTGGAAACGGCATGCTTTCAACGGATGTTAATTTTTGCTCTACATCCTTCAGGCGTATTGTCTCCGCCTCGCCTTGTTCAAGTCCATCGGCTTTTACATCAAAGCCAAAGCTAGAAGCAATACCGACAGCAGCAGAAATGGCCGTTGTTATGAGCAAAATGCCGATAATAAGGCCGCTGATTTTTCCAATGTTATTTGTCAGCTTTAATTTCGTAAAGGCTGAAATAATGGAAACTAAAATAAGCGGCATGACGACCATTTGAAGCAGTTTCACATAGCCGCTGCCTACTAAACCGAACCAATTGTTAGACTGTACAATTACTTCGGATGTTGGCTCGAAAAAAATTGTAAAACAAAACCAAACGAAATTCCTAATGCTAAGGCAGTAAACACACGTTTATTAAAAGAAATGTGCTTTTTTTGCATGAAATATAATATGCTGATTAATAAGAGCATTACGGCAACGTTAATTCCCACAATAAATGTACTCATGCTGTTCCCCCTTTTTTATCGTCTATAAATGAATATAATTCAATAAAACCTATAAGTCAACTAGGTTTTTAGGGAAATGTGCATTTATATATGTACAAAAGCGATGGCAAGCTGCCATCGCTTTTGCTTTAGTGTCCTGCACCTGGAATATGTAGGAACGTTGTATAATATGTGAAACCGATGAAGAATACAGTTAAGTATGCTCCAAATACATAAATATACATACGTTCTGTTAATTTCAAGTAGCTTAAAAGAACGAAAAAGCCGGTTTGACCAAAGAATAGGAGCGACGTTGCATACATGTCACCCAAGTAGAACATCACCGCGAAAATCCCGGTCCAGAAGCCCAGAACGCGAAACATGCGATCCATTCATTTCCCCTCCCCTTTGAACGTATACTCTATCCCTATATATTATAAAGTACTTTTCTTACTATTGTAAACATTTACAATAGTTTTGTTAAGGGAAACCCTCCACGCCCAACTTAATGGCGCAGAGTTGATTAACGGATATTAAAATTCATGAGTCTATGCAATGCCCGCATAGAAAATAGCGCATAAATGGAACGTTTTCCATTTTATATAAATACAAGTTAAAAAAAGAACATAAAACCTTTCTTTTGAAAGGGGAGAGAGTATCCGGCAATGCATAGAAGCGGTCAAAACCTATTCCTGCCCCATGCGATGGAAAACCAGAGAGGAAGCAAGTACAAGGTGCTGTTTGTTCTACTTAGCCGCGATGTATATGTCCAAATCATAAATTGGATATATATAGGCATCTGCAACCACTTTATTGAATGGTTAATTGATAATTGCAAGATTTGCAATCAGTAAGCATACTGTCATTTCGGACTAACTCCACATCGGTAAACAAGGTTTCAAAAATTCCTTTCATAATCGCTCCGTGCATACCGCATACAGCATGAGAGCGCTCCCGTGCAATCTCTTTAAACGGGCAATTGTATACCTCGTAATATACTTTTGTTTCTTCATGGTTTACTTCAAACTCAGGAGACAAACCGGCAGTAGTAAAGGCTTCTTTTGCAATGTTAACTTTTTCGGCAAAAGATAGTTCGTATTCAGTTGTATTTAAACGGCTTAAATGGCGCTGCATTAACTCTTTGCCGAATTTTTTTCCGGTTTCATACAAAGCTTGTTTTCCAATTTCGCCAAGATTCAGCAACGTGTCAAGGGCGATTTGGGATAATAGCTGGTAATCCCGGAATGGGAATTGCAATTGAACTACATCGTCCGACAAACGGTATAATCGGCTCGGTCTGCCGCCTTTTCCCGTTTTCTTCGTTTCAGATACTAACATATTTACATCTTCAAGCTTTGTAAGATGAAGGCGTGCTACGTTAGGGTGAATATTGAATTCGTCCGCAATTTCCTGAACTGTTACATCAGCATGCTTTTGGGATATATACTGGTAAATATAGAAACGTGTTGGATCAGATAATACGTTCGTCACTTTTAAAGCTTGTTCCATTGAAATCGCCACCTTTTAAACTTTATCAGGAATAGCAACATTATAATATAGAAAATGTTACATAATAACATTTTCTGTCAATGATTCATGAATTGTTCATATTTGCACATACTTTATCTCGTTTTTCGTAATAAAAAATAAAAAACACTTGCGAAAGATTTAGGTTTTGGCAAATTTCCTTCCTCCGGTTTATATGGTATATAAAAAGAGAGGAGGCGATTTGATATGAATAGTGTTGAGCAATTTACAGATGCCATTTTAAAAGAGGCATATGAAATGAAAGTATCGGACATTCATTTTATACCGAGGAGCCGTGATGCCGTTGTTCAAATGAGGATTGATAAAGATTTAGTGACAAAGCAGGTTATTTCCAAAGTGTTTTGCGAACGGATAGTCTCGCATTTTAAATTTCTGGCTTCGATGGACATCGGAGAGAAGCGCAAACCGCAAAACGGTTTCCTTGAGATGAAAACTGACTATGGGCAAATGAACTTAAGGCTATCCACACTGCCGACCATCAATAGCGAAAGTCTGGTTATCCGCATACATCTCCAGACCTCTGTACAGCCGCTCTCTCAATTATCATTATTCCCCAGTTCCTCTAAAGTTCTCCTTTCTTTTTTGCATCATTCCCACGGTTTAATCATTTTTACCGGTCCAACAGGATCAGGAAAAACAACAACGATGTACGCTATGCTTAACGCTGCCAGCAAGCATTTAAGCCGCAGCATTGTAACGCTGGAAGATCCAATTGAAAAACGGAATGAAGGATTGGTGCAAATTCAAATTAATGAACGGGCTGGAATTACGTACGCAACGGGCTTAAAAGCAATTTTGCGGCACGATCCCGATATTATCCTAGTAGGGGAAATACGGGATGAAGAAACGGCAAAAGCGGCAATCCGCGCCAGTTTAACAGGTCATCTTGTACTCACGACCATGCATACCAATAATGCGAAGGGAGCGATATTGCGGCTGCTAGACTTTAATATCACGCTGCCGGAGATCGAGCAATCGCTAATTGGGGTTGCGGCACAGCGGCTCGTAGATTTAAAATGCCCGTATTGCCATGGCAAGTGCGTCCCTCTTTGCAAGAAGATGCGTAAAGTCCGCCGCCTCAGCGTCTATGAGCTATTATATGGGAAAGCGTTAAAGCAGGTAATTCAGGAAACAAAGGGAGAGAAGGCAGCCTATATGTATGCTACCTTGAGGGATGCTGTAAAAAAGGGCTATGCCTTAGGATATATAGGGGAGAATGATGTTTTTTTATAAGAAAAGTGCGGGCTGCTGGAAGGTGCGTGAACAAATTGACTTGCTGCGCCGCTTGGGGAATTTGCTGGAAAAGGGATATTCCTTGTGGCATGCCTTGGAATTTTTACAATTTTATTTAAACGAGGGCCAAAAAAAGCAGTTGAGACAGGCTGTTGAAGAATTAAAAAAAGGAAATAGCCTCCATCTTATTTTTTCCCGACTTTCCTTTCATCCCGATGTGCTTGCGTATTTATTTTATGCCGAGAAGCACGGCGATATTTCCTTTGCCCTGCAGCAAGGAAGCCGTCTTCTTGAAAGAAAAGACAAGCATGTACAAAAGATAAAAAAAGCATTGTACTATCCTCTCTTTCTTTTGTTTTTTCTTATGATTATGGTATTTCTTTTTAACACCATTTTAATTCCGCAGTTTTCAAGCCTATATCGCTCTCTTCCCGCCTCTTCTTCTCTTCCGCAATTTATCGCCCGTTTTTTGCAAGTTCTTCCTGCCGTTTTTTGGGGAGCAGTGTGCTTTTTCTTTGTTGGTGCTGCTGTTTACATGTTCTATTTTAAGAAGCTGCACCCTGTTCGGCAGATGAATGCGGTTTTGAAGGTTCCGTTTATAAAAAAGCTTTATCGCGCTTTTAATTCCCACTATTTTGCTGTACAGCTAAGCAGTTTGCTGCTTGGCGGATTGTCTATCCGGGAAGCATTTCTGTTAATGGAGCAGCAAAGGCACCATCCTTTTTTTCATTGGGAGGCAAAAGAAATTCAAAGACGGCTCGCAAACGGCGATACATTAGAAAGCATTTTAAACAAACGCCCTTATTATGAACAAGAGCTTTCCTATGTAATCAAGCACGGGCAGGCGAGCGGAAATGTGGCAAATGAGTTGGTGGATTATGGGGAAATGATTGTCGAAAGGGCGGAGATGATGATAAACAGGCTGATTTTAGTGATACAGCCTATCATATTTGCAATCATTGGCATTATCGTTGTTCTGATGTATTTGGCGATGCTGCTTCCGATGTTTAATATGCTTAATTCTATGTAAGGAGGAGATACCATGAATGAGAAAGGTTTTACATTGTTGGAAATGCTGCTCGTTTTGCTTGTTATTTCCGTTCTGCTTTTGCTCATTATCCCGAACGTAGTAAATCAGCGCAATACCGTACAAACAAAAGGGTGCGAGGCGATTGTAAAATCGACAGAAGCGCAGGTGCAGGCGTACCAATTGAACAATGACGGGGCAATTCCGACTATTGAACAGCTAAAGGACGAAGAATACATTGCAACGACAACATGCCCAAACGGTGCTGCTTTGTCCGTTTCTCCTGATACCGGAAAGGTAACTGTAGGTGGAAAGCAATAAGGTACAAGGCGGATTTACGTTTCTTGAAATGGTGATCGTATTGGGTATCGTTTCCTTAATTAGCCTCATAGGCATGAGCGTATTTCCGCTTTATGATAGCCGCAAGGACGAGCAGTTTTTAGAACAATTCCGGCAAGATATCGTTTTTATGCAGCAGGCTGCTATTAGCAACAACAGCCGTTACAGCTTGCGCTGGTTTACAGCGCATAATAAGTACATTATTACAAGCGGGGATATGAAGGTTGCACTCGTAAGAGAATATGACCCGGAAATTAAGGTGGAGCTTGTTACATTATCCAGCCCTATGACTTACAACGCGAATGGAAATATTAATAAAGGCGGCATGATGTATGTATTTTATAAACAAAATAAATACAAGGTTGTATTTCAACTCGGAAGGGGGCGTTTTTCATATTATAAAATATGAAAGGGGTTCTATTTTAGTAGAAATGCTGGCAGCGTTAAGCTTGCTTCTGATGGTTGCTGCCTTGTTCGTTCCACAAGCTGTGCTTCTTATACAAGAAAGAAAGGACACCTATGCGTCTCATATGGCTAATGCCGTGTTGAAAGAAGAAATCGCGCGTTATTTA
Organism: Ectobacillus sp.; assembly: GCA_048976805.1. Lineage (GTDB taxonomy): Bacteria > Bacillota > Bacilli > Bacillales > Bacillaceae_G > Ectobacillus. Next base: position 11,115 of record JBHGUR010000060.1, on the reverse strand, counting down.
TACAACCCAGCTTCTTCTTTCACGAGCAGAAGAAACATATCAAGCATTTCATTCTTTATAGAATGGCGAGATACAAATATACAACATCAAAAACAAATTTGTGTGTCGTGGAACAATGCCAAAAAACAGCTGGAAAATAGGTGTTATTATGTTGCGAAATAAACAACAGCAAATGGGGTTTACTCTTCTTGAAGTATTAATTTGCCTTTTCATTCTATCTGTTTTAATCAGTATAGCTCCGCGTTTATATCCGCTGCTTGCACCTTCGAAAAGTGCCGCGTTTAACGAATTTGAATGGACTTTGTTTTTAGAACAAATGCAAATTGAATTTCGCGAGGCGAAGCGGGCAAATGTATACGGCAACAAGTTGATTCTCTATGATAAAGCTGAAAAGAACGTGATGCATTTCTTCAATGGAGAGGAGCTGATTCGAAGAGTGGACGGAACAGGGCACGAAATTTTGCTTCAGAATATACAAGCAGTTTCGTATGAATTATCTCCATCTATGCTGCGCATCTATATTGAAGATCAAAATAACAAACAACATATAGGAGTTGTAACGCGTTTTCACCCTTTGGAGGAAAATCGATGAGAGGAGAGCGGGGGTTTACTATGCCGGCTGCCGTCTTTTTCTCTTTTTTTATCATCGCTTTTCTTGTCCATCAAGCAAATATTTTGATGTTGGAAAAGAAATTTTATAAGGAAGCTGAGGAATTGTTGTTGTTGGATATTATTATGAATCGTGCTGTACGGGATGTAAAACGCGCTATTCACGAAAGCGGCGAACTAAAGGAAGAGTATATTTACGAGAATGGAACAGCCAGCGTTGCTGTCTCTAATATGGATTCCTCTGTTATCTTTATATTAATAGAATGCAAAACAACGCAAAACCGAACATATAAAGTTAGCTTTCAGTATAATAGAGATAATCAGCAAATCCAAAATTGGACAGAGGAGAGGTAGCAAAATGAAGGCTTTGTATATTACGGGATTTATGGGGTCGGGCAAAACGACGGTCGGAAAAGCGCTTGGTGCGCGGCTTAGTTTACCAGTAATAGATACGGATGAACAGGTAGAGCAAAAAAGGGGATGCAGCATCCGCGAGATTTTTGCCAAACAAGGTGAATCCGCTTTTCGTGAACTGGAAACAATGGTGCTAAAGGAATTGCCGACAAATGATGTAATTATTACGACAGGTGGAGGAATTGTCGGAAAAGAAGAAAACCGCAATTGGATGAAGCGGCACGGTACTGTTTTTTACTTATATTGCGATCCGCACGCCATTATTGAAAGGATTAAAGAAGATACAGCGCGCCCTCTTTTTCAATCAGATGATATCCCGGGTTTTTTGGAGCTGTTCCGTTCCCGGCAAGGCTGGTATGAACAGGCTCATTATAAGGTCGATACAACGGATAAAAATATTAATGATATTGTAAAAGAAATAGAAGCAGTGATTAAGCAAAGTTGAATAGGGCATACTTATTACTAGAAGAATCTGGTATGGATGGTGAAGTGGATGTCTACGAATGATTATGTAAAATTTGTGACACAGCAATTTGTCACCTATATGGACAGCCCTAAACAAGATAGAAAGCAAAAAAGGCAGCAGCGCCGAAGCGAAAAAGAATTGTTTTCGGTACGATGGTTTGGGGTTTTGCCGCTTAGCCTTAAGCTGCTCTATAAAAAAACACATTTGAAGCAAAAGGATTTGGATAAGGAAGCGTAAGGCTGATGGGAAGATTACATTATGTTGGGCACCGGCTAATAGCCGGTGCTTTTCTTTATGGCTGCGAGAAACGTTATGGTTGATAAGGGGTGAGTGTATAGAAAAGGAAAGTGATGTAAAAGACCATTTTTTAATATTTGTTCACAAAATTGCCTTAAATTCAGTAATCACTGTAAATATATTGTTTTATAATGAAACTAAACATTTAAATAAGCATACAGTAATGTGAAAACACTAACATATTCTGTTTAACCTATAAAATGAAAACGCTATCAGAAAGGAGATGTTTATGAGTAAATTTTTCTTTAATCATAATCCGGCAGCTGTCGAGGACACGAAACTGATTGAGTATGCGGAAGTTATATACGGAAAGGGCGGTCGTTCCGTATTGGAAAATTTAATGGCGAAAGCTTCAATTCGATTACGTGATCGCTATCCATATAAGTCTGATGAGCAAATTTCCCATCTTGTCAATAAAGGGTTATATGAAATGTTTAGCAAATATGTGGAAGAGTAAAGAAGATACGCTGCAGGGCGCATCTTCTTTTCTTTTTGTATAGGGTTTTTTAGGAGTTAATATGGCGAAACCTTAAGCGGAAATGTCTTTAGCGAAGTAGGAGACGGTGCATAAATCTGTTCGCAAGACAAAAGCTACAAAGGAATATAGGGCGGCTTTTAGCAGTCTGCGCTTTCTTTCAGGAGACGGCTGCCGGTGCGGCCCTATTGGAATACATATTTACGGGAGGAGGGGTGAAAAATGAGCAACGGTGCAGGCGGTTCTAAAAAGAATGAAAAAAATGATGCAAACCATGTAAGTGCGCGCACAAAAGCATATCAAAAGCGCATGACGAAGCATCAGCAGGAAGAACATAATGATGGTCGTAAATATAACGGGAAAATTTAACAAAAGCCAATAACCCGCCATTAATTTCATGGCGGGTTAAAAACTGTTATGGATAAAATGTTTTTTGACTTAGGGATGTGTCGGGAAGCTCTACTCTCCTTTATTGTAAAATACGATTTTGCGTTAGGTAAAATAATCCGCCGTTAATAATCCGTATCGCAATCTTCGGTTCATATTGTTCTTGAAGCGCCTGTTTTTCGATTTCGTAGCTTTCCGGCATTTCCTCCATATCATGATAAAATTGATTGAGAAGATGCAAATCGTGCTCCCAACGCTTTCTTGCTTCATCGGCCCATGTGTGGTCATCTTGTAGAATGAGGGATTTGACCGCTTCTTCCAAACGAATCAGCCCGCTTTGCGGTTTAATGATGGGCGTAAGGGTGAAGCAAAAATCGGGAATTTTCGGTGTCATTGCAATAGTTTGCAACGTTTCGTGGAAGTCGCTCACAATAGTACCGCTAATGAGGTGGAGGCCAAGAGAGTACAGCATATCCTTTTTGCGGTCACATTGGTAGCTTACTTTCATATTCACCCCGAGCCATGGATGGAGAGGGATGTGGGCATGATTGTTTGGACGAACGTCCTCATACATTCGAATATAAGCGCCAAGCTCCCCTGTTGCTTTGAAAATTTGATGAAGACGGGGAGAGCCATAGTGGATGATATCCCCTTTTAAATCTTCGGGCACCTTATTTTGGTCTGTAATAAGAGTTAAGCGCATCGGATTGGGAATGCCGCCGATTTTTTCAAGATAATGCCAGTAGAAAGGTCGGTTCATCAGTATTTTATCCATTTCAATCGAAAGCTGAATATCTAAAAAATATTTGGATTTTTCTAGTATTTCACAATGAGTGGCCTCGAAAAAACGATATAAATAATCATGGATTTCATGTTGCAGCAAAGCGGTCGCCTCCCCTATCATTTTGTCTGGCAAACTCAATGATCGATGTTAAATTTTCCATTTTGATACGGATTTCTCCCTCGCTTTTGGAATGGGCGAAAATATCTTGAATATGGTCTTCAATATTTTTCATATTAATTCTTGTTAAGATTTCATCCAGCTCGCCAATTACCCGCTCAAATAAGTCAATCTTTTCATACAGCAGCCTTAATACATGCTCTTCGACCGTGTTTCTTGTTGCCATATTATAGATGTGAACATCATGCTTTTGGCCAAGGCGATGAATACGTCCGATACGCTGTTCAAGCCTCATCGGATTCCAAGGCAAATCATAATTAATCATATAATTGCAAAACTGCAGGTTAATTCCTTCTCCGCCTGCCTCTGTGGCAATAAGCACCTGGGCATGATTTTGAAACAGCTCCTTCATCCAATCCTTCTTCCCTCTCTTAAAGCCGCCGCGAAAAGGGACCGATGAAATGCCGTGCTGTTTTAAAAACCATTGCAAATACATTTGCGAGGCGCGGTATTCCGTAAAAATGACAACCTTATCATCAATCTCCTTAATGATTTCCAGCGTCTTATTTGCCTTTGAGTTAAAGGGAATAGCATTGATTTTTTCCATCAGCAATTCTATATAAGGATCGATTTGATAATCGGAGTTTTCTTTTTGCCGCTTTTCGACAAGCTTTTTTAAGGAAAAATAAACAGCTTCCCGGCTGCTGCAAGCTTCCCTTTTTAATGTTAACGAAGAAAAAGCGGACGTAAAAGCGGCTGCGTCCTTCCACGCGCTGATAGTATCGTACAATTCCCGTTCTTGTTCGTTAAAGTCGATAAATATAGTATGTACATGGCGCTTTGGCCACTCAATGCCCGTATCATGCCGGCGGTTGCGAACCATCACTTTATTAATCAGCTTCTTGAGATGCTGATCTGTTTCCAGCGTTCTGTTTTTAGAAGCATAATATTCTTCGAAGTTAGATTGATTTCCGAGATGGCCCGGCTTTAATAGAGAAACGAGATTGAAAATTTCATCGATTCGGTTTTGGATTGGGGTTGCGGTGAGCAACAAACAAAATTTCTTTTTCAGCAGCTGGGCAAACTGGTAGTTTCGCGTTTTATTGTTTTTTAGCTTATGGGCTTCGTCAATAATAACCAAATCATATTCCATATTTAAGACAATATCGCGATGCGGAGCGCGCTTGGCAGTATCAATGGAAGATACAATAACATCGGCTTGCTCCCAAGAATGGCTTTTTTTCTGGGCTACTGCTGGGATATAAAACTTTGTATTCAGCTCATAAGCCCATTGTGATACGAGAGAGGCAGGAACGAGAATAAGCGCTTTTTTTACAAGACCGCGAATCATATACTCTTTTAAAATGAGCCCTGCTTCAATTGTTTTCCCAAGCCCTACCTCATCGGCAAGGATGGCCTTTCCGTTCATTTCTTCAATTACCGTTTTGGCCACCTCCAACTGATGGGGCAGCGGAGTTAAATGCGGTAAATGCTTGGGCGCCTGCAAGCCTTCAAAGGAAGGGATGAGCAATTGTTTTTCTGTTTCATAGGCAAGATTGTACAATTCCCAATTTGCCCAAGGGCCGTCATCAGCTATTTTACTAAGAAAAGCCTCTTGCCAGGACCGCTCTACATGAATGTCAACCTTCATTGGCTCTCACCTTCTTAGAATTCTGAATTATTTTTGAAGCTAGAATATTGATGAAAATAGTTGAAAAATGTTAGGATATTGTTGTGTAAAAGGTATGGAATCTTTCGTATTTTCTCCTGAAATGATAATTTTTATTTGCGTTTTCACGAAAAAATATAACGGGATTCCGTATGTATGAAGAATTTTCAAAAAAAATGTTAGATGTTTTTATACGCAGCAAAGGGGGAGAGCATAATGGCGCTACATCGCACACCGTTATATGATGTGTACGCTAAATATGGAGCGAAAACGATTGACTTTGGAGGCTGGGAGCTGCCGGTCCAATTTTCCGGAATTAAAGAAGAGCATGAAGCGGTTCGCACAGCAGCCGGGCTTTTTGATGTTTCGCATATGGGAGAAATAGAGGTAAAGGGTCCGGATAGCCTTGCTTATTTACAGTATATGGTGACGAATGATGTTTCTTTGCTAAAGGCCGGAGATGCACAATATACAGCTATGTGCTATGAAGACGGCGGAACTGTTGATGATTTATTGATTTATAAAAAAGCAAATGAAGAATATTTGCTTGTTGTAAATGCCGCTAATATTCAAAAGGATTATGAGTGGCTTTCTTCCCGCGTGAAGGGAGAAGTGGAAATACACAATGCATCAGAGCAAATCGCTCAGTTGGCTTTGCAGGGCCCGAAAGCCGAAAGCATTTTACAAACATTAACTTCAGAAAATTTAAAGGAGATTAAATTTTTTAAATTTAAAGAGCGTGTTGATATAGATGGTCTGCATGTTCTTGTTTCACGTACCGGTTATACAGGAGAAGATGGGTTTGAATTATATTGCCAAGCCGAAGATGCAGTAGCCCTTTGGGAAAAGCTGCTGCAGGCGGGAGCGCCATACGGCTTAAAACCGTGCGGCCTTGGGGCGCGCGATACGCTTCGTTTTGAAGCGGCGCTTGCGCTGTATGGACAGGAGCTCACAAAGGAGATTACGCCGATTGAGGCAGGAATTGGCTTTGTTGTGAAAACAAATAAAAATGTTGATTTCATAGGAAAAGAAGCTTTAAAGAAACAAAAAGATAATGGTGCCCCGCGCAAACTTGTCGGGATTGAAATGATAGAACGCGGCATTCCAAGAAGCCATTACGAAGTATTTATTGGCGATGAAAAAATTGGGGAAGTGACAAGCGGCACGCAATCTCCGACATTAAAGAAAAATATTGGGCTTGCGCTTCTTGATGCGAAGTACACTGCTTTAGGTACAGAGGTAGAAGTGCAGATTCGCGGGAAACGAGTGAAGGCCGTTGTTGTTTCAGTACCATTTTATAAACGTTCTAAGTAACAGGGAGGGGAAGTTTCATGTTGCATCGTTATCTACCAATGACAGACGAGGATAAAAAACAAATGTTAAGCGCCATTGGCGTAGAATCAATTGAGGAGCTTTTTCAAGATATTCCCGGGAGCATACGATTTAAAGGCGATTTGAATATTAAACCGGCAAAATCGGAGCCGGAACTGCTTAAGGAATTGGCGCAGCTTGCTGCAAGGAACGCCAATAGCAAAGATTATGCTTCGTTTTTGGGAGCCGGTGTTTATGACCACTATATCCCTGTTATTGTAGACCACGTGATTTCCCGTTCGGAATTTTACACGGCCTATACACCGTATCAGCCGGAGATTTCACAAGGCGAGTTGCAGGCAATTTTTGAATTCCAAACGATGATTTGCGAGTTAACAGGAATGGATGTAGCGAACTCCTCGATGTATGATGGCGGCACGGCATTAGCTGAAGCAGCTATGCTGGCGGCGGGGCATACACGCAATAAAAAGATTATCGTTTCTAAGACAGTTCATCCGCAATCGCGGGATGTATTGCAAACTTACGCAAAAGGACAGCGTCTTGAAGTTGTGGAGATCGACTTTGCGGACGGCATAACTGATTTAGAGATGTTGCAAAAGGAAATGGATGAACAGGTAGCGTGTGTAGTCGTTCAATATCCGAACTTCTTCGGGCAGGTAGAACCATTGGCAGAGCTTGAGAAAATTGCTCATCAATATAAAGGGCTATTTATCGTTTCTGCTAATCCATTGGCTTTAGGAGCGCTGATGCCGCCGGGGAAATTTGGCGCCGATATTGTTGTCGGGGATGCCCAGCCGTTTGGGATTCCAGCGCAATTTGGCGGCCCCCACTGCGGCTATTTTGCAACAACGAAAACGTTTATGCGAAAAATACCGGGACGGTTGGTCGGACAAACAGTGGATACGGACGGAAAGCGGGGATTTGTGCTGACGCTTCAAGCGCGCGAGCAGCATATTCGCCGTGACAAGGCGACATCCAATATTTGTTCCAACCAAGCATTGAACGCATTAGCGGCTTCCGTAGCGATGACGGCACTCGGGAAAAAAGGGGTGCGGGAGATGGCAATCCAAAACATTTCGAAAGCACAGTATGCCAAAAAGAGCTTTGAAGCAGCCGGTTTTCCGGCCATTTTCGCCGGCCCTTTCTTCAATGAGTTTGTGATAGATTGCAAAAGGCCGGTTAAAGAAGTGAATCAGGCATTGCTGCAAAAGAATATAATTGGCGGTTATGATCTTGGTAGGGATTATCCAGAACTAGAAAATCACATGCTGCTTGCCGTAACCGAGCTCCGCACAAAAGAAGAAATTGATGCACTCGTGAAGGAAATGGGGGATGTCCAATGATGAAACAAGAGCAGCCGCTTATTTTTGAAATAAGTAAAGCAGGGCGTACGGGATATAGCCTTCCAGCGCTTGATGTCGAAGAAGTAGCGTTAGAAAGCGTTTTTGATAGCGCGTATATTCGCCAAGAGGAACCTGAGCTTCCAGAAGTATCCGAGCTTGACATTATGCGGCACTATACTGCTTTATCAAGACGAAACCACGGTGTAGATTCCGGATTTTACCCGCTCGGTTCTTGTACAATGAAGTACAACCCGAAGATTAATGAAAATGTAGCGCGTTTTTCCGGTTTTTCGCACATTCATCCGCTTCAAGATGAAAGTACAGTTCAAGGGGCGCTAGAATTAATGTACGATCTTCAAGAGCAACTAAAAGAAATTACTGGCATGGATGAAGTAACGCTGCAGCCGGCAGCCGGCGCCCACGGGGAATGGACAGGACTTATGATGATTCGCGCTTACCACGAAGCGAACAATGATTATGAGCGCACAAAAGTAATCGTACCCGATTCCGCCCATGGAACGAATCCCGCTTCCGCGACTGTGGCCGGGTTTGAAACGATCACGGTCCGGTCTGACGAAAACGGTTTAGTAGATTTAGAGGATTTAAGGCGGGTCGTCGGGAAGGATACGGCAGCGTTAATGCTAACAAACCCGAATACGCTCGGGCTATTTGAAGAACATATATTGGAAATGGCGCAGATTGTCCATGAAGCTGGCGGAAAGCTGTATTACGACGGCGCAAATTTAAATGCGGTCCTCAGCAAGGCGCGTCCTGGGGATATGGGCTTTGACGTTGTGCATTTGAATCTTCATAAAACATTCACAGGCCCGCACGGCGGAGGAGGTCCTGGTTCAGGTCCGGTCGGAGTGAAGGCCGACTTAATTCCTTTTCTTCCGAAGCCGGTTTTGGAAAAAACAGAAGAAGGGTACCGCTTTAACTATGACCGGCCGCAGGCAATTGGGCGGGTCAAGCCGCATTACGGCAATTTTGGAATCAACGTACGCGCTTATACGTATATCCGCTCTATGGGACCTGACGGGCTGCGCCAAGTAACAGAATACGCGGTATTAAATGCAAACTATATGATGAGGCGGTTAGCGCCGTACTATGATTTGCCGTTTGACAAGCATTGCAAGCATGAGTTCGTATTGTCCGGCCGCCGCCAGAAAAAACTTGGCGTTCGTACACTTGATATTGCAAAACGGTTGTTGGACTTTGGTTACCATCCGCCTACTATATATTTTCCATTAAATGTGGAAGAATGCATTATGATTGAGCCGACAGAAACGGAATCGAAAGAAACGCTTGATGCGTTTATTGACACAATGATTCAAATTGCCAAAGAAGCTGAAGAAAATCCTGAATTGGTACAGGAAGCGCCGCACACAACGGCAGTTAAACGCCTTGATGAGACAATGGCAGCACGCAAGCCCATTTTACGCTATCAAAAATAACAACCAAAGATTTTGGCAAAAGAATCCCGCTTAGAAAAGAGCGGGATTCTTTTAGAAAGATACGAAAATATAACTTTTTTGACCCTATCACAGTGCGTTAGTCTGTGGTAGGGTTTTCTTATAGGTAGGCTCTGTTAAAGGCTAATGTTGATTTGGAACGAAAGGCGGCGACTCCAGCGGGAAAAGCGGGATAGCCGAGACCCTGGACTGAGCGCAGCGAGGGAACGCGGCTCGGCCCCGCCCGCGGAAAGCGTCCGCCTGTAGTGGAAAATCAACAATCAAGTAGTTAAAGAGAGCATAGGATCTCAATCTAGATGAGTGTCTAGCTCTGGACGTCATCGGCTCGAGGCCGTAAGCGAATCGCCTCAGAAGGCAAAAAACGTCTTCTATCAGCGCTTCTCTTACGCTTGTCGCCGATAGGCAGGCGCCCTGCGCTTTTCTTATTGGCTGTGTTAAACGTTAGTGTTGATATATAACCCTTTTTTTAGAGGGGGAGAGTGCTCCCAGCCGTGTGCAGTAACGGTCAGGGCCTAGTTTGGCCTCGTCTAAAGGAAAACCAGAGAGAGAACATGAGTGCTGGCTGCGATTGGTTCTGCATAGCCGTAATGCACAGACGTACGTGATATAAAAATCAACATTGCTCTTTAACAGAGCCTTCTTATTTAATCTTTGCAAACAGCGCAATATATGTAAATTTTGTTAAATTTATATACATTGCGTTTTAAAAATTACGGGCATGTTTGATAATCTCGGGACTATTTGTTAGAATTTTTTTGAAACTATCTGCTTTTACATATGATATGGAGCAATTTTTATATTTTAGCTAAAAATATGTGAAAATGTGAGCAAGGGGAGAGGCGCAGTGGGGTACAGAATGTATTATATGATTTATCATTTAGAGAATGGAAAAAAGATTCAAGATAGAAAGGAATTTTTCTACCGCGACCGCAACAAAATGCTGCAAAGAGTTGTCGGCAATATTATGAATAACGAACGAGTAGCTGCTATTGATGGTACTGGTTCGATTATTTTTATACCTTGCGAGGAAATTGTAAGAGTAGAATTAAATCACTTAATTTAAGGGATGCAGAAAAGTTTTATATTGAGGCATAGAGAGGAATGGGCTACAATAAAATTTTAAATGGTGATGTTAAAACAAGGAAGGGGGAGCATTATGAGCCAAAGAGTAAGCTTTTATTTATTTGTTGTCGCTTTCGTATTGGTAGCGGCTTTAAGCGCCTATATGATTGTAGACAATAGCTGGTATAATTCGGTCAGCCCGATTTTTCTCGTATTCATGTATGTAGGAATTGCAGTTGTGAGTTTTGGAATGAGAGAAGAAATGTTAAACCGATTTGAGAAATAATTACATAGCGGCAGAGGTGCGGCCGGCAAATTCTCTATAACGCACTCCATTATTGATAGGGAATCAAGAGCTAAACGATTGTTTAGCTCTTTTTATGTGCGACGGGCAGTCGTACCTTGTGCAGTAAAACTGTACTGAATGAGTTGTTAAAGGTTGGAGTACGTTACCTAGGTAAACACGACTCCCGAATCCCAGAAGACTCATTTTCTCGAAGGTGAAAGTCCTTCCACTAGAGTGCTGATACAACTAGTGAAGACTAATCTATATAAATACAAATTAAAAAAAGAACATAAAACCTTTCTTTTGAAAGGGGAGAGAGCATCCGGCTATGCATAGAAGCGGTCAAAACCTATTCCTGCCCCATGCGACGGAAAACCAGAGAGAGAAAGCAAGTACAAGTTG
>JBHGUR010000059.1:0-4286 GCA_048976805.1 Ectobacillus sp. | reverse complement strand
CATCCGGCTATGCATAGAAGCGGTCAAAACCTATTCCTGCCCCATGCGACGGAAAACCAGAGAGAGAAAGCAAGTACAAGTTGCTGTTTGTTCTACTTAGCCGCGATGTATATGTCCAAATTATAAATTGGATATATATAGACACTCATCTGGATTGAGATCCTATATTTTCTTTAACTAAAATAAAAGGCTCTACCCTGAAAAGTCTGTGGATAACTTTTTCATCCACATGTGTGCCAATTTTTTGCATGGATGTCTGTTAAAGGCTAATGTTGATTTTCACGTCAAAATCATATGATCTATAACTTAGGCCTGCACATCACAGCTATGTAGAACCTGGCGGCAGCCCGCACTCACTTCCTCTCTCTGGTTTTCCTTTGAACGAGGCAAAACTAGGCCCTAACCGTTACGATACACGGCCGGGAGCACTCTCCCCCTCTAAAAGGATGTATATATCAACACTAACGTTTAACACAGCCAAATAAAAACTGCACCTCCAATTGTTAAATGTGTCTAACAATTGGGGTGCAGTTCAGGCACGAGGCTTTTTTTATTCTTTCTGCATAATAAATATGAGTAATTTGTAGGGTTTAGCTGTTTAGGGCGCAGAAAGAATGCAGAACATTGTTACCTTTTCGAGCGCTGTGTTAGACTACATGAGACAAGTTATATCTATCTGGAAATACTGCCATACTACAGTGCTGTACCTGTTTCTCCCCTTTCTGCCGCCTATGTGGGCTTGTAGTACTAGGGGCATTTTACACAGAAATAGAAAGATTGTAAATACAGGCAAGCTGTTGAATATGTCGTGTTATGTCAAAAAGATTACAAATTTAATAAACCCGAAAAATATGTATCTGCACTACAGCAATTTTGCTTGCCTTAAAAATAAATTAAACAGCTATGTATGAAGACTCCTGAAGGCTTAACATAACTTCCTTATGAAGCATTCTCCGCGCCATGTGCAACATGTTCATAACATCCTTTTTAGTTCTCCCTGTCCAATAGGCATATTGCAATACGTTAACAACAGGAACATTATCTTTGCGATTATTACAATTACACAAAAAAGATAGCAAGCCTTTCTTTTAAAAGGTGAGAGACGCATAGAAAAACGGTCAAACCCTGCTTCTGCCCCAAGCAAAGGCAAACCAGGGGGAAGAAGAGAGTGCAAGCTGCAGCGTGTCCTGCATAGCTGCTATATATATTTCAATCATAAATAGAACATATATAAGATTAGACTTTGCTTCAAATGATCAACGTGTTTCCAATGCATATGTATAAAAATCCCTGTTGCATGCAACAGGGACCTTTTTGGTTCATTTTATTTCACGCGCCCAGCATTCATGACAGGCTGCGTTCCTTTTTCAGAAACGATGGCAACCATCAAATTGCTGACCATTTGCGCCTTCATTTCTTCATTTAAATTTACAACCTGCTTTTGCTCTAGCTGCTGTAAAGCCGCCTCTACCATACCGACAGCACCTTCGACAATCTTTTGGCGGGCCGCAACGACCGCGCTTGCCTGCTGGCGCTGCAGCATCGCATTGGCAATCTCAGGGGCATATGCAAGATGGGTGAGGCGTGCTTCTATAACCTGTACGCCGGAAACGCTTAAACGCTCCTGCAATTCTCTGGCCAGTTCACCGGCGATTTCCTCCGCGTTGCCCCGCAAAGACCAAACCTTATCGTCATTTGTGTCGTACGGATATTTTGTCGCGACATGGCGAAGCGCCGTCTCACTTTGAATTCTTACAAACTCATTATAATTCTCAACATCAAATAAAGCCTTCGCCGTATCGGTCACTTTAAACACAACAACCGCGGCAATTTCAATTGGGTTGCCGTCAACATCATTTACTTTAAGCGTATCGCTATTAAAATTTCTCACGCGCAGCGACACTCTTTTGCGCAGCGAGGGAATAGTAATAAAAAAACCATCATCGCGAATCGTTCCTAAATATTTTCCAAAGAAAATAACGGCCACCGAATCGTTTGGCTGTACAATTGTCATACCGCTTAATACAACAATTGCAAGAATGCCAGCAACAATTACATACAGCGGATTAAATTGAATGATACTGAAGTATAAAGCAAATGCAACGATAACGAAAAGCAGTGCTAAACCGATAAAACCATTGATTTTCCAAGCCGCTTTTTCTGTCATAGCTTCCACGCCCTTTCAAGAGTAAGATGAAAAATCTTTCCAATTCTATCTTACAGCGTGCAATCGTTTTCCTCAACGATTTTCTCAAAAGAAAGGCCAGCTGGCGAGCATACAAAAAAAGAAACAGCTTCTGCAATGAAAGCTGCTTCGTTCGTTTACCTGTTCTTTTCATCATATCGGTTACCGATATGGAGAATTTCACTCATGCGAATCGTATAATAATTTCCCGCCGCATCCTTTATTGTAATCTGATTCTCTTTCACGTCCCAAATGCGCGCATCTATATCAAGAAAAGCATCGCCTTGCAAGATTGTCATCGGAACGTAATCTTGGCTTTTGTACGCCTCTGCCACTCTTTTTTTCATTTCCCACAAATAACGGCCTTCCCGCTTGCGCTGTGATGGATACAGCACCATACCGACAAAACGGCGGCCTTGCTTATCCTGCCACATATACTCCCAATGAGGGAGCCGCTTTTGTTTAAATTCTTCCAATCTTTCTTTCCCTCCCAAAAACAAACCTTCATATAGAAGCTTACTGCTGAACCAGCTTTAAGATCTCGGCACTTCCATATATGTGTATACTACCGTCCCCCCGCGCTGTGCGCTTCCACGAAAATGCTTAAAATCAGGGCGCTGCACAAGCGCTTCCCGAAACGGATAAAAATTTTCTTTTGTCACTATATACTCATGCAATTCGCCGTTTTTCAGCTTATCCAAAATCTCATTTGCCAACGTTTTATCCATTGTATTCACCTCTATAGTATCTCATTTTACATGATAGCTTTCGGAATGTCGACAAGCCTATTTTGTCGAAGCTTCCTATGCCTGCTTGATAAAGCTGCTATAATTAACACTCCAGCTGCGTATGTAAAATAGGTAAACATACAACGAAATGCCGGCATATAAAAAAGCGCAATCTCTTTTGACTGCGCTTTTTTATATAGCGGTGAAGCCGATTCCTTGTTTAATTCCGGTTCCTTCTAACGCCTTGTTATATTTATAGGTGGTGCAGCCCCAATACTCCCGGTTTTGCAATGCCGGGCCAATCCATCCGCGTACCTTTAGTTCTTTTGCAATCATAGAATTGAAAAAACTATGTCCTACTAGCACAACTTTTTGATAACAAAGCGCATAGCCAATTAAAAGGTCTGTAGCCTGTTTTGCCCTTTGCCGCGCTTGTTCATACGATTCTACATTTTTGGAATAGCCGGCAAGCCAAAACGCCCGGCTCACTACGAACCAGCCTCCAGGCTTAAGCTTAATCCACTCGGGAACCGGCGGGCTTAAGGGCAATGCCACTTCGCGAAAAAGCGGATTTTGCACAAAGGTTAATGAACCCGTAAGCAAAGCTGCTGATTGTGTCGCTCTCTTTTCGGGACTTGAGGCAATCAGCTTGGCGGACCGGACTGCCTTAACTGTTTGAATGGGAATTTGATCCTCTGCAATAATCCCTTCCTCTTCATAACGTTGCATCCAACCCTCAAATTGTCGAATGTTCATAAAATCAGCATGAAGATTTGAGCGGCCGTGTCTAATTAACGAGATATACATCTCACTCACTCTCCGTTTTCATGCAGACTGCCATTTCCATTATTATTCGTTATCTTTTCTTATATCATACCATGTAGCTGAAAGATGAGATACGGAATACGCACGCCAAAATACTACAAAAGAATCGACATCAGCAAGGCGGAACAAACATTACAGAAAAAAAGGACAGTGGCGGCTGTCCTTTTAATCTCCCCCGCATCCTCCGTCTCCTGAAGAATCAAAGCAGTCGTTTCCGGAAGCATCTACATACGTATAGGAAGACGATTGCCGTTGCGCACGGTTTGTTTGCGAACTAGCGCGTGCAAACAGTACCAGTAAAATACATAAAACTCCCGCGATAATCAAAATCTCCATAACTATTGCCTCCTTTTCTTCGCCGAATAAATCTTCTCTAGAAAAGCGAAACAGTTCCTAAGGCATATATATATATATATCCAATTTATTATTTGGACATATACATCGCGGCTAAGTAGAACAAATAACACCTTGTACTTGCTTCCTCTCTCTGGTTTTCCGTCGTATGGGGCAGGAATAGGTTTTGACCGCTTCTATGCATAGCCGGATGC
>JBHGUR010000058.1:0-7926 GCA_048976805.1 Ectobacillus sp. | reverse complement strand
CAATACTAATTTTTCCACCTTTCAAATCCTCCAGTTAAGCTATGTTGAAAAGATAATCATAGCTTAATTGGGGGTAATATTTGGTGAAAAGTGTTCATTTCTATTTAGCAGAAACTGTTGATTTTAGTTTAGCAGTTACATAGTGTTGGTATTATAGGTCTTTTTTAGAGGGGGAGAGAGCTCCCAGCCGTGTGAAAAGCATTTAAGTAGCTGTATCATATTGAAAACCGATTAGAGAGCGCAAGAACGTATCGGTACATAAGAAGGGCGCCCATGAAGAATAATATAAAAAATGGGCAAAAAGATTTTAAAAAACGTGTTGCATACTTTAGGGGGGTATCGTATAGTATATAGTGTGAGGGGGGAAGCGAGTGGAGCATAACAAGGAAGAAACGCATGAATGCTGCTCAGTAGCTAGCGGGCGAAAAAGCCATCATTCGGAAGAAACGAAAAAAAATATGATATTGCGTTTAAATCGGATTGAAGGGCAAATTCGCGGCATTAAAGGGTTAATTGAGAAAGATACGTATTGCGATGATGTCATCACTCAAATTTCAGCTGTGCAGGCTGCCCTAAATAGCGTAAGCAAAATTTTGTTGGAAGGCCATTTAAAAACATGCATCGTCGAACGCATCCAAGAAGGAGACAAAGAAGTCGTCGATGAGCTATTAAGAACAATCAGCAGATTAATGAAAAAGTAGGAGGAATATAAAATGGAAACAGCAACATTACAAGTAAGCGGCATGTCTTGCGGCCATTGTGTAAAGGCAGTTGAAGGAAGCGTTGGCGAGTTAAACGGCGTGCAAGCGGTAAAAGTAGACCTAGCTGCTGGAACAGTAACAGTAGAATTTGATCCAAATGCGGTAACATTGGAACAAATTAAAGAAACAATTGATGAACAAGGCTACGATGTAGCATAATGCGTGCGTGCTAACGCGCGCTTCTTTTTAAAAAATATTATACCCCATATAGGTATAGGAGGGTCGGTATGAGCAATACACAAAAAGAGGTCAGCTTACAAATTGAAGGTATGACATGTGCAGCTTGCGCGCTTCGAATTGAAAAAGGGTTAAGCAAAATGCCGGGTGTGGAAAATGCCAACGTCAACTTTGCGCTAGAAAGGTCTAGCATTACATTTGACCCAACGGTAACGAGCATAGAAGCGTTACAAGAAAAAGTAGAAAAGCTCGGCTATCACGTAGTAACAGAAAAGGAGGAATTCAATATTACGGGCATGACATGCGCGGCTTGCTCAAGCCGGATCGAGAAGGGCCTAAATAGAATGCCGGGCGTAATCAAGGCAAATGTAAATTTGGCATTAGAAACTGCAACTGTCGAATATAATCCGTCTGAAGTGAGTCCGGCCGACATTATTCAAAAAGTAGAAAAGCTAGGGTACAGCGCAACCATTAAGGGAGATCAAGCAATTAGTATTGAGGAACAGCGCCAAAAAGAGATGGATAACCAAATGGGCAAGTTTTTATTTTCGCTTATTTTAAGCCTCCCGTTATTATGGTCAATGGTAAGCCACTACTCTTTTACATCCTTTATCCCAGTTCCTGACATGCTGATGAATCCATGGGTTCAGTTCGTGTTGGCAGCGCCAGTTCAATTTATTGTCGGAAAGCAATTTTACGTTGGGGCTTTTAAAGCATTGCGGAATAAAAGCGCCAATATGGACGTTTTGGTGGTGCTCGGTACAAGTGCGGCATTTTTCTATAGCTTGTATCTGTCATTTGTATCCATCGGCTCTGATGGGCATATGGTCGAACTGTACTATGAAGTAAGTGCAATTTTAATTACGCTGATCTTGCTTGGCAAACTGTTTGAAGCGCGCGCAAAGGGCCGTTCTTCAGAAGCGATCAAAAAGCTGATGGGCTTGCAGGCGAAAACGGCGATTGTATTGCGCGGGGAAGAAGAAATAGAGATCGCGATTGAGGAAGTTCGGGTCGGCGATATCGTTTATGTCAAACCGGGTGATAAGGTACCGGTGGACGGTATGATTATCGAAGGCCGTTCTGCGCTTGATGAGTCTATGCTTACAGGTGAAAGCGTCCCGGTCGACAAGACGGTTGGCGATGCGGTAATTGGCGCTACCATTAATAAAAATGGATTTTTGAAAATAAAAGCAACGAAGGTAGGGCGCGATACAGCTTTAGCGCAAATCATTAAAGTTGTGGAAGAAGCGCAAGGCTCAAAAGCGCCGATTCAGCGGTTGGCAGATCGTATTTCCGGTATTTTCGTTCCTGTTGTAGTAGGAATTGCAGTGATTACTTTCTTCATTTGGTATGTATGGGTCAGCCCCGGCGAATTTGCGGTCGCGCTTGAGAAATTGATTGCCGTTCTTGTTATCGCATGTCCGTGCGCGCTCGGTTTGGCGACACCGACATCCATTATGGCCGGATCCGGCCGCGCTGCGGAATTCGGAATTTTGTTTAAAGGCGGCGAGCATTTAGAAATGACCCACCGTATTGATACGGTAATTCTTGATAAAACCGGAACGGTAACAAACGGGACGCCGGAGCTGACAGATGTCATTGTTGCTCCCGATGTGGATGAAGCGGAGTTTTTACAGCTTGTCGGTTCTGCGGAGAAGCAATCTGAGCATCCGTTGGCGCAGGCAATTGTAGCGGGCATTGCCGAAAAAGGAATTGTACTTGAAACAGCAACGAGCTTCGAAGCCATTCCGGGTTACGGAATTAAAACTGAGGCGGCAGGAAAAACATTGCTCGTCGGTACAAGAAGATTAATGGCGGAGAACGGAGTTGTGTTGGAATCCGAGCTTAGCAGCATGGAAGAATTGGAGCGCCAAGGCAAAACAGCGATGCTAGTAGCAATTGACGGCCGCTATGCCGGCATGGTTGCGGTAGCCGATACGATTAAAGAAACTTCCAAAGAAGCGGTTGCGCGTTTAAAAAATATGGGGCTGCATGTCGTTATGATTACAGGCGACAATGAGCGGACAGCACAAGCAATCGCAAAGCAAGTTGGCATTGATAATGTCATTGCACAAGTGCTGCCGGAAGGAAAAGCGGAGGAAGTGAAAAAGTTTCAGGAGCAAGGAAGAAAAGTGGCAATGGTTGGGGACGGCATTAATGATGCGCCGGCGCTTGCGCTAGCGGACATCGGCATGGCAATCGGAACTGGAACGGACGTGGCGATGGAGGCGGCCGATATTACGTTAATGCGCGGCGACTTAAACAGCATTGCCGATGCGATTTTCATGAGCAAGAAAACGATGCAAAATATTAAACAAAACTTGTTCTGGGCGTTTGCTTATAACGTATTGGGAATTCCGGTAGCGGCGTTAGGGTTTTTAGCTCCGTGGATAGCCGGTGCCGCGATGGCATTTAGTTCTGTATCGGTTGTATTAAACGCATTGCGCCTGCAACGCATTAAATTATAGGGGGGATATGAATGAAAAAATGGGTAATAGCGGCATTCCTATATTTGCTTCTCGTTATCGGCGGATTCAGCGTTTGGGAAAGGTTGAATGGAGATGATGCCCCTAAAAACGGGGGGCACGCAGCTGTATTTGAAGAAAATGTTTCCGAGTCCCTGTAATATAGTCTCTCCTTACAAAAAAGCCTTGTACGCAAGGCTTTTTTCTATTGGCTACTCTAAAAAATAAACTCTGTTAAATAATCCATTCTTTCATTAGAGGGGAGAGTGCTCCCAGCCATGTGTAGTAACGCTTAGGGCCCAATTTTGCCTCGTCCAAAGAAAAACCAGAAGCAAGGAGCGAGAGCAGGCGCTGTTTGCTCTACCTAACCTTGATGCACATGAGCGCACTGTTGGAACAAAAATTAACACCAAATTTTAACATAGCCTTTCTATTAATTTTGTAAGGTTGTGAGTATTCATAAGGATGTGAAATTACTGTATACTAATTTTGTGGAAAGGAAGGGATGAGAGGATGAAGTTTTTAGTAGTAGGAGCGGGGGCGGTAGGCGGCTATTTTGGCGCTAGGTTGGCAGAAAAGGGGGAAGACGTGACATTTCTTGTCCGGGAAAACCGGCAAAAGCAGCTGCAAAAAAGGGGCTTGCGTGTACATAGCGTACATGGAGATGTTACAATTCAACCGAAAACGATAGTAAGCAATGAAACGGGAGTATTCGATGTCATTTTACTCGGCACAAAAGCGTACCATCTTGAGCAAGCGATAGAGGACATCCGGCCGTTTGTCCATAAGGAAACGATTATTATTCCAATGCTTAACGGCATGAAGCATATAGAGCGTCTTCGCTCCTCGTTTCCGGAGCAATGTGTAATTGGGGGGCTATGCTTCATTGAAGCGACTTTATCCGAAGAAGGAGATATTATTCAAAAAAGCCCGATTCATAAATTTGTGTTCGGAGAGTGGAACGGCGGGAAAACCGAGCGGATGCAAGCTCTTGAAGAGGCGTTTGCCAATACGAATGCAATGATTGGTGTAAGCCCTAACATTTTGCGGGATATGTGGCATAAATATTTATTTATTAGCACGTTGTCCGGTGTTACAACGCTATTTCGGCAGCCGATCGGCCCGATTCGTTCTTTGCCGCTTGGCGCGGAGTTAATTAAGAGTTTATTTTCCGAGATTGCGCAAATTATGAGGGCGGAGCAAGCACCGATTGATAACGATATTGAGCAGAAGCAGTTTGTTACGATATCTGAAATGGATTATGGAATGAAGTCGTCTATGCAGCGCGATATGGAGAAGGGCCTTTCGGTGGAAGGAGATCATTTGCAAGGGTATTTGCTTGAGTTGGCAAATAAGCACGGGATTGAGGCGCCGGTTTTAAAGGCTGTTTATGCGAATTTGAAGTTGTATGAAGGGAGCAAATAAGTAAAAAGTTGTTTTATGCTGCCTGCACGCGCGCTATGCACGAATTATATATTTATTTTACGGGTGAGCTAAGGCCGTTCTTTGCAGGCGTTCCCTGTGATTTGTATTTATTTAACGGAATACTTTTCGGAAAATTCAACCAGGACATTGACAGTTGCCCCCGGCCACTCTATAATACAATTCATACTTAATAGACATATGGAATGAATTATAATGATGCAATGAAGGGAAATGCAGTAGCGGTTGCCTCCCTGTTTTAGAGAACTGGCGGATGGTGCAAGCCAGTACAAAGGCAAATGTGAATTTCAATCCCAGAGCATTTTTTTCATAGTAAAGGAATGGCCTTTATGAAGAAAAAGACGGTCAAAAAGACTGTTATCAAAGTCAAGTGGCAGACAAAGTCTGCAAACAGGGTGGTACCGCGATACGTCGTCCCTGCTGATGATTTCAGCAGGGCTTTTTTGTTTTAGGCGGATACATACTGGAGATAAAAGGGGGATGAAAAATGGGAGCGCATGAGAATAAGCTGCAAAAAAACCTTCTGCCGCGGCATATACGCATGATGGCATTGGGGGGAGCAATTGGAACAGGGATATTTAAAGGGACGTCCGAGACGGTTTCCATCGCTGGACCGGGGGTGATTTTTTCTTATTTGTTTGCGGGTTTATTGCTCCTCGTTGTAATGGGTGCTATCGCAGAGATGGCGATTGCTTATCCGGGACTAAATATGAAAGGGTTTATTCGAAAGGCGTTTGGGACAAAAGTGTCCTTCGTAGTTGGTTGGTTGTACGTCTTTATGTGGCTTACTGTATGTGTAATTGAAGTTATTGTGGCAGGGAGCTTTTTGCAATATTGGTTTGCGGATGTTCCGCTTTGGTTATTAAGCTTAGGGTGTGCAGTTTTCATTATTGCCATCAATATGCTGAATGTAAAGCGTTACGGAGAATTCGAGTTTTGGTTTGCAGGTATAAAAGTTACAATGATTGTGGTATTCATTCTGCTAGGGACCGCTATTTTATTTGGAGTGATTCCGAGCGATCAAACTGATTATGCACAAAATTATGTTGCTTATGGGGGGTTCCTTCCGAACGGTTGGACCGGTGTCTTTTCTGCTTTGTTAATTGTTATTTTTTCGTATGGCGGATCTGAATTGATTGGATTAACATTGAGTGAAACAAAGAATGCAGAGCAAATTTTGCCTAAGGTTATTAAAGGCGTCATTTGGCGAATTGTTCTCTTTTACACACTTCCTATCCTTGTAATCTGCGGGTTGATCCCTTGGAACGAAATCAGTGGCCAAGACAGCCCGTTTGTGCAAGTATTATCAGCGGCAGGTTTGCAGGGATCAGCCCATATTATGAATTTTATTTTGATTACCGCTGTTTTATCAGCTGCCAACTCCGGTATATATGGATGTACGCGGATGCTGTACTCGTTAGCTGCAGAGGAGGAGGCGCCGAAGGCTTTTTCCTATGTATCTAAAAACGGTGTTCCATCATATAGCTTAGGGTTGAGTGCGATTATATTAATTGGCGGCTCCCTCATTGCGTATCTTTCTCCTGAACGTATTTTCGGCTATTTAATGGCTATCCCGGGATTTGCTGTGTCACTCGTGTGGATTGGCATTTGCTTGGCGCAGCTAAAACTTCGCAAAACGTACGCGGCTATGCCGAAGTTTAAAGTGTGGGGCTTTCCTTATATAACCGCAGTTACTGCAGGTATACTAACAATTAGTTGCATTGCATTCATGTTCAGTGAACAAAACCGCTTGAGCGCTATTGTTTGCTTTGGAATTTTTGTTCTATTAATTATTGGATCCATTTTTAGAGGCGATAATAGAGGGAAGCAACATAATAAAACAAAGATATTATAAGTAACATTAAAAAACGTTAGCAACAAAGTACGCTAACGTTTTTTTACAGGTGTTAATTATCTGTTTCAAGGCTTTCTAATCGTTCTAGTATCCGTCTTTTTTTATACAACATCATCCCGGTTTCCGCTATTTCTTCGACTGTTTTTCTGTTTAAGTAGGCGCCAAATAATATGCCGGCGATGGGGACGATTTGAAAGAGCTTTTTCCAGCCGTAATTATCGCGGTATACAGTGATTACTTCGCGCCAAGAAGCAATTTGGGAAATGCTATCCTTTTTGCCTGAACGGTTATCGAAATCTTGCAGTTCGCTAAGTATGGTTTGCTTTCCGACTAAATCTGAGGAAGAGAACTGCAAGCATTTGACGATAAACAGCCGTTCTTTTTCGTCTTCAGGATTGTAGCCGTAGCAAAGCGCCATTTCCTGCAGTACGTTTAAAGACATCCCTAATACCGCGGGAATGTCAATCGCCAAGGTGAAAATGCCGCCGATTCCTGTAGTGGCTCCTTGGGCTGTGGCGATTTTTTTGCGGGACGCAATGATGCCTTTAGCGATTTGATCCATTTCATTTAAAGGAAGATGGCGGATTTCTTCTATAGAAGAAAGTGCTCCGAATTTCTTAAGGGTTGCGTCTTTGTTAATCAAATATTTATTCCCCGTGTTAATGTAGTGAATTAACTCTTCTAAAACGCTGTTTACTTTATTATGCAAGAAAGAGGGGGTCAGTTTATCAAGAATTGCAAAAGGAATTTTTCCGAGCTTTTCCCAAAACCATAAATCTTTTTGTTCTTTCTCCCATGTTTGAATGGCCTGCATTTCTTCTAGCAAGATTTGTTTTGTTTCCATATATCGTTTCCCTTTCTTTATGCGGTTGTTATGGCAGTATTTGAAATGAAGCTATAGCCATATGTTACCAAAAAAACCTATTTATAAAAGGTATTGCACGATAGTTTGATATGTGGTAAATTATATTTCTGTCGCCGGTAATAAAGTTTGAGTTGAGCGGCAGAGAAATAAATCAAAAATCATTATTGACAATATAAAGATGAAATGATATGCTATAAAAGTCGCTTCATTGCGACAGCGGTTCTTTGAAAACTAAACAAAACACAAAACGTCAATTTTTATTAATGAGCAAGACAAACACTTTTATGGAGAGTTTGATCCTGGCTCAGGATGAACGCTGGCGGCGTGCCTAATACATGCAAGTCGAGCGGACCTCTTTTA
>JBHGUR010000057.1:0-7353 GCA_048976805.1 Ectobacillus sp. | reverse complement strand
GTTTTGCGTATTCATTTTGAGAAATTACTTTCGGGTTATAGCCTTGAATAATATTTAATTTTATATCACTTGTATATTTAGTCATAAATAAAAACTGCACCTCCAATTGTTAGATGTGTCTAACAATTGGGGTGCAGTTCAAAGCACTGGCTTTTTTCAGTTAATATAGTGATTCTATTCTCCTATATAGGCCCGTGAATTTTTTAAAGCTGCAGTTCTTCCCACTGTTCCATATATGAATCCAGCTTATCTTGAAGAACTTGTTTCTCGTTATTAATTTCTTGCACTTTTTCATAATCCTGATAGATTTCCGGCAGGCAAAGCTGCTCTTCAAAATATGCGATTTTTTCTTCTAACTCCATAATCGCCTGTTCCAACTCTTCAATTTTACGGGCCCGCTGTCTTTCTTGTTTTTTACGCTCCTTCTCCTCTAGATAGCCTCTTTTTTCCGTTGCTTCTTGTTGTTTTGCCGGTTTTTGCTGTATAACTTCTTCAAGACGGGCCCGCTCTATCATTTCTGCCTTTTTCTCTACATAATAATCGTAATCGCCAAGATATTCTGTCGCGTTATCCGAAGATAATTCTACAACCTTTGTTGCAACACGATTAATGAAATAACGGTCATGAGATACAAATAAAATTGTTCCAGGAAAATCAATTAAGGCATTTTCCAGTATCTCTTTACTGCTTAAATCTAAATGGTTTGTCGGTTCATCAAGAATAAGGAAGTTGCAATGTTTCATCATTAACTTGGCGAGGGCCACCCGCGCTTTTTCGCCGCCGCTTAAAGAAGAGACAGGCTTTAATACATCATCCCCGGAAAATAAAAAATGCCCGAGTACAGTGCGGATTTCTTTTTCCGGCTTTAACGGGAATTCATCCCAAAGCTCGTCCAAAACACGTTTAGAGGAGGTAAGATTTGCTTGCTCTTGGTCATAGTATCCAATCGTCACGTTAGAGCCAAATGTGATTGTTCCGCTGTTTGCTGTAAGCTTTTGTACAATTGTTTTGAGCAGCGTTGATTTTCCGATTCCGTTTGGCCCGACTAAGGCGACACTATCTCCTCTTGTGAGATGTAAGTTAATGTGCTGAATGATTGTCTTTCCTTCGTAACCGACAGACAAATCATTGATCTTTAACACATCATTTCCGCTTTGCCGTTCAATATCAAAATGAAACGAAGCTTTCTTTTCATCTCCTAAAGGCTTGGCCATTAACTCCATACGCTCAAGCTGTTTGCGCCTGCTTTGTGCCCTTTTTGTCGTTGATGCCCGGGCAAGATTGCGCTGCACGAAGTCTTGGAGCTTTGCGACTTCTTCCTGCTGCTTTTCATACCGTTTCATTTCCTGTTCATACCAATCGGCTTTTTGTTCTAAATATTTGCTGTAATTTCCAATGTAACGTTTACTCTGTCTGTGTGAAATTTCATATACTTGTGTTACGAGCTTGTCTAGAAAATAACGATCGTGGGAAACAATAAGAATGGCTCCAGGGTATCCTTGCAAATATTGCTCAAGCCAAGTAAGCGTATCGATATCTAAATGGTTCGTCGGCTCATCCAAAATCAGCAAATCAGGCTTGGTTAATAAAAGCTTTCCAAGAGCGAGGCGCGTTTTCTGCCCGCCGCTTAAAGTCGAGATAACAGTTTTATGCGTTTCAGCCGGGAAGCCTAAACCGCTTAATACGGAGCGAATATCGGCTTCATATTGGTAGCCGCCTTGGTCTTTATAAGATTGCTGCAGGCGGTCATACTCTTCCAGCAGCTTATGATAGCGGGCTTCATTTGTAAAAACATCCTCTTTACCCATTTCTTGCTCCAGCCTTCGCAAATCTTTCTCCATGTCGCGGAGGCTTGCGAATACGTTAAGCATTTCTTCGCCGATGGTAAGGGAGGTTTCCAATCCGGTATGCTGGGCTAAATATCCGATGGTTACATCCTTCGGCTTAATGATTTCGCCGCTGTCGTAAGACAATTCACCGGCGATAATTTTTAATAAAGTAGATTTTCCAGCCCCATTTCTGCCGACAAGGGCGACGCGGTCTCCGGTTTGTACTTCAAGTTTTATATTAGATAAAACGACATCTGCTCCAAACAGCTTCGTCAGTCCGTTTACTTGTAATAAAATCAATGTTTTTCACCTCAAATAGTTAATCGTTACTTAAAGAAACTTATGTTTTTCAACGAGAATCAAAATGGTGTATAGTTTAAAGAGAAGACATATGTCTTTTTCTATTATACAGGCAAAGCTTTATAACGATAAACTTTCGTCATTTATTCTGGCGCATAAACAGAGATTGCAAAAGAGAGGGGGATACATAATGGACCAACCGAAAATTCCGCAGGCTACCGCCAAAAGATTGCCTCTATATTATCGCTTTATTAAAAATTTATCGCTTTCTGGCAAACAAAGGGTATCATCGGCAGAGTTAAGCGAGGCGGTAAAAGTAGATTCTGCAACAATTCGCAGGGACTTTTCGTACTTTGGGGCTTTAGGCAAGAAAGGGTATGGCTACAATGTAAATTATCTTTTATCATTTTTTAGCCAGACGCTCGATCAAGATGACTTAATTAGTGTGGCGCTAATTGGAGTCGGGAACTTAGGAACCGCTTTTTTAAATTATAACTTTACAAAAAATAACAATACTAAAATTGAAATGGCTTTTGATGTTGATGAGAGCAAGGTTGGGAAAACAATAGGGGGAATCCCAGTCTATCATATGGATGAGCTAGAAGAAAGACTATCTGAGGATGTAAAAGTAGCTATTCTAACAGTTCCTGCCGGCGTTGCGCAATCCATTGCAGATCGTCTAGTGAATACAAGTATAGAAGGAATCTTAAACTTCACGCCGGCGCGCATTAATGTGCCGGAGGATATTCGGATTCATCATATTGATTTAGCAGTAGAACTGCAAACGCTCGTTTACTTTTTAAAGCATTATCCAAAGTGAAATACCACGGGGCTAGATTATGCCCGCAAAAACTAAAAAACGCGGCACCATCCGCGTTTTTTAGTTTTTGGTCCATTCGTATAAATCGGTGGGCTGCTTAAAAAACTTTTACTTTCGTTTTGTTCGCAACTTTGCAAAGGTAAGCCGCAGGGCTAACCCGAAATCGAAGGTTGCCATTACAATTAATAAAAGCGTATAGAAATTCCAAATCGTTTCTTCTACACTTGTAACGGCCAAGTATGTGAAAACACAGCCGAGGAGAAAGTACAGAGTTGCCATAAACAATGGTGAAGTTCGCATATTTAAAATCCTCCGAGAATTGCTTGCATTTTTTCAGCTTCGCGCATAATTCGTTCCAAATCCTCGCGAAACACGATATTGATAAGAATAACGATTGTATTCATTGCAACGTGTGCCGCAATCGGTACGATAATGCGTTTTGTTCGTACATATAAAAAAGCAAAGGTTATACCCATGGCTGTATAAATTAATAAATGGGAGAAATCAAAGTGTACAGCTGCAAATATGAGAGAACTAATAATAGCGGCTAGGAAAAAATTATATCTCTTATAGAGTGTACCAAAGAGAATCTTTCTAAAAACAATTTCCTCAAGAATTGGCGCTAAAATCGATGTAACGAGAATAAACCACGGTGTTGCTTCGGCGATCTCTACAAGCCGTTTTGTATTTTCTGAACCAGGTTCAATCCCTAACAAGCGCATCTCGATATTCGCTGCAATCGATTGTGCAAATAACGCCATAAATACCCCGGCAACCATCCAAGCCGCTGTAGCAGCAGCCCCGGCCCTATCGCCCCTTAGCTGTTCCGTGTCCTTTCGCAAAATCCATATGATAAGCAATAGCGCGGCAGTAAAGCTGATAACGGCCCAGTGCCCGGAAACAAGCTGTATTTTCGTGGCCCGTGTATATTCGTCATACCATCCTGTTTTTAAAAGAAGAGGAATGCCGGCAGCACTGGAAAGCTGCATGAAGATATATATGGAAATGACCCACCAGTATTGTCTTTTCAATCACATAAACCCCTTTTTCTTAAGAATTTTCTGTCCTAAAAAGGAAAATACAAGTTCTTAGAGAATGAACTTATGGTATGTGTTTTATTGTAACACACAAACGGGCGAAAAAACGAAGAGAATGTTTCCCGTACAGTTGGGTATACTAGTACCGTGCTCTGGGCATCAAGATAAGTAGCTCTATTTTGTAAAAATTATGCTTTTTTACTTGCAAAAGAAAATTAGATTCATTATTATAATAAGTGTGTTAGCACTCGATGAAGTTGAGTGCTAATAAAAATAAAACCTACATAAAAGAATTGAGGAGGTTATTTTCATGCTAAAGCCATTAGGTGATCGCGTTGTAATCGAGCTTGTTCAAGCAGAAGAAAAAACTGCAAGCGGCATTGTGCTGCCAGATACTGCAAAGGAAAAGCCGCAAGAAGGCAAAGTTGTTGCAGTTGGTACAGGACGTGTGCTGGAGAACGGGGAGCGCGTAGCTCTTGAAGTAGCTGTAGGCGATCGTATTATCTTCTCAAAATATGCCGGCACAGAAGTGAAATATGAAGGTGCTGAGTATTTAATTTTACGTGAAAGCGATATTTTAGCAGTTATCGGCTAATTGATAGATTTTTAATATACATTCAGGGAGGTTATGAAACATGGCAAAAGAGATTAAATTCAGTGAAGATGCTCGTCGCGCGATGCTTCGCGGTGTAGACACTCTTGCAAACGCGGTAAAAGTTACACTTGGACCAAAAGGACGCAACGTAGTATTGGAGAAAAAGTTTGGTTCTCCTCTAATTACAAATGACGGGGTAACAATCGCAAAAGAAATTGAGTTAGAAGATGCATTCGAAAATATGGGTGCAAAGCTTGTTGCTGAAGTTGCAAGCAAAACAAACGATGTAGCGGGTGACGGTACAACAACTGCAACTGTACTTGCACAAGCTATGATTCGTGAAGGCTTAAAGAACGTTACAGCTGGCGCTAACCCAATGGGCCTTCGCAAAGGTATTGAAAAAGCTGTAGCTGTAGCAGTTGAAGAATTAAAAGCAATCTCCAAGCCAATCGAAGGCAAAGCTTCTATCGCCCAAGTAGCTGCGATTTCTGCTGCTGATGAAGAAGTAGGCCAATTGATCGCAGAAGCAATGGAGCGCGTTGGCAACGACGGCGTTATCACATTAGAAGAATCCAAAGGCTTCACAACTGAGCTTGACGTTGTAGAAGGTATGCAATTTGACCGCGGCTATGCATCTCCTTACATGATTACAGACTCTGAGAAAATGGAAGCAGTTCTTGACAATGCTTACGTGCTTATCACTGACAAGAAAATCGCAAGCATCCAAGAAATCCTTCCAGTGCTAGAGCAAGTTGTACAACAAGCACGCCCTCTATTAATCATCGCAGAAGATGTAGAAGGCGAAGCATTAGCTACATTAGTAGTAAACAAACTTCGCGGCACATTCAACGTTGTTGCAGTGAAAGCTCCTGGATTTGGCGACCGCCGCAAAGCAATGCTAGAAGATATCGCAGTTCTAACTGGCGGCGAAGTAATTACAGAAGAGCTTGGCCGTGACTTGAAATCTGCGACAGTTGCTTCTCTAGGACGCGCTGCTAAGATCGTAGTAACAAAAGAAAACACGACAATCGTAGAAGGCGCTGGCAGCACAGAAGCAATCGAAGCTCGCGTAAACCAAATCCGCGCTCAATTAGAAGAAACAACTTCTGAATTTGACCGTGAAAAACTGCAAGAGCGCCTAGCAAAACTAGCAGGCGGCGTAGCGGTAATTAAAGTTGGTGCTGCTACTGAAACTGAATTAAAAGAGCGTAAACTTCGCATCGAAGACGCGTTGAACTCTACTCGCGCGGCAGTTGAAGAAGGCATCGTTGCCGGCGGTGGTACAGCGTTAATGAACGTATACAATAAAGTAGCTTCTGTTGAAGCAGCTGGCGACGAGGCAACTGGCGTAAACATCGTATTGCGCGCGCTTGAAGAGCCAGTTCGCCAAATCGCAATCAATGCTGGCTTAGAAGGCTCTGTAGTTGTAGAGCGCCTAAAACATGAAGCAGTAGGAACAGGCTTCAACGCTGCAACTGGCGAATGGGTAAACATGATCGAGTCCGGTATCGTTGACCCTACAAAAGTTACTCGTTCCGCTCTTCAAAACGCAGCATCCGTTGCGGCTATGTTCTTGACTACTGAAGCTGTAGTGGCTGATAAGCCAGAAGAGAACAAAGGCGCAGGCATGCCTGACATGGGCGGTATGGGCATGGGCGGTATGATGTAATTAGACCTCAAAAGGTAAAATCTTGAGGAATAATTCGGCATTTTGATGCCAAAATGATGTCGAACATCGAAAAATTAGTACTTCGAGAGGCTTCTCATAAGTTCATAAACTTGTGAGAAGCCTCTTTTTCACTCCTTAGCAATGTTCATATTTGTATATTCATCCGAGATAGTCCACGATTTGAAACAACTCTACACTATACTAATGCTCAGAAGTATTTATTGAAGTAAAACCATTGAAGGAAAGATAATAAAAGCATTAGCTACCATGCTATAATCGAATTTGTAAATTATAGCTTTTTCCGAGCGTGAAAACCCACCAAGGGCGTTAGCCCGCCTTTAGGCGTGAGATGATAGCGAGGTCGGTCAAGGGATGGTGTTAGCCATCTTAATTGACCGAACATACACTAAACCAGTTGTCACTTACCAATATTTGTTATATAATACATATATAGTAAGGAGGTGAAATGATGTTCGTAACGCAAAGCAACCAAATCCGAGGTCTTTCGAAACAACAGTACAAGCAATTAAAAGAGATGTGTTGGTATGCAAAGAATCTATATAATGTAGGTCTATATCATATTCGCCAACACTATTTCTCAGAGAAAAAATTTCTCAAATACGAAGCTAACTATCATGTAGCCAAAACGAACGAAAACTACAAACTGCTTCAAGCTGGCGTGTCTCAACAGATTTTAAAAGTGGTGGATCGTTCGTTCAAGAGCTTTTTCAATCTAATCAAGAAAGCCAAGAAAGGTGAATATCGTTTCCAAGATATTAAAATGCCTGGATATTTGAAGAAAGATGGATTGTTTACTCTCATTTTTTCCACCAACGCCATCACCATTCAAGATGGTTTCTTTCGTGTAGCTGTTTCTAACGCCTACAAAAAAATGCATCCAGACTATCAAGATATTTTCATTCCATTTCCTTCACGATTGGAAGGTAAGAAAATCAAGGAAGTTGTAACCGTCAAGTAGTTTTGAACACTTTTTGCTAATTAAGATTGAACACTTTTTTCACCGAAAATGGTGCTTCTATGCTTGATTCTGTAACTGTCCTCATTTAGGTGGATAACTTCAACCCTATGAAGCAGTCGGTCCA
>JBHGUR010000056.1:0-24620 GCA_048976805.1 Ectobacillus sp. | reverse complement strand
GCCGTATATCGTAACGGTCAGGGCCTAGTTCTGCCTCGTCCAAAGGAAAACCAGAGGGAGAAGATAAGTGCGGGTTGCAATGTCTGCATAGCCGTGATGTACAGACGTATAAAAATCAACATCGGCCTACCCTAAACAATAAAAATTTTTTATCTATCGTGGTGCGAGTTATATTCTTGCATGGATGTCTCTGTTAAAGGCTCATGTTGATTTGGATTGATTTGTTGATTTGGAACGAAAGGCGGCGACTCCAGCGGGAAAAACGGGACAGCCAAGACCCTGGACTGAGCGCAGCGAGGGAAGCGGCTCGGCCCCGCCGCGGAAAGCGTCCGCCTGTAGTGGAAAATCAACAATCAAGTTTAACAGAGACTATTAAAAAAGCTGCCTCAAAGGTCATTTCATCAACAACCTCTTTTTAAAAATTATCCATAGCTTTC
Source organism: Ectobacillus sp. (assembly GCA_048976805.1). Taxonomy (GTDB): domain Bacteria; phylum Bacillota; class Bacilli; order Bacillales; family Bacillaceae_G; genus Ectobacillus. Next base: position 24,183 of record JBHGUR010000056.1, on the reverse strand, counting down.
TCGAAAATCGAGGCGAGATGGTACGGCGGAGCTACTGTTAACAGCCCTTGGATGACCTTGTCGTTTTCTTCATCATAGGCCGCTACCTTAATTTCAATAGAATGCTCATGCGGATATACAGCTACTACTTCAAACTGAATATGCAGCATGGCGTAGTGGTAGACCGGTTTTAGAAATTCAAGCTCTTGCCGCGTAATATGGCTGCCAGGGCCGGGCAAGTATTTTGTAATTGCCGTTGTTACAATGCCTGTCAGCATAACCGTTGGAACAAGCGGTTTCTGGTACGGCGTCTGGGAAGCGTAATCATGCTGAATATAAAGCGGATTCGCATCGTCTGTAAGACCGAGATATAATAGTAAATCCTTGTCTTCAACTTTTTCTGTAATTGTCAGCTTTTCACCGACTGAAATTTCGTCCATTTTACGGCCAATTTTAAATTTTTTTCTTAACATACCATCCACCTCCGAAGTTCTTTCTCTCCCATCCTCTTATATACATACGGCCCACTGCCGTTTGTTCGCTATCTGTGACCCAACAGCCTCCATTGATAACGCTTTCGAATTATTCCAAAAAAATAATTCTCTAGAGATAGGAAAAAGATTCGAGAATTATCTCGAATCTTTTTCGGATTGCAAAAGTACAGCTATTTTTAAGCCAAAACCTTCATTACATTGCGCACGGACTCAACAGAGCGATCCAATGCCGCCTTTTCTTCCTCTAAAAGGTCTAGCTCGATGACCTTTTCAATTCCATTTCCGCCAAGGATAACAGGAACGCCAAGGTAAAGATCGCTATAGCCGTATTCGCCTTCTAAGTAAGCGATTGCCGGCAACACGCGGCGTTGGTCTTTTAGAATTGCTTCTGTCATTTCAACCAAGGAAGCAGCTGGTGCGTAATATGCGCTGCCGTTTCCCAATAGATTTACAATTTCGCCGCCGCCTTTTCTTGTGCGCTCAACGATTGCATCAAGGCGCTCTTTCGGAATCAATGTTTCCAGCGGAATGCCGCCCGCATAGGAATAACGGACAAGTGGTACCATTTCGTCACCGTGGCCGCCTAATACGAAGCCCGTTACATCTTTTACGGATAAGTTTAGTTCCTTTGCCACGAATGTGCGGAAGCGAGCTGTATCCAGTACGCCGGATTGGCCGATTACGCGTTCTTTCGGAAAGCCGGATTCTTTAAACACGGTATAAGTCATCGCATCAACAGGGTTTGTCAATACAATAATTGTTGTGTTTGGAGAGTATTTCACAATTTGTTGCGTTACACTCTTCATAATTTTGGAGTTTGTTGCCACAAGGTCGTCGCGGCTCATGCCTGGCTTGCGGGCGATACCTGCTGTGATGACAACTACATCGGAACCAGCTGTGTCAGCATAGTCCGATGTGCCGATAATATTCGCATCAAATCCTTGTACCGGACTTGCTTCTAACATGTCTAAAGCCTTCCCTTTTGTAGGGTTTTCCAATTGTGGAATATCCACTAGCACTACGTCAGCCAATTCTTTTTGGGCCAACAAGAAAGCTGTCGTTGCTCCTGTGAATCCCGCACCGATTACAGAAACTTTCTTGCGTTTGATCGTCATAGTTTCTCCCCCCGGATTATTACGCGTTTTCTACAGCTTGCTTCGCATCCATGTTTTTAATCAACTCATTTGCAAACTCGGAGCATTTTACTTCTGTCGCACCTTCCATGAGACGGGCAAAGTCATATGTTACTACCTTGGAAGCGATTGTTTTTTCCATAGAGTCAATAATTAGCTTCGCCGCTTCGTTCCAACCGATATGCTCAAGCATAAGCACGCCGGATAGAATAACGGAAGATGGGTTTACTTTATCCAAACCTGCATATTTTGGAGCTGTACCGTGAGTAGCCTCGAAGATAGCATGTCCTGTTACATAGTTGATGTTTGCGCCTGGCGCGATGCCGATACCGCCCACTTGTGCAGCTAATGCGTCGGAAATATAGTCGCCGTTTAGGTTCATTGTCGCTACTACATCGAATTCGCGAGGGCGAGTCAAGATTTGCTGCAAGAAGATGTCTGCGATAGAATCTTTCACGATAATCTTGCCTGCAGCTTCCGCTTCAGCCTGCGCTTTATTCGCAGCATCCTTTCCTTCTTTTTCCACAATGCGGTCATACTCGGCCCATGTAAATACTTTATCGCCGAATTCCTGTTCAGCCACTTCATAGCCCCAGTTTTTGAACGCTCCTTCTGTATACTTCATGATGTTTCCTTTATGAACCAATGTTACCGATTTGCGGTTTTCGTTAATTGCATATTGGATAGCAGCACGAACAAGACGCTTTGTTCCCTCTTCTGAAATCGGTTTAATGCCGATGCCGGATGTTTCCGGGAAGCGGATTTTCTTAACGCCCATTTCATTTTGCAAAAACGCCAGCACTTTTTCTGCTTCTGGAGTTCCTTGCGCATACTCGATGCCAGCATAAATATCTTCTGTATTTTCGCGGAAAATGACCATGTCCGTATCTTGCGGGCGTTTTACTGGAGAAGGAACGCCTTCAAAATAGCGGACTGGGCGCAAACATACGTATAAATCCAATTCCTGGCGAAGCGCTACGTTTAAGGAGCGGATTCCGCCGCCAACCGGAGTTGTAAGAGGACCTTTAATTGCAATTAAATATTCATCAATATCTTGTAGAGTTGCTTGTGGAAGCCATTCCCCCGTTTGGTTGAATGCTTTTTCCCCCGCCAATACTTCTTTCCAAACAATTTTCTTTTCTCCATTGTATGCTTTTTCAACCGCAGCATCTAAAACACGTACAGAAGCCGCCCAAATATCAGGTCCTGTCCCATCGCCTTCAATGAAAGGAATGATTGGATTGTTAGGTACATTCATAACGCCGTTTGTCACAGTAATTTTTTGTCCTGTAGTCAATGTGATTACCCCCATGTTAGTAAAATATGTATGAGACAGAAGAAAGCCTAAATTCCCCCGAATGGCTTTCTTCCGTTCAAAACAATAACTAATTTAAAATTTTCCCACCATTAACTCTAGCTCAAAAAGTCAGACTTTTTAGCTTGCAATTATACTCTTTCTTCGATCGGAACATATTTTTGGTTTGTAGGACCTGTATAGTCCGCGCGCGGACGGATGAGGCGGTTGTTTTCATATTGTTCAAGAATATGGGCCAGCCAACCGGACATGCGGCTTACCGCAAAAATAGGTGTGAATAAATCATGTTCAATGCCTAGACTGTGGTATACAGATGCAGAGTAAAAATCTACATTCGGCGGCAAGTTTTTCGCTGATGTGACAATCTCCTCAATCTGTACAGACATATCATACCATTTTTTCTCGCCGGATATAATCCCTAATTGTTTAGACATTTCCTTCAAATGCTTTGCACGCGGATCGCCATTGCGATATACACGATGCCCAAAGCCCATAATTTTCACTTTGTTGTTTAACGCATTTAAAATATATGGCTCTACGTTCTCCACTTCGCCGATTTCCATCAGCATTTTCATCACGTTTTCGTTCGCGCCGCCGTGAAGAGGCCCTTTTAGCGCGCCGATTGCCGCAGTAATACCGGAATAAACATCAGAGAGCGTAGCGACACATACACGCGCAGTAAAGGTGGAGGCATTCAATTCATGGTCTGCGTGCAATATGAGCGCTTTGTCCAATGCCTCAACTTCAACAGCATTCGGTTCTCTGTCATTAAGCATGTACAAGAAATTTGCAGCATAACAAAACTCTTCCTTCGGAGCTACCGGCTGAAGGCCTTTGCGGATGCGGGCATATGCAGCAACGAGAGTAGAGATTTTCGCTTGCAATTTAACCGCTTTCAAATAATTTGCCTTTTCTTCCATCGTTTCCGCATCCTCATCATATAGCGAAAGCATGGAAACAGCTGTACGTAAAACGGACATCGGATGCGCTTTATCTAATTTGGTTGATTGTAAATATTGCAAAATTTCTGCAGGAACTGCAGCATTCTGCGCCAATTGCGTCTTTAATTCTTCTAGCTCTGCCTTGTTTGGAAGCTTGCGGTGCCATAAGAGATACACAACTTCTTCAAAAGAAGCATTTTCCGCCAAGTCATCGATTCCGTAACCTACGTATGTTAAAGTATCATCAATAATGGAACTAATTGATGAGGTTGTAGCTACTACCCCTTCAAGACCTCGGATAACTGCCATAATGATCTCTCCTTTTCGTCTGAATTTCTCCCCAACCCTTGAAGCGCCTAGAGAAAAATAACACAACATAAAACAATAACCAACCAAATTATTTTATGTTGTTGTTACTTTTCTCGGTGCAATTTGCATGTATATGTCAATTGGGCACTTCTCTATTTACCATTATAAACAATTATCAGACTTTTGTGAATGAAAAGAATTTATTTAATTTATATTGCAATAAAATTGCCTTATTTGAACAGCTGTATAACATGCATTACCGCATACGCAATTCCCGCTCCAATCAGCGGTCCGACGGCTACCCCCTTAAAAAGCGCAACTGCCAAAATCGTTCCAAAAACGAGGGCTGTTGTAATATGCGGATCGCTTGAGAGGAGGTGAAGCCCTCCCTTTGCAAGCAGCGCGACCGCTATCCCTGAAACAAGGGCAATCCAGGCGTAGTACGATTTGACCGCCTCCATCAGCTGCTTAAAGCCAATTTCTCCCGTTGCAATCGGCACGAGAACAGCAATTGTAATCACCGTAACACCGAGATTAATCCCTTTTTGCTGCAGATAAGGAAACAGCTTGTCCCCAAGAAACGTCCACTTCAAAATAAACAATATAATTACAGCAACGGTAAGGGATGAATTTTTCGCTATATATCCGATTAAAAGCAAGATGAATAAAAATAATGCTGATTGACTAATCATGATGTGTTTATCCTTTCATATGAAATAATAGTAAAATTTCTCCTATGGTATCCTTGGGCATGCGGAAGCGGGCATAGGATGCTATCGTGAACCTATAGCTGCCCATTCCAGACAATAGCTTATAAGGCCTCCCAGCAATATTCTTGGCAAGGAGGATGCGCGCAGGCAAAGCGCGCCTTTGCAATCCCGGTACAGCAGAATCCAAATATGTTATATACCTTTATTTTGATTATATAACCATGTAAAATGAATGTAGGAAAAAGTCCATCATTCCACTATAGCATAAACTTATTCTCATGAGGAGGGAAAGCTTTTTGAACCGGAATTCGCTATATATGCTGCTTCGCCTGCTGTTCATTGTCGGTGCAGTATGGCTCGGGTTGTATCTCATATTCTATCTTTCCGGGCTCGTATATCCATTTATTGTAGCGCTGCTCATTGCCTATTTAATTAACCCGATTGTAAATTTTTTAGACGGGAGGCTGCACTTCCCCCGTGCACTTGCTGTTTTCGTAACGCTGGTTCTTGTGTTTGGTGCTATCGTCGGACTTATTATTCTTTTAGTGACGGAAACGATTGCCGCTTCTACTTATTTATTGGAGATTCTGCCGGAAAAATTCCCGAAGTTCACGCAGTATTTACAAGATATATTCGTACATAACATTATGCCGCTTTACAATGAGTTGGCAATCAAATTCAATCGTTTAGGCGAAACGCAGCAGCATACAATTACGGCAAATATTCAAAACCTCGGCACGGATGTAGCGGAAAAAGCAAAAAACTTGTTAACCGCCATCCTGACAGGGCTGACGAACTTTTTAAGCGGGCTGCCGACATTGGTAACAGTGCTCATCTTTATTCTCCTTGCGACATTTTTTATCAGCAACGATTGGCATAAAATGGGAATTAGACTTAAAAAAATTCTCCCAAATCAAGTACACGGCTATAGCAAAACGATTATCGTAGATTTGCGCAAAGCTTTGTTTGGCTTTGTAAAAGCGCAATTTACGCTCGTATCGATGACAACTGTTATTGTTTTAGTGGGACTGCTTATTTTACGGGTTCCTTACGCGATTACAATTGCGCTTATTGCAGGAGTTGTTGATGTACTTCCGTATCTTGGCACAGGGGTGGTATTTGTCCCATGGATTATTTATGTATGGTTCACCGGCGACACCGCCTTTGCGATTGGATTGCTCATTTTATATATCATCGTAATTGTCCAACGGCAAATTATGGAACCGAAAGTTTTATCATCCAACATAGGGCTCGACCCGCTTCCAACATTGATTTCCCTGTTTGTCGGATTTCAGCTGTTCGGGTTTCTCGGCTTAATTGCCGGCCCTGTTATCCTTGTATTGGTTACAACTTTGTATAAAGCAAATGTTTTCCGCGATCTCTGGCGCTTTGTAAAAGGAAGCTAGAGCAGCAGCAAAAGCCCGCGCAAAGCGCGGGCTTTATTGTGTTTAAAATCGTATTGTATTTTCCTTCATCCGCTTCTCAATCCACTTCATTGTAACGTATTGCACCGGCTTGCGCGTCACGGGAAATAACAAAATAAACCCAAAAATATCTGTCGCGTATCCCGGTGTTAACAGCAACGTTCCCCCAATTAAAATACATGCTCCATCAAACAGCGAATCTGTCGGAAACTGGCCTCTTTCTAAACGATAGCGAATTTCCCGCACTGCTGCCAAACCTTGTTTTTTCGCCAAATACGCCCCGATGATACCGGTTGCTACAACAATGGCAAACGTAGGAACAATGCCAATCCACTGGCTGGAACCGATAAGAAGGGCAATCTCGATTGCCGGAATGACAATAAAAAGAAAAACAAGAATCTTAAACATGTGTTCTCTCCTTTTATTAATGTAAAGGCTCTGTTAAACTTGATTGTTGATTTTCCACTACAGGCGGACACTTTCCGCGGGCGGGGCCGAGCCGCTTTTCCCGCTGGAGTCGCCGCCTTTCGTTCCAAATCAACAAACGAATCCAAATCAACATTAGCCTTTAACAGAGCCAATGTAAAAAAAAGAGAAGGATAAACTCCCTCTCTTTTATCTTATTCTTATAACACTACCGCATGTCCATTATAAACAATGCCGCGCGCCGCATCAATTGTAACCTCTTGTCCTTCTTTTAGAACTTCAGTTGCATTTTGTGCGCCAACGATAACAGGAATACCGATGGATACTCCTACTACAGCAGCATGGCTTGTCAAGCCGCCTTCCTCTGTTACAAGAGCAGCAGCCTTTTCAATCGCAGGCATCATATCCTTATCCGTGCTGATTGTGACAAGAATATCGCCTTCATTTACCTTTTCAATCGCTTCTGCGGCTGTTTTTGCGATAACGACTTTCCCTTTTGCTGTTTTGCGGCCTAGTCCTTGGCCTTTCATAATCTCTTCGCCGACAACGTGAACCTTCATTAAGTTTGTTGTTCCTGTTTCGCCTACTGGTACGCCTGCAGTAATCACAACTGTGTCGCCTGCATTAATTAATCCCGCTTCCATGCCTGTTTCGATTGCCGTTTCAAGCATCTCATCTGTAGACGTTACTTTTCCTTTTGCAAGATACGCTTGTACACCCCATGCCAATGCGAGGCGGCGGCATACTCTCTCGTCGGATGTAACCGCAACGATCGGGGATTTAGGGCGGTATTTTGAAATCATTTTTGCTGTAAAGCCGCTTTCTGTCGGCGTTACAATAGCGGACACGTCCAATGCGATAGCCGTATGCGCAACCGATTGACTAATCGCATCTGTAATCGTTGTGTTCGCTTCCTTCATGCGCTTGCGGAATAAATCCTGATACTGAAGAGATTTTTCCACGCGGGCCGCAATCGTCGCCATCATTGTTACAGATTCTACCGGATACAGTCCTGCTGCTGTTTCGCCGGAAAGCATAATCGCATCCGTCCCGTCAAAGATAGCGTTTGCCACGTCGCTTGCCTCTGCGCGAGTTGGGCGAGGATTGCGCTGCATAGAATCCAGCATTTGCGTTGCTGTAATAACCGGTTTGCCCAGTGCATTGCATTTTTTGATAAGGCGCTTTTGCACAAGCGGCACTTCTTCTGGCGGAATTTCAACGCCCATGTCGCCGCGCGCTACCATTAAGCCGTCAGATACCTCAAGGATTGCATCGATGTTATCGATTCCTTCTTGGTTTTCAATTTTTGGAATGATATGAATGTAGTTTGCGCCGTGCTCTTCTAATAATTCACGAATTTCTAGTACGTCTGAAGCTTTACGAACGAAAGACGCCGCAATGAAATCTACGCCTTGCTCGATACCGAACACGATATCCTGCACATCTTTCTCTGTAATTCCCGGAAGCTTGATGCTTACGTTTGGCACATTTACACCCTTTTTATTTTTCACAAGTCCGCTATTCAATACTTTCGTACGGATTTCCCCGTTCTCCTTAGCGATAACTTGAAGCTCAATGAGACCGTCATCAATCAAGATGCGCGATCCTGTATCTACATCATCATAAAGTCCCGGATAGCTAACAGAGAATTTTTCTGCAGTGCCTAATACAGGCTCCATAGAAATAATTACTTCCTGGCCTGTTTTCAACTCAGCTTGGCCATTTTCAAAGTCATGTGTACGGATTTCCGGACCTTTCGTATCCAAAAGAATCGCTACTGTTTTCCCCGCCTGCTTCGCCGCTTCGCGAATGTTTTGAATACGAGCCGCATGCTCTTCATGGCTTCCATGAGAGAAGTTTAAACGCGCTACGTTCATTCCTGCTTCAATCAACTGTATTAACTTTTCAACGCTCTCACTTGCCGGGCCAATTGTACAAACGATTTTAGTCTTGCGCATAACATACCTCCGCTTATTTCTGGAAACGTTCCCAAATTTATAACATTATATATGTTCTGTTTTTTATTTCGGCGTATAAGCCGCTCGGCACAGAGCAAACAACAGCTTGCACTCGCTTTCCCTCTTTCATCCCCAAAGTGCGGGATGGGGAAAAACTTTTAGCCGCTTCTATCCATAACCGTTGTTTTCTCCCTTCTAAAAAGAAAGGGGTATATCGGTTCTTTAATTTGTGTCTATATTGCTCATGATTAAATAGACAATTCTTTTGATAATCGATACATATCAATGTCAATTGTATGCTTTTGTGCTAACGCTTCAATAATATCGTGATCTACAAGCTTGTTATTTTGGATTCCTACGCAGCGTCCGCCTTTTCCTTCCATAAGGAGTTCTACTGCCCTTGCGCCAAGACGGCTCGCAAGCACACGGTCAAATGCGCTTGGAGATCCACCGCGCTGTACGTGGCCAAGAACGGTTACCCGAGTATCGAAGTTTGTTTCTTCCTGAATTCGTTTGCCGAAATCGATTGCACTGCCGACACCTTCTGCAACAATAATGATGCTATGCTTCTTGCCGCGCTCATGGCCGCGTTTTAGGCGCGCGATGACATCCTCCATATCGTAATCGGCTTCTGGAATTAAAATCGTTTCCGCTCCGTCTGCTAGTCCTGCCCATAATGCGATATCGCCTGCATGGCGCCCCATAACCTCAATCACATATGTACGTTCGTGGGATGTAGCTGTATCGCGAATTTTATCAATTGCATCAATTACTGTATTTAATGCGGTATCAAATCCGATTGTAAAATCAGTTCCCGGAATGTCGTTATCAATCGTGCCCGGTACGCCTACACAAGGGAAACCGTGTTCCGTAAGTTTTTTCGCTCCTTGGTAAGAACCGTCGCCACCGATAACAACAAGACCTTCAATGCCGAATTTTTTCAGCTGCTCAATCCCCTTCATTTGGCCTTCCAAAGTTTTAAACTCAGGGCATCTCGCTGTATATAGCTTAGTTCCGCCGCGATGGATAATATCGCCTACAGAACCTAATTCCAATTTTTCAATATGGCCGGAAATCAGTCCTGCATATCCATGGTAGATACCGTAAACTTCAAGATCATGGTAAATTGCTTTACGGACAACTGCACGAATCGCAGCATTCATGCCAGGTGAATCTCCACCGCTTGTTAGAACCCCTATTCGTTTCATTTGCACTCACCTCAAAAAAATATTTGCCTCATTTAGAACTGCCGCTGTTTGTATATGTATTTCGCTCAATGGAAAACGGTACACCGATACAGCTTTGCTAAAGTCCTTTTAAAAGGCTTTTCTTGCTCATATTTTATCATTTCATTTTACTGTTATGCAATTCTTCCTCTGTTTACGCAACGTAATACGTAAGACTTCATGCTACAGAGTTAAAATACCACGAATCGACATCAAAAGACAATGGAGAATATGTGACTTTTTATCAAGAAAAGCGGAATCGGCTCGCTCAGGCGCAGAAGATAAGGTTCTTCGACCAAAAAGGCGCTTTTTGCCTTTATGGGCGAAGGTTCTTAGCTGGCAGCGCCTAGCCGATGCAGCTGGACACCAAGAAAAGCGCAATCGGCTCGTTCCTGCTCCCGATAATTTATATTTCTCTATTTTCTCCTAAAAAAAACGTGCATTCACAAAACGGAACGCACATTACAATTAATTTACTGAGATAGAATCATTAGAAAATGAAATTTGGCCAATTTTCATATATTTCTCGTAACGCTGTTCAACAAGCTGTTCTTTTGTCATGCTGGTTAGCTGTGAGAGTGACCGCGCCAGCACCACATCGATATAAGATGCTTGCTGCTTGACGTCGCGATGCGCGCCGCCGCGCACTTCCGGAACGATTTCATCGATAATGCCAAAACGCTGTAAATGAGACGCTGTAATTCCCATCGCCTCCGCTGCTTCTTTTGCCTTACCGGCATCTTTCCAAAGGATGGCCGCTGCCCCTTCGGGAGAAATAACCGAATACGTAGAATGCTCCAGCATATGAACATAATTGCCGACGCCAAGGCCAAGCGCCCCGCCGCTTCCACCTTCTCCAATTACAACGCAAATAACAGGGACGGTAAGGCCGGCCATTTCAAATAAATTTTTCGCAATAGCTTCACTTTGCCCCCGCTCCTCTGCCGCTTTTCCCGGATAAGCACCCTTTGTATCAATAAAACAAATAATCGGCCGATTAAACTTTTCTGCCTGCTTCATTAAACGCAGCGCTTTCCGGTATCCTTCCGGATGCGGCATCCCGAAGTTGCGGCGAATGTTTTCTTTTGTATCCTTTCCGCGCTGATGGCCGATTACAGTGACCGGTATATCATTGTATTTGGCGATGCCGCCAACAATTGCCGCATCATCGCCAAATGCGCGATCGCCATGGCATTCAAAAAAATTCGTAAACAGCAGCTCGATGTAATCCAAAGTAGTCGGGCGCTCCGGATGGCGAGCAATCTGCACTTTGTCCCAAACTGTTATATTGCTATAGACCTCGTTTTCCAGGTGTTCAAGTTTCGCTTCTAAAATTTGAATTTCATCACTGAAATCCATACTGCTATTTTTCGTATATTCTTTTAGTTCACGAATTTTGTTGCGCAGCTGGATAATCGGTTTTTCGAACTCTAGCTCTGCCATACCTTCTCTTCCCTCCCTTGATGAAGCTCTACAATATTGCTTAACGTTTTTTTCATTTCCAGACGATTTACAACTGCATCAAGCTGGCCGTGCTCTAATAAAAATTCGGCAGTTTGAAAGTCAGCCGGCAATTCTTCCCGTACTGTTTGCTCAATAACGCGTCTTCCGGCGAATCCGATTAATGCCCCTGGTTCCGCCAAGTTATAATCACCAAGCGAAGCAAAGCTCGCGGAAACGCCGCCGGTCGTCGGGTGCGTCATAACAGATATAATCAGACCTCCCGCTTCGCTATATCGTTTTAAGGCTGCGCTCGTTTTTGCCATTTGCATCAAACTTAGCATTCCCTCCTGCATGCGGGCACCGCCTGAGGCGGTAAAGATAAGAAAAGGCACTGCCAGCTCGCGAGCCTTCTCAATCGCTCTTGCAATTTTTTCTCCTACTACAGACCCCATGCTTCCCATACGAAAGCGCGCGTCCATTATCGCAACAACAACAAGCATGTTGTCAATCGTGCCTTCTCCCGTAACAATCGCTTCATTCAGTCCCGTTTTCTTTCGGTCGCTTTCGAGCTTTTCCTCATAATCGGGAAAATCAAGCGGGTTAACCGACACCATATCGCGGTCGTATTCAAAAAATGAACCTTCATCCAGCAAGCTTTCAATCCGTTCATAGGCATGCATCTGATGGTGGTGGCCGCAGTTCATGCACACCTTTAAGTTTTTTGCAAGTTCCTTGGTGTACATAATCTTTTTACATTCCGGGCATTTTGTCATAACCCCAGTCGGTACGTCTCTGCGCATCTGTTCTGAAGGAATTGCTGCGTATTTTTTCTTCTTCTTTGAAAATATGTCTCTTAGCACGTTTGACCCTCCTTTGCCATATGGCATTTTTCTTCCTCTCCGATGATATTTGCAGAATCAATCAGGTACTTGGAAAAAATTTCACGAACTGGTCTTACCACTGCATTATAAGCAGAAAGAGAGGAGAAATTATAAAGAAAACGGGAACGGCATCCATTATTTTGATTCCCGTCCCGTGCTATGCAACAGCTAGTCCTGCTCTTTACTTTAAACACTATAGAAGAAAATGTGTGTCAGAACATGTCAAGCTCTTCTCGACAAATTTTGAATTTATCCGCTAAAAACAATTTTTTCCTGCAGCAAAGCATATAATCGCAACGCTTCCGGCTCATTCTTACTTTCTACTGCTCTATAAATTTTTAAGTACAGCTCCCGATTTTCTAGCTTAATATCACAAGAAAGGGTGCTTGTATAATCGTTTATTATTAACCATATGCGATAAAGCAAATGGTTTTGCGTTTTCTTTATCATTTCTTTCCAAAACAGCTGATGAAATGTTAATAAAGAAGTTGGCGGTATGGACTCCATGGCAGTCAAGGCTTCTGTTTGGCATAAAAGGCGGATGGCATCCTGCTCAATCAGCCTTTGTACCTGCAGCAAATCCTGCTTTGTTTTCTCGTTCTGCAGCAAAAATGTTGCAAGCAATTGAACGAGGCCGTGTTCATAAAAATTTTTTACAAAGGTTCCTTCACCGCGGCGTGTTTCGATTAACCCTACAAGTTCAAGCGCCCGCAACGCTTCCCTGACCGATGAACGGCCTACATTCAATCTGGCGCTAAGCTCTCTTTCAGACGGAAGCTTGTCTCCAGCCTCTAATCCGTCTTCTGCCATGATAGAGCGAATTTTCCGGACAATTTCGAGATATACTTTCGACTGTACTGTCAATGGTCATTCCTCACTTATTGTTTGCCTATCATCGCCAACGCTTTTGTTTTTTCAGCGACTTCGTTCGGATCTACTTTGCGGCGGGCCACTCCCGTTTCCATAGCGGCTTTAGCGACATATGCGGCTACTTGCGGAGCTACTCTTGGATCAAATGGAGCCGGAATAATATAGTCGGCGTGTAGCTCCTCGGCTGAAACAAGTTCGGCGATAGCTTGTACCGCGGCAACCTTCATTTCTTCGTTGATTTGTGTAGCTTGAACATCAAGAGCCCCGCGGAAAATGCCTGGAAATGCCAATACATTATTTACTTGATTCGGGAAATCAGAGCGCCCTGTTCCTACTACAGCTGCACCCGCTTCCTTCGCTTCAGCCGGCATAATTTCCGGAACCGGATTCGCCATTGCGAAAATAATCGCATTTTCCTTCATGGTGCTAACCATTTCCTTCGTCAACGCCCCTTCTACAGATACCCCAATAAACACGTCCGCCCCTTTAATAACATCTTCAAGGGCGCCTTGTTCTCTGTTGCGGTTTGTGAATTTCGCCACTTCAGCTTTCACTGTGTTCATTCCTACCGGACGGCCTTCGTAAATTGCACCTTTCGTATCGCACATCACGATATCGCGGACACCGTAATGATAAAGCAGTTTAATAATGGCAATGCCTGCTGCACCCGCACCGTTTGCAACAACCTTAATTTCAGACATTTTTTTGTTCACTAATTTTAATGCGTTTACTAAGCCGGCTACCGTCACAATCGCTGTTCCGTGCTGGTCATCATGGAATACAGGAATACTTGTTTCTTTTTTCAAACGCTCCTCAATAATAAAGCAGCTTGGGGCAGCTATATCTTCTAAATTCACACCGCCAAATGTCGGCTCGAGCAGCTTCACTGTTTCGACGATTTTGTCTACATCATTTGTATTTAAAGCTAACGGAAATGCATCAACTCCGGCAAAGCTTTTAAATAGCACAGCTTTTCCTTCCATAACAGGCAGCGCCGCTTCCGGGCCAATATTTCCAAGCCCCAATACAGCTGTTCCATCAGTTACAACTGCTACCATATTTCCCTTCATTGTATATTCATATACTTTGCTTTTATCGTCATAAATGGCTTTACACGGTTCTGCTACGCCCGGCGAGTACGCAAGGCTCAAATCCTTTGCATTTTCCACCTTTACCTTTGATACAGTTTCCAGTTTTCCTTGATGCACGCGGTGCATGTGAAGCGCTTCTTCACGAAGTGTTGACACAAAATTCACTCTCCTCATACTTTTCATGCTCTTTTTACTACTCATCCATAGGTGGTCTGACCACAAATACTATTATTACTATATAGACAATCTGAAAAAAAGTCTATTACATTTTCAATACAACATTTTCCTCTCCTGCTATTTCACGAAGCTCCTGCAGGCCTCTCTCATTAGGATGGACAAAAAAGCTATTGGTTAATTGAACCATTTTATGCTCTTTCTCATAATAAATCAATACCTTGGCATATCCAGGATTACGAAACAAAATCCGATTTACCTTTGCTACTAAAGCTTTATCATATTGAGAAGGAATTTTAATATATACGCTGCTCTTCTTATAGATTTCATATTGTTCTATAGAATCTAGCGGATATATACCGCTGACAATCCACTGTTTTTGATCGTTGCGCATGCTAATAGAGCCTTCGAGAAGCACAACACAATCTTCCTTAATATGTTCAGAAAAATGGATATATGTTTCCGGAAAAACGACTGCTTCCATTTCATCCTGTTCGTCGCAAATTGTTAAAAATGCCATTTTTTGCAGCTTCTTCGTCCGAACGACTTTCGCCTCCGCTATAAACACAACGGAACGAATTAACCGGTGGCCTGCTATGGCTTCGGATAGCTTCGGGATATTCAAATCACGGACAAAATCTTCGTACGCATAAGCAGGATAGCTTGATACGTACAAGCCAAGCATTTCTTTTTCCAGCTTCAGCTTTTCAACCATCGGCATTTCTTGTACTGGCGCATAATTGGGTTTTGGAACAAGGTCTTCGTCCAAAAACATATCAGTTTGCCTCGCATCATCCGGCCTTACGAGCTCAGCATATTCTAACGCCGCATCAATGCTTTCTAGCAAGGAGGCGCGATTTTCATGAAAATCATCAAAGCAGCCCGCACCAATTAACGTCTCTAGCGTACGCCGGTTTACAATCCGTGCCGGCAAGCGGACACAAAAATCGAATAAATCCTGGTATGTCCGTTTGTTCCTCTCTTGTATAAGCTCTTTTACAGTGGCAATACCGATGTTGCGGATAGCAAGCAGGCCATAACGAATGCCTGCGCCTTCAGGACGAAAGCGATAGCCGCTTTTTCGGATGGACGGCGGCAAAATGTTAATGCCGTTCCGCTTTGCTTCCCGGATATATTGTATGATCTTTTCTTCATTGCCAACAGCGCTTGAAAGCAACGCTGCCGTAAATTCAAGAGGATAATTCGCTTTTAAATACGCGAGCTGATACGCAATCATACTATAAGCGACAGCATGGCTTCTATTAAAACCGTAATTAGCAAATTGAACAATGAAATCATAAACGGTATGCGCTGTTTGTTCATCGTATCCTTTTTGCAGGCACCCTTTGATAAAGCGGCCGCGTTCTTGATCTAAAATATCGCGATTCTTCTTGCTGACCGCCCGGCGCAGCAAGTCTGCTTCGCCAAGCGAAAATCCTGCCATCGTGGAGGCGATTTGCATAATTTGCTCTTGATACACGATAACACCATACGTTTTTTGCAAAATTGGCTCCAAATCGGGGTGCAAATAGCGAATTGTACGCTTGCCGTGCTTCGCTTCAATAAAAATTGGAATTTGCTCCATCGGCCCCGGGCGATATAAGGCGTTTACGGCAACAATATCTTCAAATTCTGTCGGCCGCAAAGACGAGAGCACCTTCCTCATTCCAGAGGACTCCAGCTGAAAAATGCCGGTTGTATCTCCTTTTCCAAGCAGCGCAAACGTCTTTTTATCATCCAATGGCAAGGTTCGCAAATCGATTTTTGTTCCTTTCGTTTCCTGAATCAGCTGCCGAATGTTCTCAAGCAGCGTCAAATTGCGCAATCCTAAAAAATCCATTTTTAAAAGCCCCAGCTCCTCAAGCGCCTCTGCCGGATACTGCGTAATATATATATCGTTATGTCCCGTTTGAACGGCAACGCTATCTGTTAGCGGTGTATCGCTCATAATAACACCGGCCGCATGAATCGAGGAATGGCGCGGCAGCCCTTCTACCTTGCGCGCGATATCATACACGCGCTCATATAAGAGCTTGCTTTGAATATGCTCGCGAAGCGCCGCCGATTCATTGTAAGCTTCTTCTAAAGTAATACCGGGGCGGGACGGAATAAGCTTGGAAAACCGATCGATTTCCTTTGGCGCCAATCCGCTTACCCGCGCTATATCGCGAATTGCCGCCTTTGCGGCCATCGTCCCAAACGTAATAATTTGCGCCACGTGAAGCTGCCCGTACTTTTCTGCTACATATTGAATTATTTCATCGCGCCGGATATCCGGAAAATCAATGTCTATATCAGGGAGTGTGACGCGTTCCGGATTTAAAAAACGCTCAAACAACAAATCATATGCAAGCGGATCAATATTGGTGATTTCCAATACATACGCTACAAGCGACCCGGCTGCCGAACCGCGGCCCGGTCCCGTCAAAATGCCTTGTTTATGCGCATGCTGCATAAAATCCCACACGATTAAAAAATAGTCGCTAAAGCCCATTTCGGAAATAACCTGCAACTCGCGGGCAAGCCGTCTCCAATGCATGTCAGTTACTATTTTATAACGCCTATGCAAGCCTTTTTCACAAATACGCCGCAAAAAGGTATCGGATGATTCCCCAGAAGGGACGGGAAACTTAGGCAAGCGGCTCTGGTGAAATGTAATATAAACATTGCAGCGCTCTGCTATCGAAATGGTATTTTCCAAAGCTTCCGGCAGGTGGGAGAATAAGGAGCACATCTCCTGAGCCGACTTTAAGTCATATTCTTCTGTCTCTAAACGGGGGCGTCCTTCATCCGTAAGCTTTGTACTGTGCGCAACGGACAGCAGGCACTCATGTACAAGCGCATCTTCTTTATGTATGTAACGAACATCATTTGTTGCCGCTAGCGGAATCCCCATTTCTTCATGCAGCTTTATAAGCTTCGCGTGCAGTGCCCTTTCTTCCTTTAGTCCATGCTGTTGCACGCTTAAATAAAATTGCGAAAACATCCCTTGGTACATATTTGCCGCCGCTTTTGCCATTTCTTCCTCGCCGTTTAACAGCGCCTGTTCAATTTCCCCGTTTCGGCCTGGAGAAAGCGCGATTAATCCATCCGCGTAGCGGGACAGCCACCTTTTCGGAATGCCTTCTTTCGATTTTGTCATAATGGCGCTAGAAATCTTGATAAGATTTTGGTAGCCGATTTCGTTTTCCGCCAACAAAACGAGCGGATATGAAGTGTTTTCCTCGGTTAGAACAGAGGCAGTCAATCCGATAATCGGTTTAATTCCTTCTTTTTGGCACGCTTTATAAAACGGAATCACGCCGTACATTACATTTTCATCCGTGATTGCCAGCGCTTCCTGTCCAAGCTCCTTCGCGCGGCGCACAAGCTCTTCAATTTTACAAGTGCTTTTTAATAGACTGTAGACGGTTTGACATTGTAAATGTACAAACTTCACATACATACCTCACTTCGTTGTTCTGCTAGTTTTCATTATATGGGATAATTCGCGTGCAAATCAAAACATACTCCCTGTTGTTTGTCCATATATATAGGAATGAGAAAGGGTGATTGCAATGGAAATAAAACAAACGTTTTTTTCCCTCTTAATTACGAGCTATTTCATTGCATTCGGTGTTATGCTCGGAGGTTCCTTAATCGGCGGCATCGGTTCTTTTTTAGTCGGCGAGCCCCCGTTTACAATGATTAAGCGCTTCTCGGAAAATTTGCGCATTTGGGCAATGGTAGCAGCCATCGGCGGCACATTTGACACATTCTACAGCTTTGAGCGCGGCATTTTCCTCGGAGAAACGAAAGATATCATTAAACAGGCATTGCTCATTTTATTCGCAATGGGCGGCATGCAAACCGGCCTTACAATTATTAAATGGCTGACTCAAGATCACATATGAGAATCCCTCCGCTATACAAGTCGAAATACTGGCAGCTGTTTTTTGGGGGAGCAGCCGTTGGGGGCATCTTAAGCTGGATGATATTCCTATATATTTACGGTGTGTTTAGCGAAGAACAGCGGACCCTTATTTTAACGCAGCAAGCTGAAATCGAAAAACTAAAAAAGGCAAATCATTTATTAATTGAGGATAAAAATAAACTCAATGAGGAGAACAAAAGAATTCTAACCGTTCAGGACATTAAAGTAGAAATTACCAACCATGAGCAATACGATCTTGATTCTTTAACGGTCCACAGCCTAGTAGCAGAAATTCGCAGCGACCTGCAGCATTTGCTTACCAAAAATATTCAAAGCGTTGCACAAAATCGGGAGCTGCTTCGCAAAGCGATTGAAAATAAAGTATATGAACGCAACGAAACAAAATACAAGTATAAAGTGGAGACGATTTATTTTGACACCGTCATCGACATTTCTGTAAAGATTATTAGAGAATGAAAAGAGCTTAAGTTTTTCTCCTAAGCTCTTTTTTTATGCTTGTACATTTAAAATTTTAGCTCTGTTAAAGACTAATGTTGATTTTGATTTATTTGTTGATTTGGAACGAAAGGCGGCGACTCCAGCGGGAAAAGCGGGACAGCTGAGACCCTGGACTGAGCGCAGCAAGGGAAGCGGCTCGGCCCCGCCCGCGGAAAGCGTCCGCCTGTAGTGGAAAATCAACAACCAAGCTTAACAGAGCCAAAATTTTATTTACTTGCACAGTTCCCGAAGATCTGCGATAATCTGTTCAGCTTCTTCCCAGGAATGCGCTTTGGCGCCGGATGCAAGCGGATGGCCGCCTCCATTATATTTCATCGCAAGTGTATTAATGACCGGACCCCTTGAGCGAAGGCGCACGCGAATGACCTCGTCCTCCTCTAAAAATAGAACCCACGCCTTAATGCCCTCGATATTGCCAAGCGCGCCGACCACGCCTGACGCCTCGGAAGCCTTCACATCAAAACGCTGCAAAATGTCTTTTGAAATTTTAATGTATGCAGCTCCTTCTTCGAACAGCTCGAAATTTTGCAAAATATAGCCATTCAACCTTGCCAATTTCACGCTCGTCTTATACATTTGGTCATATAAATCCGGAAACGCCACTCCTGCCTCAATAAGTTCAGCTGCATATTGAAGTGTTTTGGAAGATGTGCTTGGATATAAAAACCTTCCGGTATCCCCAATAATGCCGGCAAATATAAAACGTGCGGCCTCTTTTGTCAGCGTCAGCCCTTTGTCTTTTCCGAACGTGTAAAATTCATAAATCATTTCGCTGCATGAGCTGGCTGTCGTATCAACCCATACAATATCTCCGTACGGATCTTCATTTGGATGGTGATCAATTTTAATAAGCATTTTTCCCTTTGTATAACGTTGATCGCATACACGCTCTTGATTGGCTGTATCGCATACGATAACAAGCGCATTTTCATATGTACTGTCGTCAATTTGGTCCATCAAGCGCAAATAGGAAAGTGTCTCCTCATCCTCACCTGTCATATATATGTTTTTCTCCGGAAAAGAATCCTGCAGCAGCGTTCCAAGGCCGCATTGCGAGCCTAGTGCATCCGGATCGGGCCGAACGTGCCGGTGAATGATAATCGTATCAAAGCTTTTTATCGCATCAAGAATCTGTTGTTTCATCATGCACTCTCCTTTTTGTAGTTTGTATCCATTATATATGAAAATGCTTCATGTATAGTGAAATTTTCGTTAAAATAAGAAGTAGACTAACAGCAAATGGGGGATTGGTTCATGCCGATACTTGCTTTTCTCATTGTTATTTCACTGATGTTCTACCTATTTTACAAAACAAAATATTTTCGTACGCAGCGTCCGATGGAAAAGCGCTGGCTGTCTGGCAAGTCGGGGATTGCGCTCGGGCTATTTGTAGGGCTGTTCGGCCTAAATCAATTTTTCGTTCATGACACGACGCTTAGCAAGATTGTTGGCACTTTATTTCTCATATACGGAGCTGCTATAGTGTATAACGGCATTCGGCAATATAAACATTTTCTGCCCCTTGCAATAGAGGAGGCAGAAAAGCTGAACTAAAAAGGAGTGCCGCCTGCACTCCTTTTTAACGGTCAATCAGCTGCACCATGAGCAATGCTTTGCCGACAACTTCTCCTTCTTGATACACTTCTACATCTACTTTCCCGAACTTCCTCCCGACTTCCATCACTTTTGGATGCACTTCTACGACCGTGTCAATTTGCACTGGCTTTACAAAATAAATTGTTAAATTTTCTACTACTAAGTCGCCCTTTTTGTGGGCGCGCAAAACCCTATTTGTCGCTTCCGTCACCATCATCGTAAATACGCCGTAAGATAAAGTGCCGATTGAGTTCGTCATTTGCGGCGTTACGGAGAAACGGTATATATTTTCCGCCTTTGTTTCCTTTGTGTGGATAAATTGATTGGTTACGATGTCCTCAATCGTTTCCCCCACCTGCGGCTGGCGCTGAATCATTTGCAGCGCCTGCAGTACGTCCTGGCGGCTAATGATGCCCTGCAGCCGATTCGAATCATCAACAACGGGAAGCAATTCAATTCCTTCCCATACCATCATCCGCGCCGCAGAAGCGACCGAAATTTTCCCGCTGACAGTAATCGGATTTTTTGTCATGACCTTTTCGATCGGCGTCTCCATAACCATGCCAATTACGTCTTTGGATGTAATAATCCCGAGCACCTTCAAATTTTCATCTACAACCGGATAGCGTCCGTGCAGCGTTTGTTCATTATGGCGATGCCATTCCTCTAGCGTATCCTGGGGCTTTAAGCAAATCGTTTCATCCACAGGCGTTAATATATCCTCTACAAGAACTATTTCCTTTTTAATTAGCTGGTCGTAAATAGCCCGGTTAATTAATGTAGCAACTGTAAAAGTATCGTAGCTCGTAGAAATAACCGGCAATTGAAGTTCATCTGCCAATCTTTTGACATACTCCTCCGTATCGAAGCCCCCTGTAATTAAAACAGCAGCTCCCGCTTCTAAAGCAAGCTGGTGCGCCTGTGTACGGTTGCCGACAATGAGCAAATTCCCCGCGCCTGTATAACGCATCATCGCTTCAAGCTTCATGGCACCGATAACAAATTTGTTTAAAGTTTTATGCAAACCTTCCCGCCCACCGAGCACCTGCCCATCTACGATATTTACAACCTCGGCAAATGTAAGCTTTTCAATGTTTTCTTTTTTCTTCTTTTCAATCCGGATTGTTCCGACACGCTCAATTGTGCTTACAAAACCTTTATTTTCCGCATCCTTAATAGCCCGATAAGCCGTTCCTTCGCTTACGCTCAACTCCTTTGCAATTTGCCGTACAGAAATTTTATGTCCTACTGGCAAGCTGTTAATATAGTCTAAAATTTGATTATGCTTTGTAGCCAAGTGCCATCACCATTCTTTCGTTCCCCTTGATTTTTCTTCCATTCTATTCTCAGTATACTATAATCCTAAAACTGTTACACTTAAATTCAAAAAATCTGTATTATTTTTTTTATAACAAGGGATGATATTATATAGGCTATACCAATTGTATGACCTATAAAAAAAGGATTATGTCTAAAACTTGTATTATTAAACATATTTTTATAGAAAAATGAATAAACAAAAACCGAAGCATAAAAAGCCAAGCACAGAACAACCGTCCATGCTTGGCTTTTATATGTTTAGCTTGATTTATATATTACAGTTCGATCCCTTCGCCCGGCTTCAATACTTTGCCTGTCCCATCCTTCAGCAAAGCCGTAAACGCATGCGGGTTTTGTTCAATGACCGGAAACGTATTATAATGCATTGGAACAACAATTTTGGCAGCGAGCCACTCGGCTGCCAGAGCCGCATCTTCCGGCCCCATTGTAAAATTATCGCCAATTGGCAAGAAGGCGACGTCAATGTTATGGCGGGCGCCGATAAGCTGCATATCAGAAAACAATGCCGTATCCCCCGCATGATAAACTGTTTTATTCTCTGCCGTAAACAAAATACCCGCCGGCATTCCTGTATATGTAATTGTTTTTGCTTCTTCATCAATGTAGCTGGAACCGTGAAACGCCTGCGTGAACTTTACTGTCCCAAAATCAAACGTGCAGGAACCGCCGATATGCATCGCGTGTGTTTTAACGCCCTTCCAGCTTAATAGCGTAGCAAGCTCAAACGGCGCCACTACGAGTGCATCATGCTTTTTCGCTAACTCTACAGTATCGCCGACATGGTCGCCGTGGCCATGCGTCAACAAAATTACATGTGCTTTTACATCTTCCGCTTTTAAATCTGTATTCGGATTGCCCGTTAAAAACGGGTCAATCAAAATTGTTTTTCCATTTGTTTCGATTTTCACAACAGAATGGCCATGATAAGAAACCTTCATTTTGTTCCCTCCTCACTAGTATCCACACATTCTATTCTATACAAATTTTATTTTTCCTGTCTCCTTTCGCAGCCGTTTGCTTGTCATTCCCTTTATAAAAGATTACAGTTAATACATGAAGCTTAAAGGAGGACAAAAATAATGAAGCAACGTTTGCAAAATCTTATGCAATGGCTACAGACGCACGACATGGAAGCTGCTTTTCTTACTTCCACGCCGAACGTATTTTATATGAGCGGTTTTCATTGCGAGCCGCATGAACGACTGCTCGGCTTGTTCGTATTTCAAGAGAAGGAACCAATTTTAATTTGTCCAAAGATGGAGGAAAGCCAAGCGAGAGCAGCTGGCTGGGAATATGAAATTATCGGCTACAACGATACGGACAATCCGTGGATTATGATTTCCGACGCCATTATAGCACGCCGCATCGATATGCGCACTCTTGCTGTAGAAAAGGAACATCTGAATGTAGAGCGTTACGAAAATTTAATTGCGCTATTCCCGCAAGCTTCCTTTGCTGCGGCGGAAGCAAAGCTGCATGAATTGCGCCTCATTAAAGATGAAAAGGAGCTCGGCATTCTCCGCCAAGCGGCAGAGGTTGCGGATTGGGCAGTGGAGCTTGGCGTCAGCCAAATCGCTGAGGGAAAAACAGAAATGGAAATATTAGGGGCGATTGAATATGAATTAAAGAAAAAGGGCATTAGCCAAATGTCGTTTGCAACAATGGTGCTTGCAGGCGCGAACTCCGCCCTTCCGCACGGCGAACCAAGTTCAAATCCGATTCGGCGCGGCGACTTTGTTTTGTTTGACCTCGGCGTTGTCATTGACGGCTATTGCTCCGATATTACGCGTACAGTAGCATTTGGACATGTAAGCGATGAACAAAAGCGAATTTACGATACTGTACTCGCTGCGCAATTAAAAGCAATTGATGCCTGCAAACCCGGCATATCAATTGATGCGGTAGACCGCGCGGCGCGCTCTTATATTGAAAAAGCGGGATATGGGGACTGCTTCCCGCACCGTCTTGGACACGGCCTTGGCATTAGTGTGCATGAATATCCTTCTCTAACGGATGCCAATACAACACCGCTCCGTACAGGCATGGTATTTACAATTGAGCCTGGCATTTACGTACCGAATGTCGGGGGTGTCCGCATTGAAGATGATGTATATATTACTGAAAGCGGAGTGGAAATTTTAACAAAATATCCAAAGGAATTGCAAATCATTTCATAAACCGCCCTGGCGCAGCACCATATGAGGCGATATCGGCATTCTTTTTACCGGGAAAGGGACAATAGCTTACATTTACTTGCCAGAAGCTTGTCAAAAAGCCGGTTATACGGAAACAACCGTCCTGAACTGCACCCCAATTGTTAGACACATCTAACAATTGGAGGTGCAGTTTTTATTTATGACTAAATATACAAGTGATATAAAATTAAATATTATTCAAGGCTATAACCCGAAAGTAATTTCTCAAAATGAATACGCAAAAC
>JBHGUR010000055.1:0-14221 GCA_048976805.1 Ectobacillus sp. | reverse complement strand
AGGATCAAACTCTCCATAAAAGTGTTTGTCTTGCTCACAAATAAAAATTGACGTTTTGTGTTTTGTTTAGTTTTCAAAGAACTTGTTCAATCACAAGAAATAATATTACATCATCTATTTCGTTTTGTAAAGAACTTTTTTTATCTCAATCGCTTTTCAAGTGATGAGTCAGCGACAGGAATAAAATATAACATGTATATATGAATTATGCAATACCTATTTTCTTAAAAATTGCTGTGAGTTTGAAAAACACAGCAAATAACATTTGATATGGATGATCCAAAATCCTGCTATATCAACAAAAATGGGTAAAGCAGCATAGCTAATAAAAAAGGAGCTGACCCAAAAGTCCGCTAAAAGCGGACTTTTGGTCAGCTCTCTTTTCGTTTTTACATAGTTTCTCCCGGTAGTTCTCAACGGACTTTCGCCAGGTTCTTAGTTCTCAGCCAATTTGGTTACAATTGTTTCACTAGATGGTTTTCCTTCTATTATATCTTCTGCTTGTTTTGCCCGTTTAATAAAGAAAGCAAGAACGAGGGCAACACCCGCGATGAAGACAGTCACAAAGAAAGCGAAGTTTATTCCTTCCAGCATTGCTTTCATTGTAATTTGCTGTTTTATTTGAGCCAGCACTTCAGGTGATGGCTGTCCTTGTCCTGCTGCATTTTTCATTGCATCCGCAGCCAATTCTTTTGCACGTGTTTCCGTGCGGTTTGACATAATTGTCACCAACAATGCCGTACCAATCGCTCCCGATACTTGCTGCAATGTATTATTCATCGCAGTGCCGTGCGGATAATAGCGGGCAGGCAATTGATTTAAGCCGTTTGTTGACACTGGCATCATTATCATCGACATACCAAACATCCGTACAGAATATAAAATAATCAATTCTCTATAGGTAGTATCAAGAGTTAACTTACTGAGGTAATAACTTGTTACTACTGTAATGATTAAACCAATAACGGCTAATATTCTTCCACCAAACTTATCAAACAATTTCCCGTTAATAGGCGACATGATGGCCATCAAAATTGCGCCCGGCAGCATCAACAATCCTGCATCCATTGGAGATATCCCGCGGAGCGTTTGAACATAAATCGGCAAAAGCAGCATACCAGAAAACATAGCCATCGTAACTACCATAGAAATAGCCGCTGACAAAGCAAACATTGGATATTTAAAAATTTTAAAATTAAGCATTGGCCGCTCTAGCTTTAATTGGCGTAAAATAAACCAAACTAATGCAAGGGTTCCAATAATAATCGCCATATAAACTTGCGGATTATCCCAGCCTTTTCTGCCAGCGGAACTAAATCCATACAACACCCCGCCAAAGCCGGCGCTCGATAAAATCACCGAAAAAAGATCGAGACGAATATTTACTTTATCCTTTTTATCTTTTAGCAAGAAAAATCCAATCAATAAAATCGCTGCCGCAATTGGGGTGATAAAGTGAAACAGCATTCTCCAATCATAATGTTCAACAATCCAGCCGGATAAAGTCGGGCCAATCGCCGGAGCCCCCATTAACACTAAACCGAAAACCCCCATCGCTGCTCCTCTTTTTTCCACTGGAAAGCTTGTTAGCATTACATTCATTAACAGCGGCATCAAAATTGCCGAACCGGCAGCTTGCGTCATTCTGCCTATTAATAAAAGAGGAAAAGCATGGGCAAAGCCGGCGAGAATCGTCCCAAGCGTAAATAATCCCATAGATACTAAAAATAAATGGCGAACAGAATATTTCTGGATTAAAAATGCCGTAGTCGGAATCATAATCCCGTTGACCAGCATAAAGCCGGTAACCAGCCACTGTACAGTCGCTGCCTCTACCTCTAAATCCTTCATTATCGAAGGCAGAGCAATATTTAATAAAGTATTATTTAAAAAAGCAATAAAAGCTCCAATCATGAGGATAACAAGAATCCCATATGGCGGACGAGCATTCTGCTTTATGGACTGTTCCATTCTTATCCCTCCCATTTAGACCAATAGTCTATTATTTTATACTCTTGTTTCACACAAACCATATCATATACCATCGGTTCAAAAAATGCAATTCAAATATACCCTTTATTTACTGAATTTGTATAAACACTAAAAATAATGTAATATGATGTTTGTACAGGTAGTCTAATTGATAATAAAGGTGATTATATGAACGATAGAAAACAGCACGTTATAAAGATGGCTCACCAATTATTTATTGATAAAGGTTTCCAAGCCACATCTATTCAAGATATATTGGACTATAGCGGCATTTCCAAAGGAACATTTTATAATTATTTTTCATCTAAAAATGAATTGTTAGTCGCTCTTTTTAAAACGCTTTATAAACAGATGGAAAAAGAACGGAATGAATTGCTTATCGGCCAAGACCCTGCTAATATTGACATCTTCACACAACAGGTTGAGTTGCAAATGAAGATGAACAGAAAAAATAAATTAATTTCCCTTTTTGAAGAAGTGTACTTTTCGAATGATGAAGATTTGAAGGAATTCATAAAGCGAGGGCAGCTAAGGATACTTCACTGGATATACGGGCGGTTTATAGACATCTTTGGGGAAGGCAAGAAACCGTATTTACTGGATGGGGCCATTATATTTATGGGCATTTTAAATCATAACATTAAATATTACACCATGGTGCATGGAACAAACGCCAACCTCCAACAAGCGGTCCGTTATAGCGTAGCGCGAATTGTGAAGATGGTTGAAGAAGCTGCAGAGGCAGGCGATCAATTATTTCAACCAGAGCTTCTGGATAGCTGGCTGCCTGATTGCAGAAACGCTGACGAAGCACTTCAGCAAAAGCTTAGCCACGCTATTTTAGCATTAAAAAAAGCTGCAAGCCATAAAGAGGATTATCCCAAATACATCGAGCTGTTGGATTTCGTTCAAGATGAGCTGCTGCATTCAAAAAAGCCCCGACAATTTCTAATTGAAAGTGCTCTTTTATCTTTACAGGCAGAGTTTGATGACAAAGCAGCGCTGCAAAAGCTGAACCAACTAGTTGCAGATTATTTTACTCAAATAGAAGACGCAGACTAAATACAAAAGGCAACTAACCTTAATAGAGGAGTTGCCCTTTTTATAGGTCTGTTAAACTTGATTGTTGATTTCCCACTACAGGCGGACGCTTTCCGCGGGCGGGGCCGAGCCGCTTTTCCCGCTGGAGTCGCCGCCTGTTGTTCCCAATCAACAAATGAATCCAAATCAACATCACCCTTTAACAGAGCCTTTTTTATAAGCGGTTATGTTAAAAATCAATCTTTTCTAGGTGCAGCCCGCCTGCCTCAGCAAGACAATTCACCCGGTTTCGTTCTTTCGATTCTAAAATTACCGGTATCTCTTCCGCATCTATTCTGCCCAATCCTACTTCGATTAACGCGCCGACAATTTTTCTCACCATATTATGAAGAAACCCACTGCCCCGCACCCTAATTTGGATAAGGCCGCCCTGTTCCGCCAGATTAAGGGAGTATATCTCTCGAACCATGGACTTTTTCTTGGACTTTGCGTTTGAAAAAGCAGTAAAATCATGTGCGCCGATAAAATATTGACATGCTTGTCTCATTTTTTCGATATCTAATTTTTGTTTAACGTGCATACTGTACTTTCGCATAAAAGGATTTGTATGCTCTTCATTCCAAATTTTATACAAATACGTTTTCGCTTTGGCATTATACCGGGCATGGAACCGTTCAGGAACGGATGCAACCTCGGTCACGCTAATATCCCGGGGCAAATATGCATTCAAATACTTCTTGATTTCATCTTCAGCAATATTCTTCTCAACCTTAAAATTAGCTACTTGCGCAAGGGCATGTACACCAGCATCCGTCCTGCTGCATCCAATGATTTCAACCTGTTCTCCAACTAGCTCCGACAATACATTTTCTATTTTCCCTTGGATTGTATTTTCGCTGCTCCCTAGCCTCTGCCATCCTTTGTAGCGCCCGCCGTCATATTGAATAATTAACTTATAGTTGTTCATAATCTTCTCCTTGATTTAGCTCTTTATGTTTTTCTAGGTACTCTTTTTATACATAATAAAAATAAAAACAGCAAGGGCTGCTGCCCCTGCCGTTTACAACAACATTTTCTATCATTCAATTACCGCGGCAGTAAATACTACAGGCCCGGTAATTACAGCTGTATCACCTGGATTTTCCGTGCTAATTAGTGTTGCTGTTAAGAAATATTTTGCATGGCCATCGTTCCAAGAATTAGTATGGCAAGAAGCGTCTACATGAGTAAAACTTGTAGTTCGCGCTGCAAGCTCTTCTTGATCCACACCAACCCCATCCCTTGTCGCGAAAATAACCTCCCCGTTTCTAGATCCTTTTCTAATTCGAAACTCTATGACTCCTCCATTACTAGCAGAGCTGGATCCTCGCCAGCCTACCGTAGCCGCTAACCACACTGCATGTTTATCAAAGCATTTACTGCACCCGCATCCATGATCCGGCTCGTGGCAGCAATCACATTCGCGGTCAAAAATATGGGCTAAAACCGCTTCCTCGTTTAATTGAAGTACTCTACTTAGCGTAGGCGAGCTAACCGGCTCATCAAATTTAAATTGTTTTAAACTATCTTTGTTGTTATAACTTGTTTTTTTAAAACTAGATGATGGAATAGAAAAAGGCTTTTTACTATAATACATCTATTTTTTACCCCTCTTTTCATTACGTAATTCCGTCTATTATTCATAGCAAACGGCTCTTTTGGTTGCTGCAACTTAAAAACAAGGCACATAATCAGTGTTGTTTCTTCTTGTATCACTCCTCCTTGTTGGCGCCGCAAAACAGATGCTGCAGATATTGCTGGACAACAACCTCTATATGCGGGATGGAAAGCTAGCCTGAAACTAACCTCCTTTCCCGGAGTTTACTATATTTATTCATATTCAAAGCTGGCCATTTTGCTTGTATGTTTGTCCAATAAGAGTTTTACATATTGCGACATAACATGTCCTTATAAGAGCTATGAGCGTTGCATGTTATTCTATTCAATCCCACAGGAAATCGTTTACAATAAAAGTTTTTCTCATATTACAAGCCATATGTAACGATGCTTCTTTTAGTATTGGCATGCACCTTTATCGTATCTGCTGTCACTTTGGTATTTCCGTTGCTCGTTCGGTATATTACAAAAGATGTCCTAGAAGGAGACTTATCCACTGCGCTAACTGAAGTGTATTGGATTGGCGGGCTGATGCTTGTTTTAGTCACAATCCAGAATATCGGGAACTACTTTGTTGACTACAAAGGCCACGAAATCGGCGCCCGCATGGAGCGCTCTTTAGGCACAAACATCAACAATAGCTTTTAACACGCCCTAATTGAAAAGGAAGCAGAACTCTTTTCTGCTCCCTAAAACGCATTAACAGTTTGGGCCATCTCCCTGTTTTTTGCTTACCTTTCTAACCAAGCCAATAAATGCCCGAATAAATAGATATTTCACATTCATTGTGATGAATGTATGATACCATTTCCAACCTTTTTGCCATCGTACCATGTTTAAATATCTACCTGCTACAATTTCAATAAAAATCTGGGGAATGGTAAACAACAACAGTTTCCACATCATACCAAATACTGATTTATCTTTATATGTAAATTGATTGTAAATTATTGCAACTAAAGGACAAAGCAATAAGTCAAAAACAATATGGAATCTAAACTCTTTCGGAAAGAGCCGGATAGGATACGAAAGCATTTTCTTTTCCACCAAAACAGCATCAATGATAGCCGACAAATTGGCAGTTAACAAATAAACGAGCATCCAATCTTTAATTGGTTTCTTTTTAAAAGCAAAAGGCAAGGCTAATAAACCAGATATTAGAAGACCACGAAGAACCAGTTTTCCCATCACGTTCACTCCAATAATCTTTTGTTTAGTATTCCCCTTTTTCTAATAAATTCTCTAGCCAATTAGGCAAAGAAACGGATTGGTTGACAGCTTTTTAGAGCACCTGCTAGGATTCCGCTCTTCGTGCGGTTGAGAAAAGCCCCTTTAGGAAGATTATTGGATTCATTTCTTTCCTTTCTTTGTTACCTCCTCAATCTTCCTCGTATTTTTTCTTCTATTTGTATATCAAATTTATATTCTGCTGGCATAACACACCATTGACAAGTTAATTTTAACGAAAAAACGAGGGCTTATTTTGGCTTTCGTTTTTTCGTTAATATTATTTCTTGTTGTTTATACTGTTTTAAAGAACTAGATTCCGAAACAAGGATCTGTTTTTTTCTGTAAAAGTATTGTCCGTTAAATTTCAACAATATTTGGACATTTCAAAGTGATAATGAGTTATAATGTAAACAAATTGGTAAAGTTATTGAAATCCCTGTATTAGAAAGGCTCTGTTAAAGGCTCATGTTGATTTGGATTCATTTGTTAATTTGGAACGAAAGGCGGCGACTCCAGCGGCTCGGCCCCACCCGCGGAAAGCGTCCGCCTGTAGCGGAAAATCAACAATCAAGTTTAACAGAGCCTATTCTTAAAATGCGCGTTTAAGCCAGATGAAAATAAAGCAAGATAAAATTGAATCATATACCTTGACAAAACAAATACTCCTATATGATAATTAATATCGAATTATAATTATTATAATTTAGTTGATAGGTTTGCCATACCTTGGCAAACTACTCATAATTCTAAAACCATAATTAGGAGGAAGATTAATTATGTCTCTAATCGGAAAAGAAGTACAACCATTTGCAGCAAAAGCTTTTCATAACGGTGAGTTTATCGATGTTACAGAGCAAAACTTTAAAGGTAAATGGAGCGTAGTTTGCTTCTACCCAGCTGACTTTACATTCGTATGCCCTACTGAGCTTGAAGACTTGCAAAACCAATACGCTACTTTAAAAGAGCTTGGGGTTGAAGTGTATTCCGTTTCAACAGATACACATTTTACACATAAAGCATGGCACGACCACTCAGAAGCAATCAGCAAAATCGAATATATTATGATTGGTGACCCTTCCCAAAAGCTATCCCGCATGTTCGATGTGCTAAATGAAGAAGAAGGCCTTGCTGACCGCGGCACTTTCATCATCGATCCAGACGGCGTTATCCAAGCTGTTGAAATTAACGCTGGCGGCATCGGACGTGATGCAAGCACTCTTATTAACAAAATCAAAGCTGCACAATATGTTCGCAACAACCCAGGCGAAGTTTGCCCAGCCAAATGGCAAGAAGGCGCTGCAACACTTAAGCCAAGCCTTGACCTAGTAGGCAAAATTTAAGGAGCATGATTCATAATGATACTAGACGCGGAAATAAAAGCGCAGTTAGCCCAATATCTTCAATTGATGGAGGGCGATGTACTGCTAAAAGTCAGCGCGGGATCAGATGACGTATCCCGCGACATGCTGGCTTTAGTGGATGAATTGGCCGCCATGTCGCCTAATATTAAGGTAGAAAAAGCGCAATTGGAGAGAACGCCGAGCTTTAGCGTAAACCGTATCGGCGAAGACACCGGGGTAACTTTTGCCGGTATTCCGCTTGGCCACGAATTCACTTCACTGGTGCTGGCCCTGCTTCAAGTGAGCGGAAGAGCTCCAAAAGTTGACCAGAAGGTAATCGACCAAATTAAAAGCATTAAAGGCGAATATCACTTCGAGTCTTACATTAGCCTAACATGCCATAATTGCCCTGACGTTGTACAGGCATTGAACCTGATGAGCATTCTAAACCCTGGCATTACGCACACCATGATTGATGGCGCAGCCTTCAAAGATGAGGCGGAAAGCAAAGGCATCATGGCAGTCCCAACAGTATTCCTAAATGGGGAATCGTTTGGCGGCGGCCGCATGTCGCTTGAAGAAATTCTTGCCAAGATGGGAAATGTGCCGGATGCATCAGAGTTTGCTGACAAAGAGCCATTCGACGTACTTGTCGTCGGCGGCGGGCCAGCCGGTGCAAGCGCGGCCATCTATGCGGCGCGCAAAGGCATTCGTACAGGCATTGTTGCAGAACGCTTTGGCGGCCAAGTTATGGACACGATGGCCATTGAGAACTTTATCAGCATGAAATATACAGAAGGCCCTAAACTTGCCACAAACCTTGAAGAACACGTCAACCAGTATGACGTTGATATTATGAAGCTGCAGCGCGCCAAGCGTTTAGAGAAGAAAGACCTTATCGAAGTTGAACTCGAAAACGGCGCTGTTCTAAAGAGCAAAACTGTAATCCTTTCAACAGGTGCCCGCTGGCGCAACGTCGGCGTACCAGGCGAAGAAGAATTCAAGAACAAAGGTGTAGCGTACTGCCCTCATTGCGACGGCCCATTGTTTGAAGGAAAAGATGTAGCAGTTATCGGCGGCGGCAACTCCGGCGTTGAGGCGGCCATTGACCTTGCAGGCATTGCGAAGCATGTAACAGTCCTTGAGTTCATGCCTGAGTTAAAAGCTGATGCTGTCCTGCAGGATCGCCTTTACAGCCTTCCTAACGTCACTGTCTTAAAGAACGTGCAAACTAAAGAAATTACCGGCACTGACAAAGTAAGCGGCATTTCTTACATTGACCGTGAGACAGGCAAAGAACATCACGTTGAATTGCAGGGCGTATTCGTTCAGATCGGCCTTGTGCCAAATACCGATTGGTTAGGCGGGGCGGTTGAACGCAATCGCATGGGCGAAATCATTGTTGACAAGCGCGGCGCTACGAATATCCCTGGGGTGTTTGCTGCAGGCGACTGCACAGATAGCGCATATAAGCAAATCATTATTTCGATGGGCTCAGGCGCTACGGCAGCCTTAAGCGCATTTGATTACCTCATCCGAAATTAATAAGAATAATAGAAAAGAACCGGCCTTTTGACTGGTTCTTTTCGCTTTAGCTACCCTAAAAAATAATCTGTGTTAACCCCCCTTATTTTTAGAGGGGGAGAGTGCTCCCAGCTGTGTGTAGTAACGGTCAGGGCCTAGCTCTGCCTCGTCCAAAGGAAAACCAGAGAGAGAAGATAAGTGCGGGTTGCAATGTCTGCATAGCCGTGATGTACAGACGTACGTGATATCAAAATCAACATCGGCCTACCTTAAAAAATACAAATTTTTATCTATCGTGGTGCGAGTTATATTCTTGCATGGATGTCTCTGTTAATTGAATTGACCATCTAAGGATTACGGTTAAACCGGGGATGATGAAATATATAAAACTTCATACACTTTACAATAGCCTCCTGAATCGATAATCGGTTTTTCATCATAAAAACCGAAATGGCTATAACTCCATTTATCCGGATTATAGATACATACATTTCCCAAGCTTTTTTCTGTATTTTTCACATTTTGCTGAAATGGCATGTTGGCCAATGATTTGCTTTCAGGAATCGTTCCTGTATGTTCAACGGCATACCGGCTTTTATGAAAATCGTTGTCCAAATGAATGGAAAACAAAACGCCAATGTGAATATGCTGCCACCCAAACGATGCTAAAATATTGTCATAAAATCCGCCGAAGATAAACTCATTCATTCCGCTTGTATCTTTCCAAACATATAGGGGTGCGTAGGAATTGTACATATTCCCGTTTTTCTCCGCCTCCGTAATGAAATACGCTTTAAAATAAAGCCCTTGGAATCCGTCTGTCTTATAACCGTTGTTGCGCACCCTGTCCCTAATAATTCCCATGTTATAATCCTTTGGCAAAATGATTTGATATTGCATCCCTATCATGTACATCCCCCGCTTTCGCATGATATAAAATTATAATGGAGAAATCCCGAAATATCCTTATATTAACAAATCCACTAAGAATAAGGGGGAGTTTTTTTATAGAAAGCCTTGCCACTACCTTTTGATGGAGGAAAAAGCGATGAAGACCATATATAAGAATCCGGAAGGAAAGAGAAAACTCCTAGAAATATACGACAATATGAAAAATGGGCTGGATACAGATTTTGAAGATACATATGTTGAAACCCGCTTTGGAAAAACCCATATTCTTGTTGGAGGAAATCAAGACGGAGAACCTCTGATTTGCTTTCATGGCGGAAATGTCGTAAATCCGATTACATTAAAATGGTTTGAGCCTCTGGCGAAACAATACCGGCTTTATGCGCCGGATACGATTGGCCACCCAGGCAAAAGCGATGAAGTGCGCCTAAATCCGCAGTCTCACGAATACGCCCAGTGGGTTTGCGATTTTATGGATGGCCTCGGCCTTGCAAAAGCCAAATTTATCGGTCCATCCTATGGCGGTGGAATACTTATCCGGCTGGCTACCTATGCACCGGAACGTATAGAAAAAGCAGTGCTTCTTGTACCGTCGGGAATTGCGGGCGGCAAAATAGCCAATATGATGAAAAAAATCCTGATTCCGCTTGCTGTTTACAAACTGTTTCCAAATGGCAAAAATTTGCTTAGAGCGTGTGAGGCAATGTTTGATACAACGATAGACCCCGAATTGCTTTTGCAGATAAAGTATGTGTATGACTACGTAAAGCTGGAAACTGCATTCCCAAGCTACGCAACCAAAGAAGAGCTCGCAAACTACAAAGCCCCTACTTTGCTCTTTGCGGCCGAGAATGATGTGTTTTTCCCTGCAGAACAAGTCGTACCAAAGGCAAAGGAAGTTTTTCCTGCAGCGCTGCAAACTGTTACTTTACAAAATGCGAGCCATTTTCAAAATGACAGGAATTTGGAGATGATTATAGAGGAAATTGAAAAGTTTTTTAGGTACTGATTCTGATTTTGGCATAGCGCGAACTCCTCACCATTTGGAAAGGGGTTGGCAAGCTTTAGGTCCCCTCTTGGCAAACAGCGCAATATCTTCCTTAATACGCTATTGCCATCACTTTTTTAAAAATACGCCAAGAGCACAGTTTAATAATTAGAAAAAATTCACAAAATTGCATAAAGCTTAATCCACCATCAAAAAATTAGACTATAGTTTATTCCGAAAAGGATGTTTTATATGTGGTGGAAAGATTTAATTCGATTTTCTCATGGGCTGATTTGGATAGCTGTTGCATATAAGTGGGCTGATTGGAAAAATTGGCACAAATATTATTCAACATTTTTGTTTTTTGCAATAGGCGATTTAATTTATAATTTTGTATTCAGCGATAAAATACTGTGGCAATTTCAAAGCGGCATAGTTACCAAGGAAATGACAGAATTATTCGTCATATCTACTATGTTTGGAAGTACGACTTTGCTATTCTTATCAAAATACCCGGAAGAAGGCGGGATAATAAAGAAGGCAGCGTATAATTTTTTATGGGTATGTATTTATACTTTCATCGAAGTTATTATGACAGCTATAGGCTTGCAAAAGCATTTTGATGGATGGAATATGTATTGGTCGATATTTCATAATTGCTGGCAATTCCCTTTATTAAGGCTTCACTACAAAAGGCCGCTTTCCGCTTGGTTAGTTGCTGTTATTATATTGATTCTCATGATGTGGCTGTTTGATGTTCCGTTTTTAAAGCCGCAATAAAAGGCGTTTTCATAGCGTTTTCATGTTTCTATACATTGAAAAACAAGATTTTAAGAAGGGAAAATAGAAAAAGGATGGATTCCCGTTTCCATCTTTTTTTTATTAGAACATATTCACATCTTTATCCACACTATCCCGTAAATTCCGCACAGGCCGCGCCGCCGCTTCCCTATTGAACTCGACGAATTTTTGGATGTCTTCCAGATTCCACTTTCTCATGAACTGCACCCCAAAAGTTAGATACGAGTTTGTCAGGGAGTATCTCGGGCCCGAGTCCAGCATTGAACCGGACTCAGGCCCTTTAATTTCGTCTCAATTCGTTTATGATTGCAATAATAAATGTATGTTCCTAGTTCTCTTTTAAAATGTTCCATGCTCTCAAATTCTTGCCGGTACAATCATCCAGACCTTAGAAAAGAATTTTTCAGCCGAAGTGAGGCCGGAGAAAACCGCAAAACGAGACAGGCCAAGGGCTAGAACCGAATCGAACCCGGAAATATTTATTCTGGGGCTACACATATTTTTTAGCAATACGCAACACCCCAACGCGTACCGAATGTATGTGGCAACACATGGAATGTTAGTAATTATCATTGTAAGAAAGAAACCCTTCATAACAATTAGCATGAAGGGTTTCTTTCTTGACGGCTTCTATTTTTATAAAAACCATGTCCAATATATTGAAAAAAATGAGCACTCATGGTAAATTTATATAGGCACATTTCGCACGCTTGCGTTAACGTTCATAGTATCCCTATTTTAATTATACCAAACAACCCTTCGACAATCAACCCCCTATATTTATTTTTTAGGCTATGTTAAAGCTTGTTGTTGATTTTTGTGCCAACAGTGCGTTCACGTGCATCAAGGTTAGGTAGAACAGACGCCGCCTGCTCTCGCTTCTTGCTTCTGGTTTTCCTGCGGACGAGGCGAAGTTAGGCCCTAACCGTTACTACACACGGCTGGGAACTCTCTTCACCCCCAAAAAGAAGGGGGATTTATCAACACTATCGTTTAACACAGCCATTTTTTTAAAAGGAGTGTTTGCTATGAATTCAGAATTTCAGCAGGAGCAAAAACGATTGAACAGCGTTATGGAGACAATTAAGGAACAAATCAGCCGATTGGAGGAAGAAACTACCCAGCGCCGAAACGAAGTGATTCATATCCGCAAACACTTTTGGGACGAAATCAAGGTGAATACGGATACCTTTGATGATTACCTTGAGACCATCATCGGCTTGAGACAAGAGGCACAAGCTCTGTCCGTAAGCCAAAGCACCCATAGGCATGCCTCCCAGCGATTGTCCACGCTGCGCCGAATGCAGGAAGTTCCCTACTTCGGCCGAATCGATTTCATTGAAGAAGGAACTTCGGCCCATGAACACATCTATATTGGAATCTCCACGCTTACTGATGAAAGTGGCGATAATTTCCTCATCTACGACTGGAGGGCGCCGGTCTCGAGCATCTACTATGATTGCCAGCCTGGCCCGGCTAGTTATGAAACACCCGGGGGCCCAGTTAAAGGTGTATTGGAGAAAAAGTGGCAATACCTGATCCGCGGCGGCGTTCTCCAATCCATGTTCGATACGAGCCTTACCATTGGAGACGAGATTTTACAACAGGTACTAGGCAAAGGCACGGACAAACATATGCACAATATAGTGGCTACCATTCAACAGGAGCAAAATAAAATCATCCGCCATGATCGCGGGCGGCTCCTCATTGTACATGGTGCAGCCGGCAGCGGAAAGACATCGGCCGCCCTGCAGCGGATCGCTTATTTGCTCTACAAATATCGAGACCGCCTGAATGCGGACCAAATCATTCTTTTTTCGCCTAATGCGATGTTTAATAGCTACGTGTCCAATGTATTGCCGGAACTTGGCGAAGAGAATATGCAGCAGGTTACATTCCAAGAATATTTAGTCCATCGGCTTGGCAAAGAGTTTCAAGTAGAAGATCCATACGAGCAATTGGAATATGTTTTAACTGCAGTAAATACTCCTTCGTACAAACCAAGGATAGCTGGCATCCAATTTAAGGCATCTATCCGTTTTTTTGAAGCAATCCAATCATACAGGCAGTCGCTCGAATTATCCGGAATGCTATTTAAAACTATTATCTTTAGAGGGAAGCCAATCGTTACCGCCCAACAAATTGCAGAAAGGTTTTATAACAGCGACACCTCCCTTCGCTTCCATAACAGGCTCGAAAAGTTGAAGGATTGGCTCATGAAGCAAATCGATGAAGCCGAAAAAGCTGAACGGACTAAGCCATGGGTGCAGGAGGAGATCGAGTTGCTTAGCAATGAAGAGTACCATAACGCACGTACCTACTTAGCGGAAAAACGCGGCTATAAAAGGGAAACGATTGCCGATTATGAGACTGAGACAAAAGCGCTTGCCCAATTGATTGTCCGCCGGAAGCTACAGCCGCTGCGAAAACGAATCCGGGCATTTCGTTTCCTTGACATTAAGGGGATGTACAAGCAGCTTTTCGCCAACCCTATGCAAATCAAACAGTGGATGAAGGGGGAAACACCCGCAGAGTGGGCGGATATTTGCCGATTGACGCTGGAAATGCTAGACGAAGGCAAGTTATGTTATGAAGACGCGACTCCGTTTTTACTTTTAAAAGAGCTTATTCACGGCTTTCAAACGAACAGTTCGATTAAACATATAGTTGTTGACGAGGCACAGGATTATTCCCCGTTTCAATTCGAGTTTTTAAAGCGATTGTTCCCTTCAGCAAGGAT
>JBHGUR010000054.1:0-16348 GCA_048976805.1 Ectobacillus sp. | reverse complement strand
TCAGCTCATCTTTTTCCCGCTTAAAAAAAAATGGGCAGCCGAAAAACCCGTTAGCGTTTTGCGCCAGCCCCTTTTTTTAGCTCTGTTAAACTTGATTGTTGATTTTCCACTACAGGCAGACGCTTTCCGCGGGCGGGGCCGAGCCGCTTTTCCCGCTGGAGTCGCCGCCTTTCGTTCCCAATCAACAAACCAATCAAAATCAACATTAGCCTTTAACAGAGCTTTTTTAGGCAAAAAATAAAAGAATCGCTCCACTTTTGTTAGAATGGAGTCAACACAAAAACAAAGAGCGATTCTTCTATGAAACATCAACATATTTCCTTTAAAGAGTATACTATGGACAACCTCTCTCTGCCAACCAACTTGGCAGACCTCATTCCCCCAGACAACATGGCTCACGTGGCCCATGAGATGGTGGAGCGCAACAGTTATTCCAAGGCAGACACCGACGCCACGTTCATGCGCCTGAAGGAAGACCACATGAAAAACGGCCAGCACAAGCCGGCTTACAATGTTCAGGTAGGCTTGTGCGACCAGTTTATCCTCAGCTACTCTATTCACCAGCGGCCCGGTGGCACCCGTTGTCTTCTGCCACACCTGGAGGGCATGAGGGCTTCCTACAACCTCGATATTACATAATATGTAAAAACGAAAAGAGCGCCGACCAAAAGTCCGTTTTTTGTATATAGGAACTGCTACTTTCGTTACAGGAGTTCTATCCTTGGAGGAACTCCACTAAATTATCATATATTCTCTCCGCATCTTTATATCCGTGCTGATATAGGCTTGCCAGCTTGTGCGGATTTTTTTCCATGCGTCCCACTTCCAGTTTTTCCTGCGGGCGGATAACAAATATATCCCCTGCCTTTTCTTGTTGGTCAATATACGACAATGTCTCATTATACACTTCATAACGGGACAACATGCTTTCTACAAGCTTTGGATACTCGCGGTACGCGCGCTTTGCCATCCATGTGAACTTTGCAGGCCTTTTCATATAGCCTGCATTCCGCGTTAACACAAGCACCGCTTTTTCACAACCATCCTGCTGCGCCTTGCGGATTGGAATCGGGTCGGCAATTCCGCCGTCCAAAAGCTTTTTACCGCGAAATTCCACAATTGGAGCGATAAAAGGCAAAGAGCTAGAAGCTCTCAACAGCTTCATTATTTCCTCTTGCGTTCCGCCCTTTTCAAAGTAAACAGGCTCCCCTGTCTCAACATCCGTCGTGCCGACTAAAAATCTTTCCTTCCCGCTCATATACGTCTCAAAGTCAAATGGAACATATTTTGTAGGAATTTCGTGAAAGATAAAATCCATATCGAATAGCTGCTTCTTGCGCCAAAGGTTTTTGTAAGATAAATATTGCGGATGGTCGATGTAACCGATATTGACCCGTTTATTGCGCTCTTTTTGCCGTGATAAATAGGATGCGGCATTGCACGCTCCTGCTGAAACACCGATTACATAAGGGAAAAACAGATCCTTATCCATAAAAAACTCCAAAACCCCTGCAGTATACACCCCTCTCATGCCGCCGCCTTCTAACACTAATCCCTTGTTGTCTAGCATTATTTTCTCTCCTTACTCTCACTCTTAAAATCTATATATAAATGGCTTATTATTTCAACGTTTCCATAGGCTATGTCGAACAAAACGGCAGTGGCACTCATGTCCTCCCTTTGGTTTTCCATCGCATGTGGCAGCAATGGGGTTTGACCGTCAGCACAGCCAGAGGCTCTATCCCTTATAAAAAGTCGATTTTTTAATTCATTTATATACAGTATAACAATTCTAGAAGAAACTAGAAAAAACTCTGCCTAAAACCGGCTATCAGACACGATATGGATATCAATATTTCGGGTTTTCCGCATGATTGCGTTAACAATTGACCCCTTTACAATCTCTTCCCAACGCGTCCGGGCTGATTGCCCAAGCAAAATTTGCGTAATCTGTAATCGCTTCGCAACTTCAATAATAACATCCGCCGGCTTTCTTCCTCTTGCTTCTTCATGCATGAAAACCGCCTTAAATTGATCAGTAAGAACATTCCACTCTGAAATAACCCGCTTTTTTGCTTCGGAAAGATTTTCTATGCTTTCCGCTTCCACATTAAGCACATAAAGGTCTGCATTCAAGCGATTAGCCATCCGCCAGCCGCGCCGGATTAGCTTTTCGGCAGTCGAGTTATAGTGAATGCAGACGAGAATCCGTTCCTTTATCCCGATTGGCCCATTTTCTCTCGTTTCCTCTGTTTGGATAATTTTTTCATCCACCTCATCAGCAACTTCACGCAACGATAGTTCACGCAGCGCGCCTAAATTATTAACAGTAAAGAAGTTATTCATACTTTGTTCAATTTTTTTCTCATTATATATCTTTCCATCTATCAGGCGTTTTCGCAACGTCTCCGGTGTTATATCAACGAGCTGGATTTCATCAGCTTCCTGCAAAATAGCATCTGGAATGCGTTCCCGTACCTTTATCCCAGTAATTTGCCGTACGATATCGTGAACGCTCTCCAAATGTTGAATATTTACAGCTGATAAAACGGAAATCCCCGCTTCCAACAGCATTTCGACATCTATGTAACGCTTTGCATTCTTCGAGCCTGGGGCATTTGCATGTGCCAATTCATCGATTACGACCACTTGCGGAGCGCGCTGTATTATTCCATCTACATCTACTTCATAAAATATCTTGCCCTTGTAACGGATCTCCTTTAACGGCACCTGCTCCAAATCGCCGATTACTTGCTCTGTTTCCTTTCTTCCGTGCGTTTCTATTAGCCCCGCTACAACATCAATACCTTCTTTTTTCATTTCATGGGCATCGAGCAGCATTTTATACGTTTTCCCGACTCCAGGAGCTGCACCGACATACAGCTTCAGTTTTCCGCGGTTCATGCGGTAAATTTCCTCTAAATATTCTTCAGGTGTCCGCCTTTTAAAAGGTGGTTCGTAATGAGAGCTCATCGGTATCTCTCCCTTCTAAACGGTTGCCAAGCTAGTTTACGGACTTAAGCTTCCTGCCGATTGCCCTGCCCTCGTATGCTAGTGAATTATGACAGTACTATACTCCCCCACAATTGAATTGTAAAGGAAAAAATTATTTTTGATTAAGCGCTTACATAACAAAACTTAGTGTATTTCTTCGTCCCGCAAGCATATCTTAATGTAAGCCTACTAAAAAATCCCGGCTGCTGCTTCCAATATGCACAGCCGGGATTTTTTTTAGTAGATATAAACAGTTTTTTCAGAGGCTAGCTCCATCATTTTTTTACTCTATGCGCTGTATCATCCAAAATAACGATGAAACAGCTGCTTTGCTTCTGTTTCATTCTTTGTTCCATGAACAAGCACGCGACCGTCTTTGAATAAAACAAACCGTTTACCTTCTACCGTAAAAGATAATAAATATCGATTATAGACAAGCTGCTCCACTATATTTTCAAGGCGCTTTGCATGCTGATCCAAAGCAACGGACACCGCATGCGCCGGACGGATTTGCACAGTGTCGCGCCCGCATAAAACGGTTGTTTTCGATACATTGCCGCTTTGCAAGTACGGGTAAACAGCATCCGCGCCGCAAGACGGGCAGCCCGCGTTTTTGAATGATTGTACATTTACGGACGAATATTCATTTTTCCAAATGTCAAAGGAAACTAGCCCTGTCCGCAGCGCGCTGTAACTTTCCGTCAAAAGCTTGAGAGTTTCTGCAACTTGATGTGCAACAACCATTGATACCGCCGGTGAAATAATCCCGGCTGTGTCGCACGTAGCCTCCCCCAACGGCACGTTTTGCAGCAAACAGGACAAACACGGTGTTTGTCCTGGCACAATCGTATACGAAAGACCGTAGCTTCCTACACACGCGCCGTAAATCCACGGTATTTTATATTTCTGCGAGATATCATTGATAATAAAACGGGTTTCAAAATTATCGGTCGCATCAACGATTACATCCACATCCTTGATAAGCTGCTCCAACTCCCGAG
Source organism: Ectobacillus sp. (assembly GCA_048976805.1). GTDB lineage: Bacteria > Bacillota > Bacilli > Bacillales > Bacillaceae_G > Ectobacillus. Next base: position 12,353 of record JBHGUR010000054.1, on the reverse strand, counting down.
CCATCATATCCTTTACATATACACGAATCGTTACATCACTATTGATGGCTTCCAATCTTCTTTTGGCGGCAATTGCCTTTGGAAGCTGCTCTTGCACATCTTGTTCACTATACAATTGCTGCCGCTGCAAATTGCTCCATTCTACATAATCGCGATCAGCAATCGTAATCGTGCCGACACCGGCGCGCGCGAGCATTTCCGCGTTTGCGCTGCCTAGCGCCCCCGCCCCAATTATGAGAACATGTTTCTTTTGCAATTTATTTTGGCCCGCATTCCCAATCGGCGGAAATAAAATTTGGCGCGAATACCGGCTATTCAAGAACACTCATTCCTTCAAACGGGCTGCTTGCGGTCGCGCAGCGCTTTTGGGCAATTCTCCCTGCTTCATAGCCGGCTCTTCCCGCTTGAATCGCCAGCTTCATTGCTTCGGCCATTTTCACAGGATCCTTTGCCCCGGAAACAGCTGTATTTAATAGGACCGCATCCGCTCCAAGCTCCATTGCCAGCGCAGCATCCGAAGGGCTTCCGATGCCGGCGTCTACAATAACAGGAACCGTCGCCTGCTCGATAATAAAGCTTAAATTCAATGGATTTACAATACCAAGGCCCGAACCGATCGGAGACGCCCCTGGCATAATCGCATGAACGCCCATCTCCTGCAGGCGTCTTGCCAACATTACATCATCAGAAATATACGGCAGAACAATAAATCCTTCTTTCAATAGCTCCTCGCATGCTTTTAACGTTTCAATAGGGTCCGGCAACAGCGTTTTCAAATCGCCGATTACCTCGACCTTCACCATATCGCAAAGCCCTGACGCCTTCGCCAATTTAGCGATGCGCACCGCTTCTTCTGCTGTTTTCGCCCCCGCAGTGTTCGGGAGGAGCGTGTATGCCGACACGTCAATCTTTTCAAGCAAATTCGGCTGGCTTTTATCAAAAATATCCATGCGGCGTACCGCGAATGTCAAAATTTCCGCTTCCGATACAGCAATTGCTTGCTTTTGCACATCGTAATCTCTAAATTTGCCCGTCCCAAGCAGCAGCCGGGATTTAAAAGAAAATGGCCCAATTTTTAACATCATCAACCGCCTCCTACAAAGGTTACAATCTCAATTTGATCTCCCGCAAATACTGATGTACCCTGATGTACATCCTTCTGTAAAATCTCATTGTTTCGTTCTACTACGACAATTTTCTGCTCCAATCCTAAGTGTTGCAGCAATTGCTCTACTGTAGCGACACTGTCAGGAATATCCACTTGCTTTCCATTAATTTTTAAAAGCACACCTTCACCTCTCCCTATACATGTTCAGCCGGTGCAAGCAAAGAATCTACTAGATTGCTGTTCTGTTTTTCTTCAATCAAATCAGCCATATAATTGCCTGAAACTGGGCTAAGCAATATCCCGTTTCGATAATGGCCGGTGCAGGCGTAGAGCCCGGCAATACTCGGATGCGCTCCCATATACGGCATACAGTGATTCGATTGCGGGCGCAACCCGGCCCAAGCTGTTTCCCACTTCGCATATTTTAACTCAGGCAGTATTGCCAAAGCTTTTTCCATCAATTGCATTACACTTTCCATAGAGACAGTTTTATCGTATGTATGCTGCTGCACCGTAGCCCCGATCAGATAACGCCCGCCCCGTTTAGGCACAATATAAAAGCCGCTTTGGAAAACAGGTGTCTGTAACAATGGCTTCAGACTTTTTACTGATAAGATAACTCCTTGTACCGGATAAGTACCCCATTTGTGTGAAAAATATTGCAAAAACTTTGTGCTCCATGCCCCGGAAGCGATGATTATTTTTTCGCATGCCACATTCCCTTCAGATGTAGCAACTCCTGTAACTCGACTGTTTTCAACTTGTATATCAAGCACTTCCGTTTGTTCGTAAATATCAGTTCCCGAAATCGCGGCAGAGTGTGCAAACGCCCGCGCCAACTCCGGCGCAATTACATGGCCATCCTTCGGGTAAAACACCGCCCCAGTTACAGCAGATGATACATACGGTTCACGCTCTTGCAGCTGCTCCCGCGAAAGAAAATATGACTCCTCTCCCGTTTCTTGCTGCCATTTCATAATCACAAGCAGCTTCTTTGTTTCTTCCTCGCCTTGTGCGATGCGGTAAATCCCCTTTTCTTCATAGCCGATATCAATGCCGGTTTTTTCCCGCAATTGTCTTGCTAAATCCGGAAACATCATGCGGCTTTGGCGGGCAAGCTCAAATAAAGGGTCATATTCATCCCACTCCGCCTGTACACCAAGCAGCCCCGCCGCCGCTTTTGAAGCCTCGGCGGCAATCGTTCCTTTTTCAATGATGGCAACTTTATAGCCCCGTTCAGAAAGGAAATGCGCCGCCGCGCTTCCGATAACGCCGCCTCCAATTATCACTACATCATACCCCTTGTTCATTCTTATACGCCCACTCCCTTTATAAAATGAAAATACTTCTTTGTTCGTTTTACAGGATTATCAGTATCTAATATTCCTGACATAACCGCAACCCCTGCCGCTCCTGTTTGCAGTACCTCTTTTACGTTTTCTGGAACAATACCGCCTATCGCCACAACAGGTATCACTAGCTGCCTAGCAATCTGTTTTAGCTCGTCCAAACCTTTAGGAGGGACACCTTTCTTAGAACACGTTTCAAACACATGTCCATATAGCACCGCATCCGCCCCTTTTCTTTCAGCCTCCACCGCTTCATCAAAGGAGTGCACGGAACATCCGACATGCAAATATGGAAACTTCCGTTTTACTTCCCGCACATCCACGCTCCTATACCCTAGCTGCACACGGGAAACATTTGTTAGCAGCGCAATATCAATGCGATCATTGATAACGAGCTTAGAAGCGAGAACCCCTTTCTCTAATAAAAGGCCCACTCCCTCGTACAACTCTTTTGTGCTCTTTTCCCGTTCCCGAATATGGACATAGTCTATATCATCGATTATTTGTACTAGCATTTCCCCTAACTGCTGAAAAGACAAACGGCCGTTTGAAATAACATGCAGCTCTTTCTTCATAAGCCTGCCCCTATTTCAATACATTCTCAAAAAACTGTTCAGCCGGCAGCACCTTTTTGGCCATATTTTTCTCTTTCAGCCATTCGTTTTGCTCTTTCCAAGACTGTTTCGTTTGCGATAAGAAAGGTTCATCCTTCGTTTCCATTTTATCCAGAAGAATTTGCATGCTTTCCTTCTCTACCTCTGGAATTAGCGAGAAATTCTCCTTTTCTTGGTTGTTTAATAATATTTGCAGCGCTTCATCCGGGTTGGTTTTCATAAATTCATAGCCTTTTTTTGCCCCTCGCAAGAAAGCTTCTACCATTTTGCGGTCTTGCTTTAATGTTTTATCGCTGGTGACAAGGACGAGTTCATAATAGTTTGGCACTCCGTAATCAGCTGGGTTTAAATAAGACGGTTCATACCCTTCATGGCGCAATACCGGAACTTCATGGTTAATATAAGCCCCCGTTACAGCGTCTGTCTTTTTCGTAATTAAAGCCGGCACCAAATCAAAACCGACATCAACGAGCTTCACCTTATCCGGATTGCCGCCGTCTTCTTTCACCATTGTTTTTAAATACTCTTCACTTAAAGGCGTTCCTGAATAACCGACCGTTTTTCCTTCTAAATCCTTTGGCGAATGGATGCCTGCTTGCTTCAGGGCTACAATATGATTGAGCGGGGAGCGCACGACAGCTCCGATAGATTTTACAGCAACTCCTTCATTTGCCCTCGCAATTACTACATCAGGCTGGTAATACAGCCCAAACGTTGTTTTTCCCGCCGCCGTCAACGCAAGCGGGTCTGTAGGATTGGACGGAAATTTAATATTCACCTTCAATCCTTCATCTTTAAAATATCCCTTTTCTATGGCTGCATAAATAAAGCTGTGAACAGCATTCGGATACCAATCAAGCATAATCGTTACTTCTTTTTCCTTATTTTTCGCAGGGGAGCTTGTCTCTGTAGCACAGCCTGCCAGCGCCGTCACTAGCACCATTAGTAATAAAAATATTCGTTTCATAAATACTTCCTCCAACCGACAAATTTCTTCTCCAATAACGAAACAACGATAACAAAACAAATAGCCAGAAGCGATAACAGCAAAATGGGAGCAAATACGCCGGCTCCATCTAGTTGTGTCATCATCCGCTTGCTAAAATAGCCAAGCCCAGCCTGTGCGCCGAGCCACTCTCCAATCGCCGCGCCGATTACGCTAAGCGGAACCGCCACCTTCAATGCTGAAAAAAAATACGGCAAAGCAGCGGGAATTTGCAGCTTTAAGAAAATATCCCGTTTGCCCGCCCCGTATATTACCATCAGTTCCTCCCATTCTTTTTTTGTAGACCGAAACCCGTCAAACGTATTAACAGCAATCGGGAAAAACGTAATCAGCACCGCCACAACTACCTTGGACCAAATCGAATATCCAAACCAAAGCACAAATAACGGAGCAAGCGCTGTAATCGGAATGGTTTGAGATGCGACAAGCAGCGGATAGCAAGCTTTTTCTATGAATGAATTTAGATTCATAAATACGGCTAACCCGACCCCTAAAACAGTTGAAATAGCAAGCCCGATTAGCGTAACAAGCAGTGTCGCCGGTAAATGTACCGTAAATAAGATATCTTGCAATTCCCCTATTTTCCGTAAAATCGCGCTCGGCGACGGCAATATATACATTTGGTTAATCACTCTTGCGGCAATCTCCCAAACTAGGAAAAAAGCGGCTGCCGCAATAGTTGCGGGAAGATATTGTGTAACACGTTTCATACAGCCACCTTCCCTTTTAATAAGGAAATAAGCTGCTCTTTCATTTCCAATACTGCTTCGTTTCCTAAATCTGTTCTTGTTCTTTCTTTTCCCAACGGCACCTCAAATTCTTGTAACTTAGTAATTGGCTGTTCCGTTACTGCGAAAATACGATTTGATAAAAATAATGCTTCTTCAACATCATGGGTAATGAATACAATTGTTTTCTCCCATTTCTTCCACTGCTCTAATAACCACTCTTGCATGTATATTTTTGTAATTGCATCCAATGCGCTAAATGGTTCATCAAGCAACAGAATATCGGCCCCTGTTGCAAAGGTACGCAAAAAGGAAACGCGCTGCCGCATACCACCCGATAAATCTTTCGGGTATTTCGCTTCGCAGCCTTGCAAACCGAACTCCTGCAACAATCCCTTTACCTGCTCGCATGCCGCTTTCTTCCTGATTCCTTGGCACTCCAAAGCCAAAGCCGCGTTTTCGGCAATGGTCCGCCACGGCAGCAGCAAATCTTTTTGCGGCATATACCCAACTGCGCATGTCTGTTCCTGCTTGCTCTCAATTTCTATCGTTCCTTCTTCCTGCTTTTCAAGGCCCGTCATGAGCCGGAATAAAGTGCTTTTTCCGCAGCCGCTCGGACCGATAATGCTGACAAACTCTCCTTTCTCTATGTGAAATGACAATTGGTCTATTACCCTTTTACTGTCATTTGCGTAAGCAAAGGAAACATTATGAAACTGGACAATACTGCTCTTTTTCAAAATTCCACATCTCCTTGCGGTACGCCATATCCCAAAATAAATATTCAAATCGGCTCGTATTCACAAAAATTTCTTCTAAACGCTGCAGCTCATGTTCCGGCTTTCCTTGCGCCAATTCATTTAATAAATCCATTACCCATGTGCAGAGATTTCCATATTCCTCTGAGCTATAGCCGCGAATCCACTCGCCATAAAATTCATGATCTCTTGCGCCGGGAATTTGATTTAATCGCTTTCCGATTTCCCAATAGCTCCACATACACGGAAGCAAGGAAGCAATAAGTTCGGCAAGCGTCCCGCTTTGCGACACAGACAGCATATAATTTGTGTAAGCGAGATTCATTGCCGAAGGCTGTGCCGCTTCAATTTCCTCAATCGTAATGCCAAGGCGCTTCGCATATTGCTTATGTATGCTCATCTCTCCGTTTAAAATCGCGTCAATTTGCTTCGCGAATCTTGCCATAACAGCAGGATCTGTCGCTTTCACAACTCCTAAGGCGTAAACCTTCGCGTAATCGAGAAGATATAAATAATCTTGGACAATATAAAACTGAAATTTATCCAGCTCAAGCGTCCCGTCTCCAATTCCTTTTACAAACGGATGTTGGTGGCTTTTCTCCCAAATCGGTGCTGCTTTTTGAAATAGCCTCTCGCAAAATGTCATATGCTTCTCTCCCTTAGAAAATATATAAATAAAAAACCGCTTCCTAAAGTGAGAAAGCGGCTGAACTGCATTAAATAACAAATAAAAGCAGTAACTCGCCACTTCCCTTCGCTAGTATTACCTAGATCAGGTGGATGAGGGTTAAGGCTTGCGCCTCTCTCAGCTTGCTACAGCACCCCTAGTGGATTTCATATAAAATTTTCAACAAAAAGCCCGGTTTCTGCGTAGAGAAACCGGGCTTTACTTTATTGTCCGTTTGCTTCCCTACGCTAGAATTATCTAGATCAGGTCAAGGGTCATAGACTTACGGTCTGACTCTCAGCCGGCAACACCAGCTCCCCTAGCGCTTTATTTGATTTTCAAGGTCAGTATATCACTCCGCCTTTTATAAAGCAACATTTTATTTCCTGCCAAAAACTAAACATAATATACAATTGCTTATATTTTTGGCTATACTCACAGGATAATGTTAATTTTGCTGTATATGTATTATTTATACACCTTCCTTTTTCATTATTTTTCCTATAACACCTTTTTCATTTTTCTATTTTTTATTATAATTTATATGAATTGTATATTTTAATGTATGATTTTCCTAATATTATAAATTAATTGTTATATTTATGTGAATTCCTCTTTTTTTTTCTATTATTTTATTATAATGGATATCATGGTACAAAAAGGGAAATTTAGTTTATTAAACAGGGAGGTTTAAATGAAATCATGAAATCAAACGCACTTGCAGTCTCAGCAATCACTTTAGCAGCACTCCCGCTTTTACCGTCTGCAACCGAAGCGAGTACTGGCCCTTCTATAGGCTATGTTACCGCTACTTCCTTAAATGTAAGAGCGGAACCTGCTGCTTCTAGCAGCAAACTAGGGGCACTTTCTAAAAATTCATCTGTACAAATATTAGGAAAATCGGGTGATTGGTATAAAATCCAATACCAAAACCGAAATGGGTTTGTACATCAAGACTACATTTCTGCTTCTGCCAACCAAGGAGGACAGCAATACTTTGTTAAAGTAAACGCTCTTAATATCCGCAGCCAGCCGGGCACCTACTCTTCTATTCTCGGAACTTTAACGCTGGGGCAAGCCGTTTCTGTCCAGTCTGAGCATAATGGCTGGTATAAAATCTCTTACCAAGGCCGTACCGGATATATTAAGAACGATTTTGTTTCTTCTTCTCCCCTATCTTTAGTTAAAGGGGTTTCGACACAATCATATTATTATGTGGACTGCTCCTCGTTACGGGTTCGCAGCGGCCCTGATACAAATTATTCGATCCTTGGCAGCTTGCAAAACGGGCAACAAGTTCAAGTTATCGGCGAAACGAGCAACTGGTATAAAATAAAGTTCGGCGGCAAAGAAGGATATATATCCAAAAGATATGTAAAACCGTCGCAAAATCAAACATCGACAACACAAGCAACATCTGCTTTCAAATATCCTGCTGCTTCAGGCTACATTTCATCTAAATTTGGAATGCGTTGGGGGCAAATGCATTACGGCATCGACATTGCTGCCCCAGGCAACGTACAAATTTTAGCGGCTGCGGCTGGAACGGTAACAAAATCATATTATTCTTCCAGCTATGGAAATGTTGTATTTGTTTCCCACAGAATTAACGGCCAGCTATACACAACCGTGTATGCCCATATGAAAAATCGTGCTGTCAAGGAAGGAGATACCGTAAAGCAAGGCCAATTTCTCGGTTATATGGGGAATACAGGAAATTCATTAGGACAGCATTTACACTTTGAACTGCATAAAGGAGAATGGACCTTCGCAAAAACAAATGCAATTGATCCGCTTCCTTACATTCAGCGTTAATCTAACAATCAGCAGGAGAGTTGCAAAATGACAAAAGACATCACCATCTTTATTGAATCTTTGGCATTTTTAGGAATTGTTTGCTGTTTATTAATTTACAATACAAACCTTTTATTCTTAGGCGTTCTTATCGCCTTCGTTTTATGTGAAATTATAATGGAGCTATTGAAGGTGAAGCTAAAGCGCCGCTTTGCCCATATATATAGCGCAGTAGTTCTTACCTGCATTACTATAACGTCAACTATGATTAATGGAATAGAACCTGCTGCTATTTTCCCTGTGTTTTTTACAGCTATTTTACTAGTTATTTCACAATATGGGTTTATTTTAGAACCAAATAATAATCGTGTTCATTATAAGGATTTATAGAAAGAAAAGAGGTAATCCCTTGCAAAAACTTCTTCCTTTTCATATATTGAATAATTTTTATGAAATGTTACATAAAATAAATGATTTTTTAGGAATTGCTGGCTGCAGATCAAGCCAATATACGTTATATGGCAGCATTATCTTTACTATTATTATGTTTTTTCTTTTCTATTAAAAAACATAATGGCAGGAACCTTTTATAAAAACGGGGCTGACCTAAAACGTTAATGCGTTTTAGGGGCAGCCCCGTTTTTTAGTTAAACCATGTTAAATAAGAATGCTGATTTGATGTAATGGAGCAGAAGCAACTATATATAACGGACTTACCATTTCGACATATTCATGTGCTCCCCTCAGTTCCTCTATCCCCCTATAAAAAGCCGATTTTTTTATTCGTTTTCATATAGCTATATATACCGATAAAAATATATCACTTTCTTAACCGCATGCATATTGCTCGTAAATTTCATTCACATTATACATTTCCTCTAACCGCTCTCTCTCATTAGGTGCACACCAGTAAAACAGGATTTCGTGAATACTAGCGTAATGTTTCTGGGCCAAAAATGGACGTATAAAGGAATCAAATCGCAAAATCATTTGCGAAAATACATAATTTCTTAGTAATTCTTCTTTATATCCAATCCCTTTGCATGTATACATAATCTCTTCAAAATAATATACTTGCTGCGGCACTTGAATTATTTCAAAAAACGGAATATATGATAAAAGTGTTCCAATAAATTCTTTGTATGTATTCATAAAGTAAAAGTCCATATGTTCTATGATTCTTCTAACCTCTACTAAAAAATCTTCGGTGTTATATATATACGATACATGAAACATATCAGAAATTTGTGCCAACACAGCACGATGACATGCAAAAACCGCAGGATTCAACGGATAATTTTCTAAAAATGATATGCACTTCTCATATTTTTCGACCAAGTTCCGCTTATAGATTTCATAAATATATGTATTGCAGTATATACTCAACTGCATTAACTCATTTTCTAGTTGCTGCTTCTCCATATGTTTTGCCTGCCTGCATAAGTAAATAAACATAAACTCTAAGATTTCTTTTTGAGATATAAAGATTTGGCTAGTTTTTGACCATCCTATATCAAACTTTATCTTATCCCAAATTAATGAATCAATTGGTTCTAAGCGTGCTATTTTCTGCTTTAAAATCAAATAATTCCACGATACAGCCTTTGTTAATTCATCCCAGTCCTCTTGCTCAATGGATGTATGGACAAGCTGGATTAGGCTGTGTTCTTCCATTAAGCCATAAGCTTTATCGTACCATCCCGCTTCTTGACATAGATGTACAATCCGTAATATCGCTGGAATCTCATCCTTATGAAATTTTGGCAACTCAGCAATTTTTTCAATTCCATACTGAATAAACGCTATCAAGTTTTCCTTTTTATAAAACTCATTTTTTTTCCATATTAAAAGCGTGTGATGATCCTGTGTTTCAGCCAAATTTTTCGGTACAAGAAGAGATAGTAAATCGGCGAAGCTCTTTGGTTCCTTATAAAAATCGGTAACTAGCCCCCAGTTTGGTTCTTGATGTAATACTTTCATCTCAACATCTCCTATACTTTTCCATTCTTGAAAGTTTTATATTTTTATAATCAAATAAAATAATAGTAAGTATAGATGTATAAAATACTTAATGAAATTATGTAATATTTACTTAATTATACCATTTTTTATACTTATAAATAACAATTAAAAAAATATTTATATAAATAAAAAAACAATATGTAATTTTTCTTTTAGGCTGTGTTAAACGTTGGTGTTGCTATATAAATCTTTTTTTAGAGGGGAAGATTGCACCCAACCGTATATAGTAACGGCCAGGGCCTGGTTTTGTCTCGTCCGAAGGAAAAACAGAGAGAGAAAGAGAGTTGGGGCTGCCGCCAGGTTCTATATAACTGTCATGTGCAGGCCTACGTTATAAATCATGTAATTTTGATGTAAAAATCAACATTGGCCTTTAACAGAGCCCTCTTGTAAGAAAAAACTGCCGCAGCACTGCGGCAGTTTTTTTAATGATGGTCTTCAGAAATTTCACTTAAAGCATATGCTGCTTGATCGTCTGTCTGTTGCTCTACAGCTAAATCGCCTAGCGAGAGCATTCCTACAAGCATCCCGTTCTCTACGACAGGCAAACGTCTAATTTGGTGGAGAGACATAAGCTCAGTTGCCTTTTCTACAGAATCATCTGGCGAAACAGTTACGATATTAGTGCTCATTACTTCTGTAATCTTATTAGAACCAGGGTGCTTATCAGCGATCCCCCTAATAACTAAATCACGATCTGTAACAAGTCCTACAAGGCGATTATTTTCTACAATCGGAATGACTCCAACATCCTCTTCTTTCATTTTCACCGCAGCTTCATATACATTATCTAATGTTGTACAGCATGCGATATCCGTACTCATTACTTCTCTAACGGTTGTCATTAATATCCCTCCTTACACTTAGTAGTGTAACCAAATAGGGAACTTTCATTTATGTATTTTTCCTGAAGCATTTAATACATACCTATGTCACGCAAATAAAAAAAGGCCAGCACCGACATACTGACCTTTTTAATGACCCGTACGGGATTCGAACCCGTGTTACCGCCGTGAAAGGGCGGTGTCTTAACCACTTGACCAACGGGCCCTGGCTCCGCAGGTAGGACTCGAACCTACGACCAATCGGTTAACAGCCGATTGCTCTACCACTGAGCTACTGCGGAATAATGACAGTTATTGCCTAAACAAGCCTCTACTTAATCATTTTGATTGCAGAAGCCAATTCGAAGAAGCATTGTGTCCTTGCCTCAGAATGATTACTCAAGGAACGGCTCGGCAATTACAACTCGCAGCGGTTTCATAGAAGCTCTGCTCGTTGCTCTACCACTGAGCTACTGCGGAATATATATGGTGGGCCTAAATGGACTTGAACCATCGACCTCACGCTTATCAGGCGTGCGCTCTAACCAGCTGAGCTATAGGCCCCTATATTCTGGCAGGGGTAGTAGGAATCGAACCCACACTGGAGGTTTTGGAGACCTCTGTTCTACCATTAAACTATACCCCTAAGAGTGCCGGCTAGAGGACTTGAACCCCCAACCTACTGATTACAAGTCAGTTGCTCTACCAATTGAGCTAAGCCGGCATGTGGAATGATATTAAAATCTTTGTTAAGCTATATTATTTTGAAACGTCATCCCAACCTCAGAAAGCTTATGCAAGAAGCAGCTCGGTTGGTATGCTGTAGCTTACTCGAGGTAGCGTATTCGATCGTGCTCTACCAATTGAGCTAAGCCGGCATGTTAGTTTCAAATGGTGGCTCGGGACGGAATCGAACCGCCGACACGAGGATTTTCAGTCCTCTGCTCTACCGACTGAGCTACCGAGCCATTTATGGCGGTCCCGACCGGGTTCGAACCGGCGATCTCCTGCGTGACAGGCAGGCATGTTAACCACTACACCACGGGACCGTTTGGTTGCGGGGACAGGATTTGAACCTGCGACCTTCGGGTTATGAGCCCGACGAGCTACCAGACTGCTCCACCCCGCGACGTTACAAAAACATTCAATTTATACCCTGTTCAACGTTATCGCTTGACTGTCCCTTCCTCTGCTAGCCAATCAATGATGATTGATGTGTCGGGACAACTGAAGTGAATTCAAAGAAGCTTATTCGTTCGTTGCTCCACCCCGCGACGTTACAAAAATATTTTAATTATGGCGGAGGAAGAGGGATTCGAACCCCCGCGCGGCTTTCACCGCCTCTCGGTTTTCAAGACCGACCCCTTCAGCCAGACTTGGGTATTCCTCCGCTATAAATAATGAAATGGTGGACCTTGTAGGACTCGAACCTACGACCGGACGGTTATGAGCCGTCTGCTCTAACCAGCTGAGCTAAAGGTCC
>JBHGUR010000053.1:0-57600 GCA_048976805.1 Ectobacillus sp. | reverse complement strand
GCACCTTGTACTTGCTTCCTCTCTCTGGTTTTCCATCGCATGGGGCAGGAATAGGTTTTGACCGCTTCTATGCATAGCCGGATGCTCTCTCCCCTTTCAAAAGAAAGGCTTTATGTTCTTTTTTTAACTTGTATTTATATAATATATAGACTATGAACAACATGATTACTTTCGGCTCTCTTCCAAAAACAGCAATGCTTATGAAAATAGCAAAATAAAAAACGCAACAAATTGTTGCGAGTATACTATTTCTTGCCTTTCCGGTATAAACATACTTGATTCTTTCCTTGTTTCTTCGCTTCCGCCAGCGCTTCCTCCGCCCGCTGTAATAGCGTTCTTTGCGGAATCCCTTGTTCATACTGCGCTACCCCAAAGCTTGCCGTCAACTTGGCAATACCGGTAAATTTTTTCGTTTCTATAAAAAAACGAAGCGACTCCGCAAACTGAAACGATTCTTTCCCAGTCATCCCAGGAATTAACAAAATAAATTCTTCCCCATCCCATCTCGCAAAGATATCTTGAGGTCGAATATGCTTAGACACCAATTCAGCAATTTGTGCTAACGCCAAATCTCCGTAATCATATCCATACGTATCGTTAACCTTTTGAAAATTGTCGATATCAAACAAAATAATAGATAAATTTGTTTTATTTTTAAAAGCTTTCTTCCATTCTTCCTCGAAGAAACTTTGGAACTTAAAACGGTTATAAATATTGGTCAAAGCATCCGTTGCCGCAAGACGTTCATACTCTTTATTTTCTTTCTCTATCTCGGTAAACTCGGTACATACGACAATGAATCGCGTCCCATCATCCGGTAAAGTCGCAACGCGAAGCAAAAAGATGTGTTCATTTCCTGTATAGTCTTTCATCTTTATTTTTTTCGGCCCTCTTAAGCAATCCTCTATCCACATCCACTTATTAAGTGGAGAGTAGTAGCCATGTTCTGGTATGAAATGATCTGCAAATGTCACGTTTTCTTCCTGATAGGAAGCTAAATCTTCATAGCCGAAAAATCGCAAAAAGGTCGTGTTGCAGTCTACAATCTCATCATCTTCCACAATACATAACAAATCATTTTGAAATTCAAAAAACGCACGCAAAATTTCCTTTTGCGCTTCAAGTTCTCTTTTTAAAGAAATATAACATAAGCTTTCATGCACAACACGCAAAACATCCTGCGGTGTTACCGGCGAAAGAATAAAATGTTCTATTCCTAGAGCCAATAGCTCTAAAAGATACGGAGACTCTTTTTCTTTCCAAATGACAACTGTGCGAGCTGTTTGTTTTTCTGTTTGTTTTGCAAACAAGAGCGCTGATGAAGGTGAAACATCTAAAACCACTATATGCGGCTGTACTCTTTGAAACAACTGCCATCCTTCTTCTACCCCGTTTGCATAAAACAGACATTTCGGTTTTAACTCTGCTGCTAAATCATATTGTTTATTACCTTCTCCTATATACAGCACATTCACTCGAAGATCTTGCAGCAAATTTTGAAAGATTGTATTTTCCAATAAAAAATTCAGTATATTTACCACACGCCCGTCCCTCACTTCACTCGTTCGGAACTTCTTTAGAATATCACCCTTCTATTGTATGAGCCCGCTACAATGCAAGTTTGTGCCAATATCCCTTTTTTTAAAAAAAGGCTCCCTAAATTATAGGGAAAAGTGAAATTTCTATCAGCGGAAGCATTTGCCCACTGACAATTGGTTACATTAACCAGTCTCAAACTATTTCGTTTTGTTTCATGCCAAGAGGCAAATAGCAGGAAAGATTATTCGTAATTTGCCCGCCTACCCGGCACCCAATGCTACTCGGGCGTCCATTCAGCAAAAAACTTCCATACATTTGGTGCATCTTCTTTCTTTCCCCGTTTATATCCGTTTCGATAATCGGTAAGTCCACATACTGCTGATATACAAAACCATAATCTTCATATGATTTATGTGTATCTTCCATTGTTTTTTCTCCCTTATTATTATAAATTTCTACCGTATCGCCCTCCCGGCCAAATGTCGGCTTTTTCACATAAGGAAGTTCTTTTTCAACAAAAACATCATCTTCTAAATATGTAGGCAAAAAATATGCCTGAATCCATCGCTGTTCTTCTTCTGTAAAAAACGGATGTTTTTCCTCGTACAGGCCCCAAATTACAGCTTGCACCGCTTTGTTTTGCAATAAAAAAGCAGACGGCGGATTAATGAGCCTTACCTTATTTCGCATTGCTAGTTCCAAGAGCATAAGTCCAATCCGTTCCCCATCTTCATCTCGGTCCAACAGTAACCCTTCAATTGGAAAAGTTTGCCTGTACAATATATCAATTCTCCTTCCGTATTCATCAAATAATCCTTGCCCCTTGGCAATTTGCAGCTTTTCTAACGGCACGAAACGGGAAAATTCCCCATATAACTCTTGCAAATACATGCTTGTAAAACGGTCTTCTATATTCTCTTCATGCGCCGTAAACACTATATATGGCTCATCTGACTGGCACTCTGCTTTTTCTTGCACAATGGCCAGGCGCACCGCTTTTCGCAAATGCTCCTCTTCCCCCTCATTGACATTCGCCGCTTGAAAATGAGCACAAACTTTGCCGTTAACGTGATACACTTCCTTTATAAACGTTGGCGTATCCGCATTCAATTCCAATACTTTAAACGTTCCTTCATGCTCGACGAAATCAAGCCTGGCTATGACACTTTCCGGCAAGGAGGTGGACATACGCATAAACGGAATTGCCTCTTTCGGATACGACATCGCAAGCAGGGTTTCCTCATCAAGCTGCCGAAGCAACCGCGCTGTTTTAAAAAAAATCGAGCCTGCGCGAGCGGTTGCTTCATGCAGCTTTCTCTTTTGTTCATCCGAAAGATAATAAACATCATATAATGCATAAGCTTCACCATAAAGATCCGGCCAAAACTGAGGAATTGTGTTATAAAAGGAAGTTCTTTTATCCGCTTTGTTCATGATCCGCTTACCCCCGCTCCTGTTCCAAAACCCTTTTTAAATTCCGGGCTTTGTTTATACTTTTGATAACCCGCATCGCCACGCAGTACGCCTAAGGAAGAAAAGCTGCGGCCGCCAAAATAATAATATCCAAAGTGAGGAGAACGTATATCGTCGCATTCCCAAACTCCCTCATCATAATCAAACTCATAATCTTTGCATTGTAAATCATCCGGCTTTGGAGGAAGCGCTTCCTCCCCGTTGCAGCCCGATGTTCCTACAGCCGCAACGACGCCAAGCATTACTTGTTTCGTTTTCCTCATAATTGCCCCCTCTATCTGTTTGCATAATTCTATAATTTCTATGATATGATGAAAGAAAAAAAGAAGAAAGGAAAAATTGCACATGGAGCTTACCTATTATATTTTGCGCGAAGAAGATACATATGAACCGTTCTATACTTATAAAGAAGGAACGATTGACCCGAATGAAGTGTTCGCACGCCAACTATGCGATTATTTTGTAGTCAACAAAAAACAATATCGCTTACTATCGAATGAAATGGAAGGCAATAAAGAAATGCTCATCGTGGAAGAATTAGGAACCGCTGTAACTTTAAATGATGAACACTATTATGAAAACAGCGGCGTACGCATTGAATTCCGCGAATATGAATCTCCTTCCTCTATGCCGCTTTTGTATACAATGGAATTTAATCAATTCGGGCGCGCCCACTGGGAAGCTATGCGCTATTTATTAAAGGATTATATAACCATCCCAAACGTTGGATTGCGTAAGCGTGATAGCGCTGAAATAGATGAGGATCGGCGCTGTTATGTTATTTATGTTACCGCTGATACATATTAATATCTTTCTCATTGCAGCTATGTTACAATATTGGCAAAAAGGCAATAAATGGGGGAGTGGACTTGAAACTGCACGGAAGCTCTATAGCGGTGCTTTGTTATTTTGTAACTGTCCTGCTTCTTTATTTAATCGGGGACGTATTCAATATTCCATGGCTGCAATTTTCAAAAGAATCATATGTACAAAACGGCTCATTAGAACGGCAGGCCCATTCATTTATACCGTTTTTCCTTGCAATTCCCGTTTATATTATCGTGTATTTCAAAACGGGACGTGTTTAAAAGGGCGTTATATCCCAGCTGAAATTTACAATTTATAGAATCACATACAGGACAGTATGAATATGTTAGTGTGTGAAGGGGTTGAAGAGACGTGTTCTGGGGTTATACACGACATGAGCATAACAGCTATTATGATTATACAATTGCCGATATTTTAAAGAAACTTTCTGCCGGAACTACTATTATACAATTGATTATTAGAAATACGAATATTACTTATAGCAAAGTCAGCTTTGAAGGTTTATCAGGAAATATCGCATTATTTCACGGTGGAAACATCCCGCGGCCGGGTATATTGCGGATTTGTACTTCTGATATCGTTGCACTTGTTTTCTAATCTTTTCTTGTATCCTAAGAAATCGGTTTCTTAGGATTTTTTATATGCACGCCTCTTCAACAGTCGCAATCAGCTGCTTAAAAAGTACAACAGCTTCTCCAAGGGCAAGCGAGTAATAGCGTTGTGTACCCTTTTGCTCAATAGAAACGAGCTTGTTGTCACGTAAAATTTTCAAATGATGGGAAATAGCCGGACGGGATAGGGAAGAATGTTCTGTAATCTCATTTACAGTAAGCGCCCTACTCTCAGCCAAAAGCAATATAATATCTTGCCGCGCCGGGTCGCTTAAAGCTTGAAAAAGCGGAATACATTCCCGAAATATTTCAACTGCTTTTTGTTCCATACTGATATTCATCCTTCCATTCGTTTAAACTTATGAACGAATCATACTCAAAAAATATAGCTCTGTCAAGATTTAGGATAATGCGTTATTTTTGTACGCGCCGCAACATACGAACTCCGCTCTTAAGAAGCGAAAAGAGAGCCGACAGTCCGCCAGCTCTCTTTTGCCATTTGTACTTGTCTGAAGTTCTATTAGTGAGGAGAAACAGCATTTATTTCTCTTACTGAAATTCGCACAAGTCCAGGGAAGCCATCAAAATTAGATAAAATAACGTTTCCGTTTTGAAACCCTTGGAAAATGCCAGTTGACGGCGGGCGGTCGTTATATTGTAATGTTACGCGAGTTCCAGGGCTAAGTTGTCGTAAGAAGCGAACAATGCTGTTATCCTGAGCTCCAGCTACGTTATTATAACCGTCATTATAATAACCGCCGCCGCAAAAACCATTGTAGAAACCCATATTCTTTCACCTCCCCCTCTCTGTTACTACATCGTATGAACTTGTGAGGGACAAGGTGCAAGGAATAGGACAAGACAGGTGTGGAATTTTGCTAAGGGAAAATTGTAGTTATAACAAAAAGCCAGCATTCGCTGGCTTTTTGTTATATGCTATTTACGAGCTCTACTACTTCTTGAGCAGTAGACATATTTAACGCTTTTTGTGCTAACTCTTCCATTTGTGCCTTGGAAAGCTTGCGGATTTGGCTTCTGGCCGGCAAAATTGATGTGGCGCTCATGCTGAACTCATCCAAACCTAGTCCGATTAACAAAGGAATCGCCAGTGAATCGCCTGCCATCTCGCCGCACATGCCCGCCCATTTGCCTTCTTTGTGCGCCGCGTCAATTACCATTTTTACAAGGCGCAAAATAGAAGGATTGTATGGTTGATACAAGTAAGAAACTTGTTCGTTCATACGGTCGGCCGCCATTGTATACTGAATTAAGTCGTTTGTTCCGATAGAAAAGAAATCCACTTCTTTTGCAAATTGGTCTGCAAGCACAGCAGAAGCTGGAATTTCCACCATCATGCCTACTTCAATGTTTTCGGATACAGCGGTACCTTGTTCAACAAGCTTTGCTTGTTCCTCCATTAAAACGGCCTTTGCTTGGCGGAACTCATCAAGTGTCGCAATCATCGGGAACATGATTTTTAAGTTTCCATATACGCTTGCACGAAGCAATGCACGAAGCTGTGTGCGGAAAATCTCTTGTTCATCTAAGCAAAGACGGATCGCGCGATATCCCAGGAACGGATTCATTTCTTTTGGCAATTGTAAGTATGGAAGTTCTTTATCTCCGCCGATATCTAATGTACGAACAACAACAGGCTTTCCTTCCATTTTCTCAAGAACAGTTTTGTATGCCTCAAACTGTTCTTCTTCTGTTGGAAGATTATCTCGGCCCATGTACAAAAATTCTGTACGGTATAGACCTACTCCTTCGCCCCCATTGTCTTGTACACCTTTTACGTCTTTTGGAGTACCTATGTTGGCAACAAGCTCTACATGGTAGCCATCGCTTGTTACGGTTGCTTCATTTTTTAATTTCGCCCATTCTGCTTTTTGCTCTTCAAATTTCGCTTTCTTTTCTTCATAAGCGCGAAGAACCTCTTCAGAAGGATTGACAATCACTTCTCCATCCAATCCGTCAACAATAACAAGGTCGCCGTTTTGAATTTTTTCCATAACAACCTTCGTACCGACAACTGCCGGAATTTCCATGGAGCGGGCCATAATGGCAGAGTGCGATGTACGACCTCCGATGTCTGTTGTGAAACCTTTTGCGTACTTACGATTTAATTGCGCCGTATCGGATGGCGTTAAATCTTCTGCAATAATTACGACTTCTTCGGAAATCGTGCTTGGATTTGAGAAGTTTACACCTAAAAGGTGGGCGAGAACGCGTTTTGTTACGTCGCGAATGTCTGCTGCGCGCTCCTTCATGTACTCGTTATCCATGCTTTCGAACAAGTTCACGAACATTGTCGCAACCTCATTCATGGCATATTCTGCATTTACATTCTCACTATTAATTTTATCTTTTACCGGATTTACTAATTCCGGGTCATTTAACACGAGCAGGTGCGCTTCAAAAATTGCTGCCTTATCCGCCCCAAGCTCGGCAAAAGCGCGGTCTTTAATAGCTGTTAGCTCGCCTTTAGACTGTTCTAGAGCCGCTTCAAGACGCACAATTTCTACGGCTGCATCTGTGATCGATTTCTTTTCAATTGTTAAATCAGGATTTTCTAAACGAAATGCCTTTGCAATGGCAATTCCGCTTGATGCGGCAATCCCTTTAATTTGCAAACCCATTATTCTCCAAGACCTTCGTTTTTCATTGTTTCTTCAATAGCTGCTAATGCTTGTGCCGCATCGTCACCATTTGCAGTAATTTTGATTTCAACGCCTTGCTGAATGCCAAGAGACATAACACCCATGATGGATTTTAGATTAACTGTTTTGCCCATATATTCTAAATTGATGTCAGAGTTAAATTTGCTTGCAGTATTTACAAGAAGAGTTGCAGGACGTGCATGAATGCCAGAGTCGCTAGTTACTTTAAAGATTTTTTCCATGATAGATGATCTCCTTTGTCTGTAAATTATGATTGTATAGATAATAATTCTACACCTTGTATATTGTATATAGCAGGCGGATGAAGGTCAACTCATCCACCTACTATAAATTATGAACCTTTTAAGACATATTACTTAATTGTTACGATACCTTTTTCGCCTTTTTTCATATTTCCTTGCTTTTCAATGACAACTTGTTGGCCTTCTTGTAAATTTGTGAATACAATTGGCGTAATAATAGAAGGCGCGTTTTTCTTTACAAAATCCAAATCTACTTTCAACAACGGCTGGCCTTGTGTTACCTTATCGCCTTGGGCAACTAAAGTTTCAAAGCCTTCACCGTTCAATTTTACAGTGTCAATACCAAAGTGGATTAGAATTTCTTTTCCGCCTTCAGATTGAATGCCGATTGCATGCTTTGTCGGGAACACATTTACAATTTCACCATTTACTGGAGACACTACTGTTCCTTCTGTTGGCTCAATTGCAAAGCCGTCGCCCATCATTTTGCCGGAAAACACCTGATCCGGAACTTCTGTAATCGGCAATACATTCCCTTCAATCGGTATAGCGATTTCTTCAGCCTTGCCTTCAACTTTATTTGTTGCAGTTGTTTTTGCTGATGGCTGTACCTCTTTTGCGATTTGCGGTGTGCGCCCTTTCATAATGTCATGAATTTGTGATTTTAATGTATCGGATTTCGGTCCGAAAATCGCTTGAATATTATTTCCTACTTCAAGAACCCCTGCTGCGCCTAACTCTTTCAAACGCTCCTTATTCACATTGCCTTGATCCTTAACTTGTACACGTAAACGGGTAATACAAGCATCCAAAGAACCGATGTTTTCTTTACCGCCAAGAGCTGCCAAAATTTCATGAGGAAGTTCGCCAGCTTCTACAGCAGCACCTGCATCGTCATCGGCAACAACTTCGCGGCCTGGTGTTTTAAGATTCCATTTACGGATAGCGAAGCGGAACCCGAAGTAGTAAATGACCGCAAGAACTAAACCTACAACCGGAACCCACCACCATGGTGTGCGGTTTTGAAGTACGCCGAATAATAAGAAGTCAATTAGGCCTCCTGAGAATGTCATACCGATTTTAACGCCTAATATGTGCATAATCATAAAAGAAAAACCTGCGAACACTGCGTGAATCGCAAATAACACCGGAGCTACGAATAAGAATGTAAATTCAATCGGCTCGGTAATACCTGTTAAGAAAGATGTTAAAGCCGCGGAAGCTAAAATACCGCCTGCCATTTTTTTATTTTCCGGACGTGCTTCATGATACATGGCTAAAGCCGCAGCCGGAAGGCCGAACATCATGAATGGGAATTTACCAGTCATAAATGTACCAGCAGTTAATTCTACACCGTCTTTTAATTGAGCAAAGAAGATTTTTTGATCGCCGTGAATAACTTGTCCAGCCGCATCTGTATACGATCCAAATTCAAACCAAATTGGCGTATAGAAAACGTGGTGCAAGCCAAACGGAATAAGAGAACGTTCAACCAAACCAAATACAAATGCCGCTACAGTTCGATTTGCATCAATTACGTTATGTGAGAAAGCATTTAAAAGATGTTGCACTGGCGGCCACGCGAAAATTAGTACCAAACCAACAATTAAAGAAAATACTGCAGTCGCAATAGGAACGAAACGCTTGCCTGCAAAGAACCCTAAGTAAGCAGGCAATTCAATATTAAAGTATTTGTTGTAAGCGTATGCGGCCACAAGACCGATAATAATCCCGCCAAACACCCCGGTTTGTAATGTCGGAATACCAAGCACGTAAGCAAAGCCTGGATCTGTAAAGCCGACACCAACCGGAACTTTATCGCTGGTAATCACAGCCTTATCGGCTACACTTAAAGCTACGCTCATTGTTTTGTTCATGATGAGGTAACCAACGATTGCCGCAAGGCCGGCTACACCTTCTCCTCCTGCTAAACCTACTGCTACCCCTACCGCAAACAATAGCGCCAAGTTTGCAAAAATAATATCACCCGATTGCTCCATAACTTTGGCAATCATGACAAACCAGTCCGCTTTTAACGCGGGAATACGGTCTGTAAGCGTCGGGTTTTGAAATGCATTACCGAACCCAAGTAAAATACCTGCAGCCGGCAAAATTGCTACTGGAAGCATTAATGCTTTTCCAACTTTTTGAAGAACACCAAATAATTTTTTAAACATCTGGTCCTTCCTCCCTTTCTGTTTTTTTATATTTCACCTTCAACAAACGCAAAAAAGCATGAGGAAAAAAAGGCAGAAAATAGCTGTCAAAGGGTAGTATGTCCCTTTCACTCGCTGTCATTCCAACCTCTTCTTCACTCATGCCTGATCGAATCAGTAACACGTGTCGAATAAGTATGAATAAATGCGAAATTCAACTGTTACTTCCGAAATCGCAAGCGGTTTCTTTTTCCGCCGCACGACATTTGTCGAAAGTGAGAAAACTTATTGTAACGTCATTATACATAAGACATGTAAACGATACAACTGTTTTTTTTTAACGTTTTCATTTTCGACACATTTTGACTTTTCACTCTACTCCAACCTTGCTTTGGACAAGCCGTTGCAAATGCATAGTCAAGTATACCGTTTCAGCTTCGTACACATTCATTTGCAGCTGCTTTTGCATAACCTTCACAAGCTTCCATGCCAAGCTGTAAGAAACGGGATATTCCTCTTTTAATATTTCAGCAAAGCGCTTAGGCTCTTCCACTTTTTCGCCCTTTTTGACGCGCTCAATTGCATAATGCAGGTGGCGGACAAGCCGTAAATAATGAATGCTCTCCCGGTCTAGCTCCAAATCCAAATTCTCCTCAATTAATGATACGAGGTGGGCAATAAGCCTAGAATTTTGATTGATAGAAGAAACTTCAGAATTGGTGATCGAGCTATATATGTGCAGTGCAATAAAGCCAATTTCCCCTTCAGGCAAATGAATATTTAAACGATTATTAATTAGCTCTACTACTTCAGCAGCCACTTTATATTCTTCTGGATATAGCGCCTTCGTTTCCATAAGGAAGGGATTATCAATAGCAAATCCTTGCTTTAAACGCTTAATAGCAAAAGCGATGTGATCTGTCAGTGCAATGTGAATATGTTCATTAAGAGGAGCATCGATGGACTTTTGAATATAAAGCATAACATCATTCATAATCCCAATAAGCCGTTCACTTACATGAGGCACAAGCATTTTATATTGTTCGCGCTCCCGTTCATTCGTTAGCACAAACATTTTTTCAATTAACTCCGCCGGCAAAATCTCCGCTGCTTTCCTTCCGAATCCGATTCCTTTGCCAATTACAACAACCTCTTCATGCTCCGGATGTGTCGCAATAATGACGTTGTTATTTAAGATCTTTTTGATTTTGAGACACTCACCCATACAACCCCACCTTTGTACACAAAACAATTTGTGCTTTCATGTTACAGAACAATGTTCTTTTTCGTCAATGTAAAACATCTGCCATTTTTAAAATTTTTGTTGCTTAGACATATAACTTATAAATTACTATAATAAAAAAAGAAATGAGCTTCTGTTTTGCAATAATTAACGATGTGCCCCCTCCTTACAATCTGGCATACTTCCAAGGAAGGCCGCACTCATCACAGGAAATATGTGTACCCATAATAAATTTGATTTGTTACAATTTCAGAGAAAAGGAGCACTGGTTTTATGATTAAAATGTTTGTAAGCGATATTGACGGTACGATGATGCAGCATGGCGGGAGCATCGATGAACAAGACCTTAAGGCGCTGCGGGAGATAGCAAAAGACGGGCTCATTCTTTGCTTTGCCTCAGGGAGATTGGATAATGAAATCGCCGACCTCATGAAGGAAGTAGGAACGGACTTTCATCGCATTAGCGTAAACGGCGTCTATATTTATACCCACCAAAATGAACAGCTTCTCTCCGCATCATTTGAACCTGATATTTTGCCGGAATTAGTAAAAATGACAAGTAGCGACCAATTTATTCGTTATGTCAGCGATGAACATAATTATTATATTGAAAAAAAAACTCCGTTAGTTATGGAGCTAGAAGAAAAAGCGGTAATGACATCTATCGAAGAACCGTCATTAATGGAAAAGGTAGGGAAAACAATCATTCCTAATAAAATTTCTATTGGCGGGGAAGAAGAAGATTTATTAAACTTACAAAGGGAAATAGAGGAAAAGTTTCACGGGCAAGTTAGTACGGTTATTTCTGCGAAAAATTGTTTAGATGTTATACCAGTAAATGTCAGCAAAGGAGCAGCCATTTCCGTCCTTCTTGACCAACATGGCGTAAAGCCAGAGGAAATGGCATGTATTGGCGATTCCTATAATGATATTTCTATGTTCCAATTAACGCCCCATAGCTTTGCCATGGAAACGGCGGATGACGCTGTTAAAAAGCATGCTACCCACGTTGTGGCAACTGTAAGAGAAGCCGTTGCATATGTACAAAGCTATAACAAACAAACCGCCAAGTAACGGACAATAAACGCAGATAGTGTCATAAGCAAAACCTGTAATGGAGCTGACCCAAAAGTCCGCTTTTAGCGGACTTTTGGTCAGCTCTCTTTTCGTTTTTGCATATTATGTAATATCGAGGTTGTAGGGAGCTCTCATGTTCTCCCTTCCTCACGCCACAGTGGACCTTTGCCGGTCCTTCGCAGCTTTTTTCAGGAGATTGTGGGCAACACAAATAAGCCCCCACTCTACGGAAATTTTTAGGAATCCTTGCAATCGCTCCTTGTTTTTGTGTTGAATGTTGTTGTGGAGACTCCATTCTAACAAAAATCGAGCGATTCTTTTATTTTTTGCCTAAAAAAAGCTCTGTTAAAGGCTAATGTTGATTTTGATTGATTTGTTGATTTGGACGAAAGGTGGCGACTCCAGCGGGAAAAGCGGCTCGGCCCCGCCCGCGGAAAACGTCCGCCTGTAGTGGAAAATCAACAATCAAGTTTAACAGAGCTAAACAAAAGGGGCTGACCGCAAAACGCGTTAGCGTTTTGGGCCAGCCCCATTGTGATTGTAGCCAGAAAGGCCCGCTCTAGCCGTGGCTACGGATAATCCTATTTTCCCATTTTTGATATAGGAGGATTTACCGTAAAAGTGGGAGGGGCAAACCATTTTGAATTTCAATGCTATTTCCATCTGTTTGAAACACTACATCCCGCAAAGCTGTAGTGTAAATCTGCATGCCGTAGCGATGCAAGCGCTTCATTACACTTCTATGAGGATGACCGTACGGGTTTCCTTTTTCGTAGGAAATGACAACAAATGGCGGACCCGTCCTTTGCAAAAAAGCTTTAGAGGAAGAAGTATAAGAACCATGGTGCCCAATCTTTAAGACATCAGCGTGGAGATGGGGATATTTATCCAAAATTTCCTTTTCTGTTTTTGTATCAGCATCGCCCATCAACAGGAAATCCGCCTTTTTATAACGGATTTTTAAAACAATTGATGACTCATTATTTCTCTGCTTCGCTTTCCCGTTATTTAAAACTTGAATTAACACGTTAGGATCAAGCGGTAAAAATTGCCCTTCCTTTGCAGGAATAAATGGAATATTCCGCTTTCGTATCGTCTTTACGTACATACGATACGTTAAAGAATAGTATTGCTTTCCGCTGTCTAGTACCATAGAAACAGGCAACTGCTGGATTACAGTAATCAATCCGCCAATATGATCTATATCTGGATGTGTGCTGACAATAAGGTCAAGGCTCTTAATCCCTCTTTGCACAAGCTTATGGACGATTAATTCCCCTGCTTCGGGAGGACCGCCGTCTATCAGCATATTCCTTCCATTGGGCAATGTAACTAACGCTGCGTCCCCCTGCCCTACCTTTAAAAAAGCAATTTTCATTTTACGGGAAAAAGGAGGATAGATTCTTTTCTCTCCATAGGAATAAAATTTACTCGTTTGTATAGATAGTTCATATCTCACATGGGATACGCCTGATAACATAACGCAGAAAAAAAGAACTAAGCAGAAAAAGACAGTTCGCATATGCTTCATATGCTCTTCCCCTTTTTTCTGCTTAGTATTACTTTTTATTAAATTTCATATTCTAATGTATCCCATACCCAGCAATAACAGTCTAACTTCATGAATTAGCGGGCTCGTTCAATGAATCGAAAAACAGATCAGCTTCGTCGCCATCCTCAGCTGCTTCTGGAAGCGCCGGCAATTCTTCAAGCGTCTTTAGCCCAAATGTATCTAAAAATTCCTTTGTCGTTCCGTATAAAATAGGCCGGCCCGTTCCTTCCGCCCGCCCTATTTCTTTAATTAATAACCGGGACATAAGCGTTTGCAACGCTTTATCTGTTTTCACTCCACGAATCTCTTCAATTTCCGCTCTGGTAATCGGTTGACGATAAGCAATAATTGCCAATGTCTCAAGCGCCGCTTGAGATAGAGTCGCGCTATTGGGCGCTTCTACTAATTTTTTATAATACGGAGCATGTTCCTTCTTCGTCGCCAACTGATAAGCATTCGCATACTGGACGATTTGAAAGCCGCGGCTTGCATGGGCATACTCCTGCCTTAACTCGTCTATAAGCGCCGCAACTTCCTCAACGCCCACTTCCAATACATTAGCAATCTGGTTAGGGTATATCCCTTCTTCTCCCGCAACGAAGAGAAGCCCTTCCACTATTGCTTTCTTCTCATGTTGCTCCACAACCGATTTCTCCCTCCTTTACTTTTTCATTGGCTTTGTTAAACATTAGTGTTGATAAATAACCCCTTTTTTAGAGGGGAGAGTGCTCCCAGCCGTGTATAGTAACGGTCAGGGCCTAACTTCGCCTCGCCCAAAGAAAAACCAGAAGCAAGAAGCGAGAGCAGGCGGCTGTCTATCCTCCCTAACCTTGATGCACATGAGTGCACGGTTGGCACAAAAATCAACAACGAGCTTTAACAGAGTCTTTTCATTAAAAAAATTTCATCAAAATTTTGTTCTTGTTCAATGACAATAAGCTGTTTTTTCATCAGCTCCAAAATCGCTAAAAAAGTTACAACAATGCTTTCCCGCTCCTCTTCTGGAAATAAATCAAAAAAACTTTGCCGTCCCTTCGCGTTTTCCAAATGCAGCAGCACTTCACTCATTCTTTTTTCAATTGAAAGTTCCTGGCGCACAATTCGCGTCGAAATTGGTCTTTGCAGTTTCTTACGGCGCATTAGCTTTTGAAAAGCAGCAAGCATATCATATAATGTCACATTTACAGGCAACAAATCTGCTGCTTCTTCATTTTGAAATGTGCTCAAATCCGTCGAAGGGCGCATATATAATTGAGCCCTTTCTTGCTCGCGTTCTTTCAAGTCAGAAGCAACTTGCTTATACTTTTTATACTCAAGCAACCGTTCCATCAATTCTTGGCGCGGGTCTTCTACAAATTCGGCCCCTTCTTCATCCGTAAGCTCTTCTTCATGCTTAGGGAGAAGAAGCCTGCTTTTGATTGCCAAAAGTGTAGCAGCCATCACTAAATATTCACTCGCAATATCGAGCTGCAGCTCTTTCATCGTATGGATATACACAAGATATTGCTCAGTAATTTCCGCTACAGGAATATTATATATATCAATCTCATAGCGATTGATTAAATGCAATAACAAATCCAATGGCCCTTCAAACGCCTCAATCTTAACGTTGTATTGCACAAAACATCCCACCAACTATTTTCTATAACATTATAAGTATAGAGCATTGCTGTTCACTATCCAACTATTTTCACAAAATTAGCGGTCAATCTCCCAATAATCGCTTATATTTATTATTAATAAGCTGCGAACTTTGGAGCCGGCGGGGCAGAATTAACACTATCCTTTAATGTAGTGTTTCTCAAAAATAAACGTACGCCTATGCACAGATTAGGCACCCCTTAACATATGATATCACTGTAGAACATATACAGTGTTAGGAGGCTACAAACTATGGGACATCATGCTGATGGCTATTATGGCGGCTTCGCCTTGCTCGTTGTATTGTTTATTTTATTAATTATCGTTGGGGCAGCTTATTTTTGCTAACAAAAAAGGAGCGGCCAGCATACATTCTGGCCGCTTTTCCTTTATAATAATGCTATGTTAAACACTATTGTTGCTATAGCACGATTTTGCAGCTTTTTCTAACTCCCCCTTTACATATATGATAGCTTGTCAAGAATTGCATTAAAAAACCCAAAAGGAGTGTAAAGAACGTGTACCCCAAAGCATATATAGAATATTTAGTTCATTTTCACGGAGATCGCGACTACTTTGAATGCCATGAAATATTAGAGGAGCATTGGAAACTGGACGAACGCAAAGCGCGAAAAGACCATTGGGTCGGACTGATTCAAGTCGCAGTTTCCCTCTACCATCAACGGCGGCAAAATTTCGCCGGGGCTGTCCGCATGATGAAAAGCGCCCTCTCCATCTTGGAAAGAGAAGCAGATTACATTCAAAAGCTCGGCCTAGACTACAAGCCGCTGCTGCTATTGCTTAAGCAGCGGCTATGCGAACTGGAATTGAAACAGCCTTACACAAGCATAAATCTCCCTCTTTCCGATTCTTCCTTAGAAGAAGAGTGTATGCGGCTATGTACAGCAAAAGGAATGTGTTGGAAGAGCGATAGCGATTTATCGAACACATTTCTTTTAAATAAGCATACGCTACGAGATCGCGCCAATATTATTGCAGAACGGGAGTTGCAGATAGAAAAAAGAAAGCAGAGATAGACTGGCTATCTCTGCTTTCCTTATGATAAGCTAATTTTATCTATGTCGCACTTCTCACAAAAGGCTGTCGTATATTCGTTTCCGCATATTTTCACTCCCGGAGTCATTGCTCGCAGCTCCTGAAGCATTTTCGTTCCGATTCCAGCATGGCGATGGGATGGTGTTACGCAAATATGCTTTACCTCCAGCATCCCTTCTTCCTTCTTGATCGTTCCGATGATCCCAAGAACATCGTCATCTTCCTTCCATAAATAAAGCTGCCAGTTTTCATTCGTTTCGTATTCCTTTATAGTTGCCTGCAGCTTCTTCAGCTCTTTTTCTGTCGGCATGAAAGAAAGAAGACCCATTGCAATTTTCTCGTAATTTTTCTTGAAACGAATTAGCATAAAAAATTATCCCTTCTTATCGAAAAAGCTTTCCAATTAATGACAAAAAATACAATGAAGCTATGCTTAACACCATTAAAAACAAAATCTTTTCTTGCTTTTTTCCTCTATTGTTGCCCAAAATATACCACCCTGATTTTGTAAGCAATGTTATGTCTATTCTACACTATTTTCTTTTTGCTGAGAAGGTTTCTATTTTAGATTTTTCCACAAACAGCGTGCGGCAATACCAAAAAACCTTCTTAATATGGGAGGCTTCTAAATATATATATTACTTTCCAAGTATCCTGTTCCTGTTTTACAAATTATTTTCATGAAAAAGTTCTTTTATTCCAAGAAAACATAGCTCCTCCTAAAGTTCCCATAAGACATCGTATCCTTATACAACCAACACACTCAGTAATATTAAACATTATCATCCAAAAACACCGTTTAAGCTTATCTCTGTAAAATCTTCTTTTGATATGCTAACATCCATACTGTTCTTAAACATAATTCAAAAAGAAAAAGGAGAGCGTCTGCCCTCCCTTTTTCTTATTCTTCCCAAACTTTAACTTCCGTCATTACTGTTCCTTGCTTCATATTTTGAACGGCGCTAATGTTATTTGTTACTTGGCCGAACACGGTATGCACGCCGTCTAAATGAGGCTGCGGCTCGTGAGTAATGAAGAATTGGCAGGATCCTGTGTCTTTCCCTGCATGCGCCATAGATAAAGCGCCCGTTTTATGTTTATGCGGATTTCCTTCCGTTTCACATTTAATTCTGTAGCCGGCATTGCCTGTTCCGTTTCCGATTGGGCAGCCGCCTTGGCTTACAAAACCTGGAATTACCCTATGAAATGTAAGGCCATTGTAAAAGCCGTTATTTGCCAATTTCTCAAAGTTCGCTACCGTTTCAGGAGCATGCTCAGGAAATAGCTCCATCTCAATTTTTTCACCGTTGTCAAGAATGATGTGTGCAAATTTATTCATCTTGCCAAAACCTCCTATGTAATCAATTCATACTTATACTACCATATTTTCTGCTTTAAACAAAAATGAGAACGGATTATCTTAATTCAAGGCTATGTTAATAATGTTGATAAATCAACACTATTATTTAATATACCCTAATTTAAAAATGCAACAAACTCCGTTTGGTTTATGAAAATCCATCTAAAGACGGATGACAAAGCATAAAAATATACTATAATTAGCTTGTTGCCCTCAAATTCGAAATGAGAAAAGGAGCGATTTTCGTGAAAACGAAACTGTTTACATTTCTTCTTGTATTCGTCGCATTATTCATGCCGACAGCGGCATTTGCCGACGTAGCTGAAGGAGAAAGCATCGTCACATTAGGCGAAAACTTAACTGAGCAACAAAAACAGCAAATTTTAAATGAAATGAAGGCGCCTAAAGATGCAACCATTATCATCGTATCAAATGCAGAAGAGCACAAATATTTGGATAAATATGTGCCTCCAGCGCAAATCGGCTCAAGAGCTATTTCTTCTTCTATGATTACGTATACGAAAAAGGGCTCTGGCTTGGTTGTACAAACGCACAATATTTCATGGGTAACTGACGATATGTACACGAATGCGTTAATTACAGCAGGCATTAAGGACGCGAATATTTATATAACCGCACCATTTCAAGTATCAGGTACAGCCGCTTTGACAGGCATTATGAAGGCCTATGAAACTACTACCGAGGCGAAAATTCCCGAAGAAGTAAAGCAGGTAGCTAACGAAGAGATGGTTACAACTGCAAAGCTCGGCGACCAGGTTGGATCCGAAAAAGCAGTAGAGCTTATTACGAAAATTAAGGAAGAAATAGCAAAAAATCCGCCTCAAACAACAGAGGATTTGCGGGCCCTTATTCAAAAGCTTGCCGAACAGCTTGGAATCCAATTGACAGAAGAACAATTGAACAACTTAGTCACTTTGTTTGAAAAGATGAAAAACTTAAATATTGACTGGAACCAAGTAAGCAACCAGCTTACTAAAGCAAAAGATGAAGTATCCGCATTCTTAAAATCAGAGGAAGGACAAACCTTTCTAGAGCAACTAAAGGATATTTTCGCAAGTTTTATAGATTTTATTAAATCTCTATTTAAATAACGAAAAAGGGGCGTCTTCCTAAAAGACAGCCCCTTTTCGTTCTATGCTAAAACCGAAAGTTTAATAATTGCTTCCTCTACCGAACGGACAACATATTTCGCTTTTTCTTTCACAAGCGGGTGGGCATGGTGAAGCGTAAAAGAATGCGGCGTTACCTCAAACATGGAGATATCATTAAATGAATCGCCGATGCATGCCACTTCATGCGGCTCTAAGCGTAAATGCTGCATTAATGCAAGAAGCGCCCGCCCCTTGCTAATTCCACGCGGCATAATATCGACGTAACCAGGCCCTGATATGACGATTTCAGCCTTTTCCCTAAACACTTCCTTTAACTCATTATCAAGCTCCATAATAACATCCGCTTCCCCATACAAGAAAAACTTTGAAGGATGGACAGTAACGCCCAATTCCTCTTCAATGGTTGTATGCTCAATAATCGTCACATTATTCTTGTGTTCAAATAGACGATGCACTTCTTTTTTCCTTTTCGTATAGCGTGTCGTATGCGCGCAAATGATATCCGCCATTTCCTTTTGCTGAATATAATCGTAAATTTCTCTTGCCAGTTCTCTTTCAAAAACAGATTCATGAATCGTATGTCCTTCTTTAGTTGTTAAAAACGCTCCGTTCAGGCTGGACGTGTGATACGGTACTCCCAGCGCGCCGACAGTATCATGAATACGGTGCGCGAAACGCCCTGAAGAAAAACAAATTTCAGTGCCTTGTTCGGCAAGCCACTGCAACGCTCTTATATCCTGCACATGAATTTCGCTTGCATTATAAACGAGAGTATCATCCAAATCGCTAACAAATAACTTTACCATTATGCCACCCCTTTTTAGAGATTATTTCCATATAAAAGAACGATGCTTTTGCCCAATTGTCCGGGCACGGTTTCCCATTTAATTCAAGCAAACCAAAGCCGCGCTTAATCGGCAATAACGTTTAACATAGCTATATTTTAAAAGAAAAGTATTATTTTTTTGTTAAGGCTCTGTTAAAGGCTAATGTTGATTTTGATTGATTTGTTGATTTGGAACGAAAGGCGGCGACTCCAGCGGGAAAAGCGGGACAGCCGAGACCCTGAACTGAGCGCAGCGAGGGAAGCGGCTCAGCCCCGCCCGCGGAAAGCGTCCGCCTGTAGTGGAAAATCAACAATCAAATTTAACAGAGCCTTTGTTAAAAAGACCTGAATTTTTTCCAAAAAATAAAAAGCAGAGGAAATCCTCTGCTTCCGAACAGCTTCGTTATTCTTGCCTGTTTGTATTTTGGGGGTGAACAATGCTCGGCCTTGTTTTTAAGCTGGAGATGGTTGGACGGATAAAGATTTTCATCAGCGCACTGCCGTCAAACGGTAAAAACGGCCATAAGTACGGCGTTTGCAAGCTTCGAACAGAAGCCAAAGACAAAATAAGAAGAGTTACACCAATTATAAAACCCATCTCATGAAGCCAAGCTGTCAGCAGCACAATAAATATTTTAGCAATTTTATTGGCAAGGCTCAGTTCGTAACTCGGCGTAGCATACGCTCCAATTACGGATATAGCGGAATACAAAATAACTTCGGGAACAAACAAACCAACTTCAATCGCAATCTGCCCGATTAAAACGGCAGCAATTAAACCGAGAGACGTTGAAAGTGCTGTCGGTGTATGAATGGATGCCATTCGCAAAAATTCCAGCCCAATCTCCGCTAACAAAATTTGCAAAAACGTTGGCAAATTCGTTACTTTGTTTGGCCCGATAAAAGCCAAGTTAGGTGGCAAAAGTGTAGGATCAAACACAAATACGAGCCAAAATGGAAGCAAAAATAGTGAAAATATAATACCTAAAAAACGCACCCAACGCAAAAACGTTCCAACCATCGGATTTTGCCGGAACTCTTCGGCATGCTGTACATGATGGAAATATGTCGTCGGCGTAATCATAACGCTCGGTGAAGTGTCTACGATAATCAATACATGTCCTTCCAATAAATGATTGGCCGCCACATCCGGACGCTCTGTATAACGTACTAGCGGAAATGGATTGAACCCTTGTTTTACAAGAAATTCTTCAATTGTTTTATCGGCCATTGTAATGCCATCGATTTTAATATTTTGAAGCTCTTGTTTTACGATTTTGATTAAGTCTGGATTTGCGATATCCTCTACATAAGAAATACAAATATCGGTTTTTGACCGTGTCCCTACTTGCATAATTTCGTGGCGAAGACGCGGATCGCGGATGCGTCGGCGAATTAATGCTGTATTGATAATGATATTTTCTACGAATCCATCTCTAGCTCCGCGCACTACTTTTTCGGTATCGGGTTCTACCGGCGACCGCCCCGGGTAGCTGCGTACATCAACAGTAAAAGCCTCATCTTCCCCATCGACAAATATAACGATAAGACCGGACAATGCTTGACGGATAACTTCATCCATCGTATTGATTCTGCTTACTTGTTGATGGATAAGACGATTTTCAATGATAGCCATCGTATCTTTTCCAGTTTGCTCTACATCATTTAAATCGACTGCTTCTTCAAGAATATGGATAATAAAATTGGAATCGCAAAGACCGGTAACAAAGAAGACGCCAATTTCCCGGTCCAATATTTTTAGCTTTCGTATTCCTAAATCAAAAGTTACTCCTAAACCGACTGTTTGTTTTAAATAATTTTCGTTGTCGCTTAAATATGAAGAAACGGGGACTTTAACTTTTTGCTTGTCCGTCGCTGTCATAATATCCGCTCCTTTCTAATATGAGCTTAACTGCTTTTTTTGTTATAGGAGACCCTCGCTTAATATCATCATTCATGCACATTTTCCCAATGTCCCCAATCCCTACAATGACAGGGATTTCTAATTCATCTAAGCAATACACGGTATCCCCGTTAATACGCCCTATCTCAATATCTGCCAATCCATATTTATCCACTCCGTATTCTGTCAACTCTCCTTGTCGATCGACACTAACATCCACTCTCGTCCATTCATGATGATGCGTATTAGAGGCAACAGCTAAAACACCTAAAACCTGAATCTGCTTATGCGCAGCAACGTATTTCAGCGCCTGTTCTCCAGGCCCCTCTCCTATATATCCGCTATCATCAAACATGACAAACACAGGGTCATGAGGCGTTTGGAGAATCAATTCGACGATTTTCTGTCCGGTAAGCCTCGTCGGATTGCTCTGCGAAGCTGAAATGCAGCGCCCGCCGAATTCTTTGGCCACATATTCAATTGTACGCTGCGCGTATTCATCTCCATCTGTCACCAAAATAACCCTTCTTTTCATATAGTCTATCCTTTCGGTTTAAAAATAAGCGCTGCGATAAAAGCAAATAAAATAGCAGCAGAGATGCCAGCAGAGGTAAGCTGAAAAATCCCCATCCCAATTCCTATGTAACCGTGCTCTTTCGCTTCCTGCATAGCGCCATGAAGCAATGAATGCCCGAAGCTTGTAATAGGAACGGTCGCCCCCGCTCCCGCAAAACGAATCAAATTATCATAAATTCCAAAGCCATCAAGAATGGCTCCAGCCACTACAAAATTTGCCATAACATGAGCTGGTGTCATTTTTGCAAAATCAAGGAGCAGCTGACCGATTACACAAATTGCTCCCCCGACTAAAAATGCATACACAAAATCCATCCCTTATACCCCCTTTGCTTTTTCAAAAACAACAGCATGGGCAATTGTCGGAATTGTTTCTTTTTGCTGCACCATTGTAGGACTCAATAGCGCTCCCGTTGCTACTACTAAAATACGGCGATAGTTGCCCCGCCTTATTTCTTGTAGCAAGTGGCCGTATGTTACAACCGCCGAGCACCCGCATCCGCTTCCTCCGGCAAACACTTCCTGATCTTTTCGGTAAATCATCAGGCCGCAGTCATTATATACATTCCCTAAATCATATCCCTCTTCTAACAAAAGTTGACGGGCAATCGGGGTACCAACACCAGACAAGTCCCCGGTTACAATTAAGTCATAATCCTTTGCCGAACGCCCTAAATCTTCAAAATGCTGTTGAATCGTATGGGCAGCGGCTGGCGCCATCGCTGATCCCATGTCGAATGGATCGGCAATTCCTAAATCCTGTACCTTTCCAATCGTCGCCGCTGTTATTTTAATAGGGCTCGGCTGGCAGCTGACAAGTGCCGTTCCCGCACCTGTTACGGTAAATGTAGCGGTTTCCGGTTTTTGCCCCCCATATTCGGTCGGATAGCGAAATTGTCGTTCGGCAGTAGCGTTATGGCTGCTTACAGTTGCTAAAACCCGCTTTGCAAAACCGGCATCAATAAGCGCCGAACCAACCGCAAGCGTTTCCATTGATGTCGAGCACGCCCCAAACATACCTAAAAATGGAACACCCAGCTGTCTTGCCACATAATTAGCCGTCACAGTTTGATTTAACAGATCTCCCGCCAAAAAGAAATCGATGTCTTGTGCCTGCAAATTTGCTTTCTTTAAAGCTGCTTGAATCGAATCGTTCATGAGACGCCTTTCCGCCAATTCCCAAGTCTCTTCATTACAATGTAAATCATCGTATATAATGTCGAAGCATTCACCTAAAGGCCCCTGCGCTTCCATCGGACCGACAGCAGTTCCTGTTGCATTTACATACAAATCATTTTGGAATACCCATGTTTGTTTTCCTGTCAATCTCATACCTCGCCCTCCTTTACATGAATAGCTGCAAAGTATAGCGGATAAGTCCTACAATATAAGCCGCCGCCACACCAAATACAATTACGCTTCCTGCCAATTTAAACATATTTGTGGCGACACCAAGCACAATTCCTTCACTTCGATGTTCAATTGCCGCACTTGTCATGGAATTTGCAAATCCTGTTACCGGCACGGCGGAACCGGCCCCGGCAAATTGCCCGAGCCTGTCATAAACGCCAAACCCGGTCAGCAATGCGGATACCAAAATAAGTGTAGCAACTGTCGGATTGCCCGCATTTTCTTCTGTAAAATTGAAATAGGCTATATAAAATTTCATAAGCGCTTCGCCAAATGTGCAAATTAATCCGCCTACGATAAACGCCTTTATGCAGTTTCCCGCATAATTAGGCTTTGGCTGATAGGCTTTTATGTTATTTTTATAATCATCCTTGAGCTTTGGCTTGGCCATATCCATCCTCCTATTTCACAAAATAAATCCAATGAAATAATGATCCTAAAACCTTCCCTAGTACGAGCGCCATCAGCAAAACAATAATTTTGCCGTCAACACCTACCCTTTTTGCCAGGATAGGCAGCACGTTTAATACTTCTGTTAACGCAGCGGCAAGCATACCGACAAAAGTGCCGCAAAACAGACCAATGGGAATGAGCCAATAAGGAGAGGCCAAAAATGACGTATCCCGCAAGCTCACCCATCCCCCTCCTAAAGCTCCAGCAATAACGGCCCATTCATACGCTTGAATATATTTCATGCTTTTCGTAAGTTGTGTGAGCCGGGGAATCATGCCTAATACTGTTAAAAAAGCTACAAATCCCCCGCCGACTGCAATCCCTCCGGCAAAACCAGCAAAGATTACAACCATATGTTCAATAATCTTCAAGCTGTTTCATACTTTCTTTGTTTTCATTCATCATTACATACTGGTCAAGGGATTGCTGGTACTGAAACATTTCTACTTCAAGAGGGCTGGGCTCTTCGTTAATTCGCTTTTGAAACACGTGATTAAAAAATAAAATCATCCCCAATCCCAATCCGAACGAATACGGAATTTGAAACATAAGCGGCTTCTTATTCATTTCGCCCGTAACCATGTAATAAATGCGCTGATGCACTTGCTGCATACTCACGTCCTCGTGGAAATAAATAATAGCAAGTCCCGCACCTATGAATAACAGCAACCAAACCGCTGCAAAAAAAAGAGGATTTACCTTCTTCTTTTCATATAGAATTTCCACGATTGTTTGCGCCGGTCCAATAAGATTTATTTCAATATTTGCGCTCTGCCGCCGAATTGCTTCAACAACCTTGATTGCATCAATAACTACATGTGTTTTATCTTCGTTTGTAATTTTATAAAATACCGTATCTTTTAATTTATTTATAAGCTCTGGTGCACCGGTTACCTGTGCAATATCTTGAATTTTCAACTCATAATTTGGCGAAACCTGCAAGCGTTGGCGCATTTTCACGTAGATTGTTTCTCCCATCTCAAACCCTCCTCAACACTTCCTCGTAGTTGTAGTATGCTTGTTGGAAAATTTTCTAATACAATTTTTTATCGAAAACAAAAACTTCCTGCAATAACAAAAAGGCTCCTGCCGCATAGGCAGGAGCCTTCTATAATCATAGTTTTCCTTTTCGAAATAAATTGGCAATGCTAAGCGCAAGCCCGCCCCATAAAACGATTATACCGACAATCATCATGGCAATTGCCGATCCGCTCATAACGATACCCCGCCTTCTTTTGAATCTTTCATTTGCTCGCTCTGTTTACTCCACTTTTTCAAGCTGATGAAAATCGCCAAGATGACAACTCCGACGGTAACCGCCCAGCCGTAAGTAACAATAAACTTCGTTGGATAGCCACCGTAGTTCTTAGCAAGATTTTGAATAATTCCATCATATAACATATATCCGAGTACTACCGGCGTAATAAACAGCAAGCTAATTTTCCAAAAAGCGCCCAGCTTAATATCAGATTTTAAATTTGCATGGTCACGATATACATTCAAACGGCGCAATACCAGACCTACCGTAATAATTTCGGCTAGCGCTACTACAATGAGCCCAAAGTTATTGGCGAAATAATCAATAACATCCAAGAAGTACAATCCTCCTTGTGTAGCGAACATAAGCGAACCTAGTACAAGCAAGCTTCCCATAATACAGATTGTTTTATTTCGGCTTAGCCCCAGCTTTTCAGATACCGCAGAGAAGCAAACCTCTACCAGCGAAATTAATGACGTAATGCCTGCAATTGCTAAGCATAAGAAGAATAACGTCCCAAATAATTGTGAAAGCGGCAATTCATTAATAATTTGCGGGAATACAACAAACGCCAAGCCTACGCCAGCAGTCGCAACTTTGTCTACGGAAACGCCTGCATTGTGAGCCATAAATCCTAGTGCAGCAAATACACCGATACCAGCCAATAGCTCAAAGCTGGAATTTGCAAAGGCGGTGATAAAGGCGTTGTTTGTTGTATCGGATTCCTTAGGAAGATAGCTGGAATACGTAATCATAATTCCAAACGCAAGAGATAAACTAAAGAAAATTTGTCCATAAGCTGCCAGCCATACTTTCCCATCCAAAATGCGGTTCCAGTCCGGTTCAAAGAAATTGTTCAGCCCCATAACCGCCCCTTCTAACGTTACAGCACGAACAACAATAACTAAAAACATTACGACAAGCGCCGGAATAAATAAACGGTTCATTGCCTCAATTCCCCGTTTCACTCCTTTAAAGGCTACTCCAAGCGTTACAATCCATACAATTGCTAGTGGAATTAACACTCCAGGTACAAGCCCGCCAAATTGCCCCGGCTTCTCTGCTATATTTAAATAATCTTTGAACAGGAACGTCTCTGTATCAGTTCCCCATGCACCTGTAATTGAAAAATACGTATAAGAAAGAGACCAAGCAATAATAACCGCATAATATGTCGCAATAACAAATGTAATAAGAACTTGCCACCATCCAACAAATTCCGCCCTCTTATGAATCCGGAAAAACGTTAGCGGAGCTGAGCCGCGATGGCGATGGCCAAGCGCAAACTCGAGCGCGAGCAACGAAATTCCTGTCGTTAACAGCGCAAAGAGATAAGGTAAAAAGAATGCTCCTCCCCCATTCTCATAAGCGGTATACGGAAACCTCCAAATATTACCAAGACCTACCGCCGAGCCGACTGCAGCCAAAATAAAACCTGCCCGCGTGCCCCACTGTTGCCTATTTTCCATTACATTCCCCTCCATCATCTCTATATAGCATCTTGTTTAAAAAGATTATACGTGAAATTATCTAAATTGTAAATAAATTCAGTAAACTTTAATTAATTGTCTATTATTTATATTAAAATAATGATACTTCATGTTTACACTTATAAAAATTGGACAAGCTATTGTTACAACAAAAAGCAGGGGCTACATGCCCAACCATAAGAGGCATCCATTCTCTCCATATGAAAAACGGACAGGCTACTCACCTATCCGATCTTTCATCTGCTGTAAGATTTTCTTTTCCAAACGTGATACTTGCACTTGCGAAATGCCAAGCCGTTCCGCTACTTCTGATTGAGTTTGGTCTTTGTAATAGCGCAAATAAACAATAAGCCGTTCGCGCTCATCCAATTCCCGTATCGCCTCTTTTAAGGCGAGCTTGTCAAACCATTTCGATTCAGATTGATCGGCAATCTGATCTAATATTGTAATTGGGTCACCATCATTTTCGTATATCGTTTCATGAATGGAAGATGGAGTACGGCTTGCTTCTTGGGCCATCACAACCTCTTCCGGCGTTAAATCAAGCGCTTCTGCAACCTCGTTGACTGTTGGCACCCGCCCAAGCGCTTTCGTAAGTTCGTCCTTTATTTTTCTGATTTTATTCCCTGTTTCCTTCAATGAGCGGCTCACTTTGACCGTTCCATCATCCCGTAAAAACCGTTGAATCTCGCCGATAATCATCGGTACAGCGTAGGTGGAAAATTTAACATCGAATGACAAATCAAATTTGTCCACCGATTTTAACAGGCCGATACAGCCAATCTGAAATAAATCTTCCGGCTCATATCCCCTGTTAATAAAACGCTGCACAACCGACCAAACGAGGCGCATATTTGTTTGTACAATCGTATCGCGCGCCCCTTGATCTCCTTCTTGACTTCTGCGAATCAACTCTTTCAGCTCGTAATCCTTTAGCTGTACCTTTCCCTTTTCATTTCTAACCTCTATGTCCATAGGCACGTCTCCTTAATTGCATAGAGCGTTGCTTTTTGATAAATACTTCGTGAGATGAATAGTTGTTCCGAAAGATTGGTCGGAAATGACTTCGACTTCGTCCATAAAATTTTCCATGATTGTAAATCCCATTCCTGAACGCTCTAATTCAGGTTTTGTAGTATAAAGCGGCTGTCTTGCCTCTTCAAGGTTGGAAATGCCGATGCCTTCGTCACGAATTGTCATCTTTACAATCCCATCTTCAAGAGTTACGGTAATATAAACAATTCCTTCCGGGTTACCTTCGTAGCCATGAATAATTGCATTTGTAACAGCCTCGGACACAACAGTCTTGATTTCCGTCAACTCGTCTAAAGTCGGGTCAAGCTGGGCAATAAATGAAGCGACCGTAACACGGGCAAACGACTCGTTTTGACTGAGGGCGGAAAACTGAAGGTGCATTTCGTTCTTCATTTACGCCACCCCCAATGTAGCAAGCGCATTTTCCTCGCTTGCTTCTAAACGAATAATCTTAAACAGCCCCGACATTTCAAACAACCGTTTTACAGCAGGAGAAATTGCACAAACAACCATTTCCCCGCCAAGACTCTTAATATGCTTATATCTTCCCAAAATAACTCCTAATCCTGAGCTGTCCATAAAACTAAGATGCTTTAAATTTAAAATAATATGGCGAATCTCACGCTTTTCCAACATATCTGTTACTTTCGTCCGAAGCTCTTCTGCAGTATGGTGATCCAGTTCCCCTTCTAATCGAATGCACAGAACGTTATGCTTTACTTCTAAGTTCATTGAAAGACTCAACATCGCTTCCCCCTTATCATCAGGATTCGTGCGCACTCGCGCGGAAAGTAATATGAAGTCTTTCGCTGCAACTTTTTATGATTCCTCCTCCCCGACAAAAGAAGTGTTTTTTCGCTAGAAAAGGCAAGGCGGCAGACAAATCGTTGCCGCTCTCCGTTAGAATGCAACCCTATTCGGACTTTGAAAATATACTAAAACTGCGCTTAAACAATTCCCACCATCCGGCCTCTGTAACATCTTCACCCGCTACAAGCGTTTGCTTCGAAATAATCTTGTTTCCATTTTTAATAATGAGTGTGCCAAGCGCGTCTCCCTTTTTAACAGGCGCCTTCACCTTATCTTCCATCACAATTTCCTTTTGTACCTTATCCGTGCTTTCTCCCTTCTTCAACAAAAGGGAAATATTATCAGCAGCTACAAGATTAACAACCGTTTTCTTTCCCCGGCTTACCTTCACGGCTGTAATCGGTTGGTTCTTTTTATACAGTTGCTTTATCGTATATTGATTAAAAGCATAATCAAGCAGCTTTGTTACCTGAGCATTGCGCTCCTTTGAAGTAGGGGATCCCATCACAACCGCAATAACGCGCATACCGTTCTTTTGTGCAGAAGCTGTTAAACAATATCTTGCCTCCGTTGTGAATCCCGTTTTCACTCCATCAACCCCAGGATAAAAACGGACAAGCTTGTTTGTATT
The DNA here is from genome assembly GCA_048976805.1 of Ectobacillus sp. Taxonomy (GTDB): domain Bacteria; phylum Bacillota; class Bacilli; order Bacillales; family Bacillaceae_G; genus Ectobacillus. The sequence goes on along the minus strand of JBHGUR010000053.1, from coordinate 28,616 downwards.
GACAAGCCAAAATTTCTTATCAGTATTTTCCCGAAGATAATCTTCATATTTGCCTGTATATTGGCGAATAAGCGGGTATTTCATCAACTCTCTTGCTATGACTGCCATGTCATAAGCAGTAGAATAATGCTTTTTAGCCGGCAGGCCTGTCGGATTTTGAAAATGTGTATTTTTCAATCCCAGCTCCTTCGCTCTTGTATTCATCATCTTAACGAAAGCCTCTTCCGAACCGGCAATATGTTCCGCCATGGCAACAGAAGCATCATTGCCGGAGGCGATTGCAATGCCTTTTAGCATTTCATCAACCGTCATTTCTTCGCCCGGCTCAAGAAAAATTTGCGATCCTCCCATTGACGCCGCGTATTCACTCGTGCGCACTTTCTCGTTCAGCTTCAGTTTTCCAGCTTCGATTTGCTCCATAATTAGCAACATCGTCATAATTTTTGTCATGCTGGCCGGCGGCAGCTTTTCATTGCTATTTTTTTCAAATAATGTTTTTCCGGTATCTTGTTCCACTAGCACAGCAGATGAAACATTTTCTACAAGACTTGATTGTGTCGTTTCTGTTTGTTTTTGTCCGGATTGAGCCGGTGTTATTTTTTCCGACTGTGCGAATCCGACCGGAACAACAGAACAACATAACGCAAAACATACTAGTATTCCGACGAATCGTTTCATGTCCTACCCTCCATTCATTATCAAATCTATTTTTTCCATATTATACCTTTTTATACTTTTATCATACAAAATATCCAAATTTTATATATTTTAATTTCGCCAATTCGGTTATGCTGAAAAATCTTCACAAAACATAATTTCTCAACCAATAAAATAAAGAGGCTCTCCGCCATAAACAGAAAACCTCTTAATCTTGCCATTTACAATTTCACTCTATATTTTTGCGTTTTCCTGCATATTCCCCTTCTTCTTTCGTTCCAAAACCGTGGCCCGCAGCGGAAATCAAATCAGTCGGAGCGATTTTGCTTTCAGCTATCCTCCAATTCCCATATTCCTTCACAAGCACCTGCAAAAAGTAATTCGGCCCATTCAGCTGATACTTATTTTCCTCTCTTACACTGTAATTGGCTGCTATATACAGCACTTTTACACCGTCATGCCCGAAGCGGGAAATATATCGCGATAATTTCGGGATATATGACGAAGCTATCGCATGCGGAAGCTCCTTCATCTCAATTAATTCCGCTTTATCCACGTTGTAAATCGTTTCTTTTCCCTTTGAACGAGGGCTATGCAAAAAAAGAAGCTCATTTTGCATAGCGCGCACCCATAGCTTTGTATATGCAAGTGTATTATCGCTTGATAAATATTCCATCTCCTTTTCCACTACTTCTTTTGGGCTGAGCAGCTTTTGTTTTTCTGCATTCACATGATTCAGAGAAAATACAAGCAATATAAAGCTTGTCAACAGTATTCGAACCATTTTGCTTCCTCCTTGCCACCTCTTATCCAAAGTATGGAAAAAAAGCAGGAGAATTATACTTCAAAAATAAATAGAGAGGATTTTTCCTCTCTACAAAACGCGTTCGAACAATTCTAAGACCATCTTCATTTCCTCATCGCTCCAATCAGCGAATTTCTCTGCATAATACTGATTGCGCAAATTTTCTAATTTCTCAGCAACTTCCTGTCCCTTTTCGGTAATCTCCAAATAAACGATACGCCGATCGGAATCAGATCGTTTCCGCAAAACGAGCCCTTTTTTTACTAACCGGTCTGTAACCGCAGTAATATGGCTTGACGTAACATTTACCTCATAGGCAATTTGGGAGGCCATTTGCGGGCTTTTCGCATATAAAGCACGCAAGACCGAAAACTCATTCCCAGGCATGTATTCGGAAAACAATTGATTAATGTCGGATTGCAGCATGCGAATCATTTGGCGGAAAGACGTAGATAAATGCAAAATAAGTGCTTCTCGTTCTTTTCTCACTGTTCTCTATCCCTTTTCTAAGTATTTGAAAATATTATAATGTATCTTTATTCTAGTTGTATATCATTTATTTTAAGTTAAATGCTTGCCTGCCTATATACATTTCCTAAGACTCTTTCACTCTTCCTGTACATAAAAATTATTTTTCCGCTTCCCTCATATACATGAAGAAAACGGCGAGAAAGGAGGTGAAAAGAATGCATTTTAATCCAAATCCATATTATCCGGATTACCGGCCGTCAAAGGAAGCTTCTTTGAAACTATACGGTGAAAAAACAGTGCGGGCGAAGCCGGATCTTGTTGTTTTAACGATTGGTATTATGACAGAAAATGCAAATGTGAAAATAGCACAAGAAGAAAATGCAGCACTATCGAATTCCCTGCTGCATTCTTTAAAGTCGCTAGGCATTCAAGAAGATAACATTCAAACTTTGTCCTATACGATTACTCCTGAATATGATTATATCGAGGGAAAATCTACTTTACGCGGTTACCGGGTAGAGCACTTATATGAAGTTACGGTGCTTAATATCCAAAAGGCTGGTGAAGTATACGAAACCGCGATTGGAGCTGGTGCCAATATCGCCCGCAACCTTTCCTTTCGCGTGTCCAATCCAGACATCTATTATCAGCAAGCCTTGACTGGCGCTATACAGGAAGCGCTGGAAAAAGCAAAGATAGCAGGCGCTGCACTTGGAGCAACGATTAATCCCGTTCCTGTATCCGTTACAGAGGAATCGCAAAGCCCATCTATAGAGTACAAAACATTTGTCGCTTCCGCTCAAACAGCTCCGCCGATCCAATCAGGTGAATTAAGCATATCTGCAAAGGTGCAAGCTGTTTTTGCCTATATATAATCAATGCTATTTTTGTTATAATGGGAGATGGTGAGCCCTATTTTAGGGAAATCACGGGCGGGAGAGGGATTTAGAAAAAAGAAGGTTTCACATGAAAGGATTGTTGGAAAAAACATTTGATTTAACCGGGCATAAAACAACAGTAAAAGGGGAACTGTTGGCTGGCGCTACATCCTTCTTTACAATTGTTTATATCATGGTGGTGAATGCCGCAATACTCTCCGATGCCGGCATTCCTTTAGAAGCCGGTATTTTAGCGACAGTTTTCAGCGCATTTGTTGGATGTCTGATTATGGCGCTTCACGCTAACGCTCCCATCATCCTCGTTCCTGGCATGGGTGTGAATGCGTTTTTTACTTATACGATTGTAAAATCTATGAACCTAAGCTGGCAGGAGGCGCTTGCTGCAGTTTTTATATCGGGGTTAATATTTACAATAACAGCTTTTACGCCATTAGCAAAGCTGTTGTCTGAGACAATCCCGAAATCCTTAAAAGAAGCGATTACGGTCGGGATTGGCATTTTTCTCGCATTTATCGGACTGCAAAAAGGCGGGCTTGTCGTTGCCAACTCCAATACAGCCGTAGCTTTAGGCAGCTTGCAAGATCCGCACGTTTTGGCAACTTTGCTGACACTGCTAATCGCGCTTGTGCTATTTATCCGCGGCGTAAGGGGAAGCTTTCTCTGGACAATTGCAGCGGGAACGGCCATTGCCTGGATGTTCGGCTTAATAGAAGCGGGAAGAGCGAATGCAGTCAATTTCTCTCTCGCAGATTATGCCTCAGTGCTTGGTGCGATGTCATTTGATAAGCTTTCTGCCCCGCCTTTTTGGATTGCAACGTTTTCTTTAAGCATGGTGCTCATTTTTGAGAATATGGGATTGCTTCATGGCATGCTTAAGAAGGCTGATAAGTTTCCGCGCGCCTATCAATCAAATGCATTATCTGTTATTACATGCGGACTATTCGGTACGAGCCCGACTGTTTCTACCGTCGAAAGCGCAGCAGGCATTGCTGCAGGCGGCAAAACGGGCTTAACCTCCCTTACAACCGGATTCCTCTTTTTGGGCGCATTATTTGCGCTTCCATTTGTGAAGCTCATCCCAGATAATGCAATTGCACCGATTCTTATCATCATTGGCGGACTTATGATTGTCAGCATTCAAAATATTAATTTGCATGATTTCTCTGAAGGATTTCCCGCCTTTTTAATTATCGTTATGATTCCGCTCACATATAGCATTGCAGACGGAATTGCCTTTGGCTTTATCGCTTACCCGATTCTAAAGGTAGCCCTTGGAAAGCGAAATGAGGTTGGCAAACCGCTCTATATTATTGCAAGCTTGTTTTTCTTAACATTCATCTTGCATACAATTGGATAAAAATAGAGCACGCAACCGCGTGCTCTATTTTTATCGTTTTATGTTGGCTTACCTTCAATAATGCACTTTCAACCTGCTTTTATGCTTTTTCCGCTCCATGTTTTCTTTAACAGCACCACATGTCTTTCGCCTGCTTGTATAGAAGAATATGCTTGCTTAAGACTGCGCAGCATACCAGTTCCCCTTTCCAAAACAAAAATGGAAATTAGCAACGAGCCGCCCGCTCCTAAAAGAACATACATCACATTTCCATATCCAAAAACTTCCATCAAAAGCTTATTTATCCCGATATGCAAGTACATTACCGCCGTTCCCCTTTTGTTTATAGCATATAACAGCATAAAGCCCCTCGCACGCTGCAGCATTTGAAAAAGCCCGCAATAGGCTATTATCATAACAAGCGGGATAATAATGTCAAGAATAGCGCTTTCATAAACAAGATACTTCATGTTAAGATGGTAGTCTAATAGATTATTCTTCTGAAGCATGATAAACCCTATAGTGAACACGGTGCAGCTTATAGCAGCCAAACTCGGCACCTACTTGAAATACGCCTTGGCAAAATAACCGACGCTATAATAGAATACTGCTATCATAACAACATCCACATTCCATGGAACCTTATTTAAACCAGCCTTTTCGCTTAAACCATAACAGCATGGCAACGAAAATGCCCCCCATTAAAAACAGGCTTGCATAGTAGCCATATTTCCATGTAAGCTCCGGCATATACCGGAAATTCATTCCATATACACCGGCAATGAACGTAAGAGGCATAAAAATAGTCGAAAACACTGTCAATGTTTTCATAACACTATTCATATGGTTAGAGTTCAACGAAAAATAACTGTCACGTATATCGGCAGTTAGCTCCCTGCTCGCCTCAATCATTTCGGACAGCTTAAGCAAGTGGTCATAAATATCCTTAAAATAAATTTCATAATCGCTTACACCGTGAAATCGCTCCGAATTTAAAATACGGTACAGCAAATCCCGCATCGGTATAATGGTACGCCGCAATTTAGACAAATCGGAACGGATGTCAAATACCTCTTCTAGTACTGCCCCTGCCGAATCTACCGCCAAATTATCTTCAATATCATTTAAACGATCCTCTAAATAGTAAACCGGCGGAAAGTAATTATCGACAAGTTGATCAATAATCATATGAGCAATATGAAGGGGGCTGATTCGGACGCGTTTCGGATCGGCCAGCTTCTCCCACGCCCTGCTCAACGCCTTATCCTCATGAGAATGGAATGACACTAAAAATCTCTCGCCGATAAATAAATCTACCTCATTCGGTTCCAAATCTTTCCTTGAAATAGAATGAAGAACGAGAAAATGATATCCATTATAAAAATCCACCTTTGGCCGTTGTACATATTCTAAACAATCTTCAATAGCCAATGGATGAAATCGAAAATAGTCCTTCAAAATATATGTATATTCCTCTTCCGTCGGTTCGAATAAATCAATCCAATACCAAGACAATTCATCTCTTTGTACATCTTCCATCGTTAAACCGTAATGCACTTCATCCGCTTTTGATACTCCGCATATGCGTATCATGCTACCTCACCTCCCTTTTATTATGTCATAAATCGCGAAAAGATAAAGAAAGCCCGCCGATTGGCGAGACTATGAAGGTGAAGACAGAGACGCAGCTGCACTTGCATTTTATTCCCAAAATTGGAATTTCGCTAAATTCCCACCGGCGCTGCCACTTTATACTTTCTTAAAGCAATGGCTTTGTTAAAGGCTAATGTTGATTTGGATTCATTTGTTGATTGGGACGAAAGGCGGCGATTCCAGCGGGAAAAGCGGGACAGACGAGACCTTGGGCTGAGCGCAGCAAGGGAAGCGGCTCGGCCCCGCCCGCGGAAAGCGTCCGCCTGTAGTGGAAAATCAACAATCAAGTTTAACAGAGACATCCATGTAAGAATATAACTCACACCACGATAGATAAAAAATTTTTATTTTTTAGGGTAGGCCGATGTTGATTTTTATATCACGTACGTCTGTACATCACGGCTATGCAGACATTGCAACCCGCACTTATCTTCTCTCTCTAGTTTTCCTTTGGACGAGGCAGAACTAGGCCCTGACCGTTACTACACACAGCTGGGAACACTCTCCCCCTCTAAAAATAAGGGGGTTTAACACAGATTATTTTTTAGGGTAGCCAAAGCAATATAAAAGCTAAGGAGAAAGCTCCTTAGCTTATTGAGTCACAATATCATGCACAAGTTTCGGCGCGTCTGCATGCTCTTTCGAAATTTTCATGTTCTCGTAAATCTTTTGCTTTACTTCTTCAACATTTTCGCTGTTTGCGTGAATTGTTACAAGAGGTTCGCCTTTCTTTACGCTGTCACCCACTTTTTTGCGAAGAACAAGGCCGACCGCCAAATCAATTTCAGACTCTTTCGTAGCGCGCCCCGCTCCAAGAAGCATAGCTGCCGTTCCAATTTCATCCGCTACAATTTCAGATATATATCCATCTTCCTTAGCTTCTACATCAATTATATATTTCGCTTGCGGAAGCTTAGAAGTATCATCCACCACAGAAGCATCCCCGCCTTGTGCCGCTAAAAACGTTTTAAAAGTTTCTAGCGCTTTGCCATTATTCATAACTTCAACCAATTGCTTGCGTGCATCTTCCAAAGAAGAAGCCTTGCCCGCCAAATATACCATTTGGCTTCCCAGCGTCAAGCAAAGTTCCTCTAAATCTTTCGGCCCTTTTCCTTGTAGCGTATCAATCGCTTCCTTTACCTCTAACGCGTTTCCAATCGCAAAACCAAGCGGCTGGCTCATATCGGAAATCACAGCCATTGTTTTGCGGCCGACGTTATTTCCGATACGCACCATGGCCTGCGCCAATTCTCTCGCATCATCTACCGTTTTCATGAATGCGCCTGCCCCTGTCTTTACATCCAGTACAATCGCATCTGCCCCTGCCGCGATCTTCTTGCTCATAATAGAGCTTGCAATCAATGGGATGGAGTTCACCGTAGCTGTTACATCACGAAGCGCATACAGCTTTTTGTCAGCAGGCGTTAAGTTGCCGCTTTGGCCAATAACAGCAATTTTATTTTTATTCACAAGTTCAATAAACTCTTCGTTTTCAATTTCCACATGAAAACCGGAAACAGCTTCGAGCTTATCAATTGTGCCGCCTGTATGCCCAAGGCCGCGGCCTGACATTTTGGCAACAGGAACGCCTAAAGCCGCTACTAGCGGCCCGAGAACAAGTGTTGTCGTATCTCCTACACCACCGGTCGAATGTTTATCCACCTTTATACCTTCAATTGCCGATAAGTCAATTGTATCGCCGCTGTTTACCATTGCCATTGTAAGATCAGCGCGTTCCTTATCGTTCATATCGCGGAAAAATACCGCCATCGCAAAAGCGCTCATTTGATAATCAGGAATATCGCCTTTTGTATAGCCTTCGATGATAAAATTAATTTCTTCCGTTGTTAATGCATGCCCGTCACGTTTTTTAGCAATCAAGTCAACCATTCTCATCGTATATTCACCTCTTTATTTCATTTCCTTTATGATTTCTTTTACAAGTGACAAGAAATTCACTTTTACCCGCTCAGTCGTTTCAATAACTTCTTCGTGATGCAACGGCTGATCCAAAATACCGGCTGCCATATTGGAGATACAAGAAATGCCAAGAACTTTTAATCCGGAATGGCGCGCCACAATGACTTCAGGCACGGTGGACATACCAACAGCGTCTCCGCCAAGAGTCCGGACCATGCGAACTTCTGCCGGCGTTTCATATGTAGGGCCGGACATGGCGACGTATACGCCTTCTCGTACCTTTATGCCTAGACGCTCAGCTGCCTGTTTTGCAGTTTGGCGAAGCTGCTTGCAATACGCCTCCGACATATCCGGAAACCGAACGCCAAGCGCGGGGTCATTCGGGCCAATCAGCGGACTTGTGCCGGTAAAGTTAATATGATCTGAAATAATCATTAAGTCACCCGGTTCAAACGATGTGTTTACACCGCCGGCAGCGTTGGTAACAATCAGCTTTTCTACGCCAAGCGCCTTCATTACGCGTACCGGAAACGTCACCTTTTGCATATCATAGCCTTCATAGTAATGAAAACGCCCTTGCATCGCCACTACTGTTACACCTTCTAACGTGCCAAATAAAAGCTGGCCCGCATGTCCCTCTACTGTCGAGATAAGAAAATTGGGAATCTCGCTATAAGGAACCTTTACGGCGTTCTCAATTTCATCAGCGAGCACCCCTAGTCCCGATCCGAGAATTAAACCAATTGCCGGTGTTTTGCTATATTTCTGTTTTAAATAAGAAGCTGCCTGTTCAATTTGCTCACGCTTCATAAGTGTTCCTCCCCTTACTTTAAATCCTGCAAAAAGCTTTCCCCGTATTTTGGCATCGTTACTCCAAAATTATCGGCTACAGTCGCCCCAATGTCGGCAAATGTTTGGCGAAGTGAAAGTTCTTTCCCGCCGTCTTTCATGCTTGGGCTATACGCTAAAAGCGGCACATACTCGCGCGTATGATCTGTTCCGTGATGTACCGGGTCATTGCCGTGATCCGCTGTAATAAGAAGCAAATCATCATCTTTTAGCTTCTCTAACACCTCCGGAAGGCGCGCATCATATTCCTGTAATGCCTCCCCGTAGCCTTGCGGATTCCTTCTATGCCCAAATATCGCGTCAAAATCTACCAAATTCACAAAGCTTAAGCCTGTAAAATCCATATGTAACGTATCGGCAAGCTTATCCATGCCATCCATATTGGATTTTGTGCGAAGTGTTTTTGTAACGCCCTCGCCATCATAAATGTCAGCAATTTTCCCGATAGCAATGACATCATATCCGCCATCTTTCAACTCATTCATCACTGTACGGCCAAACGGTTTTAATGCATAATCGTGGCGGTTAGGCGTTCTTTGGAAATTTCCAGGCGTGCCAACAAATGGGCGCGCAATGACGCGGCCGACCATATATTTCTCATCAAGTGTCAGCTCGCGTGCAATTTTGCAAATGTTATACAGTTCTTCTAAAGGTACAACCTCTTCATGAGCTGCGATTTGGAGTACGCTATCGGCAGATGTGTATACAATTAACGCACCTGTTTCCATATGCTCCTTTCCAAGCTCGTCCAAGATTTCCGTTCCGGAAGCCGGTTTGTTTCCGATAATCTTGCGGCCTGTACGTTGTTCAAGCTCATCAAGCAGCTCTTTTGGGAAACCGTCCGGGAAGACGCGAAACGGCGTATCGATATAAAGACCCATAATTTCCCAGTGCCCCGTCATCGTATCCTTTCCGGCAGACTTCTCCTGCATTTTCGTATAATATCCCATCGGTTTTTCAACCTTTGGAATTCCCTTCATCTCCCGAATATTGCCAAGCCCTAATTTCACCATGTTTGGCATATGTAATCCATTCATGTGTTCTGCGATGTGCCCGAGCGTATCCGCCCCTTTATCTCCGTATTTTTCTGCATCAGGCGCTTCCCCGATTCCAACTGAATCCATAACAATAAGGAATATGCGTTTATATTTACCCACAGCTTTTTCCTCCTATCATTCATGCTTATCTTAGTATGTACAAAACTTTCTAGTTCCTTGCCTGGCTTTTCAAGTCAGATGTCAGACTTTCTATGTTTTTATCATATCATGTTTGCGCTTACTTTTTAATATACTTTCTGCAAACATACGAAATTTTTCACATTTTCTTTACTAGAAAAGCGGAACCGGCTCGCTCAGGCGCAGAAACTAAGGTTCTTCGACCAAAAAGGCGCTTTTTGCTTTTATGGGCGAAGGTTCTTAGCTGGTAGCGCCTAGCCGGTGGAGCTAGACAACCCAGAAAAGCGGAACCGGCTCGCTCAGGCCCCAAAGACAACGAGTTCTCAGCTGCAAAAGGACATCCTTATCTGTAAAAAACCCCTTGTTAACAAGGCGCTTCTCATCTTACATATTCTTCAATCCCCCGAACAATTCCCAATGCAATTTGTTTTTGAGATTCCGGGAGCGATAATAACTTAAAATCATCGCGATTTGTTATATATCCAATTTCAATTAAAACGCTCGGCACAGTGGATTCCCGCAGTACTTTAAAGTTTCCGAATTTTACAAACCGCACAGGCATACCTGTCTCTTCTGCTAAAGAATCAGCTAATGTTTCAGCTGCCTTTTTATCATGAAACGGCGTAAAATAAAACGACTCAATTCCACGCACTGCTTCATTTTTGGAAAATGCGTTCGCATGAATGCTGACAAACAAATCCGCATGCACCTTACGCGCCAGTTTCGGGCGGCAGCTTAAATCCTTCAAATATCCATTTGCATTGCATTCTATATCCCCTTGTCTTGTCATATACACTTTATAGCCTCTACGTTCCAGCTCCTCTTTCGCATATAGGGAGATTTGAAATACAATATCTTTTTCCATCACCCCATGCGATTCAAACCCAGGATATTTTCCGCCATGTCCAGGGTCCAGCACAATAATTTTCTGGTCGCGGCTTTCACTCCAAAACGCATAATATACGAAAGCCCCGAGCAGAAGGAAAAGAATGATGAAGCTTGCCATAACTAAAGTTTTTTTCATTTGAGCGATTCCTTCTTACTGTTGTTTTCCTAACATATTCGCGAAAAAACAAAAGAAAACCTTCATCATATTCTGAAGGTTTTCTTTTGTTTTGGATTCACAATTACCATCCTTTAAATGATTGGCTGTGTTAAACGTTAGTGTTGATATATAAACCCTTCTTTTTAGAGGGGGGGAAAGTGCTCCCAGCCGTGTGTAGTAACGGTCAGGGCCTAGTTTTGCCTCGTCCAAAGGAAAACCAGAAGGAACAAATGAGTGCAGGTTGCAATTGGTTCTGTATAGCCGTGATGTGCAGACGTACGTTATATAAAAATCAACATTGGCCTTTAACAGAGCCAAAAAGAAAAAACTGCTGGCGCTAATCGATTTCTTTCATATCCACACTTCGATTTTTAACCCTTCCTGTATGTTTAATACTTAGGTTCACATTGATATTTTGCAAGGAGTCTTCTGTTAAGATGGTACCCCCATCTTTTCGCAGACGCTGCCAAGCTTTATAATCCTGTTGAAATAATGCATGCTCGAAATTAAAGAAATCTACCTTTTCTTCCACCCCTAGCGCATACAATTCTTCAATCTCGCGGATAATTGCTTTTTTTGTTTTTTCTTCAATTTCCTTCAGTGCCAGAGTCCGATTATGCGTACGGTTAACAAAGTAACCCGTTATTCGAAGATGAATGTTAAATTTAGGGCGTCCTTCTCTAAACAATACTTTAATCTCGGACTTCGGGAATTCAAATACAATTTGATATTCTGGATTTTTTTCTTCTGGCACCACCACGGATGCTCTTTTTGTTTCAGGAGTTAGCCAACGCAGGCCATTTAATTCCCTTAGGCTGAAAAAGCCTCTATAACGTTCGTTTTTCATAAAGAATGCACCATTTTGCGCAAGCTTAGATTCATTCAGTTTATTCTTTTTCCAAGTATGTTTGTTAATTGTGATTGATGGGATAAAGGTAGTTTCTCCAGGATCAAAAAATTCCCTGGCAAATCGGTGCAATTTTATGGGACGTATTTCAGAGCTTTGCCTATGAATACTCATAGGTGCATGCAAGATTGTATCCAAAGAGCTTTGCTTAAAAAATCCGTATGATGCCAACACTTCTTTAACCGGCTCCTTCGTTCCGAAAATCCAGGGAGTTAAACGAAATTCATAGTATCTTGTTAACGAATCAAATATGTGGTCAAAGCCTTCTTTTAAGGCGGATTCACTCAGCAGAATCGCTGTAACATGAGCCCATATAATTCGTTCCTGGGCGGTTTTATATACTTCAAAAAATGCATCTTCAAATGTTTCAGCAACCGCTTCTGATACCCACACGCTGCTCGGGGCTTCTGCACCTTCTGTTTTCGCAACCCCTTCAAACGAAACCATTTGGATATAACTATGATATTTTCCGTTTTTATAATCAACCCCTATAGCTGTGGCATAATTCAAGAGCTGGATTTCTTTTACATCTCTGCAGCCTGAAATCAATACAACAGATAAACAAATAGCCACATTTAATAATATTTTGAAGTGCCGTTTCATTAAGACCTTCTCCATTTCGTTAGCATTGTTGCTGTAAATCTTCTTCGTTTAAATGGGTCCCCGATTAATGCGGCCAGATATTCCCTAAAACTTAATGATACTAGAGGCTCTAAATAGGCCATTTTAAATGATTCTAAACGGCACAGATAGATAAGAATACTAAACATCGCTAGAAAGAATCCATACACCCCCAAAAATGAAGAAAGCAGCAGGGAATAAAATCGCAAAATCGTGACAGAGCTTATTAAGGATTGATTAACAAGTGTGTAGCTCGCTACGGATGCAACGGCAATAATTACGATCAGGGCCGGGGAAGATAAGCCGGCACGGATGGCGGCATCTCCAATAATAAGGCCGCCAACGATAGAAATCGTTTGCCCCAGGGGTCTAGGCATACGGAGGCCCGCTTCTCTAAGCAATTCAAATAAACCAAGGATAATCAAAGCCTCCAACCCTGAAGGAAATGGCAAGCCATCTCTGGACACAACGACAGTAGCCAATAATGGAAACGGCAGCTGATCTAGATTAACGGAAGAAATTGCAATCCAAAATGCCGGCAAAAAAATGGAAATGTTAATGCTAACAAGCCGTATTATCCTTTCGAACATAACATAAAAATAAGGAAAGTGCGGGTCCTCTGGCGATTTTATTAATTCAAACAGATTGACCGGACCGATTAGTGCAAGGGGAGAGCCGTCAATGACGATGATAAATCTTCCCCGCAGTAAACACTCAACAACAAAATCTGGCCTTAAGATATGGTCAAACAGCGGAAATAATGAAAAAGTTCTGTCGGAGAGCCATTGTTCTAATTGCCCGCTGCCGATAATCGATTCTGTTTCAAATGTTTCAAGCCTTTTTCTTATTGCTTGAAGCAGTTCTTTGTTCACTTTGTTATTCAAATAAAGCAACGCTACTTTTGTTTGGCTTAATGATCCAATTGTAAAGGTTTCGCTATATAAATGTTTAGTTCTCAATCTTTTTCGAATGAGGGAAATATTAACATGCAGTTCTTCTGTAAAAGCATCCTTCGGTCCTTTGACTGAAACTTCCGTCGTCGATTCTGTCGGAACCCTTTGGGGGATTTTTGAAATATCGACAATATAAAAGAAAGAGGTATTTTCTTTATATAAGATTAAAAACCCGGAAAATAATTTTTCAAACATTTTAGAAACCGATGTAATCTGTTCAAGCGGCGGCAAATATACGGAACCATTTTGGCCATCATGATAGGAATGACCGTCCATTAGTGTACGGATAATTACTTGAAAATACTCATTGAGCTGAGCAGTGTCAACCATCCCTTCGCAATAAAATGAAGTAATAGGCGAGTTTTGAGCCATCGGCAGGAATTGGATATCAGAATATGCGCTTAAGAGTTGTTTTAACTTTTGATTATTGAGAGCTCCTTTTTGAAGCAGTTCTTCTGTCGTTTGGCTTTTGGAAAACTCCCCAAAATTCAGCTTCATATGCTTTCGTCAACACCTTTCTTCTTTAGCAAATAACTTACTGCCAAAAGGACCAATGTGATTCCTCCCCCGAAAATGATGGAAGAAGGATAAACATAATATCTGAGTGTTTGTGTAACCCAAATATCACTAATAGGATAAATGGAAACTACGGCAAGGATTATACTGTAAACAAAAAGAATAGTTTTTTTGACAACATTCGATTGAACATCAAAGATGTCATAAATTAAAAACAAAAACAAAGCTATTCGTAATGTAGAGCCGCTGAGCAATTGAAAGACAGCCAAAAAATCTAAATGGGAAACGTACTGCCCGATAATAATGAGCCGCCATTGTTCAAATGCCGGAAAGCGCAATTCGGCAGCCACATTAGGGCCGAATGAAGCAATAGAGCCAAGCGCAGGGCCAAGAGTGAGCACCGCGAGTAAAGTAATCAACATGAAGATTGTAAAAAAACTGAATGATTTATTGGCATGTTGCTGCAGCAGGAGAATGAGGAGTAAATCAACACTTCCTCCCAGAAAGATTAAGGTTCCTTCTACGATAGGCCCTGTTCCTTGGGATAAAATAGGGAAGATATATGAATAGTTTTTCTCTTCCAGCGTTCCTAATGCAACAAATATGCCCAGTATCCAAACAAAAGGTAAAAGTATAACAGACATATATACAATCGTTTTCAAATTGTAATAGGCTATGCTGATGCATAACAAAAGAAAAGAAATGGCTATTACCCAAACAGGTGTTAATGGAAGAAAATATATATCAATGGTCTGAACGAAATCATAAAATGTGAATGTACCAGAAACAACGATATAAATAAAAAATAATAAAATAATAAAGCCGGAAATTATGCCATTTGTACGCTCTTTTAGCCAAGAAGATAATTTTTGCTTTTCATTTTTTTTCATAATGAGATGAAGCAGGAAGCCCCAAGCAATTAAAATGGCATACCCAATGAGGATACAAATCCAGGAATCGCGTTTTGCAATTTTTAATAGATGAGGAAGCAAGAGTACATGGTTGGATATACCAAGGGATAAAATGAGGACAAAAAGTAGCTGATGCGGTGAAAATTTCATGATATGCCCTCCCAGTCATAGCAAGTTATAAATATTTTCAACCAATATATGAAGGGCTATGCATGTGAAAATAAAGATTACTCGCTCAAGCGTAAAGAAGTGCCTTCACAAATGCCATTAACATAGCACATGCAGCTGTAATCACTCTCGTATTAGCACATCTATCCAATAACATGTATCTTTGGTTATTTTCCAACCTTTTCGCCTTGGCGGTACAGCTTGCGATAGTTACAGAATGGATACTAATAAGGAATAAGCGTAGAGACTTGCCTAACAAGGAATAAATTTCAACATAAAAAAGAGCCAGTAATAGGCTCTTTACGCTTTTGTAAGATGATCTTCGAGTTCTTTCAAAAGCAATTCAGCACCTTCGAGGCTTAAAGTTATTTTTCCGTTTGCTAAGGAAACATTTCGATTAGAGACATCGCCAGTAATTTGGCATGCTTTATCCGCACTATATTTTTTTAAAATGATTCGGTCTTTCTCCACGAAAATCTCCAATGGATCCTTGATTTCAACTCCAAGAATACGGCGCAATTCAATCGGTAATACAATACGTCCTAACTCATCTACTTTACGGGTTATTCCTGTTCCTTTCATAAAAGTTACCTTGACAGATCCAAACATCAAATTCAAAATAACTTGATCCCAAATTTTTTTCATATTTTGTACTGTCTAGAAATTTTATATATATTAACTGAAAGTACGTCCGATTAACTGCAGCCCAATTATTTTAATGCCTCAACTAGTTCATCAACTGTTTTACTTTTAATGATTTTTTGGACAACATATTTATTTTCAATTATGGAAATTAGCTTTTGATACATTTGATCTAAATCTGTTTGTGTACCTTTTTTAATATTTAACAAACAAATTGAACCATTTGCTGATCATGCCACTGAATTGGGCGTTTTAACGTACATACTGTCCAAAAGGTCTCTTTTGTTACAGGAATCATGGGATGTGGAACTGCTATGAGATTTCCATAACTAGTTGGTGCAATGGATTCCCTTTCTAAAACAAGATTTAAATAATCCTTTGGAACAAGCTTTTGTTTAGATAATTCTCCACATAAAAACTCAATTACACTTTCCTTATCTTGCAAATCCAGTTGAAGAAAAATTCTTGAGGGATGTAAATAATTCACCACTTCATTTTGAGTCATCGTTAAAAAGCTCTTAATAGAATTAATATCCGTATCTTCCAAAAACGTGTTAACCACTTGCACCGGCACCCCTAAATTTTCTTTAATCGGGATTGTGCTAATGATTAAATCAATGAGAGATAAGTCATATGAAGATAAATTGTAATAATTAATGGTTTCAACTATTTCAAGTTCTTGAACAAACATATTTTTCAACCGGTAGTAAAGCAATCTGGCACTGCCTACGCCAGACGCACAGACGATTAGCACTTTTTTGATTTTCTTCTTTTTCAGCTTCATTCTTTCAAGGGCGACGCCTATATGAAGGGCTATATAGGCAATTTCATGTTCGACCACTTCTATTTGCAAATATTCTTCTATGCATTTACTCGCAATAATCGCTCCTTCAAATGCAGCCGGATATTTTTTCTTTATATCACTTAATAATGGATTGCGAATATTCATTTTATACCGCAATCGATTCATCGCTGGGCGGATATGCAAAGTTAAAGCTTGAATGAACTCACGGTCGTTGGTAAAATCCCAGTTCAATTCAGTCTTCAACCTTTCCAGCATACAATTTATGATTGTCCCGGCTTCATCAAACTCACTATACTCCATTAGCTTTTTCTTGTGTAAAAGTTTGGTTCCTAATAAATGAACGATAATGTACTCTACTTCTGCATCAGGAAAAACCAAACCGGTAAAATCCTCGACCTTTTTTACAATTTCTCCTGCCACAATTTTTTCAAATGGATATTCAACGTCTAAAACATTAACCAACTCTTCAAGGACAAAGCCTTCTTCAATTCTTTTACAAGCAATGGCAATGTGGGTCGCTAAATTTTCTAAAGAAATATCGGATATTTCAATTTTATATTTATTCACTTTTTCAATAATGAAGCCTTTTATCTTTTCAAATAATTTTTGGTCGATGAGGTGCATGGATCCTTCGTTTAGAATGGCTTCTTGGTTTCGGCTTAATAAACAATTCGATAAACATAACCGTTTCATATATTCGTCTCCCTCAACTCTTGAGCCGTAATGAGGACGGTTTGTTAATTTCAAATTATACTTATTGAGTATTTCCTTTACATTCTTTAAATCGTTTTGTAAAGTTGACATAGAAACGAACATTTCATCTGTATAGCTTTCAAGCTTGGTATAATCCCTCTCAAGTAATAACCGCCTTAAAATATAGAGGACTCTAGCATCTTGATCAGCAAAGTCTCCTGCCAAATGATTCTCTTCAGCAGAAATCCGTTTAAGCGTACTCGAAAACAGCTCAGGATTCACTACTTTTAGTACATACCCGCTCCCTCGAATCGATTCAATAAAAAAACCTTTCGATTCAGCATTCTGTTTCATGAGTTTAATCTCGTTCCGGATGGTTCGATCGCTGACGCCTAGTTCTTTTTCCATCCACCCCGAGGTAACTGGTTCTTTTGATTTCGAAAGAAGCGCCAAAATATCCATTTGTCTTTTTGATAACATAGTCAATATTAATCAGCTTCCTTTTAATCGTATTTTCTACACTAAGATGCCCATAATACATCTATAGTAACAGAATCGAATTCTCCAAAAAATAAAAATCGAAGCCATCAAGCTCCATTTTGATCAAAATGTGTCTAATATTTTCAACACTGTCACATTGACTAACTGACCAATCGGGAGATAACGCAAATAGTCCCCACCATCCAGGAGGCGGGGACTTAATATCCAATTTTTTTCAGACACCTTAAGCGTGAATTTCGTTCTTTAACATATTCCGAAAGAAGTCTCCCACTTCAAGCGGTGTCAGCCGCTAAGTGGGGGTAGTTCACAGTTCTTCTCCATTTGTTTCAATGACATGCTTGTACCAACCAAAAGATTTTTTCTTGCTTCTTCCTAATGTTCCGTTTCCTTCATTGTCTTTGTCTACATAGATGAAGCCGTATCGTTTTTCCATTTCTCCTGTTCCGGCGCTGACTAAATCGATGCAGCCCCATGGTGTGTATCCGATTAAATCAACTCCATCAATCGCCACCGCTTTTTTCATCTCTTTAATATGGTCACGGAAATATTGGATTCGGTAATCATCGTTAACCGTACCATCTTCTTCAACAACGTCCCTCGCACCAAGGCCGTTCTCTACAATAAACAGAGGAATATTATATCGCTCATATAAAGCATTCAAGGAGTAACGCAGGCCTGTCGGGTCGATTTGCCAGCCCCAATCACTTGCTTCCACGTAAGGGTTGCGGACAACATGGCCAAATTCCCCGTCCGGTTCGCTGCCTTCTACTTCACGGGCACTAACAACCTTAGACATATAGTAGCTAAAGCCGATATAATCTACTGTACCTTCTTTAAGAATTTTTTCGTCTTCCTCTGTGTATTCTATTTCAAGCCCATTTCTTTCCCAATATTTCTTTGTATAGCCAGGAATTTCACCCCGGACGTGTACATCCCCGAAGAACCAACGATTCCGCATAGCTTCATTAGCCAGCATAACATCTTCCGGATGGCATGAATAAGGATAGACAGGCACAAACGCGAGCATACAGCCAATTTTAAAATCAGGGTTTATTTCACGGCCTAATTTTACAACCTTTGCACTTGCAATTAATTCATAAAGTGCTGCCTGGTACATGGTTTGTTCGCGATTTTCGCCTTCCTCATATTTAATCCCTGAGTTTGTAAAACTCATGAAGTCCATGCTTGTATCTGCCTGGTTATTGATTTCATTGAATGTCATCCAATATTTCACTTTATCTTTATAACGCTTCATGACTGTCTCAGAAAACTTGACGAAGAAGTCAATGCTTTTCCTATTCCTGAATCCGCCATATTTTGTCACGAGATTATAAGGCAATTCAAAATGAGAAAGGGTGATAACAGGTTCAATATCATTTTTCAACAATTCATCAAAAAGATCATCGTAAAATTGCAGCCCTTCTTCATTTGGCTCCGCATCGTCGCCATTTGGGAAAATCCTTGTCCAAGCGATAGAAGTACGGAACGATTTAAATCCCATTTCAGCAAAAAGTTTGATATCTTCTTTATAGCGGGAATAGAAATCGATCGCTTCATGGTTAGGGTAATTGTAACCATCTAACACACCATCAGTAATTTGCCGGGGAACTCCATGCCTGCCTGCTGTCATCACATCAGCGACACTTACACCTTTTCCGCCTTTATTCCAGCCGCCTTCAAGCTGGTGAGCTGCGACCGCTCCGCCCCATAAAAAGTTTTCTGGCAATACGCTATTTGTCATAATAAATCTACCCCCATTTAGCAAAAAGACGGTTATCAATAAGATTAACCGCCTTCTTTCACTAATTAGACTATACTTTCACTGTCTTTGGTTAAATGACCGCTTCCCCGCCATTTTCCTGCTCAACTAGCTTTTTATCATACATTTTAATAAACGGAAGCCAGATCAAAAATGCGACAACACTACTAATCAGTGCTACAACTACTGCCAGCAAATCACCAGCTGTACCGATAAAAGCGCCTAAACCTATTGGAGATGGCCAAGGTACTTGTGCAATAATAGGTTTGATGATTTCAAGCTTAATCGCCCAATAAGCGATCGTTCCTGAAGCCATAGGTGCCAAGAAAAATGGGATAGCCAAGTATGGATTATAAACGACTGGCAATCCAAATAGGATAGGTTCATTAATGTTAAAAATCCCAGGAGCAAGAGATGCCTTGCCTAAAATTTTCAATTGTTGTGATTTAGCTAAGAATGCTATAAAAAGTACCATGCCTAAAGTTGCCCCAGAACCTCCGATAATGACGAATGAGTTTTGGAACTCGCCTGCGAATGGAATATTTGCTCCTTCCATATTGGCTTGCATGTTGGATAGAACGATTGGTGTCAGGAAAGCGGAAATAATATTTGCTCCATGGATACCTACAATCCAAAGGGCATGGATTAAGAAGTAAATAACCATGATGCCCAGCCAGCTATTGGTTAAATTAACAACAAAGCTAAATGGAATAGCTACTACTTTGAACAAATCTGTGCCTAATGCAACTAAAATTCCATTGATGGCCAGGATGACAAGAGCAACTAAAAATGCTGGTATTAATGCTGTGAAGGATCGTGATACACCTTGCGGTACTGCTTCTGGCATTTTGATAACCCAATTTCGCTTTACACACATCCGATATACTTGTACTGCGATAACTGCAATAAGAATTCCTGCGAATATTCCTGTAGTTCCCAAACGGCTTACACCACTATCAACCATTTCCCATCCGCTAATAACTTTCCTGCTATCGTCAATCTGTTGGACCAACGATATCCTTCCCTGGTCTAAAACTAATTCGGGAATTGTCATAAAGAAAGCAAACATTGATAGTAAAGCACCATTTAAAGGGTTGAGATTCAAGTCTTCTTCTTCAGCAAACATCTTTGTATATTCATACCCGATAACAAGGGTAAAATATAAAGCTAAAATCCCCATCGTTGCTTTGAATGCTAACATGTACAGGTCACTGATTCTGAAAAAGGTTTCATCAAAAATGCCCTCTAAAAATGTAAAAGTAAGCGGCAATACATTTAATACTAGGAACATTGACCCTACGATTGTAAATGGAATAGAAGCCATCCCTGCAGCCATAACAGCACGCACAAAGCGATAAGAGGCAATCTTCCCCATCGGGCCCATCAAATACTTTTCAAATAAAGCAAATATCTTGTTTTCAGAAGACATAGAAGTCCCTCTTTTCCATTGTTAATTCATCACTTCTTCATATTTCTTTATTCGTTTGTAATGTTTGTCCTCATTATGTCTAATTTGATTTAAACGATAAAGAACCAAAAGGTTTAGTAATACCCCTGCGAACAAAACCGTCAAAACGGCTATTTTCGATTTCTCCTGGACTACTAAAAAAGGATATAATTGAGCAAAGGACGAGGAGAAAAACGTCATGAATATTAAGATTCCGCTTGCCAAGAGCAAGCCCATAAAACTATATCCCGTATATTTAGTATTGCTGACATGATGGCTATAAATCTTCACTTGTTCTGCAGTACTGATCAATAATAAGCTAAGTAATACCAACGGGATAAAATAAAGTGAAGAATGACTCAGCAACAATGAAATCAGCCAGTATAAATTTGTAAAAAAGAATAACGCGGTCACATATCTTACAAGTAAATAACGATTAAAGTACATGGACTTAAGACTCAGTTCTTTTCTGTTGTTTTCCGCTTGAGCCCTTTCATCGTTCGCCATAAGAAATCTCCCTCCTCATTTATCCCGCTTCATTATTTTTTGAATATAGCCATATTAATTTGAAACTTTCTCCAAGATTAAGTTCGCTAATTTTTCAATGCCCATTGGAATCGGAACATATGCTTGCGGCGGGATGTTCTCAACTGGTTTTCCTGCACGATCACCAGCTTCTTTAAATTTTTGATAATGCATCTTTGTTTGCGGGCTGATTAAGAATAAATCAAATTCACCCTTTTCAATTGCCTTGTTGCCTTCATGAGCAGAAATGGCATCGATTTGAATGTCATGGCCTTTTGTTTTCAAAAATTCCGTTGTCTTTTTCGCCATCAAAGAAGATGACATACCAGCTGCACAAATAATTAACGCTTTTTTCATCTTGTATTCCCCCATTTAATTAAGATAATTAGGTAATGTTTGAAGACTTTTTAAAGATTGTTTCCATTGCTTTCAATAACTTCTTTGTACCAGTAAAAACTTTTCTTTTTCACACGGCGAAGGTCGTGTTCACCCTCTTCATGCTGATTAATATAGACGAACCCGTAACGTTTCTGATATCCATTCAGCCAACTTAGCAGATCCGTAAATGACCAGACGCAATAGCCGATCATTTCCACACCATCTGTAATCGCCGCTTTGACTGCTTTTAAATGTGTCTCGATATATTCAATACGATAGTCGTCATTAATAGTACCGTCTTCTTCTACACGGTCGTATTCACCAAGACCGTTTTCACTTATTAAGATTGGCAAGCCATAGCGATTTGTTATTCTTCGCAGCCCAATGCGTAAACCTGTCGGGTCAATACTCCAATCCCAATTTGTTCTTTCCAGGTTTTCATTCGCAATAGTTTTAAAGAGGCCTGGTATTCCTGTATCCTGCATTGTTCCCTTTTGGCCAGTATTGTTGAAACGGCCTTCCATAGTAACTCCATCTAACGGGTTTTTCTCATAAGTTGTTGTCTGGTAATAGTTCACTCCCATAAAGTCAGGCTTTCCATCTCTTAATAATGCAAAATCGCCTTCCTCTACTTGTGGAGCTAATCCTTTACGCTCCAAGTAATTCCATGTTGCTTTCGGATATTCTCCCCATGCATATACATCCATCCACCAATGATTTGTGAATTCCTCAGCATTTTCAGCAGCAAGAATATCTTCTGGCTTG
The DNA here is from genome assembly GCA_048976805.1 of Ectobacillus sp. GTDB lineage: Bacteria > Bacillota > Bacilli > Bacillales > Bacillaceae_G > Ectobacillus. The sequence goes on along the minus strand of JBHGUR010000053.1, from coordinate 6,215 downwards.
GATGTTGCGGCATAAGCTGGTGAATAAGCAAAGCTCGGACCAATCTTTCCATCTGGAACGTATTTACGAAACTCTTTGATAGCGACCGCACTTGCTAAATTTGCATGGTGGTTCACTTGATAAAATAGCTTATCGTCTTTTACGCCCGGTGGGTGCATAGCTGTTTGATAGCCAAGCCTAGTGAAGATATTTTGTTCATTCAAAGAAACCCAATACTTCACTCGATCTCCAAATGCTTTATACAATGTAATACTGTAATTTTTGAAATCCTCTACAATCTGTCTTGATTCCCAGCCGCCGTACTCATCCTGGAGTGCCTGCGGCAGGTCCCAGTGATAGATTGTTAGAATAGGCTCAATATTATGTTTGATTAACTCATCAATCAAGCTATTATAAAAATCAAGCCCTTTTTGGTTTACTTCCCCTTTTCCCTTCGGAAAAATACGTGTCCATGCTACTGAGAAGCGGTAAGTCTTCATGCCCATTTCAGCCATTAAAGAAATATCTTCTTTATAGCGGTGGTAATGGTCAACAGCTACATCGCCGTTTGTTCCCTTAAATGTTTTACCTGGGATACGAACGAATTCGTCCCAATTGGATATTCCTTTTCCATCTACGTTCCATGCACCTTCAACTTGATATGCTGCAGAAGCAGCACCCCATAGAAAGTTTTCTGGAAATGGTTTAAGGTTTTCATGTATCATTCAGCAAACCTCTCCTTATTGAAAAATTTCAGTTATTTTATTTTTTTATAGAGTTCAATTATTTCTTTAGCTAAATCAATAACAGTAATCGCATTCATTAAATGGTCCTGTGCATGGATGAGCAATAAGCGAATCTCCACAGTTTCCCCTCGCGCTTCCCCTTGAATAAGTTGTGTTTGAGAGCGATGGGCTTTTGTGATTTCTTCATTTGCTTCATCAAGTTTTTGGACAGCCTCTTCAAACTCTCCTGCTTTAGCAAGATTAATTGCCTCCATTGCCAAACTTCGAGCATTACCACCATTTAAAATAATATGGAAACTAACTTCTTCCAAGTTCATTCTAATCCCCCTTAAGTTAAGATATTTAGCGTAATATGCATCCTTTTGTCGACTGCTTGATATTATCATAGAACGAAAACGTTTTCGCTTTAATCTGTAATCTTTCCTTTGGCCAACGGAAAACGTTACCTCCAATTCATGAACAACGGAAGACATGCTCCTTGAAACGTAATTAAATATACCAAGGGCTTATAATGAAAAGTCAATTATGGGGAGATTCTAGATTAATTGAAATTCCAGCGCCATTAATAACATAAAAAAGAGAGAGTATTCACTAATTAACAAGTGAATACTCTCCCTCTTGTAATACTTTTAAGAGTGAAAAATAAAAAACCTCATTTACTTATGGTACGGTTCACCGTGGTGATTTGAGAGGCAAAAAATTAGCACTGGGAATCAAATTTCTCAGTGCTTTTTAGCAAATCCATACATAATGGATTATTTATGTATGCGTTTCAAATTAATTATATCCAAGAAAACATTTACAGTATTCATTTTAATAACCTTATAAAATTTCCTTTCAGAATATTAAACATTTCATTTTTCTCTAATTTTTTTACATAAGATAGTTCACTAACTATATTTTCAATATACATTATACTATAAGTATTTCTAGTGTCCTTTGTGAATGGAGCATCACTTTCAATTAATATTCTGTCTAATGGAATTTTATTTACTATGTCCCTTCCTTTTTTAGTTGTTAACATATCCCCGTTTATAGAAAAATAATAATTGTTCTTTATTGCTCGATTCAACTCAGACATATTACCACTATACCAATGTAAAATAATCTTACCATTAAATTCAGCACCAATAATATCTATTACTTCTTTTTCTGCTTTCCTAGAATGAATACTTAGAATTTTATTACCGTACTTATTACAAGCTCTAATAATCTTTTCAAAAGTATCAGTTTGTAACAATTTCGATCTAGATGTGGTTTTACTGAAGTCAAGACCAATCTCACCTATATATCTGCAATTCTCCAACCTATCAAAAAATAAAGGAATTTGTTCTGGATATTGTTCTATTAATTCAGGATGTAAACCAAGTGCAAACCTAATATATTTATGTTCACCATACTTTTTCATTGCACGGTCATACAAATATGGTAAATTTGTTACTGCAATAGTGTATGATTTGTATTGTAAAATATGATTAATAATATTTTTTGTATCCTTATATAAATCCAAATGCATGTGTACATCAAAATAAAATTTTTTCACACTAATCCTCCAAGAAGGTTTTTAATTCATTCATTCCCCTAATATATAAGTCAGTAAACTTCTCCAAATCCGTTTTTATTGGACCAGCTTTTTGTATATTCAAAAAAGCGCGTTTCTTATCGAACTTTTTTAACCCTAACATATACGATGAATAATTAACTTTGGCTATGTCTTTACTTGTAAAGTCCACATCTCTATATCTTGTATCATCTTTAATTCCAGCTTTTAATATAGCAGCTCTCCTTATCACACACGGTAAACAGTAGCCACAATGGCAAGTATCTGTTTCACCATACAAAAATGGATGAGAACAAGACATTGTATTTATAATATTCTTTCGTAAAAATTCAATATTACTACACCCTTTTATCATTTCACCTTTTGTTTTAAACTGATATGGATTCGTTATATTTACATCGAGCTTTAGATTATTTAAAAGTTCTTGAAACATTGATAGGTAATAAGGATGTGTAGTTCTTGTACTACTACTTCCCAATCTTGAACTAGTAAGTGGAATATTTAACGATATTAAACCATTTTCCGGAACTATCAATTTCACTGTTTTTTTTGAAGAACTAGCAAGAACGACCGCATGACTAAAAAACATAAACGATCTAGTTCTAGTAGTTTCTTCAACTCCTTTTTTAGCACTAGCATAAAAAGAATAAAAGTTATTTTCCATTAAATTATATTTTTTAATTAACTTATTTCTAAGTATATCTTGAAATTCTTTTACTCCTTTCCCACCACCATAATGACTTACAAATAAAATATCACGTTCTAAATTGTCCTCTAATAAGTCAATTGCTCCTATAAATGAATCTAATCCACCCGAAAACATACAAACTTCATTAAAATCAATTTTATTTTTATTTACTTCTATACTATTCTTGTATTCTTTTTCTCTCTTAGTTAATTCTCTTTGTCTAAACTCTATTTCCCATGAATCACCACTTAAAAAACATAGCATTGCTTCTAATAAATTTTTATTCTTTACCCAAGCATCCTTATCTAAGACTGGAATATATAATTTAAAGTTTCTTGTCCAGCAATCATCTGTTGAATCTCTCGGAATAATTCTGTCTGCTCCATAAACAAATAACGAAATATATAACATATCCAAAGCTGTTTTAGTAAAAAAATTGGGGAGGTGTAGTAATTTCTTATTCCAAAATGTATATGTGAATATATTATTTTGATTTATATTGTAATCTATGTAATTATCATTTATCTTAAAACTATCTGCTTCATTGACTCTGCAAAGAATTTTTACTTGGCTCATATATACACCTCCAATACTTCATAGCATTCTATATAAATTTGTTTAATTATTGAATCAATACTAGGATCATTATAGTTTAATTTATTAAAAGCAACTTTTTTTAATTTAATGTTTACAGATTCCTTTATATATTCTTCTAGTTCTTTCTCTTTATCTAAAGCAACTTGGGAATTCTCTGCGTATTTTTCAAATCTGCTCTGTAAGTCATTTAGCATTCTCTCAAAAATATAATTACTTACAAATGAAGACATTACTTCGTTGAATATATCATCGTTCATTTTATCTAAAGCATTTATGTCCATATTATTTTCTTCAATATACTCATATAATTGAGATAAAGCTTGAATTGTAGCGTTTTTAGCAACAATATCTTCTTTAGTATTAGAATTAGGAGAAATCACATTTACCAATTCAGATAATAAAGCTTCTACACTTTTTCCTTTATATTCGATTTTTAAGCTTTCTAGTGTTTTAATTATGCCTTCGGAGATAATACTAGAAAGAAATCGCCCCAGTTGAATATTAGAATTTCTACCAGAAATAGCTCTATTGGCTGAATTTTTTGCTCCACCAGAGGCCTTAACATAGTTCCTTAATATCCTACTTCTATTATTTATTGATCCAGTTATATACTGTGACACTACTTTCTTAGTTTCCTGCCATGAGCCAAGAGTTTCCTTAGCACTTTTGTCCAAGGATTCCTCATATTCCTCCTCAAACCCTTCAGGTAATAAGGGATTTCTATCTTTAGGTCCATTATAAATACTTGAAGTACCCATCTATCTTACTCCCTTTTCTTAAATTCCTTTTGAATTGCAGCTGCAAGACTATTATTCTCCTTACTCCATTTATCAACTATTTCTTGGACTTCGCTATGTTTATTTGTATTTTCCATAAAATCCCTAATCAAAGGTAACATAGATAAACTAATTTTCTCCCCATGTAAAGAACTTAAATCACTTATAACATTTGTGTATAAAATCTCTTTTGTTTTCCCCCATTCTAGATATGACTTTAAAACTTCTTTATCTATTTTAGTTTCACTTATAATTTTTGAAAAAATAGATTGAAGTATTTCGACAGCTTCATAATCATTTACTTCAACAGCCCTTTGAATTGCTTCATTTCTTGCAGCTTTTGATTTACTTAATAATTTTTCAATTATTTGAATTGCATCCGGACTTAACTGTTCTACACCAAAATTGAGTTTTTCTGATAAAGATTCTCTTGCAAAGTAAAAGTACGGTCTAAGATCAACATTAGCCAGTTTAGGTTCGAGATTACACCAATCTTGAACCCATTTATCATCCTTCCAAACCTTTAATTCATTTTTTTCTTCCATTTCATTATTTTCTAATTGTTCTAAATCAGGGGAGCTGCCTTTCCCTTTAATTTGTAACTCAGCAATTTTCCTAAATAACGGGGATTTAAAATATTCAAGCAACATAACTTTAGCAAGAATTTTTCTATCCAATTTAATACTTTTATAACTTGCCATTTTTTCTCTCATTACTAATGAATTTAAAAAACGTTTACAATGTCTTGGGTTGCCATTTAGTCCATTTGCCAACACTGAAGATAATTGTTTAGCAATATTTATGCTTTCTTTAACTTTATCAGCGATATCAGGAGACTTTTCACTAATTAATTGGTATGTAATTGTGAAATCTAGGAAGTTTTCTAGCTTTTTTTGCTTTAAATATTCAATTATCTCTTCAAACTCACTATTATTTAAATCCTTTTGAAATAATAAGCATGTAATATAAAACTCTACTTCTCTCGAGTTTAATCTAGGAATTCTAATAGGATACTGAATTATCTTTTCTAGATATTCTTTTCCTATATTTATTTGTTGTCCTTCTATTTCATTAAATTTTCTCTTTACTGCATATGCAATATGTCTTTCATCAGCACCTATAATAAAAACGGAATTACCAGTAAATAAAAATAATCTAATTGCCTCTAAAGTATCTAAGATGGTATCTGGACTACAACGATCTAATTCATCAATAAATACAACCAATCTTTTTATTTTAGTTTCACTTAATAACTTTGAAAAATTACTTTGAAACTCCTTGATATTCTCTCTGATTTCTTTATTATCTAGTTCATCCTTTATGGATTGCATAACATCTTCCTTATTGATATCCTTAGTACTCTCACCTAATTTACCAATAACATCTGATATAGCGAAGTCAGCCAAAGTTCCTATACCACCAGTTAATAATATATCCCCGCCGTATTTCGCAGTCTTTTTTAATAATTTAAATTTGTCCACACTCTTATAAAGGCCAGTTATGAACTTTTTCGCAGTATCGTTTAGAGATCTTTTTGATTGAATTGTATCTAAAATTGTTCCTATTAATGCCGTTTTCGCATCTTCATATCCTTCAAATAGCCAGCCATTAAATACTAAACAAACTGTATCATCTTTCGCTTCAAATTCTTTCATACTCATCCTAATTAAACTTGACTTTCCACTTCCCCAGTCACCGTAAACTCCGATACTCGAGGGTAAAAGCGATTCATCTTCAATGATATCTTTAAGTATTTCTATTAAATAATCAAAGTCTAAAAAGTCTAACTCCGTTTCACTATCCTTCCACATTTTTATTCCCTCCTTTATTTCCATTAAAGCTTACTATTCTACTTCACTGTCCAACAT
>JBHGUR010000052.1:0-24496 GCA_048976805.1 Ectobacillus sp. | reverse complement strand
CACCACGATAGATAAAAAATTTTTATTTTTTAGGGTAGGCCGATGTTGATTTTGATATCACGTACGTCTGTACATCACGGCTATGCAGACATTGCAACCCGCACTTATCTTCTCCCTCTGGTTTTCCTTTGGACGAGGCAGAACCAGGCCCTGACCGTTACGATATACGGCCGGGAGCACTCTCCCCCTCTAAAAAGAAGGGGTTACATCAACACTAACGTTTAACACAGATTATTTTTTAGGGTAGCCTTTTCAAAAAACACATGAAGTTCACAGAGAAGACACAACTTCTGGAAATAGTAAGCGTGACAGGCAAACAAACTGTCAATGCAAATAGGAGGGATATATATGAAAAAAACAATTATAGCATTCGGATTAACTTGTTTCTTGGCAAGCGGCGCTTTTTCTGTTTTGCCCGTCCAAGTGCATGCGGCAGAATCAAAGCACAAACAAGAATTAAAACAGCTAGAAGCACAGCAACAGCAGTTGCAGCAGCAACTCTGGCAGCAGCGGGAAACAAACCGAAAGCTGCTCTTGCAGCACTCCGGCTTAACCAAAGAGGAGAAGGCAAGATTAGAGGATTTACATAATGAGATGAACAAATTGCATGAAGAAGCAAGGGCCCTTCATGAGCAATTGGCGGCCGCAAAAGCAAAAGGCGATGAAACAAGTGCTACAAAGCTGAAAGAACAACTTCGGGACCTTCATCTCAAGATGAAAGAGAAGCGCGGCGCTATGAAGAAAATGTTCAAATCTCTTAAAGTAAAGCAACACCCTTCTTGGCATGGCCATCATGCCACAAGACAAGAGTTAAGAGAATTATATATGAAAAAACGGGAGCTGTACCGTTCTATGAAACGAGACGGCCAACAAAATCAAGAAGAGCTTCTGCGGGTGCAAAAGCAAATCATTGAAAAGCAAAAACAGTTGCTCAAGCAGGCACAAGAACTTGAAAAACAGCTTCGCTAAACTGGGCGGGAGAGCAACTCTCCCGCTCTTGCTTTAACGTTCTTTTCCTTGCTTATTGCTTTGGCGTTGTTTTCCTTCCGAGAAGTTGGAAGAATCGTCGTAATTCGGCTGTTTTTTGCCGGCGTTATTGCTTCTACCTTTGCCCATCCTAAACCCTCCTTTATGTGAAATCATTTTAGTTTGTGTTCCAAGGCAGTAAGTTAATCGTGATTTTGGCTGAATTAATTGTAAATTGGGTCGAATTAATTGTAAATCAGTGTTAATAATCTGTGATGCATAAAGAAAACCCGCCAGCTGGCGGGTTTCTTTATGTTAATTTGCTACGACATTAATCAACTTACCTGGAACAGCGATGATTTTACGGATGGTTTTGCCTTCAATTTGCGCTTTTACTTGCTCGCTTTCAAGCGCTAATTGTTCCATTTGCTCTTTTGTCGCATCTTTTGCGATAAGCAGTTTCGCTTTCACCTTGCCATTAATTTGCACAACGACTTCAATCTCGTCTTCGACAAGCTTAGATTCATCATATGCTGGCCAAGCTTCATACGTAATGGTGCTGCTATGGCCAAGCTTGCTCCAAAGCTCCTCTGCAAGATGCGGCGCAATTGGAGACAATAGCTTCACAAAGCCTTCCATATATTCTTTCGGGAGTACTTCCGCTTTGTATGCGTCATTGATGAATACCATCATTTGCGAAATCGCCGTATTGAAGCGAATGCCTTCATAGTCTTCTGTTACTTTCTTCACTGTTTGGTGGTATACCTTATCCAATGCCTTATTTGGCGCCTCTTGAATCTTGCTGCTTAGCTCGCCATTTTCCTGCACAAACAAGCGCCATACACGGTCTAAGAAGCGGCGCGCGCCGTCAAGGCCTGTTTCTGACCAGGCGATAGAAGCTTCAAGCGGCCCCATAAACATTTCGTACAAACGAAGCGTATCGGCACCGTGGCTTGCGACGATATCATCCGGATTTACAACGTTGCCTTTGGATTTACTCATTTTTTCATTGTTGGATCCTAAAATCATCCCTTGGTTAAACAACTTTTGGAATGGCTCTTTTGTCGGCACTACGCCAAGGTCGTATAAAAATTTGTGCCAAAAGCGCGCGTATAATAAATGAAGCACCGCATGCTCCGCACCGCCGATATAGATGTCAACCGGAAGCCATTGCTTTAGTTTTTCAGGGTCTGCAAGCTGTTCATTGTTATGCGGGTCAATATAACGCAAATAGTACCAGCAGCTTCCGCCCCATTGCGGCATCGTATTCGTTTCGCGGCGTCCTTTTCTGCCTGTAACAGGGTCGACTACATTTACCCACTCTTCAATGTTGGCAAGCGGCGATTCGCCTGTACCCGACGGACGAATATCATCTGTCTTTGGAAGCATTAACGGCAGCTCTTCTTCAGGAACAGCGCTCATTGTGCCATCTTCCCAATGAATAATCGGAATCGGCTCGCCCCAATAGCGCTGGCGGCTAAATAGCCAATCGCGAAGACGGTATGTGACTTTCTTTTCGCCCGCTTTGGAAAGCTCAAGCCATTCAATCATTTTCGCAATAGCTTCTTCTTTATTTAAGCCGTTTAAGAAAGCTGAGTTGATGTGCACTCCGTCTCCTGTGTATGCCTCTTTCGAAATATCTCCGCCCTTTACAACTTCAACAATCGGCAAATCGAACTTCTTCGCAAACTCATAGTCGCGCTCGTCGTGCGCCGGAACTGCCATAATCGCGCCCGTGCCGTAGCTTGCAAGCACATAATCGGCAATCCAAATCGGCATTTTTTCGCCGCTTACCGGGTTCACCGCATAAGCGCCCGTGAATACGCCTGTTTTCTCCTTTGCCAAATCCGTACGCTCAAGATCGCTTTTTCTTTTTACTTCCTCTAAGTATGCTTCTACCGCCGCTTTTCGCTCCGGCGTTGTAATTTTTTCTACTAACGCATGCTCCGGCGCCAATACAGCATATGTCGCACCAAATAATGTATCCGGGCGCGTTGTGAATACTGTAAACTCCCCATCGCTTCCATCTACTTTAAAGCGCACCTCCGCACCTTCAGAACGGCCGATCCAGTTGCGCTGCATTTCTTTTAAGCTCTCTGGCCAATCAAGCTCTTCTAAGTCTTCAAGCAAGCGGTCCGCATACGCGGTAATTTTTAATACCCATTGCTTCATCGGGCGGCGTTCCACCGGATGGCCGCCGCGCTCGCTTTTACCATCAATGACTTCTTCGTTCGCAAGCACCGTGCCAAGCGCCGGGCACCAGTTTACGGCTACCTCATCAATGTATGCGAGTCCTTTTTCATACATTTTTAAGAAAATCCATTGTGTCCATTTGTAGTAGTTCGGGTCGGTTGTATTCACTTCGCGATCCCAATCGTAGGAAAAGCCAAGCGATTTAATTTGCTTGCGGAATGTATTGATGTTTTTCTCCGTAAATTCCGCAGGGTCGTTTCCTGTATCTAACGCGTATTGCTCCGCCGGAAGCCCGAATGCGTCCCATCCCATCGGATGAAGCACATTATATCCTTGCATCCGTTTCATGCGCGATAAAATGTCAGTTGCCGTATACCCTTCCGGGTGCCCAACATGAAGGCCTGCGCCGGACGGATACGGAAACATATCCAATGCATAAAATTTTGGCTTGTCTTTGTCATCAGTCGTCCGGAATGTTTTATGCTCTTCCCAGTACGCCTGCCACTTTTTCTCGATTTCTTGATGGTTATAGCTCACGAAAATACCCTCCATTCTAATATTGCAAAAATATAAAAAGCCCCTCATCCCAAAAAGGGACGAGAGGCTATAAATTCCCGCGGTACCACCCTAGTTAATGCCATAGACATTCGCTCAACATCCGTAACGTGGACGAAACGGCAATCGCTACTGTATGTTCACGACTGCAACTCCAAGGCGAGTTCGCGTTCAAGCATGGATTGACTCGCACCAAACCGTCAACTCTCTGGGCCAGCCTTTTCCGCTACTACTCCTTGTCACTGCTTTTTCATATTTTGCTTATAGTCTATTCTAAAGCATGCTAAGCGTTCCGTCAAACAGCGACTTTCTCTTCAGCTGTTTGTTTCATTTTCACCTTATGATCGTATACGCCTGTTAGCATCATCGATACAACCAGCATAGCCAAAAGCACAATAAATAATACTTCTATATTATAAGCATCAACAATCATGCCGCCAATCCACGGGCCAAACATGCGCCCGCCTGTCGCGGCGCTATTTACAACTCCTTGGTAGAACCCAACTTTTCCAGCCGGCGCCAATTCATTCGCAATCGTAGGAACAGCCGGCCAGGCGAACATTTCACCGACGGTAAGAATCATCATCGCAACCATGAACATAGAAAATTGCTGCGCCTGGCTTACAACAACAAAAGAAATCATAAAAATAACCGCACCGATAATAATTTGCTGCTTTAAAGAACGGTTTAATACGCGGATGATGGCGGATATAAACGGCTGTGCAAGTACAATAAGCGCTCCGTTTACCGTCCACAGCAAGCTGTAGCTGCGCAAGCTAATATTTAAGCTTTGGATATGCGCCGCAATTGCGCCTTGCCACTGCACATATGCGAACCAGCAGATTGCATATGCAAGACATACAATTAACAAGGCGGTAAAGGAAGGAGTAAGCTTCCAACTCTCTCTTTCTTTTCGCGCCGCTTCCTTTCTTGCAGTGCGTTCCTGCATATTTTTAAAACCGATGAGAGCAATTGCAAAAAATACAAAATATAACGCTAAATTTGCAAGAAAAATATAATCAATGCGATATGAGGCTACAAGGCCGCCCAAGGCAGAACCGACCGCAACCCCGACATTTTGCGCGACATACATCGCATTAAACGCCCGTCTTCCTCCTTCTGGCCAAACTGCGGCAACCATTGCGTACATAGCCGGAAATACCATGCCGGAGCCGAGCCCAATCAATCCAAGCCATAAAACATACAACGGCCAGCCGTGAAAGAAAACCAACCCGGCAATCGAACCGAGCGTAATGACAATACCGGTCAAAATCGATTTATAGCCGCCCCATTTATCAAACATAACACCGCCTGCAATATTTCCAACTACACCTGCAAGCGAATTAATCATGAGCGCCATGCCTGCAACAGACAGCGATTTTCCTAAATGGCCATGAATGTAAATCGTATTGAATGGCCATAAAAAAGAAGCGCCTGTCACGTTAATAATCATGCCCATTACAAGCATCCATACATTTTTTGGCATCCTTATCCCTCCTTTTTCCACAATATCGCACAAGACAACATTACGATTGTAGTGCTTTTCAGGAAGGAAGACAACTGATATACGTTAAGAAAAATTATTTAGAATTTATTATATATAAGCCGGAAAATCACTTAAATTTCCAATGCCTAACACTATATATATCCAATTTATGATTTGGACATATACATCGCGGCTAAGTAGAACAAACAGCACCTTGTACTTGCTTCCTCTCTCTGGTTTTCCGTCACATGGAGTGGGAATAGGTTTTGACCGCTTCTATACATAGATGCTCTCTCCCCTTTCAAAAGAAAGATTTCATGTTCTTTTTTTAACTTGTGTTTATATATTTTTATATTTCATACTAAAATTCATTACAAATCCGCAACACAGGAAAAAGCCCTATCTAGGGCTTTTCCATCGCTTTAATACTATCCATTTGACTAAGACTGCTTTGATTTTTGCGGTTGGCCTTTTTTTGCGTAATTTTGCTTTGACTGCACTACCGGATCAAACTCATTTGAAAACTCTTGATTATGCCCATTTTGTGTTTTTTGTTCTGGATTACTTTGCTTAGAACGCTTTGCCATTTTCCTTCTTCCTTTCTTAATGAGGAGTAATAATCATTTGGTGCTGCAAGTTGCGCATCATCGCCAAAGTGCGGTCTATCCGCTCGCGCTGCTCCGCGTTTGCGTTGTCTAGCATTTTTTCTAATGAAATAACGGCCTGCTCAAGCTGCAGCTGTGCATCTGAATATTCAATATGATTGTAATGCTCTTGCTTCATACCTGTCTCAAGCTGCTCTCTTGCATATTGCATCGCTTGTTCAGCATCATGAATGCATTGATCCAATGAATAACGGTCTGTCACAACAAGCCCTCCTCTGTTTCATATCGGCTTTATTATGCCCTCTAAGGGGAACTATATGAGTAAATATGTTATAATGTTGCTTGCTTTGCTTTTTAGAAATGGCTTTGTTAAAAGCTAATGTTGATTTTGATTTATTTGTTGATTTGAAACGAAAGGCGGCGACTCCAGCGGGAAAAACGGGACAGCCGAGACCCTGGACTGAGCGCAGCGAGGGAAGCAGCTCGGCCCCGCCCGCGGAAAGCGTCCGCCTGTAGTGGAAAATCAACAATCAAGTTTAGCAGAGCCTTAGCAATAAACTAATCTTTTCTATTTATATAGATAATGCTCAATAAGGAGGGAAAACGGTGAACAATCCATTTCCATATTCAAATGACAATAAACGTTATCATACATGGAACTATCATTTGCGCCAACTGTTCGGCGAAAAAGTATTTAAAGTTTCGCTCGATGCCGGGTTTGACTGCCCGAACCGCGACGGTACCGTTGCTTACGGCGGCTGTACGTTTTGCAGCGCAGCCGGTTCCGGGGATTTTGCCGGAAATAGGGCGGAGGATGTTATTACCCAATTTCATAAAATTAAAGCGAAAATGCATGAAAAGTGGAAGGACGGCAAATATATGGCCTATTTCCAAGCCTTCACAAACACACATGCGCCAGTTGAAGTATTAAAGGAAACCTTTGAGCCGGTATTAAAAGAAGACGGAGTAGTCGGCATTTCAATTGCCACACGTCCCGATTGCTTGCCAGATGATGTTGTCGAGTACCTGGCTGATTTAAATAAACGCACATACTTGTGGATTGAACTTGGACTGCAAACCGTTCATGAGCGTACCGCCCTGCTGATTAACCGCGCCCACGATTATGCAACATATGTAGAGGGAGTAGAGAAGCTGCGCAAACACAATATCCGCGTATGCTCCCATATCATTGACGGCCTTCCGCTCGAGGACTACGATATGATGATGGAAACAGCCCGTGAAGTAGCGAAGCTTGATATTCAGGGCATTAAAATTCATTTGCTGCACTTGTTAAAGGGAACGCCGATGGTAAAGCAATATGAAAAAGGCATGCTGCAGTTTATGTCTTTGGAGGAATATGTGAGCCTTGTCGTCGACCAGCTGGAAATTATTCCCCCTGAAGTCATCGTACACCGCATTACCGGCGACGGTCCCCCTGATTTAATGATCGGGCCGATGTGGAGTTTAAAGAAGTGGGAAGTGCTAAACGCGATTGACGCGGAATTTGCGCGCCGCGATAGCTGGCAAGGAAAATTTGCGGATAAGGTGAAGCAATCATGAAGCTAGAACGCATTTTGCCATTTGCCCGCACGCTGTTGCACACAGCTGTCCAACCGGGGAGCTATGCAGTTGATGCGACGATGGGCAACGGACATGATACTTGTTTTTTAGCGGAGCTTGTCGGTGAAGAGGGAAAGGTCTTTGCCTTTGATATCCAGCGGCAAGCGTTGGAAAACACAAAGCTTCGTCTAGAAGAAAACAGCTTGGACAAGCGCGCTATTTTATTTCACGCAAGCCATGATGAGCTGCTGCGTGTTCTTCCAAAAGAAGCGCATGGAAATATAACAGGTGCGGTGTTTAACCTGGGCTACTTGCCAGGCGGCGATAAGGAAATTGTCACAAAACCTCATTCTACAATTGCCGCAATACAGCAGCTTCTTGAAGTAATGGCGCCAGAAGGCATTATCGTGCTTGTGATTTACCACGGCCATCCAGAAGGAGAACTCGAGCGCGATGAAGTCATCAATTTTGCGGCAAACTTGGATCAAAAGAAAGCACATGTACTGCGCTATGAATTTATAAACCAACGGAATCATCCGCCATTTATTATAGCGATTGAAAAGCGATGAGGGTGTCCTTTTGGGCACCCTCGTCGTTTAGTTTGACGTATAATCCGGCAGCTTGCTAACCAGCAGGAAACGCAGCTATGCCTTTTTTCGATATAGCTTTCCATTTACATAGAAGAAATAGGAAGTAAGCCCCCCGTATTTCACGATCCGTTTTGCTATTTGTGTTAAATCCTTTTGCTCTGTCACCTTTTGGTCTGATAAATAAATGCCAAGCAGGCCGCGGCTGATGAGGCGGTGAAATTTTGCATCCGGCAATTCTTTGACGCCGCGCTCCGTTTCTTTAATAAAATGTTTCAGCCTCTCTAGCGTTTCTTCATGGTTGCTATAATAGCTGCAGAAATTTAAATCGCCGCCAATTCGGTCTTCTTCCTGGTCAATAAAATAATCAAGCAAAATATGAAGGCCTTGCATGTATGGAAAATACCCTTTTTTAATTTTTAAAATTTGCAGATCATTCAATTCTTGATGAAAGGAATAGGCAACCAGGCAAAAAATGCCAAGCGTTGAACCGGCACAAGCGGAAAACTCAAACCACCGCATGGCCGGCAGCTTCGCTTTATGTGAATTGAACCAGCTTTGCAGGCGCATTTCCCGTTCCTCAAGCTTTACATGCTTATGTACTTGAAGGTCGCAATAATACCGTGCCAATTCCTGAAGAACATGGGCGATTTTCGGATAATGCTTCGTTTTTCCCAGCACGTCCTGGCACGTTTCTACAAGCGCCTGCAAATATCCGCCATCATCTTGATCCTCCCGATAGCGGTAATAATTTTCCGGCATGCTGCCCGGCTTTAACGCATGAAGCATCGATTCATGGAGCATCTCAAAGTCGACCGGATCCAAAGAAGTGCTGCGGTCGCACAAGTTGTCTAAATAATCGCTGATTGTTTGGTACGCAACGATAAATCGGACACATTCCTGCCAATACTCTCCCGCAAGAAGAGCCAAAATGCTTCCGCCCTCGCAATGGAATGTTTTATGGGCAATACTGGCGAGCGCCTGCTTGCGAAGTTCCTCATTCGGAATACGCCCGGCTCTCTCCTTCCATCCATTCAGCTCTTCATGTACATATGGCATTACATTGCGGTATACGCTTGCCATCAGCGATACGGGATTCGTTGGAACTCTCACTTCATTTCACCTCTACTTCATTAAGTGCGCTTCTGCGAAATGATGCGCAAAAGCAAAAATTTGCTCGCTTTCGTATTCGTTGAATAACTCATGATAGCAATTTTCCCACTCTTTATACGCTTTGTCGCGAGTGCTGACTTGGTCAAACCATTTGCGCACTAATACTTTATCTACAATTTTATCTTCGCAAGCCTGCATTAACAGCAGCGGCACATCAGGAAAGCGTTCTATATTTTCATGCGCTTGCTCTACCGCCTTTATAAGTTCACTATACCATCTTACAGATACTTTCCGAAGGTATAAGGAATCATTTTCCATCGCATCGCGTATTTCTTTATTTCGCGTTGCCATTTCTACCGTTAAATTTGAAGCAAGCTGCAATTTAGGCGCTACAATATTGAGCACTTTTGAGATGGCTTGCAGCGGTGCGGCCGGCTTCGCGATTACCCCCAAGCAAGGCGAGCTTAATATGGCACCAGCTATCTCTATTCCGGTTTCTTGCAGCATTCGGATGACAATAAGCCCGCCCATGCTATGCCCTAGAAGAAACAATGGCAATTTATACGCTTGGGCAGCCTTCACCCATTGCTTGACAGCTTCTATATATTCATCAAAGCTATCAATATGCCCGCGCCTGCGCGATGTCGTACCATGCCCGGGCAAGTCTCCCATAATGACGTGATACCCGGCTGCTGTCCATTTGTCGACAAGCGGAAGATAACGCCCATGGTGCTCCATGGCACCATGCACGATTACCATAACTGCTTTTGCCTGTTCTGCTTCCCATTTCCACATAATAATTCCCCCCCATGTATTTCCTACTTATGCTAAACTAAAAGTAATTTCTAAAGAGAAAGGCGGTTTAATTATATGATCTATCCCTATAAAGGCAAAACGCCAAATATTGCAAAGAGCGCTTTTATCGCTGATTATGTAACTGTTACGGGCGATGTAACAATTGGAGAAGAATCAAGCATCTGGTTTAATACGGTCATCCGCGGTGACGTTGCTCCAACCATTATTGGAAACCGGGTCAATGTACAGGATCAATGCACCCTTCATCAAAGCCCAAAATACCCGCTCATCCTTGAGGACGATGTAACAGTGGGACATCAGGTTATTTTACATAGCTGCACCATTCGGAAAAATGCGCTGATTGGCATGGGATCCATTGTACTAGACGGCGCGGAAGTCGGAGAAGGAGCCTTCATCGGTGCGGGGAGCCTTGTGCCGCAAGGAAAAAAAATTCCGCCGAATACTTTAGCGTTCGGGCGCCCGGCGAAAGTTGTCCGCGATCTGACGGAAGAAGATAAAAAAGATATGGCCCGTATTCGCCGGGAATATGTAGAAAAAGGCCAATTTTATAAATCCTTGCAAAACAGCAAGTAGGACAAGGAATTTCCTTGTTTTCCTTGCTGTTTTTTACATTTTATTTGGATATACTTTACAAAATATTATCACTCTGTTAATGCATTCTTATTAAAATGGAGTTACAGGATGAAATATATTTTAGTAAGGGGGTGCTGCTGAATGATATTTAAATCAATCAGCGCCTTATACGAAATAGAATGTTACATTTTAAAAGAGATTAACCGCCATTTTGAGCAAAAATCGCTGAACGTATATTTTCGTACAGTTACACATATGGGCGGGGCAACAGCCACCATCCTTTCTATTTCTCTTGCAATTCTTCTTTTCAGGGGATCATTGCGCGACGCGGCAATCGCAAGTGCGATATCCTTAATAATCAGCCATATTCCGGTCCAAATTTTAAAAAAGCTATATCCGCGCAAACGCCCCTATCTGGCAGTTTCCGGCACAAAATATCCATTGAATTCGCTCAAGGACCATTCCTTTCCATCGGGGCATACAACAGCTATTTTTTCTATCGTCTTCCCATTCATATTATATGGGCCTGCTCTCACTTTTCTGCTTATCCCTCTCGCATTAAGCGTCGGCATTTCACGCATTTATCTCGGCTTGCATTATCCGTCTGACGTGCTGGCGGGCATGTGCTTAGGCTTACTGTCAGGTGCTGTTTCGTACCTGCAAATTATTCCGCTTTTAACATAGGAGGTTAACGGATGAAAATTGCGATCTTCACCGATACGTTTACACCGCAAGTGAATGGAGTCGCCAAAACATTGGACCGTTTTACTAGGTACCTGCAGCAAAACGGGAGACAATATCATGTGTTCGCTCCGCAAAACACTTCAAACGACAACTTTGCCAGTAACGTTAGAAAGATCAAGAGCATTCCCCTTGCCCTCTATCCGGAATGCCGCCTCGCCATCCCCAATCCTGTTTCGTTAAAACGGGAGCTGCAGCAATTTCAACCGGATATCATTCACGTTGCTACCCCTTTTAATATGGGGCTGTTCGGTATGTATTACGCCAAAAAAATGAATATCCCTCTTGTTGGGTCATATCATACTGACTTTGATGCATATTTACAGTATTATAAACTGGATTTTCTATCCAATATGCTGTGGAACTATTTAAGATGGTTTCACGGCTGTCTCCAAAAAACATTCGTTCCTTCCTCTGAAACATTGAAGCAGCTAAAAAAGAAAGGCTTCCGTGATCTTTATATTTGGAGCCGCGGCGTTGACTGCGGCCTATACCATCCCCACTATGATAAGAAAGCTCTGCGAAGCAAATATCGTATACATGCTAAGCATATCCTTTCCTATGTCGGACGCATTGCTCCTGAAAAAGATATTGATACACTCATTCAAATTATAAAAGAAACAACCGATAAATGGAAAGGCTCTGTACATTGGCTCATTGTCGGCGACGGGCCGCTTATGGATGAAATGAAAGCAGCCCTTTCTGAACACGTAACCTTTACCGGCTATTTAAAAGGAGAAAATCTAGCGCAAGTGTACGCTTCCTCCACTGCCATGGTCTTTCCTTCTTGGACAGAAACGTTCGGCAACGTTGTGCTGGAATCATTAGCCTGCGGGACACCTGTTGTCGGTGCGAATGCTGGCGGCGTAAAAACGATCCTAACGCATAAGAAAACGGGATTCCTTTGTGAACCGAAGCAAACAGCGCAATTTGCCGCAGCAATAGACGATCTTATCGATGATAAAAAAACGCGGCGGCAAATGAGCAAATCTGCGCGTGAATATGCGCTATCACAAAGCTGGGATCATATTTTTGCAAATTTACTAAAGCATTATGACGAAGCTATTCGCACTCCGCAAAAGGAGCTGCTTGCATAAGAAAGCGCAGGGCGTCCAGAGCTAGACATTCATCCGGATTGAGATTCTATAAACTGTAGGCTCTGCTGAAAGGCGGCGGCTCCAGCGGGAAAAAATGCGTATAAAAAATAGGAAGCAGGCAGACTGCTTCCTATTTTTTATACTCTATCTTTCGCCAATTCCAATACGCTACTAAAGCAATGACCGTAGAGACAAGGCTAACAATTGTTGATGTGGTAACATGGCTATACTCTCTGCCATAAAACGACTCAACCGTAATTTGCAGGGAAACAACATTCACGATTAATGCCAGCATAATCATAATAACCCATGCGCGTTTATTCATGACGGTACTCCCTTCCTACCGCATACACAATGCCGTCCTCCACTTCAAGCTTTATAAGCGGAAGCTCGCGCTGCGGCGGCCCTTCTACTGGGTGGCCCGTTTTAATATCAAAGAAGCCGCGGTGGCAAGGGCAAACGAGAATGTCGCGTTCCTTTTCATAAAATACCGGACATTGCAAATGCGTGCATTTATTATTATACGCAACAAGCTCGCCTTCTACTGTATGAACTAAAATTGCTGTATCACTTTCAGTAGGATAGTGGAAATTAACCGATTTCCCTTTTGGCAAGGATGACAATTCCGCGATTTTTACGCGGTTTTCCTTATCTGCTTTTTTCGCTGCACCCGCAATTTGAAACGGCAATGTGGCAAGGCCGATCGCCACCGTTGCACCCGTCATAGATTTAATGAAAGCGCGGCGGTTATATTTTACATCATCTACCCGTTTTAAATTATCAATTAAATTGATCATATCGTGGTCAGTTTCTTCACGATGCCTTTTTTTCTTTTCGTTCATTTTGTATTCCTCCCTTCCTTAGGGAACTACTCAGTATACACTCCGAAAAATTCAGGAACAAAATTCCATTTATTTCCTTCAGACGGCTTCTTTCCCTCAATTAAGTTCATGCGGGCACGGTTGCGGCGAAGCGCCTGCATTTCATCAAAATCGATAAAGCGGATTGCTTCACTTGGGCAAACAGAAGCGCACATTGGCGGAATATCTTCTTTTGTACGGTCGTAGCACATATCGCATTTGTACATTTTGTTTGCTTCAAAGTCGAATTTCGGAATCCCGAATGGGCAGCCAAACGTACAGTTGCGGCAGCCGATGCATTTCTCTTCCATAGCTGATAAAACTACGCCTTCCTCTGTAATTTGGATGGCGTTCGCCGGGCAAACACGCGCGCATGCCGGATCTTTACATTGCATGCACATCATCGGGAATGTTTGGCGGCTTTCCATGAAATCAATATATTCGACGTAATTGCGTTCTTTATATTCATGATCGCCGCACTCACGGCATGCCGCTTGACAAGAGCGGCAGCCGATACAGCGTTCAAATTCTAAATACATAACCTTTCTCATTATTGTATCCCCCTTATGCCTTTTCTATTTTCACGGCACACACTTTAAATTCCGGCATGCGAGAAGTTGGATCTAGAGACGGATTCGTTAATTGGTTAACGGAAAGTTCCTTGCCCCAGTGGTACGGTACAAATACTGTATCTTTGCGGATTGTTTTTGTAAGCCGGACATCTACTGTCATATTGCCGCGGCGTGTGGTCAGCTTCACTTTATCTCCGTTGCCTAAGTTATATTGAGCCGCTAACTCCGGATGCATTTCCGCATATGGAAGCGGGCATTGTTCCATTAGGAAGTCAACGCGGCGCGTTTGGTTGCCACTTAGATAGTGGAATACAACCCGGCCTGTTGTTAATACGTGCGGATATTCTTTTGATTGCATTTCGCCCGGTTCTCTCCAGTTGAATACAGCCAAGTTTGCTTTTCCGTTTGGCGTATTGAACTTTTCTTTAAACATTGTCGGCGTGCCAGGGTGGTCTTCAGACGGACATGGCCAGAATACGCCGTCTTCTTTATCTATGCGTTCCCAAGTGATGCCATAGTAATCAGCTGGGCCGCCTTTTGTCGCAACGCGGAATTCATTAAAGATTTCTTCTGCATTTTTATAAGGGAAGAACTTGCCTTTACCCATACGCTCTGCAATAAGGCCCATGATTTCCCAATCTGGCTTGCTTTCTCCAAGCGGATCGCGTACTTTGCGGATACGGATCACGCGTCCTTCAAGGTTTGTCGTTGTTCCTTCATCTTCAGCCCAAGTAGTTGTTGGCAGCACTACGTCGGCGTGTTCTGCTGTTTCAGACAAGAAGAAATCACTTACAACTAAGAAATCAATCTTTCTGAATGCTTCATTGACATAATTTCCGTTTGGCGCTGATACTGCAGGATTACTGCAAATCACGTGCATCGCGCGAATTGTACCGTTATGAATTAAATCAAACATCTCATACGCAGACACACCTGGCTTTGGCATTTCTTCCGGTTTAATGCCCCATACGCCTGATACATATTTTACAGCTTCAGGATCTGTCAACTTGCGGTAGCCTGGTAAAAGGTCCGCTTTTTGGCCGTGCTCGCGTCCGCCTTGGCCGTTTCCTTGGCCTGTAAACGTACCGCAGCCTGAAGCAAATTTACCAACCATCCCGCGCAGCAATGACATAGTAATGTACATTTGTACGTTATCAACGCCTTTGGATTGCTGCTCTGCTCCGCGTGCAAACATGACGACAGAACGCGGGGATTGGCCATAGATGTGCGCTGCTTTAATAAGTTTTTCAACCGCTACACCTGTAATTTGAGAAGTATATTCTGGTGTGCAATGCGCAACAGACGCTTTTAATTCTTCAAAGTTATTGCAGCGTTCTTGCACATATTCGTTATCTACATAGCCTTCTTTTATTAATAAATGGATGATGCCTGCCGCAAGCGCGGAGTCTGTACCTGGTTTTAAATCTAAGTGAACATCGGCAACGCGGGCAATTGGCACCTCGCGAGGGTCAGCAACGATTAGCTTTGCTCCTCTATCTTTTGCCTTCCACAGCCATTGCGTGCTTGTCGGGTGGCATTCCGCAGAGTTAGAGCCTGCTAGGAAGAAGCAGTCTGTATGCTCTAATTCCGGCATCGGAAGCGTCATGCCGCGGTCAATACCGAAAGTTTTTAGCATGCCGCCAGCAGCAGAGCTCATGCAAAAACGGCCATTATAATCGATATAACGAGTGCCAAGGCCGACACGCGCATATTTCCCTACTAAATAACACTTTTCATTTGTCATAGATACGCCGCCGAATACACCAATTGCGTCTTTTCCGCTTTCGCGCTGAATACGTTGGAAATTTTCAGCGATATAACTTAGCGCCTCATCCCAAGATACAGCATGGAATTCGCCGTTTTTCTTAATAAGCGGCTTTGTAATGCGGTCTGGGTGCTCAATTGTTTGGTAAGCCGTAACGCCTTTCGGGCACATTTTCCCTTTCGTTACCGGCCAGTCGTAGCGCGGCTCAACACCGACTACCTTTCCTGTCTTTTCTTCGACGCGAATATGCATCGCACATTGCATTCCGCAATAGCAGCAGTGAGTTGTGATAAGCTTCTCACCAGGCTTATGCAAGTTTTTAACTCCTTCTTTCGTCACGAATTGACTCATCGTTTCTCACCTCGTTATTTTGTCGATACTGCTTCCTCTTTTTTATTCGCTCTATAAAAATCTTCCGAACGCTTTTGACCGAATCCTGGAATATGGATGCCGTTATTTGTTTGAATTGGGCCGTACGGGTCACCTTGTGGCGCTTCCATATTTAATTGCTTCATCACACG
Organism: Ectobacillus sp.; assembly: GCA_048976805.1. Taxonomy (GTDB): domain Bacteria; phylum Bacillota; class Bacilli; order Bacillales; family Bacillaceae_G; genus Ectobacillus. The sequence goes on along the minus strand of JBHGUR010000052.1, from coordinate 8,486 downwards.
AATGCGTCTGCGGCACGACGGGCAATAATCCGCCAAGTAGGAGCCGTCGGCCAGCTGCAAGTCAAACTGCTGCGCTGCAAGAATCGCTTTTACATCTGAAATTTGATCATCGTTGCTGTACGTGTTGCCGCATCCTTTACATGCTCTCGTATCCACCTTCACTACCTCCTGATAGTTCATCGGAACTGCCGTCGCAAGCGGACGAATCGGTACATGGAATAGCTTTCCAAACGGGAAGTACACTAAGAAAAATACAACAGAAATCTGGTGAATAATTGTTATATAATGATGCATGAATCCTTTTAGAAATACGTAAGACAATGTAAGCATAAGTCCTGTTACTGCTGCCCCTAACAATAATAGAAGCGGCAAAATATCAAATTCGAAACGCTGTGTCACGCGCACATCCTTGTTAATTGTGCGGCGGATGAGTGCCATCGTTGCGCCGATAAGAAGCATCATTGCAAAGATATTTAATGAGTTATACATAAGCTCAGCGATAATGCCGTGCGCTTGAATTTTCATCACTTGATGGTTCATGAAGATAACGCCGTATGTGTGGGCATCGATTAAAGTAAAGCGAAACCATCCAAACGTTAAGCCGAAAGTAAAAGCAAGCGACCCAAGGCAGCCCCAAGCGATTAAAAAGTGCTGCAAGCCGCGGTAAATGCCGCGTTTAAAGATAAATTTTTGTAAAAAGATATTTTCAATGCCTGTTTTTATAATAGAAGCAAAATTGCGTTTTACACGATCTTTGGATCTTAAGTTTTTCCAGCTTCTTTTCACAACTTGATGCGTAGCCGGCCTTGCAAACCAAAAACAAACGCGGATTGTCATCCCAATCCCAAATACAATTGAAGCAAGCAAATATCCTAACGTCGCCAAGTCGACATGTGTAAATTGATCGGTTGCATACCACACTGTAAATAAAAGAACTAGCGTAACAATAAATGAATAAAAGCGCGCTTTTGAATAAAATTTGCGCTCAATAATACCCATCTTGTTCCCTCCCTTTCTAAGAACCGTATCACTGTATTTATTATATGAGCGAGTGACGGGAATCACTGTGACGTACATCACATATACTTATGACAATGTTATGACAGTTGACTGAATTGTCATGTAATGCATTTGCAACAACGTTTAACACCACCAAAAAAAGAGAGCGTCCTTTGACACTCTCTCATTTCATATACAGCAGTTTATCCGCCATTCTTTCAAAATCCCATCTCGCGTTGGCGCAGCTCGACACGGCGGATTTTTCCGGAATCGGTTTTCGGAAGGCTCTTCACAAATTCAATAACCCGCGGATATTTATAGGGAGCCGTCAGCTGTTTTACATGCCGCTGCAATTCCTTCAACAGCTTTGACTCACCGCGTATCCCTTCTTTTAATACGACAAATGCTTTTACAATATTTCCGCGAATCGGATGCGGGCTTGCGACTACGGCACATTCTTTTACGGTCTGGTGCTTCATTAGCGCATCTTCTACTTCAAACGGACCAATTGTGTAGCCGGAGCTAATGATAATATCGTCACCTCGGCCTTGAAACCAATAATAATTATCTTCATCTTTGTACGCTCTATCGCCGGTTAAATAGTAATCGCCGCAAAACGCCGCCGCAGTTCGCTCCGGATCCTTATAGTATCCTTTGAACAATGCCGGAAAATCTTTACGCACAGCAATATCGCCGGCTTCTCCAGCTTGAACAGGCTCCCCCTTGTCGTTAATAATTTCAATAAACTCTTCTAAAATCGGCTTGCCCATAGACCCGGGCTTGCTATTCATTTCTTTTAATGTCCCAATTAACAACGTGCTTTCCGTTTGGCCGTACCCATCGCGAATTTGAATGTTAAACATCGTTTTAAACACATCAATAACTTCACAGTTCAACGCTTCTCCAGCGGACACGGCGCTGTGCAAGCTAGATAAATTAAATTCGTTTAAATCATTAAGCTTTGCCATTAAACGGTATTCTGTAGGCGTGCAGCATAATACGTTGATTTTATATTCTTGCAGAACTTTCATATATTTATGAGCTTGAAAGCTGCCGTGATAAATAAATCCTGTAGCGCCGCTTCCCAGAACAGAAAGGAACGGGCTCCATACCCACTTTTGCCAACCTGGCCCTGCAGTTGCCCAAACGACATCATTTTCACCGATATTTAGCCATTTTTTCGCCGCAATTCGTAAATGGGCATATGCCCAGCCGTGGCTGTGTACCACTCCCTTTGGATTTCCGGTTGTGCCGGAAGTATATGTTAATAGCACAATATCATCCCTGTTTGTCTCTACTGTAGGAAACAGATCAGATTCGCCGCTCATAAGCTGTTCCATAGAAAGCCATCCAGCGATTTCTCTTCCAAACGCGATTTTGAATTGCAGGGAAACAATTTCGCCATGAATATTATTTACTTCTTCACAAAAATCGACGTAGGCAATAACCGCTTTTGCTTCCCCGTGGCGAATGCGGTAGCCAATATCGTTTGCGCGAAGCATTTCCGAAGCCGGAATAACAACCAATCCGCTCTTCATTGCCGCTAAATAAATGATATACGTTTCAATTAAGCGCGGGACAATGACTAAAATCCGGTCACCTTTTGTTAATCCGAGCTTTGCTAACGCATTAGCAAGCCGGTTCGCTTTTTGGATAAGCTCATTATATGTAATCTCCTTACTTATACCAGCTTCACTTAACCATTTTAGCGCGATTTTATTTGAAGCGTATTTTTCGATTTCTTGTGATAGGTTATATTTCTCCGGCGCTATTAAGTCTTGTAATTTCATAACTCATTCTCCTTAATTCCTTTGTAAATTATTAAACTATAAACCGGAAACTTGTTAACAGCAAAAATTCATCTTTTATCCGGCATTTTAATGTACCGAATATCAAACATTATATAACCTATAAATAGAACCTGATACTAATAATTGTTACTAATTTCCGAACTTATCTGAAGCGCTTTCCTAATGATTAAGCTCTGTTAAACTTGGTTGTTGATTTTCCGCTACAGGCGGACGCTTTCCGCGGGCGGACCCGAGCCGCTTTTCCCGCTGGAGTCGCCGCCTTTCGTTCCAAATCAACAAATGAATCCAAATCAACATTAGCCTTTAACAGATCCAAATAATTAAGAAAAGCGCAGGGCGCCCAGAGCTAGACACTCATCTGGATTGAGATCCTATACTTTCTTTAACTTTAGGCTATGTTAAAGGCCGATGTTGACTGTTGCACCCAAATCACATGATCTATAACTGAGGTCTGCACATCACGGCTATTATGTAGAACCAACAGCACCCCGCACTCACTTCCTCTCTCTGGTTTTCCTTTGGGCGAGGCAAAACTAGGCCCTGACCGTTACGATACACGGCCGGGAGCACTTTCCCCCTCTAAAAAAGCATTTATATATCAACACTAACCTTTAACACAGCCATAAAAAAACAGCTACCAAACGATAGCTGTTTACTCGATATTACAATAAGAAGACGGGCAGTTCTCACAGTTAATCTCCTGCTTCAAGTAATCTAAATGATGAATAACAATTTTACGACCTTCAAATGAAATAATGCCTTCATGCTTTAAATCATTTAGGGTCCGGTTTACACTTTCCCGCGTTGTTGAGCTGAAGTTTGCCAAATCCTGGTTTGTCACCTGCACATTTAATAAAATGCCGTCGTCGCGCTGAACGCCGTAGCTGTTCGCCATACGGATCAAAGTAGAGTACAGCGCCCCTTTTTTGCCGTATAGAACTAAGTCGCGGAACTTTGTATGCTGCTTGCGGATATGGTTTGTCATAACCTTCATAAACTCTACAACAAATTGCGGATTCACAATCATTTCCCGTTCAATTGCTTCATTTTTGATGACAAGAACCTCACTGTCTTCAAGCGCGAGGCCGCTGAATAAATATTTGCCGTTCTCGGAAAAGATCATAAGCTCTCCTAAAATCGAGTTGGGGCCGCACAAGCGAAGGCAAAGCTGCTTGCCGTCTCCGGAAAGCTTATTAATCTGAAACTTCCCCTTTAGGACAACAAAAAACTTATCGCCGTCCTGCCCTTCCTGAAACAAATACGTCCCCTTTTTTACGCGCATTGTTTGGTGGGCCAATTCACTTAAATGCTGGACACTTTCAGCGCTTAAAACCGTTGTCGACATCGCTTTGCTCCCTCCTATTCATAAGCCTTATCCTAAATATTTTTGATACAGCGTGCGGGCCTTTGCAATATCCTTCGTCCCGTGGATGAGCACGCGCCCATCCTGAAACAAAACAACGCGGTGCCCGTCAAGCTCCGCAATTGCCAAATAAGGATTTCTGCGAAGCGGTTTTCCGATTCGCTCCATATGCTGCGCCAGCTTTTCAAAGTCAAACGCTTGCGCATGGCGCAGCTGTACAGTATCTCTTCCGCATAGAACGGCCGCTGTTTTTCCTCTATATTCGCTTAGGGCCGGATACGTGCGCGAACTGCCGCAGGAAGGGCAGCTTACGTCCTTTTTCTTGCCGACCCGCAAATGCATAAAATCATTATTCCACACATCAAAAATTGCTAAAGAGTGACGCAGCGCTTCCTCATTTCCTGTTAAAACTTTCAGCGCCTCTGTTGCTTGGTAAGATACAGTCATCATAATTGCAGAACCAATTACACCGACATTGTCACAAGTTAAGCTATATGACGGAAGATGCGGAAGCAAGCAGCGAAAGCACGGCGTCTTTCCCGGAACAATTGCCATAGAAAGGCCGTAGCTGCCAGTACACGATCCAAATATCCACGGAATGTTAAACTTCTGTGCCGCATCGTTAATAAGCAAGCGCGTCTCAAAATTGTCGGTACCATCTATAATAACATCAATTCCTTGCGAACAAAAGAACTCTATTTTATCCGCTGTCATGTCCATCACACGCGCCTCAATTTGAACATCACTGTTGATGCTTGATAACCTATTTTTTGCCGCAATCGCCTTTGGCAATCCGTCCATTGCATCTTTTTCATTATATAATTGCTGGCGCTGTAAATTGCTCCAATCTACATAATCGCGGTCTACTATGGTAAGCTTCCCCACTCCGGCACGCACCAGCAATTCCGCGTTGCCGCATCCGAGCGCTCCGGCTCCGACAAAAAGCGCATGCTTTGCTCTCAGCTCATTTTGCCCGCGTTCTCCTATAGGCTTAAACAGCACTTGCCGCGAATATCTTTCCATATATATGCTTCACGCCTTTACCCGATGATAATCTCCAGTTTTGCCGCCCGTTTTTGTCACAAGATATGTCGGCCCAATTGTAATTCCTTTATCAATCGCCTTGCACATATCATAAATTGTTAAAGCGCATATAGAGACAGCAGTTAACGCCTCCATCTCCACGCCCGTGCTTCCTTTTGTCTTCACAAATGATTCTATGTGCAGCTCATATTCATTGTCCTTTTGCTCCCAACGGAAGGAAAAATCAACGCCTGTTAAAGATAAAGGGTGGCACATTGGAATAATATCCGCAGTTTTTTTAGCTCCCATAATACCCGCTACTTGCGCTACGGACAAAACATCCCCCTTTTTCACTTCTCCCTTCGTCATTTTTTCATATACTTCCCCGGAAACAATCACACTAGAAGCCGCGCGTGCTGTTCGCGCCGTCTCTTTCTTTTCCGAAATATCAACCATACGCGCTTTACCATGTTCATTAAAATGCGTAAATTCGCCCATATTGTGTCTCCCTTCTCAACCGCCGCTGACAGGGGGAATTAAGGCAACCGTATCCCCGTCCGCAATCATTTCATCGCTTTCGGCAAATTCTTCATTTATCGCAATCATAATGCTATCTATATCGGAAAGGTTATATTCCGTTTTCATAAACTGTTTAAAATCGGCAACCGGCATAGAAGGCAATTGCAATTTTAATTCACGTTCCCCAACCTGGTCGCGTAAATGAGCAAACAATAATACTGTAATCATAGCTCTCCCTCCGGCTTGCCATTTTCATAAGACACGGTTCCTTGCTGGTTTCCAATCCACAATTCGCCGTCTTCCCAATGCTCTTTCTTCCAAATCGGCACAAGCTCCTTAATGCGCTCAATCGCATGGCGGTTTGCTTCATAAGCATTGTTGCGATGAGGAGAAGAAACCGCAATTACAACAGCTGCATCGCCAATTTCCAAACGGCCGATGCGGTGGACAATCGCGGATTTTGTGCCGGGCCACTTCTCTTCAATTTCTCTTCCAATTTGTTCAAGCTTCGCTTTTGCCATCGGCACATACGCTTCGTACTGCAGGTATAATGTACGCTTTTCGTTCGTCAACTCGCGAACCGTTCCAATGAATGTAACAATCGCCCCCGCATTGCGGTGCATCACCCGCTCCGTCACTTCCCCAATTGATATCGGCGTTTCTACGATTTCATACACTCCATTTCCCTCCTTACATATTCCACGCACCACGCTAAGTATGCTTCTTCATCTTGTATAGAAAATACAGTTTCATGCTCATAAACCGGAATCCATGATAACACAGCTTGAATGTTTGTTAAGCTATTCAATAACTCCTTGTCCTCCTCAGAGCGTACACAGACAATTTTATGATATGGTTTTTGCTTATATCCTTCTATAATAACAACATCTATATGAAGATGGCGATACAGGGCAAGCCAATCATCAAGTCCTCGCGCCGTAAACAGGAACAAGCCATCTCCTTCAACACCTGCAATAACCGCGCCTGCTTGAAGATGCCGGGTCGAATCCTTTTCCGGGATATCCGGTTTGCCCCCGTGGCCATGATGCTTAAAACTCCCCACTTTATAGCCGGCTTCTGTTAAAGCGCGGATAATTTTTTCGGCTGCTGTCGTTTTGCCGCTATTTTGATAGCCTACAATTTGTAAAATGACAGGCTTCACTGCCATTGCGCGTCCCCTTCTTGTTCCTCTAACAACAAGATATCTACACTGCTTCCCGCTTGCCATCCGCGCGTTCCTCCAGGAAGGACCATGAGACAGCTTGCATCCGCCAGCGAGGAAACGATATTAGACTTATCTTTTCCTGAAGGCTCCACATACAACCGGCCTTCTGAAAAAGAGAGCTTGCTGCGGACAAAACGATCAAACGGGTTCGCTTTTAATATATCGGTCTTAAGCGTTGCCTGCGTTCTTTGCAAGTACGGCTTTTTCATGCCAAGCATCGTGCGGATTACCGCTCTGGCATACAGCTCAAAGCCGACATAACAAGCTGAAGGATTGCCGGACAATCCAAGCAATAGCTTGTTGCCAAGCACCGCGGCGGAGGTTACGCTGCCCGGGCGCATGCCGATTTTATTAAATAGCAGCTGTGCGCCAAGAGCTTCATACACCTTCGGAATATAATCAAAATCGCCGACGGACACACCGCCCGTGGTAATGACTATATCCGCCTGTTCCAAAGCTGCTTTTACCATATTTAGTGTCGATTCAAATGTATCTTCTACCTTGCCCATCATAAGCGGCTCGGCGCCGCTTCTCATAATTTGCGCCTGCAGCATAAAGGCGTTGCTGTTGCGGATTTTCCCCGGGCGCAGCGGCTCCCCTGTGTCGAGCAGTTCGCTGCCCGTTGCGATAACAGCAACCTTTGGCTTTCGTTGCACCGGCACCTGCTCATAGCCAAACGTTGCAAGCAGCGCAATTACTCCAGCATTAATAAACGTTCCTTTTTCCACAAGAAGCTCGCCTTCTTGCATATCCTCGCCAATTTGGCATATATTTTCGCCGCTTTTTATCTTGCGTTTAATTTGTACAAATGTTTTTCCGCCGTGCTCTTCTTCTTTTGTCAATTCCCGCATAATTACTGCATCCGCGCCGTTTGGGATAGCCCCGCCGGTCATAATTCTTACAGCTTGCCCTTGCTGCAGCTCTCCATTCCAAATATCTCCTGCCGCAACCGTGCCAAGCACTTCCAGCCAAACCGGATTTTCCTCTCCCGCCCCGGCAGTTGAATCGGCACAAATAGCATAGCCGTCATAAGGGGAACGAAGAAACCACGGAATTGGATGCGGCGCATGCAAATCCCGAGCCAGTACCCGGTTCACACTTGCAGCGAGCGGCACATATTCTTCTTCAATCGGCCGCGCAAATTCCATTACACGTTTTACAGCTTCCGCTACCGGAATCGGTTTTCGCAACATCGTCATCTTAATCGCTCCTTTTTTCTCGCTATCGCTATCATATGTACAATCTATATTTAAACTTCTTTATCTCGTGAAAGAATTAGCTCCATTCCCACTATAACGAACTTTCCCTGCAAAAAGTGTGATGCGCGTCACACTATAATAATTATAGTGATGTTTGTCACAGATTTTTCATTTTTCTATTATATAACAAAAAAGCCATTCCCCTATGAACTGCACCCCAATTGTTAGACACATCTAACAATTGGAGGTGCAGTTTTTATTTATGACTAAATATACAAGTGATATAAAATTAAATATTATTCAAGGCTATAACCCGAAAGTAATTTCTCAAAATGAATACGCAAAAC
>JBHGUR010000051.1:0-54571 GCA_048976805.1 Ectobacillus sp. | reverse complement strand
TCAAGCTAGTAAGATCCCTGAAAGATGATCAGGTTGATAGGTCCGGGGTGGAAGCGCGGCGACGCGTGGAGCTGACGGATACTAATCGATCGAGGGCTTAACCAAAACAAAAAGCAGAAACGGCTCGCCTAGAAACGATCGAGATTCTAGCTGCCAGAGCTGGATTATATGCACGCTGTTATCTAGTTTTGAAGGAATATCCTTCATATATAATCTGGTGATGATGGCAAAGAGGCCACACCCGTTCCCATACCGAACACGGAAGTTAAGCTCTTTAGCGCCGATGGTAGTTGGGGCCTTGCCCCTGCGAGAGTAGGACGTTGCCAGGTAATAAAAGGACTAATCAAAATGATTAGTCCTTTTATTATTTTCTGAGATAATTAGAAGCTGACAGACACAACGCTTGAAATTGCACATACATTTATAAAAAATGAAAATTCGAAAAATGTATATATAACTGAAAATTGTTAAAGATAAAGATATGGAGGTGGAGAAAGTGGGCTCTATTTTAACAGGAACTGAAGTGAAAGTTTGCATCGTTTGTGAACAGGAAAAATTATCAGGCATTTATCTCTATAATGGATTTATTTGTGATGAATGCGAAAAAGATATAATTCAAACAGATACGGATGATCCAAAATATTTATTTTACTTAAAACAACTTCGTAAAATTAAATTGCCAAAACAACAATAGGCTGTAATGCCTATTATTTTTTTTTCTAATTTTGCTTTTGCCGTAGGCTGAATTAACAACAACGAACCTTCATACTATATAAATACAAGTTAAAAAAAGAACATAAAACCTTTCTTTTGAAAGGGGAGAGAGCATCCGGCTATGCATAGAAGCGGTCAAAACCTATTCTTGCCCCATACGACGGAAAACCAGAGAGAGGAAGCAAGTACAAGGTGTTATTTGTTCTACTTAGCCGCGATGTATATGTCCAAATAATAAATTGGATATATATAAATATAGGTTGAAAGTGTTGCATGGATTTTTATATAGAGAACTTCCCACTATACATGGAAGCGCTTTATATGTAAAACTAACAAATAGAACATATATAGCAAGGAAGATGGGAATGAATCAATATCGAACACCCTTATATGATGCTTTAGTATGCCATGCAAACAAGCGCTCTACTTCTTTTCATGTGCCGGGACATAAGAATGGAATATATTTTCCCGAAAAAGCACAATCTCATTTTAGTAGTGTACTAGAAATAGATGTAACAGAGCTAACGGGGCTTGATGATTTACACGATGCTTCAGGGTGTATTCAAGAGGCAGAAAATTTATTGGCAGACTTATATGGGGTACAAAGAAGCCGCTTTTTAGTAAATGGTTCAACGGTAGGAAACTTAGCTATGGTTTTTGCTGTATGTAAAGAAAACGATATAGTGCTTGTACAACGAAACTGCCATAAATCGATTATAAATGGGTTACAATTAGTGGGAGTACGCCCGGTTTTTTTAAGCCCATTCGTAGATGAAAGCACAAATGTTTCAGTTGGGGTAAAATACGAAACGGTTCAGGCTGCGTTAGATAAATATCCTGAAGCAAAAGCAATTATTTTAACCCACCCTAATTATTATGGAATGGCGTATAATTTGAAGGAGATTATCGCTTTAGCTCATCAAAAAGGCATTCCTGTACTTGTAGATGAAGCGCACGGAGCACATTTTTGTTTAGGGTCGCCGTTTCCAAAATCGGCTATTGAATATGGGGCGGACATAGTAGTGCATTCCGCGCATAAGACACTTCCTGCAATGACGATGGGATCTTATTTACATATAAATAGCACGATAGTAGAAGCAGAAAAGGTTTCTTTATATTTAAGCATGCTTCAATCTAGCAGCCCATCTTATCCAATTATGGCCTCCCTTGATTTAGCCCGTTTTTCTTTAGCGAACCTAAAGAATCTGGGGATAGAAGAGAGCAGTGCTTTTTTACATAATATTAAGGAAGAGTTACGAGCAGTACCGCAAATTAAAGTTATAGATAGCCCAATGCAGGATCCGTTGAGGATCATTCTTCAAACAAAATGTTCCTTGTCCGGTTATGAGCTGCAAAAGCTATTAGAACAAGAAGGGATATATACAGAAATGGCTGACCCCTATAATGTCCTTCTTATGTTGCCATTAGAACCGCAGAAGCGGTATACAAAGGCGCCGTTGAAAATAAAGAGGGCTTTGGAGCATTACCCGGAAAAGGACATTGTAAAAATATACGACGGCAGTTATAAGATACATGAAGCTATCCTTCCTTATGGATATAAGGAATTAGACCGATATAAAACTGCTGTTCTTCCAATGCATGAGGCGAAAGGATATGTTTGTGCAGAAATGCCAATTCCTTATCCGCCCGGCATCCCGCTAATTATGAAAGGAGAAATTATTACAGGAGAGCATATTAATCAATTTCAAGCCCTTTTAAAAAGCGGGGCGCGCTTTCAAGGAAGCGTCAATATCGAAGAGGGAAAAATCAAAATATACAAAGCAGAAAGGTGATTATAAATTATGAAAGGACTATTTATTACAATAGAGGGCCCTGAGGGATCTGGAAAGTCGACATTAATTACTAGGCTGGCCCCTTATCTTCAATCGAAAGGGTATAAAGTAATAGCGACACGCGAACCTGGGGGAATCGCGATTGCCGAAGAGATTCGGGCAATTTTACATAACCCTAATCATACTATGATGGATGCACGCACAGAGGCATTGCTATATGCAGCGGCAAGAAGGCAGCATTTAGCAGAAAAGGTTATACCTGCACTGCAGGAAGGCCATGTCGTTATATGCGACCGTTTTATTGATAGTTCGTTAGCCTATCAAGGATATGCAAGGGGCTTGGGCATTGATAATATATTAGAAATAAATCAATTTGCCATCGAGGATTGTATGCCGGAGTTAACCCTTTATTTGGATATTGAGCCATCCCTCGGACTTAAGCGAATTTATCAAGACGCAGGGAGAGAAGTAAACCGCCTTGATTTAGAGGGGCTGGAATTCCATTATAAAGTAAGGGAAGGTTATAGAAAGCTGTTAGAGATGTTTCCCGAAAGAATAGTTCCCGTTCATGCAGAGCAATCTGCAGAAGCAGTATTTGCGGAAGTTATACAAGTTCTAAGGAAGCACCTGCAATAATTGGAAAAGGAATGTTTATCTCCTCAGAGCCTTAAAAATTGCTATAATAGAATGGAAATCGGAAATAAGAGAGTGATGACATATGGCTAAAACGTGGGAACAGCTAACTGTTATGCAGCCCATTGCCGTTAAAATGCTGACAAATAGTATTTTAAAACAGCGTGTATCCCACGCTTATTTAGTAGAAGGGCCAAAGGGAACAGGAAAGATGGAAGCGGCTCTGCAAATGGCTAAAAGTTTTTTTTGCCCGAATCTTAATGATGCTGAGCCTTGTCAGACTTGCAGCAATTGCCGCCGCATTGAGTCTGGCAACCATCCGAATGTATATGCTGTTCAGCCTGATGGAGCTTCTATTAAAAAGCAGCAAATCCAGCAGCTGCAAGAGGAATTTTCTAAGACAGGCCTTGAATCTAATAAGAAGGTTTATATTATAGAGCATGCTGACCGCATGACAACAACGGCTGCCAATACTTTGTTGAAGTTTTTGGAAGAGCCTAATAGCGAGACAGTAGCGATTTTGCTAACGGAAAATAGCCATCAAATATTAAGCACGATATTATCAAGGTGCCAAGTTCTTACGTTTCGTCCGCTTTCTAAAGAATTGCTAATAAGGCAGCTGCAAGAGCAAGGAATTTCTAGCTCATTTGCCGCCTTAGCTTCACAATTAACAAACAACATTGAAGAAGCGCTTTCCTTTTGTAATGATGAATGGTTTGCACAAGCCCGAGCTTTAGTGATAAAATTATGTGAAGCCTTGGGGAAGGACATGTCTTCACTTTTTTTTGTGCAAGAGAAGTGGATGAAACATTTTACAGATAAGGACAAGCTCCAAACCGGTTTTGATATGTTACTCCTAATTTATAAGGATTTACTATATGTGCAGTTAGGGGAGAATGAAAAGGTTATTTTCCAGGATCAAAGAGCCCTTTTCGAAACTCTCTCTTACTCTCAAAAACGAATTATATCTGCTCTTTCCAATATATTAGAAGCGAAAAATAGGCTCAATGCTAATGTAAACTTACAGCTTGTATGTGAGCAGCTAGTATTGCGTTTGCAGGAGGGATAAAAATTTGTATGATGTAGTGGGGATTCGATTTAAAAAGGCCGGCAAAATTTATTACTTCGACCCAAATGAAATTGACATTCCAACAGGCGAATTTGTTATTGTCGAAACGGTAAGAGGTATTGAATGCGGCAAGGTCGTCACGAATAAAAAGCAAGTGGGTGAACATGACGTAGTATTGCCGTTGAAAAAGGTCATCCGCATAGCAAATGAAAATGACCGCAAGGTTGTAGAAGAAAATAAGAGGGCTGCAAAAGAAGCTTACCAAATTTGCTTACAAAAGGTAATCGAGCATGAGCTTGATATGAAGCTTGTTGATGTGGAATATACATTTGATCGCAATAAGGTCATTTTTTACTTTACGGCAGATGGACGGATTGATTTTCGTGAATTAGTAAAAGATTTAGCGGCAGTTTTTCGCACCCGTATTGAACTCCGGCAAATTGGTGTACGTGATGAAGCCAAGATGCTTGGGGGAATTGGCCCATGTGGCCGTATGCTATGCTGTTCCACTTTTCTTGGGGATTTTGAACCGGTATCAATTAAAATGGCAAAAGACCAAAACCTTTCATTGAATCCTGCCAAAATTTCAGGATTATGCGGACGCTTGATGTGTTGTTTAAAATATGAAAATGATGAATATGAGGCTGCAAAGGAGCAGCTTCCGGATTTAGACCAAAAAATCCGAACGCCAAATGGCATGGGACGTGTAGTAGGGTTAAATATATTAGAACGGTTAATTCAAGTGGAACTTTTAGATAAAGAGCGCGTTGTAGAATATACATTGGACGAATTAATCAATGAGGGAGTCATTTCCAGTCAAACCACAGATTAATGAGGTGGGTGCTTGTGGAGAAGAAAGATATTTTTGCATCGGTTTCAAGCATGGAAGAGCAAATCGGGCATTTATATAAGCAATTGGGAGAGCTGAAGCAGCATCTTGCAGAATTATTAGAAGAAAATCAGCATATTAAGATGGAAAATGAAAATTTACGGCGACGCTTTGAGGAAGCGGCTGCTGAAAAAAAGAAGCAGCGCTCTCCTGAAAAAAGAGGGAAAAAGCAGGCGACGGACATAGGTGAAGGGTATGACAACTTAGCCCGCCTTTATCAGGAAGGATTTCATATTTGCAATTTACATTATGGAAGTGTTCGAAAAGAAGGAGATTGTTTATTTTGTTTATCCTTCCTTAATAAAAAGTAAAATTACCTTTCCAATTTCTTGGAAAGGTAATTTTTTGCGGTTTTCCCCCACAATCGCCAAGCGGAAACACTGTTATTTAACATAGCCTATATGTAAAAGGAAATGCTATATAAATGCAAATTGTTATGTATTGAAGGTTAATGCAGAAAGGATTGTATGTAATGCAGTTATATGATGATGAACGTCTCGATTACTTATTAGCAGAGGATATGAAAATCATTCAAAGCCCTTCTGTTTTTAATTTTTCCTTAGATGCGGTATTGCTGGCAAGATTTGCATGGGTTCCCATACAAAAAGGAAATATAATTGATTTATGTACAGGAAATGCTGTAATTCCCCTTTTATTAAGTACTCGTACAAAGGGGAATATTACAGGGGTAGAAATCCAAGAACGTATTTATAGCATGGGAGAGAGAAGTGTCCGGTATAATCAATTAGAAGAGCGCATTCATCTAATACGGGGAGATATAAAAAATATGCCGGGTTTATTAGGGCGTCACAAGTTTGACGTTGTAACATGCAATCCCCCTTATTTCCAAACACCAAAGTCTTCTGAAATTAACTTAAATGAACACTTGGCTATTGCGCGCCATGAAATATTATGCACATTAGAAGATGTGGTTAAGGTTAGCAGCCAGCTTGTAAAGCAAGGCGGAAAAGTCGCTTTTGTTCATCGGCCGGGAAGGTTGCTTGATATCGTAACTCTGATGAGGAGATATAAAATTGAACCTAAACGTATTCAGTTTGTCTATCCAAAAGCAGGGAAGGAAGCTAATACTCTTCTTATCGAAGGAATTAAAGATGGAAATCCTGATTTGAAGATTTTGCCGCCGCTAGTAGTATATGAAGGTAATAATGAGTATACAAAGGAGCTTCGTGCGATATTGTATGGAGAAGAATAAACATTTTTTCTATGTTGTACAATGTAAGGATAACAGCTATTATGCTGGATATACGAATAACCTGGAACGGAGAATCGCTGCCCATAACAAAGGAAAGGGGGCGCGCTATACGAAAGGGCGCCATCCTGTACAGTTAATTTATCACGAAGAATTATCATCCAAATCAGAAGCGTTAAAAGCAGAATATCGTTTTAAACAGCTTGCGCGCGAACAAAAAGAAGCGTATATGAAAAAAGGAGATCATTATGTGGCAACAAAAAAGCTTTCAGAATGAAGCAAAGGGAATGTTGTTTCTTGTACCGACACCAATCGGAAATTTAGAAGACATGACTTATAGGGCCATTCGCACGCTCAAAGAGGCAGATGTAATTGCCGCAGAGGATACGAGGCAAACAAAAAAGCTTTGCAATTATTTTGACATAGATACGCCTGTCATCAGCTATCATGAACATAATAAAGAAACAGCCGGAAATAAGATTTTGGATTTGCTGGAGGAAGGGAAAACAGTCGCCCTCGTTAGCGATGCAGGAATGCCATGTATTTCAGATCCGGGATATGAATTAGTGCGGGAAGCGGTAGAGGAAAAATATCATGTAATTCCATTGCCAGGGGCGAATGCGGCTTTAACCGCGCTAATTGCTTCAGGATTGCCTACCCAACATTTTTATTATTATGGATTTTTACAAAGACAAAAGAAAGAAAAAAAACGGGAGCTAGAACAAATCAAACAAGCAGCAGATACGCTCATTTTTTACGAAGCGCCTCACCGCCTTGCTGATACGCTTAGTGTAATGATTGAAGTTTTCGGAAATCGAAAAGCAGCTCTTTGCCGCGAGCTTACGAAGAAATTTGAAGAGTTTATAAGAGGTTCGTTAGAGGAATTATTGGAGTGGGCAAGGTCAGGTGAAGTCCGAGGGGAATTTTGTATTTTAGTGGAGGGGAATTTGCAGGAAGAGGCAGATACAGAAGAGTGGTGGCAGCCTCTGACAATGCTGGAGCATGTTCAATATTACATAGACGAAAAGCGGCTTTCGTCCAAGGAGGCAATTAAGGAAGTCGCTAAAGACCGCAACATATCAAAGCGGGATGTATACCAGGCTTATCATATCGATAATGCTTGAATTGTTAAAAATGTATAAAAAGCTGCCTCAAAAAATGAGGCAGCTTTTTATACATTTGCTAGATTAAAGAACTGTTGGAATTGAATGGATTTTGGTTTAAAAAATTATGGCTCTGTTAAAGGCTAATGTTGATTTTGATTCATTTGTTGATTTGGAACGAAAGGCGGCGACTCCAGCGGGAAAAGCGGCTCGGCCCCGCCCGCGGAAAGCGTCCGCCTGTAGTGAAAAATCAACAATCAAATTTAACAGAGACATCCATGCAAGAATATAACTTGCACCACGATAGATAAAAATTTTTTATTTTTTAGGGTAGCCAAAATTATAGATAGCGAAGAAGATTAGATATAGCGATTAATGTTAGGAATAAAGTGCAGGGACAGTTATATGCTCATCTTCGCTCTAAGTTCTCTTTATTTTACAGTTGCAAGATATTGTTGTAGTTCTTTTAAAATTGTTTCTGCGCCTTCAGGGCTTAATATGATTTTTCCATCTGCTAAAGAAAGGTTATTGTCAGAAACTTCACCTGTAATTTGGCAAGTCATGTTTGGTTTATATTTTTTTAAGATAATTTTGTCATCATCTACATAAATTTCAAGAGCGTCTTTTTCTGCAATCCCCAATGTGCGTCTTAATTCGATTGGAATTACAACGCGTCCTAATTCATCAACTTTACGAACAATACCAGTAGATTTCATTTTGTTCTCCTCCTCGATATGCTACACTATTCTTTATGTTTTAATTCGTCATTTTTCGACAAAATACCTTATGTTTTTATGATACCAATCATTTACATTTCCGTCAATTATTAAATTATAAAAAATTAAATTTTTATAGCTTTATACTTTGATGTGAAAGGGAAAAGTTAATATTTTCATAGTCAATACAAATAAAGCTTAGAAAAGGGGAAACGAAAAAATTACAAGCTCATTTTGTTCTATATAGTCAGTATATGTCGAAAAAACAGGTTGAATATGAAAGAAGAGGATAGGTAAGGAGAAAAAATTTTCCCATCAATTTAGGATGTATATTTTTAAGATTTAGGAGCAATACATGATAATATGTATGATTAAAGGCAGAAAACACACTCTCGTCTTTATGTCAGGCGATGGTTTTTGTTATACTGTTCATAAAGTAAAACTTCTATTAGTATGGGGATAATTCCCTGCCAATAGTTAGTTGAGTAAACTGGCATTAACGGGAGGCAAATCTATTTAGGAAAATATGGTTCGTAAGAGCTTGCCCGGCAATGCAAGATAAATACATATAAGGTCATTTGGGAGGTTTCAAAATGGCAGAGGAAAAGAAGAGCTTTTACATTACAACGCCAATTTACTATCCGAGCGGCAGGCTTCACATTGGACATGCTTATACGACAGTAGCAGGCGATGCGATGGCCCGTTACAAAAGATTAAAGGGATTTGATGTGTATTATCTGACAGGTACAGATGAACACGGACAAAAAATTCAAAAGAAAGCGCAAGAGCTGGGTATAACTCCGCAGGCTTACGTTGACGACATTGTTGCGGGCATTAAGGAATTATGGGCAAAAATGGATATTTCTTATAATGACTTTATCCGTACGACAGAAGAGCGCCATAAGGAAGCGGTTGAGAAAATTTTTAAACAGCTATTGGATCAGGGCGATATCTATTTAGACGAATATGAAGGATGGTATTCCGTTCAAGATGAAACATTTTACACAGAGCACCAGCTTGTTGATCCGATCATCGAAAATGGCAAGGTTGTCGGTGGAAAAAGCCCGGACAGCGGCCATCCTGTAGAATTGGTGCGTGAGGAGTCCTACTTTTTCAGGCTTGGAAAATATGCGGATCGCTTGTTGAAATATTATGAGGACAACCCGCAATTCATTCAACCTGAGTCCCGCAAGAATGAAATGATTAATAACTTTATTAAACCGGGACTGGAGGATTTGGCCGTATCGCGTACTTCATTTGACTGGGGTATTAAGGTTCCAGGCAATCCAAAGCATGTTATTTACGTATGGATTGATGCGTTATCAAATTATATTACAGCTCTCGGTTACGGAAGCGGGAATGAGGAAAAATACAAGAAATATTGGCCGGCGGACGTTCATCTAGTCGGGAAAGAAATCGTGCGCTTCCATACTATCATTTGGCCGATTCTCTTGATGGCTCTCGATTTGCCTCTTCCGAAAAAGGTATTTGCCCACGGCTGGATTTTAATGAAGGACGGCAAAATGAGCAAATCCAAAGGTAATGTAGTTGACCCGGTTACATTAATCGACCGTTATGGATTAGACGCGCTTCGCTATTATTTGCTTCGTGAAGTGCCGTTTGGTTCTGACGGCGTGTTTACACCAGAAGCTTTCGTTGAGAGAATGAACTATGATTTGGCCAACGATTTAGGAAACTTGCTGAACCGCACAGTTGCGATGATTGAAAAATATTTCGGCGGTGCGATTCCGGCTTACAAGGAAAATGTAACAGAATTCGATGCAGAGTTAGTTTCATTTGCAAGAGAAACTGTTCATAAAGTAGAAGCGGCGATGGAAAATATGGAATTCTCAGTGGCGTTAACCGCGCTTTGGCAGCTCATTAGCCGTGCAAATAAATATATTGATGAAACGCAGCCATGGGTTCTTGCAAAAAATGAAGCGGATCTTGAAAAGCTGCAATCTGTTATGGCGCATCTCGCTGAAACATTGCGCCAAGTTGCTATTATGCTAAAGCCTTTCCTAACAGAAACTCCTTCTAAAATGTTCGCGCAGCTTGGAATCGTACAAGAAGAGCTTCAAACGTGGGAGAGTTTAGGTAAATTTGGGGATATTGCAGAAGGTACAAAGGTAGCAAAAGCACAGCCTTTATTCCCGCGGCTAGAGGTGGAAGCGGAAGTCGAGTATATTAAAGGAAAGATGCAAGGCTCTGCTCCAAAGCAGGAAGAAAAGAAAGAAGAGAAAACAAATGCTGCGGAAATTGAGGAAATTTCCATTGATGATTTCTTTAAGGTAGACTTGCGCGTAGCGGAAGTAATCGAAGCTGAGCCTGTAAAAAAGGCTGACAAGTTATTAAAGCTGCAGCTTGACCTTGGTACCGAAAAACGGCAAGTTGTTTCAGGTATTGCTGAATTTTATAAGCCGGAAGAATTAAAAGGAAGAAAGGTTATTTGTGTTACAAACTTAAAACCTGTAAAATTGCGCGGCGAATTATCGCAAGGGATGATTTTGGCAGGAAAAGACAATGGCAAGCTTTCTTTAGCGACAGTGGATCAAACCTTGCCTAACGGTACAAAAATTAAGTAAATTTTCCACACGGCTATTTAGCTGAACGAATCAAGTAGTAATATAGGATGAAAAGAGATGTTTCTTGTATGTTACACGTGAAGCATCTCTTTTTTTGTCAAGACTCTGTTAAAGGCAAATGTTGATTTTGATTGATTTGTTGATTTGGTAGGAAAGGCGGCGACTCCGGCGGAAAGCGTCCGCCTGTAGTGAAAAATCAACAATCAAGTTTAACACAGCCTATTTTTTAGGGCAGCCTTTGTCAAAAATCTTATAAATTTAACCATCCTTGTATCCAAATTGTAATATACTTGTTATTCCGCTGTTAGGAAAGTAATTTTTCATTATGTTAGACTAAAACAAAGTAAAAGGGGACATCATTATGCTTTTTGATACACATGCACACTTAAATGCAGAGCAATTTGAAGAAGATTTAGATGAAGTGATTGAACGTGCTAAGGAAGCAGGTGTTTCTCATATCGTCGTAGTGGGATTTGACGGCGTAACAATTCCAAAAGCGATGGAGCTGGCTGAAACATACAGTTTCATTTATGCGGCTGTCGGATGGCATCCTGTTGATGCTATTGACATGACAGATGAACATTTACAATGGCTGGAGGAATTGGCTGCACATCCAAAGGTAGTCGCCCTCGGTGAAATGGGCCTTGACTATTATTGGGATAAGTCCCCAAAGGATGTGCAAAAAGAAGTATTCCGTAAACAAATACGACTAGCAAAGAAAGTAAAGCTGCCTATTATTATTCATAATCGCGAGGCCACACAGGACATCGTCGATATTTTGAGGGAGGAAGAAGCTTCAGAGGTAGGAGGTATTATGCATTGCTTTAGCGGCAGCGTTGAAACCGCAAAACAATGCATAGACATGAATTTTCTGATCTCTTTAGGCGGCCCAGTAACATTTAAGAATGCAAAAAAACCAAAAGAAGTAGCAGCAGAAATCCCGATGGATAAGCTCCTGATTGAAACAGACTGCCCATACTTGGCTCCGCACCCATTCCGCGGAAAGCGCAATGAGCCGGGCTATGTGAAGCTTGTGGCAGAGGAAATCGCAGCACAAAAAGGGATTTCATATGAAGAAGTAGCACGTATTACAGCAGAAAATGCAAAACGATTATTTGGCATTTCATTATAAAGAGAAGGCAGCAGAAATGCCGCCTTCCCTTACAGTATCTTGTATTTCTTTCTTCTCCTATATCCTGCCGCCCTGGATGTACTAGATTGATAGGAGAAAGCTAGTCAATTTGATCTCAACAAAAAAAAGGAGGGGGTTTTATCGTGATGTTAAACACGAGAAGCCTATTATCTAGGTTAGGGACAAGTAAGAAGCTAGCATTACAACTGACAAGCGCTCTAGTTATATCCAGCTCAGTAGGAACAGCTGCTTATGCGGGAACAAAGGATAGCGTTACAATTGAAGTAGGTGGAAAGAAACAAGAAGTTCGTACACATGCAGATACTGTAAGCGAACTTTTAAAGGATGAAAATATTAAAATAACTTCTAAAGATAAAGTGTCGCCGTCGCTTTCGACAAAGTTGAAGGATGATATGAAGATTACAGTGGAAAAAGCAAAGCGCTTCACTTTAACAATTGACAATAAACAACAGGTTGTCTGGTCTACAGCTAAAACAGTAGGCGAGCTTTTACAAGAGCAAAATATTCAGCTTGGCGAGCATGATAAGTTAACACCTGCAAAGGAAGCAAAGCTTGAACAACATAATAATGTTCAAATTGAACATGCATTTCCGGTTTTGTTACATATCGGAGGACAAGAATCGCAAGCTTGGTCTACTTCGATTACTGTCGCTGAATTTTTAAAGAATCAAAACATACAATTAAATGAATATGATAGAGTAGAGCCTTCATTAGAGCAACTTATTGAAGCAAATGCTACAGTAAACGTGATTCGTGTGGAAAAATTCACCGATGTAATGGAAGAGGCCATTCCATTTGCAACGATAAAGAAACAGGATTCTTCCCTTGATGCAGGTACAGAAAAGGTGGTACAAGAAGGAGAAGAAGGGAAACTCCAAAAAACCTTCGAAGTGGTGAAGGAAAATGGCAATGAAGTGGCTCGCAATCTTCAGCAGGAAGTAAAGCTAAAGGAAAGCAAAGATCGGATTATTGCAGTGGGAACGAAGCAGCCGCAAAGCTCTAGCGGCAGCGAAGAGCCTTCCCGGGGCAGCGATAGCAGCGCCGTGGCGAGAGAATTTTATGTGGAAGCAACTGCATATTCCCCGTATTGTAACGGTTGCCAAGGCGTTAGCGCAGGCGGATACAATTACAAGGCGAATCCAAATATGAAGCTGATTGCTGTAGATCCTCGTGTAATTCCTCTAGGTACGAAGGTTTGGGTAGAGGGATATGGCTATGCTGTTGCGGGAGATACAGGCGGAGCGATTAAAGGAAATAAAATTGACGTGCTTATGCCTACAGAAGCCCAAGCGAGCAATTGGGGACGCAAGCGTGTGAAAATCCGTATTTTAAAATAGGTTCTGTTAAAGGCTCATGTTGATTTTGATTGATTTGTTGATTTGGAACGAAAGGCGGCGACTCCAGCAGGAAAAGCGGGTCGGCCCCGCCCGCAGAAAGCGTCCGCCTGTAGTGAAAAATCAACAATCAAGTGTAACATAGCCTTAAAATAAGAAGAAAGCAGGAGAAATTGTATCTCCTGCTTTTTAATTTTTGTATATAGGGAAAATAATAATGGAAAAGTTATTCTTTTTCTTGTTTAATAAGGGGAGATATCTTTTCGTCTGGAGGAAGTTATGAAAATAAAAGAAATTATTGTAGTAGAAGGAAAAGATGATACGGTTGCGATAAAGAGGGCGGTCGGGGCAGATACAATTGAAACGAACGGTTCGGCGGTCGGATCAGAAGTAATAGAGCGCATTAAATTAGCGCAGCAGACAAGGGGCGTCATTATTTTTACAGACCCGGATTATCCGGGAGAGCGCATTCGAAAAATTGTTTCCGAAAAGGTACCGGGGTGTAAGCATGCTTTTTTGCCAAAGGAAGAGGCGCTCGCAAAACGGAGCAAGGGAGTCGGGATTGAGCATGCTTCGGATGAATCAATAAGAAGGGCTTTGCAAAATGTAAAGCAAGAAATGCAGGAATACATAAGTGAGATTACGTGGAACGATATGATAGAGGCAGGGTTAGTCGGAGGAGAGAGAGCCAGTTATCGTCGCGAACAATTAGGAAAGATGCTTAAAATTGGACAGGCTAATGCAAAGCAGTTTTATAAAAGGCTGCAAATGTTCCAAATTTCAAAGGAAACATTTAAAGAAGCAGTAACCCAGGTGCTACAGGAGGAGAAAAAATGAAGGATATCGCGACGCCAAACCGGACAAAAATGATTATCGAAAAGTATGGCTTTTCTTTTAAAAAAAGCCTAGGGCAAAACTTTTTAATTGATACGAATGTGTTAAACAGGATTGTTGATTTTGCTGAAATCGGGCCAAATTCAGGCGCAATTGAAATTGGCCCGGGAATCGGTGCACTAACAGAACAGCTCGCCAAGCGCGCAAAAAAGGTTGTTGCATTTGAAATTGACCAGAGGCTTCTGCCTATTTTAGCAGAGACGCTAGAGCCGTATGGCAATACAAAAGTGATACATAATGATGTGCTAAAGGCAGATGTAAATCAAGTTATTGCAGAGGAATTTGAAAAAGGGCAAGACTTAATGATTGTAGCCAACCTGCCGTATTATGTCACGACGCCAATTTTATTTAAGCTTCTAGAGGAACGGCTGCCGGTTCGCGGGATTGTCGTTATGATGCAAAAGGAGGTAGCTGACCGTATTACAGCAGGGCCCGGCACGAAAGATTACGGTTCCCTTTCTATCGCAATTCAATATTATATGGAAGCGGAGACGGTAATGACTGTGCCGCGCACAGTTTTTGTGCCGCAGCCTAATGTAGACTCGGCTGTTATCCGTCTATTAAAACGATCAAAACCGTTAGTAGCGGTAAAGGATGAAGAACTTTTCTTTGCCGTAGTAAGAGCCAGCTTTGCGCAGCGACGCAAGACATTGATGAATAATCTCTCCAATAACCTAGCGGGTGCACCAAAAGATAAAGCCATTTTGGAGCAGGTTATACTCGGCGCAGGAATTGACCCGAAACGAAGAGGGGAAACGTTAACAATTGAAGAGTTTGCTAAGTTAAGCGATGCATTATACGAACAAAAAAACGGCGGTTCATTTTGAACCGCCGTTTTTTTGTCACTCTTTTTCTCTATTGTTCATAGGCTAAGTACAGAAATGTAGATGGTTGCAGCTATTGAGAAGAAGCTTGGGGGTAAAAAAAGATGGAAGTAAAGGTTGGGGATTTAGTAGAAAGAATTTCTTATAAACGTGACCTTCTTTTTCGTGTTACCGAAATTAAAGATGAGAACGGCGTAAAGTTAGCAATTTTATTTGGGGAAGAGCTAAGAATTGTAGCGGATGCGCCCATTAGCGATTTAGTAATTGTCGATCAGCGTGAATATAAAAAAAGGGCAAAGCAAGAGAAGGAAAAGCTGGAAAAAACATATCGTTTATTTCAACAAGATTATTATTTAGTTCGCCAACGGAATGAATATTACTCCACAGGCGGCTATACAACGAATGTGAACTATTTTCAAATGCCAGGCAAGGTGCTCCATTTGGATGGCGATCCATTGTATTTGCGGAAATGCCTGGATTTATACGAGAAAATAGGAGTTCCGGTGCAAGGAATACATTGCAAGGAGACAGAGATGCATGAACGGATTGGAGAGCTGCTCGATCAGTTTCGGCCTGATATTTTAGTCATAACAGGCCATGACTCTTATGCAAAAGCAAAAGGCAAAATGAACGATTTACAGGCCTATCGAAATTCAAGGTATTTTGTACAGGCTGTACGGGAGGCCAGAAAAAGATATCCGTCGCTTGATCATCTTGTTATTTTCGCAGGAGCATGCCAATCGCACTTTGAAGCTTTAATTCGCGCTGGCGCAAATTTCGCAAGCTCTCCTTCAAGGATTAACATCCATGCATTGGACCCTGTTTATGTCGTTGCTAAAATTAGTTTTACTTCTTTTATGGAAAGGGTAAATGTATGGGATATAGTGCGCAACACAATTACAGGGGAAAAAGGGCTCGGGGGTGTGGAAACAAAGGGGATTTTAAGAACGGGTCTCCCATTTCAATATTATGAAGAATAGGGGATAAGCGGGGCGCTGCTGTCTTGCTTATTTATATATTAGCTTAAGTAACGGTATTGATTTTGGTGCAGAGTGAATAAGTCGGAGTATTAACAACATACAATCTCGCCAATCGGCGAGATTTCTTTATTTTTATACATAAAAATAAGGAAAAGGGTCCACACTATAAATGTGTAATTCGGTGGTACATGAAGGCAGCCATGTTTTTTGAAAATTCTACAGGCAGCGAGGTGCAGCAGGAATGGCAAAACGATTGACGGAGATTAAAAGCTCTTTAGATAGCCAACTGGGAAAACGGCTGATGTTAAAAGCGAACAGCGGCCGAAGAAAGACAATTGAACGCTCTGGAGTTTTGGCAGAAACTTACCCATCCGTTTTTGTTGTCCAGCTTGATCAAGAAGAAAATTCCTTTCAACGTGTCTCATATAGTTACGCTGATGTATTGACAGAAACAGTAGAATTAACATTTTTTGATGAACAAGGCAATGATCTTGCATGGGGAGGGCAGTAAACATTACGTTTACTGCTTTTTATTATATTTGGACATCTTAAAGGACAGTATTTCTTTTTTGCAAAGGCTAAAGACAGGAATGAAATAGAAATGCAGCTATAACCCCGCCTTCGCTTATCGCTCATTTTCCTTACATATATTCCCGTAAGTGAAATATACTTCATTTTCATATACTATAACTGCCGCAGTGAAAAAGGAGGTTTCTTGCATTGGGCAGACGAAGAGGCATCATGTCAGAGCGTTTTAAAGAAGAGCTTGCAAAAGAGCTTGGCTTTTATGATGTGGTCCAAAAGGAAGGTTGGGGCGGTATTCGCGCAAAAGATGCAGGAAATATGGTAAAACGCGCTATTGAGATAGCAGAACAGCAGTTGACAAGCCGAAGAAATCAATAAAGTAAAACTCTATCAATGGGGCTCCTTTATGCTTTGTTGATGTTGGTTGCGCATATCACGTTTTTAGTATCTGTAATGTCTTGAGGAAAAAAGATGTTTACGGATCGCTAGAGCTTGATAAAAATTGATTCTTCTAAACTGCGGCGCCGGGGAAAGTTTCCCCGGTTTTTTGTATAGGCTATTTTCATAAACATCGCTGCTTTTAAACCGCCTTTTTTAGAACGGTCCAAAATTGTGTTACATCAACAATAACGTTTCAACTATATAAATGAATTAAAAAGTCGACTTTTTATAAGGGATAGAGCATCTGGCTGTGCCGACGGTCAAACTCCATTGCTGCCACATGCGATGGAAAACCGAAGGGAGGGTATGAGTGCCGTTGCCGTTTTGTTCGACATAGCCTATGGAAATATTGAAATAATAAGTCATTTATATATAGCTTTTAGAAAGTTACAAATTAGCAATGAAAATGATGGTGCGGTGAACCGCTTGGCTTTTGGCTCTGTTAAACTTGATTGTTGATTTTCCACTACAGGCGGACGCTTTCCGCGGGCGGGGCCGAGCCGCTTTTCCCGCTGGAGTCGCTTTTCGTTCCAAATCAACAAATGAATCCCAATCAATATTAGCCTTTAACAGAGTCTAGCTTTTAAAAACAGCCACAGCTACACCTTTTCCCCCTACTCAAGCCCATTACGTAGCATACTTAATACGGGTTTTTCACGATCCTAATGGTTGCTAAAGCAGATGAACCCTGAATGTGGTAAAATAGACGACAAAAGATTGAGTACATAGAGTAGGTGAATAGTTTGAAGCTACTAGTAAAAGCACCAGCGAAGATTAACTTATCGTTAGATGTATTAGGGAAACGTGAAGATGGCTATCATGAAGTTAGAATGATCATGACAACCATTGATTTGGCAGACCGTTTGGAGTTGACGGAACTAGAAAAAGACCGGATTGAAATTGTTTCCCATAATCGATATGTCCCAGATGACCAACGCAATCTTGCGTATCAAGCGGCGAAGCTGTTAAAAGAACGCTATGGCATCCGCAAGGGTGTTTCTATTTCGATTGAAAAAAACATCCCAGTTGCCGCTGGTTTAGCCGGGGGGAGCAGTGATGCAGCCGCTACGTTGCGCGGGTTGAATAAGCTGTGGAAGTTAGGCTTGAGCCTGGATGAATTAGCAGAAATTGGTGCAGGAGTTGGTTCGGATGTTTCTTTTTGCGTTTACGGTGGAACGGCCATTGCTACGGGGCGCGGAGAAAAAATTGAGCATATACCGGCACCGCCGCCGTGTTGGGTAATTCTTGCAAAACCGCAATTAGGGGTATCAACAGCAGAGGTATATCGGAATTTAAAGGTAAATCAAGTTGTCCACCCAGATGTAGATGCAATGATTCAGAGCATTCAAAGCGGTGATTATGAAGGAATTTGCAGTGCTGTCGGAAATGTATTAGAGAATGTTACATTCCGCATGCATCCGGAAGTAGAAAATATTAAAGAACAAATGAAACGGTTTGGGGCAGATGCCGTTTTAATGAGCGGCAGCGGCCCAACTGTGTTCGGTTTAGTGCGTCATGATTCGCGTATGCACCGAATTTATAACGGATTAAAGGGATTCTGCGATCAAGTATACGCGGTTCGTATGCTTGGGGAGCGAGAAAAACTTGAATAAAGGCGTATGATACGTTATCATTTGTTTAGAATATTCGTTATTTGAGGTGGGAGTATGAAAATCAGACGCAGTACCCGATTGGTCGATATGACCTATTATTTGCTGCAAAACCCTCGTCGTTTAGTGTCTCTCACTTTCTTTGCTGATCGGTATAAGTCAGCCAAGTCTTCGATTAGCGAGGATTTGGTTATTATTAAACAAACATTTGAACAGCAGGGAGTTGGCACCTTGCAAACAATACCGGGTGCAGCAGGGGGAGTGAAGTATATCCCTTATATGAGCCATGAGGAAGCGGATGAGTTAATTGCAGAGCTTATAAGGAATCTTTCCGATTCCAATCGTCTTCTGCCGGGCGGATACTTATATATGACAGACCTTTTGAGTAATCCGCGTTTTATTAACGGAGCAGGACGGTTGCTGGCTTCTTTATTTGCGCAAAAAGAAATTGATGTAGTCATGACAGTAGCAACGAAAGGAATCCCGCTGGCATATGCGGCAGCTAATTATTTGGATGTTCCCGTTGTCATTGCGCGCAAGGATAGTAAGGTAACAGAAGGCCCGACGGTAAGTATCAACTATGTTTCCGGTTCCTCTAAGCGCATTCAAACGATGACCTTGGCAAAGAAGAGCCTGAAAGAAGGAGCCAATGTACTGATTGTAGATGACTTTATGAAAGCTGGCGGCACGATTCAGGGCATGATAAGCATGCTTGAAGAATTTAAGGCAAATGTTGTTGGGATTGGCGTATTGGTTGAATCAGTCGACATTGAAGAGCGCCTTATCGAGGAGTATGTGTCGTTAATCCGTTTATCCGAAGTGAATGTGAAGGATAAAGTTATTAAGCTGGAAAAAGGCAGCTATGCCCTTCCGGCACTGCAAAAAGAAGAGTTAATAACAGAAGAATAAGCAGCTCCAATGACCTCTCTATGTAAGCTAGCAGGGGGATAGGAGCTTTTCTTTAAGAAACAATTATCAGAAAGGGATGAAAAATATGAAAGTTGTACATACAAATGAAGCACCACAAGCTATTGGACCATATTCACAGGGAATTGTCGTAAACAATATGTTTTATAGTTCCGGCCAAATTCCTTTACGGGCAGACGGGACGTTAGTAACAGGCGATGTAGCGGAGCAAACGCATCAAGTGTTCAAAAATTTGCAGGCTGTATTAGAAGCGGCAAATACATCTTTGGAAAATATTGTAAAAACAACAGTATTTCTAAAAGATATGAATGATTTTGAAACGGTAAACGGTGTATATGGCCAATATTTTAACGTCCATAAGCCTGCGCGGTCTTGTGTGCAGGTTGCGAAGCTTCCAAAAGATGCAGCGGTAGAAATTGAAGTTATAGCGTTAGTAAGGGGCTAAATATAAGAAATTCCAATAAGTTTTTATATTGAAAATTTTTTAAAAAATAGAAGGAAAATAACAAGGACCGTGGAATTATTTAAAGCATATCGCTTATTTAGGAAAAAGGTGGTGAACACAAGATGGAAGTGACTGACGTAAGATTACGCCGCGTAAACACAGAAGGCCGCATGAGAGCGATTGCATCTATCACGCTAGATCATGAGTTTGTAGTGCATGACATTCGCGTAATTGACGGCAATAACGGATTATTTGTAGCAATGCCAAGCAAGCGTACTCCGGATGGCGAGTTCCGTGACATTGCTCACCCAATTAATTCCGGCACTCGCGCTAAAATTCAAGATGCGGTTTTAGCTGAGTATCATCGTCTGGGTGAATTAGGAGAAGTGGAATTTGAAGAAGCCGGTGCTTCGTAAAAATATGAACTAAATGGTAGACGGCGCGAAAAGGAATCTTTCAGTTTTTGGCCGCTCCGAACAAACTCCTGTAATATATTACAGGAGTTTATTTATTTTTCTATGTTAAACAGCGCGTGCATCACGATTTTAGTTTAGACGCATTCCCGTTTAATGAATCTTGCTTATCTTGTTATATGTTTAATTTGTTATATGGTAAAATTTAATAGTTATGCGCTGTTTCTTGAAATAATCGGCATTTTAAGATAATATTCTTAATGGATAATTAGGTTGCGATGGAGGGTTCATATGTCAAATCGATTTGCAGTTATTCTGGCTGCAGGAAAAGGCACCCGCATGAAGTCCAAGCTGTATAAAGTACTTCATCCTGTATGCGGTAAACCAATGGTGCAGCATGTGTTAGATCAAGTATCACAACTGGGTATGCAAAAGATTGTTACAATTGTGGGCCATGGTGCGGAAGAAGTAAAGAACCGCCTTGGCGGGCAGAGTATGTTTGCGATTCAAGAAGAGCAGCTTGGCACAGCCCATGCGGTAATGCAGGCTTCAGAAATATTAGAACAAGAAGCCGGTACAACACTTGTAATTTGCGGCGATACACCGCTAATTACAGCGGAAACGATGGAAGCATTAGCAAAGCAGCATGAACAGACGGGTGCGAAGGCGACGGTGTTGACTGCGTACATAGACGAACCTGCAGGATATGGCCGTATAGTGCGCGATAGCGAAGGTAACGTAGAAAAAATTGTTGAGCATAAAGATGCAAACGAAACTGAATTGCAAATTTGCGAAATTAATACAGGCACATATTGTTTTGATAATAAGGCATTATTTGCTGCTCTTAAAAAGGTTTCTAATGATAACGCCCAAGGGGAATATTATTTACCTGATGTGATTGAAATTTTAAAAGCAGAAGGCCATATTGTATCAGCATATCAAACAAGCCTTTTTGAGGAAACACTAGGAGTAAACGACAGAGTGGCTTTATCGCAAGCAGAGGGTATTATGAAAGCCCGTATTAATCATAAGCACATGGTTAATGGTGTAACCATTATCGATCCTAGCAACACGTACATTTCTGCGGACGCTGTAATTGGAAACGATACGGTTTTATATCCGGGTACGGTTATTGAAGGATATACCGTAATTGGTTCTAACTGCATCATTGGCCCACATACTGTCATTAAGGATAGCCATGTAGGAGACGATACGATAATCCGCCAATCTACTGTTCATGATAGCAAAATTGGAAACGAGGTGGCTATTGGGCCTTTCGCACACATTCGTCCGGATTCAGTTATCGGAAATGAAGTGCGTGTCGGAAACTTTGTTGAGATAAAAAAATCTATCTTTGGCGATAAAAGCAAAGCCTCCCATTTAAGTTATATCGGTGACGCTGAAGTTGGATCTAATGTCAACTTAGGCTGCGGATCTATTACGGTTAACTATGACGGCAAGAATAAATTTAAAACTGTAATTGAAGATGGGGCTTTTATCGGTTGTAATTCTAACTTAGTCGCTCCTGTAACGATTGGAAAGAAAGCGTATATCGCTGCCGGTTCCACTATCACGAAGGATGTGCCGGAATGTGCGCTTTCTATTGCAAGAGCGCATCAAACAAACAAAGAGCAGTACGTGGCAAAATTGAAGGAAAAGAAAAATTCGTAGTGTGGAGGATTAATCTAAATGCCGACTCAATATCTCGATTCTAATTTAAAAGTGTTTTCTTTGAATTCTAATAAAGCGGTGGCAGAAGAAATCGCTAAGCATATTGGGGTAGAGCTGGGAAAATGCTCTGTAACCCGCTTTAGTGACGGGGAAATTCAAATTAACATCGAAGAAAGCATTCGTGGCTGTGACGTATTTATTATCCAGTCTACAAGCTATCCTGTTAATGAGCATATTATGGAATTGCTTATTATGATTGATGCATTAAAACGCGCATCTGCTAAAACGATTAATATCGTTATGCCTTACTATGGTTATGCGCGCCAAGACCGCAAAGCCCGTTCACGTGAGCCGATCACAGCGAAACTTGTGGCAAATCTTTTAGAAACAGCAGGCGCGACCCGCGTAATTACTTTAGATTTACATGCTCCACAAATTCAAGGATTTTTCGATATTCCAATCGACCATTTAATGGGTGTACCAATCCTTGCTGAATACTTTAAAAAGAAAGACTTGAAGGATATTGTCATCGTGTCTCCTGACCACGGTGGTGTAACTCGCGCGCGAAAAATGGCGGATCGCTTAAAAGCGCCAATCGCTATTATAGACAAGCGCCGCCCAAGGCCAAATGTGGCTGAGGTAATGAATATTGTCGGTAACATTGAAGGAAAAACAGCAATCTTAATCGATGATATTATTGATACAGCTGGAACGATTACTTTAGCGGCTAACGCTCTTGTTGAGAATGGCGCTTCTGAAGTATACGCTTGCTGCACGCATCCTGTTTTATCTGGTCCTGCAATTGAACGTATCCAAAACTCCAATATTAAGGAGCTCATTGTAACAAACTCCATCGCATTGCCGGAAGAAAAGAAGATCGCAAAAGTTAAGGAACTTTCTGTTGCACCGCTCATTGGAGAGGCGATTATTCGCGTTTATGAAGAGCAATCTGTAAGTACATTATTCGATTAATTTTGCATATATAGCTAGACGTAACCTGATAAAGGTTACGTCTTTTCGTATCATAACAAAGAAGAAGGTGAGGAAAAAAGATGAAGCTCATTGTAGGACTTGGGAACCCCGGAAGAGAATATGAATTAACAAGGCATAACGTTGGTTTCCTCGTAATAGATGAACTGGCGAAGCGCTGGGGCATTGAACTGAATCAGCAAAAATTTAAAGGATTGTACGGCTCGGGAGTCATCAGCGGAGAAAAGGTTTTTTTATTAAAGCCGCTAACCTATATGAATTTATCTGGGGAAAGTATTCGGCCTCTTATGGATTATTATAGGATAAACGTGGAAGATGTTATTATTATGTATGACGACTTGGATATTCCTGTAGGAAAACTGCGGCTGCGCATGAAGGGAAGCGCTGGCGGGCATAATGGCGTAAAGTCTGCTATTGCCCATTTAGGTACGCAGGAATTCAATCGAATTCGCATAGGGATCGATCGTCCTAAGAATGGAATGAAGGTAGTGGACTATGTTCTCGGGCGCTTCACGCCGGAAGAGCTGCCAGCTGTGCAACAAGCTATTGAAAAAAGCGCCGATGCTTGTGAAGAATGGCTAAAGACGCCGTTTTTACAAGTAATGAATACGTTTAACATGTAGGTATTGTATAATAAAAGGTAAAGCCTTCACTAGCAACGGCTTTACTTCCCGCCTATAAAAATGAATAAAAATTCACCCGGAGCTACGCTGCTATTTATAAAAAGCGCCTTTTCTAAAGGATCTGTTAAAGGCTAATGTTGATTTGGAACGAAAGGCAGCGGCTCCAGCGGGAAAAGCGGCTCGGCTCCGCCCGCGGAAAGCGTCCGCCTGTAGTGAAAAATCAACAATCAAGTTTAACAGAGCTTTTCTAAAAGAATAAATTTTTTCATTTGCTTCCATACTAGTAATAATTGCAGTATTTCAGGAGGAAAAGATGAATACGCATTATTATTGTCGCCATTGTGGAAGCAAAGTTGGTTTTGTAAAACAGGAACAAGCCTACAATACAGTTTTAGGGCAACTAACAGAGCAAGAAAAAATTGAAATGACTCATTTTGATGAAAACGGAAATTTATATGTCAAAACAATTTGTGAATCATGTGAGCAAACGTTGGAACAAAATCCGCATTATCATGAATATGATGTATTTATTCAATAGGCTTTGGCATATCCAAAGCATTTTTCTGTTTAGCCTTTTTTAATATTTGCATAAAATATATTAACCTGCTCTTTTTGCTGAGAGGAGTTTCGAAAATGATAGGGTTATTGGAGCATTTTTATAATAATAAAGAAATCAATTCTGTTATAAATGGTGTAGAAGAAAACTTAAAGGAACAGCTTGTTTCCGGCATGTCCAATTCTTCGCGTTCACTGCTAATGGCAGCGCTATATCAAAAGACAAAGCGCTCGCAGCTGGTTGTAACGCATAATTTATTTCAAGCGCAAAAGGTGTATGAAGACCTTACTTCCCTTTTAGGAGAGAAAGAAGTATGGCTGTATCCCGTCAATGAGTTAATCGCTTCAGAGGTTGGGGTTGCGAGCCCGGAATTGAAGGCGCAGAGAATAGAGGTGCTAAATCATTTATCAAAAAATGAGCCGGCGATTGTTATTGTTCCGGTTGCTGGCTTACGGCGTTTTTTACCCTCTAAGGAGTTGTGGAAACAGCAGCAGATAGAACTAAAGATTGGGGATGATATCGACCTCGAGCAAATGGCCCGTACCTTTATACAGATGGGGTATGAGCGCAAGTCAATGGTGGAAGCTCCGGGAGATTTCAGTATACGCGGCGGTATTTTGGACATTTATCCTTTAACGGAAGAAATGCCGATTCGTATTGAACTTTTTGATACGGAG
The DNA here is from genome assembly GCA_048976805.1 of Ectobacillus sp. Classification (GTDB taxonomy): domain Bacteria; phylum Bacillota; class Bacilli; order Bacillales; family Bacillaceae_G; genus Ectobacillus. Next base: position 29,796 of record JBHGUR010000051.1, on the reverse strand, counting down.
ATTGATTCTATTCGTACTTTTACGATTGATGACCAACGTTCCCGCGATAAAGTAAGTTTAGTTTCGTTCGGCCCGGCGGCGGAATTTATCTTTACTGAAGAAGAAATGCAAAGAGGAATGAATCGGCTTGAGGCAGGATTGGCAGCAACGTTGAAAAAGGTAAAGGATGAAAAGGTTAAAGAATCTTTAGTAGAGATAATTGGACATGAAATAGAGAAGTTGAAAAGTGGACAAAATATTGAGCAAATCTTTAAATACCTTTCCTTGTTCTATGAAAAGGCTGCAAGTCTCATAGATTACTTACCTGCGAGCGCTGTTGTTATACTAGATGAGATTTCGCGTATTCAAGAAACCGCAGAGCAACTGGAAAAAGAAGAGGCAGAATGGTATATCTCCTTATTGGAAGAGGGGGCAATTATTCAAGATATTGCACTTTCTCATGATTTTGCAAGGTTTTTGCAGCATAAAACGCGAAATTACCTATATTTAACATTGTTTTTGCGCCATATTCCGTATACAAATCCACAAAACATCGTGAATGTAACTTGCAAAACGATGCAGGATTTTCATGGGCAAATGCAGCTGCTAAAAACAGAAATGGACAGGTGGAAAAAAGGAAACTATACAGTCGCGGTTCTTGGGGCGAATGAAGAGCGCGTTAAGAAGCTTCAAGAAATTTTAAATGATTATGATATTGAAGCTGATATTATTTCGGGCACAGATGTATTGCTTCCGGGGCGTGTTCAGGTTGTTACAGGGGATTTAAATGCCGGTTTTGAAATGCCGATGCAAAAGCTTGCGGTTATTACGGAAAAAGAACTATTCAATAAGAAAATGAAAAAACCGCAGCGTAAACAAAAGTTATCAAATGCAGAACGTATTAAAAGTTATTCCGAGTTAAAAATAGGGGACCATGTTGTACATGTCAACCACGGCATTGGGAAATTTCTCGGAATTGAGACGTTGGAAATCAACGGCGTGCATAAAGACTATTTGCATATTAAATATCAAGGAAATGATAAGTTGTATGTACCGGTTGAGCAGATTGACCAAGTACAAAAATATGTTGGTTCAGAAGGAAAAGAACCAAAGATTTATAAGCTTGGCGGCAATGATTGGAAGCGTGTAAAGAATAAGGTCGAAAAGTCTGTCCAAAATATTGCGGATGACTTAATTAAGCTGTATGCGGAACGTGAGGCTTCAAAGGGTTATGCATTTTCGCCGGATGCGGCGGAGCAACGAGATTTTGAGAATTCATTCCCTTACCAAGAAACAGAGGACCAATTACGTTCTATTGCCGAGATTAAAAAGGATATGGAGCGCGAACGGCCGATGGACCGGCTGCTTTGCGGAGACGTAGGTTATGGAAAAACAGAAGTGGCGATACGTGCGGCGTTCAAAGCGATTATGGATCAGAAACAAGTAGCCATCTTAGTTCCGACTACCATTTTGGCGCAGCAGCATTATGAAACCATTAGAGAACGCTTCCAGGATTACCCGATTAATATTGGTTTGTTAAGCCGTTTTCGTACAAGAAAACAACAAAATGAGACGATTAAAGGCCTAAAAGATGGCACAATTGATATAGTAATCGGGACGCATCGCCTGCTATCAAAGGATATTAAATTTAAGGATTTGGGCTTGCTTATTATTGATGAGGAGCAGCGATTTGGTGTAACGCATAAAGAGAAAATTAAACAAATGAAAACAAATATTGATGTACTTACGTTAACGGCAACACCAATTCCGCGGACTTTGCATATGTCTATGCTTGGGGTGCGGGATTTATCCGTAATCGAGACTCCGCCGGAAAACCGTTTTCCGGTTCAAACGTATGTAGTGGAGTATAATCCCGCTTTAATACGGGAGGCGATTGAACGCGAGCTAGCGCGCGGCGGCCAAATTTATTTTTTATACAACCGTGTAGAAGATATCGAGAGGAAGGCCCAGGAAATTTCGATGCTTGTTCCCGAAGCGCGTGTTACATTTGCCCATGGGAAGATGAATGAAGGCGAACTTGAGTCGGTTATGCTTTCTTTCTTAGATGGTCAATATGATGTGCTTGTAAGTACAACAATTATTGAAACAGGTGTTGATATTCCAAATGTAAATACACTTATTGTATATGATGCGGACCGTATGGGCTTATCCCAGCTGTATCAGCTTCGCGGGCGTGTAGGGCGCTCTAACCGGGTAGCTTATGCTTATTTTACGTATAAGAAGGATAAAGTGCTTTCTGAGGTGGCAGAAAAGAGACTGCAGGCCATTAAGGAGTTTACAGAGCTTGGGTCCGGATTTAAGATTGCGATGCGGGATTTGTCCATTCGCGGAGCTGGGAATTTGCTCGGGGCGGAGCAGCACGGGTTTATTGATTCTGTCGGGTTCGATTTATATTCGCAAATGTTAAAGGAAGCGATTGAACAACGTAAAGGCGTTGTGGACGAGGAAGATAAGTTTAACGTTGAAATTGATTTAGAGGTAGACGCTTACTTGCCTAGAGAGTATATTTCCGATAGTAAACAAAAGATTATGATGTACAAACAATTTAGAGGCGTTTCTACAATTGAGGATATCGAAGAGCTGCAAGAGGAAATGATTGACCGCTTCGGCGATTATCCGCAAGAGGTCGGCTACCTGCTGCAAATTGCGACATTAAAGGTATTGGCTAAGCAAGAGAAGATAGAATTAATTAAACAAGTTAAGCAAGAAGTAACTTTTCTGTTCTCTGAGAAAGCGAGCCAAAATATTGACGGCGGCAAGCTTTTCATGCTAGGAAATAGCTTTGGGCGCATGGTGCGGCTCGGTATGGAGGGAGCCAAGTTGAAAATCGTATTGGACGTAAAAGGCATGGAGACTTCACAATGGCTGACAATTGCAGAAAACTTGCTAAAAGGGTTGAAGGATGTAAAAAAAGAAGCGGTAAATGCCTAGATTAGAAAGAAAATCATATTCGGCGTGCATAGAACAACTAATGTGTACAATACTATGCTTAACAGTTGGTGATTTTTACATGATAAGGATAAGATAAGCGAAATCACCACTTTTACCATCTGTAGAAAGCGAGGCAGCATTAGAATGAAAGCAACTGGAATAGTACGTCGAATTGACGATTTAGGCAGAGTCGTTATTCCAAAAGAAATTCGCAGAACCCTTCGCATTCGTGAAGGAGACCCATTAGAGATTTTTGTGGATCGAGATGGAGAAGTCATCTTGAAGAAATATTCCCCAATCAGCGAACTAAGTGATTTTGCAAAAGAATATGCTGATGCGCTATATGACAGTTTAGGCCATAATGTACTCATTTGTGACCGCGATTCCATTATTGCTGTAGCAGGCGTTTCTAAAAAAGAATATTTAAACAAAAGCGTTGGAGAACTAGTTGAAAAAGTTATGAATGACCGCAACTCCATTATCATGATGGACGAAAGTGAAATATCAATTATAGATGGAATCCATGAAAAAGTAGCGTCGTATACAATTGGGCCTATTATTGCTAATGGGGATCCGATTGGAGCTGTTATTATCTTCTCTAAAGACAAAATTATTGGAGATGTCGAGCATAAAGCTGTTGATACAGCAGCGAGTTTCCTCGCGAAACAAATGGAGCAATAGCATTTTTGGGGGCAGCTTTTAGCTGCCCCTTTTTTTCTATGGTATAATACGTGGCATGAGTATAGGAAAGAAGGAATTGCTCGATGGAAATAAGGAAACATAGTATGTTTTGGCGCGGGGCAATCATCTTGACGTTATCAGGTCTTATTATGAAAGTGCTAAGCGCCTTTTACCGTATCCCATATCAGAATATTGCCGGGGATATCGGATTTTATATTTATCAGCAGGTTTATCCGTTGTACGGTATTTCTTTAGTGCTTGCAACATATGGATTTCCCGTTGTCATTTCTAAGCTTGTTGCGTCAAGATTTGAAAAAGGGGATCAAAGGGGAGTAGAGGGAGTTATTTTCGTTTCATTTTGGTTTTTGATGATAGGAGGAGCATGTCTCTTTTTAATTATTTTCCTTGGAGCTGATTATATCGGTTTCTTGATGGGGGACAGAAAATTGGGGATTTTGCTTAAGGTAGTTGCTTTTTCCTTTTTATTTATGCCCTTTTTATCAACTGCGCGGGGGTACTTTCAAGGGATTGGAAATATGACGCCTACGGCTGTATCGCAGGTAGCGGAGCAATCAGTGCGGGTAGGTGTTATTATTGTGCTTTCGCTCATTTTAGTATCGGCGGGATTTGACATTTATATAGTGGGAGCAGGCGCAATGTTCGGTTCTGCAGCGGGGGCCGCTATTGGCGTTGCTATTTTAGTTTATTTTTTAAGAAAAGATATAAAGCGGATTTTTAGCAGGGGGCGGGAGGACATTCCTGATAAAGCGCTTATTGTTAAGCTCGTCTTTTGGCAGGGAATTGCAATATGCATAAGCAATCTCTCATTAATTCTCATACAGCTTATTGATTCTGTATCGTTATATAAACTCCTTGTGATGACGGGGCTAACGGGACATGAGGCGAAAGTGCTAAAGGGAGTGTACGACCGGGGGATGCCGCTTATACAGCTTGGGACAGTTGCGGCGACAGCATTTTCTTTGCCGCTTATACCGCTTATTACAGGCGCGAGGACAAGAGGGGACAAGGCTTTTATTCAGGAAAAGGTACAGTTGGCCATGAAAATTACGCTTATTATCGGTCTGGCGGCTTCAGCCGGCCTTATATGCATTATTCGTCCAACAAATATTATGCTGTTTCAAAATAATTCAGGGTCTAATATACTGGCGCTTTTAGCCGTTTCTATCTTATTCAGCGCGTTTTCCATTACGTCTGCTTCTATTTTGCAAGGGCTTGGAAATACAACGCTGCCCGCTTTCTTTACCTTTATCGGGGCAGCAGTTAAGTATGCGGGAAATATACTGCTGGTTCCAGGCATGGGAGCGAAGGGTGCGGCTATTGCGACTGTATCAGCTTTATTCAGCATTGCCGCTCTGAATACCATTGCTGTAATGCGGAGAGTCCATCATCCGATTGTATCGTGGAGCATTGCGGGAAGGATTGTGTTTTCCTGTTTTGGCATGGTGCTTATAGTTATAATTTACACATACATATTTGAGAACATATTTCCTGTATTTTATGTACATCATCGCGCGGTTGCCTCTTTGGAAGCTTTAACAGCGGTGACAATAGGAGGAATCGCCTACATTTTCTTAATTTTTAAGCTGCGGGTATTTACAAATGAAGAATTGGGTGCGGTTTGGAAAGGCGGCAAAATACCGCTTATATTCAGAAGATAAGAGGAGTGAATGATAATGGCGAAGAAACTAAAGATTATCGGCCTTGGAGCCGGTGAGCTAGAGCAGCTTACTATGGGCGTTTACCGAAGGCTAAAGGCTGCTTCGCACATATATGTACGCACGAAGGAGCATCCAGTTATAAAGGAGCTGGAAGCGGAAGGGATTACGTACACATCATTTGATGATGTATATGAGGCGCATGACCGATTTGAGGATGTATATCAATCCATTGCCTCAAAGCTGATAGAAAAAGCTAAAGAAGAAGATATTTTATATGCAGTACCGGGACATCCGTTAGTAGCCGAGCGTACGGTACAGCTTTTATTGGAAGCGGGGCAAGAAAACGGCATAGAAATAGAAATTGAAGGAGGCCAAAGCTTCTTAGACCCATTCTTTGCAGCATTGAAGATAGATCCAATCGAGGGCTTTCAGCTTGTGGACGCAACTTCCTTTAGCCGCGGGGAATTGGAGCTTCGCCATCATATTATTTTCTGCCAAGTGTATGATGCGTTTATTGCATCTGAAGTAAAGCTGACATTAATGGAGAGCTTGCCGGATGATTATGAGGTATATATTGTAACAGCCGCCGGGACATCATTTGAAACGATTAAAAAGGTTCCGTTATATTTGCTGGACCACGAAACGGAGTTGAACAATTTAACGAGTGTATATGTGCCTCCGGTAAAGGAAGAAGCGTTACTGTACCAGGAATTTCATGAATTGCGCCGCATTATTGCCGAACTGCGCGGCCCGAACGGCTGTCCTTGGGATAAAGAACAAACCCATCAGTCGCTTAAAAAGTATTTGATTGAAGAAGCATATGAACTGCTTGATGCAATTGATGAGGAAGATGACGAGCATATAGTGGAGGAACTGGGCGATGTCTTATTGCAGGTTATGCTCCATGCCCAAATCGGGGAGGATGAAGGATGGTTTTCAATTGATGATGTTATCCGAACACTTTCGGAAAAAATGGTCCGGCGCCATCCGCATGTGTTTGGGGAAGTAAAAGCCGACAATGCAGAGGAAGTTGTTGTAAATTGGAATGAAATTAAGAAACAGGAGAAAAAGGGTGTAAAGACATCTATTTTAGCTGGGATTCCGCAAAGCATGCCGCAGCTTCTGCAGGCGTATGAGCTGCAAAGGAAAGCGGCCAAGGTAGGGTTTGATTGGCAGGATATTGAGCCGATGATAGAGAAGGTAAGTGAAGAGTGGGAAGAATTTCGGGCAGAGATCAAAAGGATGGATTCCGATAAGATGCTTAAGGAATTTGGCGATATTTTGTTCGCATTTGTGAATATCGCCCGCTTTTACAAGCTGAATCCGGAAGAAGCGCTTCATGCTACGAACCGCAAGTTTTTTAAGCGCTTTTTATACATGGAAGCTAAGGTTGCAAGGATGAATAAGGAAATGGATGAACTTACGCTGGAAGAGCTGGATGCTTTGTGGGAGGAAGCAAAGCGAGAAGGGGTCGAATAGGAGGAAAAGTATATGCGATTAGATAAATTTTTAAAGGTTTCCCGTTTAATTAAACGAAGAACATTAGCGAAGGAAGTGGCTGATCAAGGGCGCATTATGATTAATGGACAAGTCGCAAAGGCGAGCTCTACCGTAAAAGTCGGGGATGAACTAACGGTGCGTTTCGGGCAAAAGACGGTTACGGTTAAAATAAATGAACTAAAGGAAATGACTAAAAAAGAAGACGCGGCAGGAATGTATACTGTCATTAAGGAAGAAAAAGTGCAGCCGGAACCGATGGGTGGCTTGTTCTAAATACATTCATCCCTTCATACATTGGTAACAGTACAGGCTATGGGGGGATGAGGATGAATAAAGGCTACCAGGTAGCTTCTTCAAATAACAATAGCGCTTCTGCAGAGCATGACGTAATCATGAGGGGCAGGAGGATCCTCGATATTACGGGAGTAAAGCAAGTAGAGAGCTTTGATAGTGAAGAATTCCTTTTAGAAACAGTAATGGGCTTTTTAAGCATTCGCGGCCAAAACTTGCAGATGAAGAATCTGGATGTAGAAAAGGGCGTTGTATCTATCAAGGGCAAGGTTCATGAGATGATTTATATTGATGACCATCAAACGGAGAAAGCTAAAGGATTCTTTAGCAAGCTATTTAAATGAGCCTAACTGTGCAGCTTTACACAATGCTCTCTATGATCGGAATGGGAGCATGGGTAGGCGCAGCCCTTGACACATACCAGCGTTTTTTAAATAGGCCTAAGCGCAAAAGGTGGATTGTATTTATTTATGATCTACTATTTTGGGCTGTCCAAGCTCTTTTTATTTTTTACGTGCTATTGCTCGTAAATGAAGCGGAACTTAGATTTTATGTGTTTATAGCTTTGTTGTGCGGATTTGCAGCTTACCAAAGCTTGCTCAAAAAGCTGTATGTAAATTTATTAGAGCGGATGATTCGCTTTACAATTCAAACGTACCGTTTTTTTATGGCACTGCTGCACAACCTTATCGTAAAGCCTATTATATATTTGGTACAATTGCTTATTGCGATTATATTATTTTTATTGCGTATTCTTCAGGCGATAGGCTTGGGCATTTATCGAATTGCGATTCGGATATTGCTGATTGCTTGGAAAATTGTTTTCATTCCTGTCCGCTTTATTGGAATTCTTATATGGAAACTTCTCCCTAACCGTGTTAAAATTTTTATCAGACGTTATGCAGGATTTCTTGGAAAAATCAAGAAGTTGAAGGTAAACATGGTGAAAATGTGGAAAAATATTAAACAAAGGTTAGGGGGACCTCGCAAATGAGGGAACTAAGAAAGACTTACGTAAAAGAGAATCCGAATTTGCGTTCACAGCATACAATACAAACAGAGAATAAAAGCAAAAAACGCCTTGTTCGCCGTTTAGTCTTATTTCTTACATTTGCCCTTACTGTTGTGGCGAGCATAAGCATCACATTTTATAAGCAGCACGCGGCTGTCGAGGCGCAAAAGGCGGAAATCAGAAAGTTAAAGAAAGAAGCAGAGGCATTAACAGCCGAGGAAAAAAGGCTGCAAAATGAAATTGAAAAATTGCATGATGATGAATATATCGCAAAAATTGCTAGGAGAGATTACTTTTTTTCGAAGCCAGGAGAGGTAATTTTTCCTATTTCCAAGTAGACGGTGTTTTATTGACACTGCATTTTAGGATTATATATAATGAAGTAAAATTTGACTTTTTTTTAGATTAAGGAGGAGCATTTTTTTTATGTCAATTGAGGTAGGCAGCAAGTTACAAGGTAAAGTAACAGGTATTACTAATTTTGGGGCTTTCGTAGAGCTGCCAGATGGGGTAACGGGTCTTGTTCATATTAGCGAAGTAGCTGATAATTATGTAAAAGACATCAACGATCACCTCAAAGTAGGCGACCAAGTTGAAGTAAAAGTAATTAACGTTGAGAAAGATGGCAAGATCGGATTGTCTATCAAGAAGGCAAAAGAACGTGAAGGAGCAAGCGGTGAACAACGCCCTGCGCGTCCGCAGCGCAATCGTCCTTATAATCGCGATAACCGCGATAGCCGTGACAATCGCACAAGCAAAGAATCTTTTGAGCAAAAGATGACGCGTTTCTTAAAGGAAAGTGAAGATCGTTTAGCTTCCTTAAAGCGTAATACGGAATCAAAACGTGGGGGTCGTGGCGCTCGACGCGGATAACTTGCTGTTTATCCTTTAGGATAGGGCACTCGGTTTTTCGAGTGCCTTTTGTTTGTTGTTAAAATTTAGCCTATGTTAAAGGAAAGTCCCATCAAACGAGAGGCTGACACGAATGGGCCAAGGTTGGCCTATATCAATGTAATTAGCACAGCTGAATTTTTGGCTGTGTTAAACGTTGGTGTTGCTATATAAATCCTTTTTTAGAAGGGGAGAGAGCATCCGGCTATGCATAGAAGCGGTCAAAACCTATTCCTGCCCCATGCGACGGAAAACCAGAGAGAGGAAGAGAGTGTCTACATAGCCGTAATGTGCAGACCTGCGTTATAAATCATGTGATTTTGACGTAAAAATCAACATTGGCCTTTAATAGAGCTAAATTTTTAAAAAAGTTATTGACGAGATATTCATTTGTGTGTATTATAGTAATTGTCCGTTAGGAAACGGAAACATGGCGGTGTAGCTCAGCTGGCTAGAGCGTACGGTTCATACCCGTGAGGTCGGGGGTTCGATCCCCTCCGCCGCTATATAAATGGCCCGTTGGTCAAGTGGTTAAGACACCGCCCTTTCACGGCGGTAACACGGGTTCGAATCCCGTACGGGTCATCGCAAAAAGCTGAATCTTAAATGGTTCAGCTTTTTTTATTGTCGTTAATATGGCTTGCAATAATGCTTTAAATTGAATTTCTGCAACTTAACAGGATACCCGCTTTTAAAATATCTATTCAAAAAAGACTTCTACAAAAATGGAGAGAATCCCTTAAAATTCCGATGAATATATGTAAACCTGCTGATATTTATGTATACATATGGGAGGATTTTGGATAAAAAGTCGAAGAATTCTGATAAATAAAAACCTTGTTTTGACAAAAAATGTTCACATTTCTTTTTATAATACAATTAATAAAATATGCGGGTGGTGTGAATAGTATGCCGAGAACAGGAAGAAACTCTGTGAATCCGGATTCGGGCTTATTGGCAATAAATAACGGGAAGCTTGCAGCTTCGCGTTGGACAAGCAAAGTGAAGACACTCGTGGAGCATATTTTCTTTCGTTGGGGGTTTGTGATTGCTTTAGTAGGTTTTCTTCTAGGACGTGCATATATTTTAACAAATATCCTTCCTTTTGCCCTCCCATTTTTCGCAGCTGTATATGTAATGAAACGAGACAAGATGGCGCTTGCCTTTTTGGCTCTTATGGCAGGGGCCTTTACTGTATCATTAGAAAATACGGCTTTTACATTTGCCTCTATGTTTATGTTCTTTGTATATAACCTTTTCTTTTTAAGATTCACTAAAAAAACGGTTGGGCTTGTGCCTTTTCAAGTATTTTTATCCGCTTTGACAGCTCATTTAATCGTAGTGTACTTTCAGCAAAAAAGCATTATTATGTACGATGTATTTATGAGTACGATTGAAGCTGGCTTAAGCCTTGTTTTAACAATGATTTTTCTACAGAGCGTGCCGTTATTAACGGAGCGCAAAGGAAAGCAGCAATCATTGGAAACGGAGGAAATAGTTTGCCTCATCATTCTGCTGGCTTCTGTATTAACTGGAACGACAGATTGGTTTATAGCTGGATTATCAGTACAGCATATTTTTACAAGATATTTGGTGCTTATGTTCGCCTTTGTGGCGGGTGCAGCAATCGGTTCTACTGTCGGGGTAGTGACTGGTTTAATTTTGAGTTTAGCGAATATCGCGAGCTTATATCAATTAAGTCTTCTTGCATTTTCCGGCCTTTTAGGCGGATTATTGAAGGAAGGAAAACGCATTGGAGTCGGCTTGGGATTATTGATAGGGACAAGCTTAATTACATTATATGTAGACAAACAGGCTGATATTGCAAAAACCTTGCTGGAGTCTTGCGCAGCTATCGTCTTATTTTTACTGACACCAAAGTTCATAATTGACCGCCTTGCTAAATTTATTCCGGGTACGGTAGAGCATTCTGTAGACCAACAGCAATATTTGCGGCGTATCCGCGATGTAACGACTAATAAAATTAATAAATTTGCAAATGTATTTCAAGCTCTTGCAAATAGCTTTACCGTTTATGGATATATTGATGGTGAAGATAAGGAAGCGGAGGCTGATTTGTTTTTAAGTGGGATTGCTGGGAAAACGTGCCAAAATTGCTTTAAAAAGGATCAATGCTGGGCGGTCAACTTTGATAAAACATATGAATATATGCGTCAAATTATGGAGGAGACAGAACAAGGAACGCTTCAACGCAATACAAAGCTTGTAAAGGATTGGGGGAAGTATTGCGTAAGAAGTACAAAAGTAACTGATTTAGTAGAACAAGAGCTTTCCCATTTTTATGAAAATCAACAAATGAGAAAGCAAATGCGCGAAAACCGAAGATTGGTAGCGGAGCAGCTTATGGGCGTTTCAAAGGTTATGGAGGATTTCGCAAAGGAAATCCAGCGTGAGAAAGAAAATCACCAAGTACAAGAAGAGCAAATTTTAGAAGCGTTCCGCCACTTCGGTATTGAAATTGGGCAAGTTGATATTTATTGCCTTGACCAGGGCAATGTTGATATAGAGATGACGATTCCGCAAATGAGCAATCAAAGAGGCGAGTGCGAGAAGTTAATCGCTCCTATGCTATCGGATATTTTGCAGGAAACGATTGTTGTGAAAAGAGAGGAGCAATCGTCTTATCCGAATGGCTACATGACAGTTTGTTTTGGTTCGGCTAAAGCATATACGGTTGATACTGGAATTGCGACGGCGGCTAAGGGAGGCGGATTTGTCTCCGGGGACTCTTATTCCACGATGGAGCTAAGTGTCGGAAAGTATGCGCTGGCCATTAGCGACGGCATGGGCAATGGAGAACGCGCGCATATGGAGAGTAAAGAAACATTAAAGCTCCTTCAAAAAATCTTGCAATCGGGAATTGATGAAAAAATCGCTATTAAATCTATCAATTCCATTTTATCGCTAAGAACAACAGAAGAAATTTTCACGACTTTAGATTTGGCGATGATTGATTTGCATGATGCGAGAGCGAAGTTTTTGAAAATCGGCTCTACGCCAAGCTTTGTGAAGCGCGGTGACCGCGTTATTAAAGTTGAAGGCAGTAATCTGCCAATGGGAATTATTGAAGATTTCGAAGTGGATGTAGTGAGCGAGCAGCTAAAGAGCGGCGATATTCTCATTATGATGAGCGATGGCATTTTTGAAGGGCCAAAGCATGTCGAAAATCATGAGGCGTGGATGAAGAGAAAGATTAAGGAAATTGAAACAGAGGACCCGCAGGAAATTGCTGATATTCTTATTGAAGAAGTAATTCGTTCGCGCGGCGGGTTTATTGAGGACGACATGACGGTTGTAGTTGCGAAGGTAGAGAAAAATATGCCGAAGTGGGCAACAATCCCGATTTTAAGCAAACAAGCGTAATCATTTTGCCGCTTGCGCCAACGTGCGCCAAGCGGCTTTTTTATTGTTGGCTTTGTTAAAGGCTAATGTTGATTTTGGTTTATTTATTAATCTGGAACGAAAGGCGGCCCCGCCCGCGGAAAGCGTCCGCCTGTAGTGGAAAATCAATAATCAAGTTTAAAGGAGCCTTATTGTTAAAGTATAGGACCTCAATCCAGATGAGTGTCTAGCTTTGGGCGCCCTGTGTTTTTCTGATTGGGCGTGTGGACAGTATTGATTTTGGCGCATTTGACGCGAATGGGCCCGGTCCATAGCAGCAATATTGTTTATTTCTAAAAGGGCGTTTTAACAGTCCGATATCCAACGTATAAAACCCTTTTATTCCGTCAAAGATGGTAATACGTTATAAAAGAGGAGAGGGATAAGGTGTGTATAAGGGCAAGGTTAAACAAATTTTATTGCTGACAGATGGTTGTTCTAATCATGGTGAAGATCCTATAGCGATGGCTTCCTTGGCAAGGGAATACGGCATTACAATAAATGTTATCGGGATTTTGGATGAAGATCATCTTGATGAAAGAGCGCAGCAAGAAATCGAGAGCATCAGTGCCGCCGGCGGTGGAATAAGCCAAATTGTGTACGCAAAGCAGCTTTCACAAACCGTCCAAATGGTAACAAGAAAAGCGATGACCCAAACCTTGCAAGGACTGATTAATAAAGAACTTCAAAATATCCTTGGGAAGGATAAAGCCTTAGAAGATTTGCCGCCCGATAAGCGGGGAGAGGTAATTGAAGTAGTAGATGAACTCGGGGAAACTGTGGATTTGCAGGTTTTAATTTTAATAGATACAAGCGCCAGCATGACAAATAAGCTTCCTACGGTTAAAGAAGCGTTGCTTGATTTATCATTAAGCTTAAACGCTAGAATGGGAGATAATGAATTTGCTGCGTTTATATTTCCGGGAAAAAATAAAGAAGTAGAAAAGGTATTAGATTGGACACCGAATCTGCGTCAGCTCACAAGTGTTTTTCCAAAATTGGTAACAAGGGGGCTTACACCTACTGGCCCGGCTTTAAAAGAAGCGCTGGCATATTTCAATAATAAACGTACTGAGCGTACCCGGGAGTTGAAGGATGAATATGATGTCGATTCCTCAGGCATGTAATTTAAAGAGCGGCACTGTTATTCAGGGAAAGTGGAATAAGAACAGCTACCGGATTATAAAGAGGCTCGGTTTTGGTGCAACCGGGGTTGTTTATTTGGCTGCCGGCCCGAATGGCAAAGCGGCCATAAAGGTAAGCGATAATAGTACAGCCATTATTTCAGAGGTAAATGTTCTGCGGCAATTCGCAAAGGTCCAAGGTTCTATCCTCGGGCCTTCTTTGCTGGATGTTGACGATTGGCTTTCTCCTTCAACAAACCAAATTATACATTATTATGTTATGGAATATTTAGAGGGAGAGAGCCTGTTTGCATTTATTGAACGGAGGGGTGAAGAGTGGATTGAAGTATTTCTTCATCAGCTGTTGAATGATTTACAGAAGCTTCATGAAAATGGGTGGGTATTTGGAGATTTAAAGCCGGATAATGTATTGATCGTTTCATCTCCGCCTAAAATCCGTTGGCTTGACGTGGGCGGAACGACGTTGCAGGGAAGGGCTATTAAAGAATATACCGAATTCTTTGATCGCGGTTATTGGGGCCTGGGTTCTAGAAAAGCGGAGCCCTCGTATGATTTATTTTGCGTGGCGATGATCATCATAAACGTTGCATACAAAAAGAGATTTACTCGCAGTGGCAATGGCTACGAACAGCTTGTCCGCATGATTGATCAGAAGCCTTTGCTTACGGAGATAAAGCCGATTCTTTTAAAAGCTCTTGAAGGAAAATACCCGGAAGCGGCAGCAATGAAGATGGATTTGTTGAAAATACAAACGCGGAGCGGAAAAAGAAGAATGCAGCAAGTACAAGCGGCAAGAAAGAAGGTTCGTGTTAAACAGAAAGCGCATAAAAAGGCCGGTATACTAGAAACCTTTTTTCTTGTTTTATCTGTACTCATTGCCTACTTTGTGTATATTTATACAAACTTAATAGCGATGTAGCTCTTTTTTTGCAGAGGAATCCTAAAAAGTGGTACGATTATATGAAAGAGCTTTAAAAGTTGTAATTGATGAAAGGTGATAATGGCATTGAAGGATTTATTTATCTCAAAATTGGATTCTTTTGTAGCGCAGAATGATTTGCTTCATAAAGGCGCTACTGTTGTGGTAGGGGTATCCGGCGGCCCGGATTCCCTGGCTTTATTATATTACTTGCTGGGGAGAAAAGAGAGGGATTCTCTGCAAATTGTGGCAGCCCATGTGGACCATATGTTTCGCGGCGAAGAATCGCGGCAAGATATGGTATACGTTCAGTCTTTATGCAAGCGCCTTGGCATCCCATGTGAGGCGAAGCAAATCAATGTCGAGGCGTATCAAGAGAAACATCAGCTTGGTGCCCAGGTCGCTGCCAGAGAATGCAGATATGAATATTTGGAAAACGTCATGAAGAGATATAATGCGGATTACTTAGCGCTCGGGCATCATGGGGATGACCAAATCGAAACAATGCTGATGCGCTTTGTCCGGGGGAGTACCTTTAGGGGCTATGCGGGAATCCCTATAAAAAGGGCGTTTGCTACAGGTATGATTATTCGTCCTTTATTGGCGGTTACCAAGGATGAGATTTATGAATATTGCATCCAAAATCACATTGTCCCCCGAGTTGACCCGAGCAATAAAAAGGAAACATATACAAGAAATCGATTTCGGAAGCATATCCTCCCATATTTAAAAAAAGAAAACCCAGCCGTGCATGAACGCTTTCTGGCTTTGAGCAAGTTTATTCAAGAGGATGAAGACTATTTGCAGGAATTAGCTTTTGAAAAGATGAATAAAGTAGTTAAGAAGAAGGACAAAAATAAGGCTATTCTGTCAATTCCTGCTTTTGAATCCCTTCCTATACCTTTACAAAGAAGAGTGATTCAACTAATATTAAACTATCTTTATGCATATAAGCTTCCTTCATCACTTTCTTCTATACATATTGAGCAGGTGCTGTCTTTTCTAAAGCGTCCTCATCCTTCAGGCTCGCTTGATTTCCCGAGAGGCCTTAAAATTGTTCGCGCTTACGAAGATTGCAGCTTCAATTTTGAAAAAGAGAAGGCCCTTCCTTTCTCCTGTATACTGCCAGTTCCGGGGACGGTTGTTTTGCCAAATGGAGATGAGTTAACAGCGGAAGTGAGCGAAAGTTTTCCTTCCTCCTATAGCTCCTCTATGTTTGTTGGGGACAGCAGGAAAATGGCTGTACCATTTACAGTTCGCTCCCGCCAAAATGGAGATCGGATGGCGATAAAAGGTATGAAAGGCACGAAAAAGATAAAAGCTATTTTTATTGAAGAAAAGGTGCCAAGGCAAGAAAGAGAAGAATGGCCAATTGTTTGTGATGCAAAAGGAAACATTGTATGGATTCCGTTGCTGAAACGGGCCGAAACAGCTGTTGCGGCGGCGGAAGAGAGCAAGGGAAGTTACATAATCATTCATTACAAAAGCAAGGAGTCTTCTAGGAGGATAAACAGATGATGAATCAAGACATTGAAAAAGTACTTGTGTCAGAAGAACAGATTCAAGAAATGGTAAAAGAGCTAGGTGCAAAGATTACAGAGGACTATAAAGACACAGTTCCTTTAGCGGTTGGAGTGCTAAAGGGCGCTATGCCATTTATGGCAGATTTGTTAAAGCGGGTGGATACATATCTTGAAATGGATTTCATGGCGGTTTCCAGCTATGGGCATTCTACAGTTTCGACAGGAGAAGTGAAAATTTTAAAGGATTTGGATACTTCTGTAGAAGGTCGAGACATTTTAATTGTAGAAGATATTATTGATAGCGGCCTTACGTTAAGCTATTTAGTAGATTTATTTAAATACCGCAAGGCAAAATCCGTCAAAATTGTTACGTTATTAGACAAGCCTACCGGAAGAAAGATTGACATTAAGGCGGATTATGTGGGCTTCATCGTTCCGAATGAGTTTGTTGTAGGATATGGTTTAGACTATAAAGAACAATATCGAAACCTTCCTTATATCGGGGTATTAAAACCGAGCGTTTATTCAAACTAATGCTACGCAAGCTTTACAGTTGGATAGGGAAGTTTTTCTATGTTAATATTGATTATATTGTGTATGCTGTGAGAGGAGGTTAGGAATGAATCGTATCTTCCGTAATACCATCTTTTATTTACTTATATTTTTAGTTGTAATCGGGGTAGTCAGCTATTTTAACGGTTCTACTCAGCAAACAAAACCGATTAGCTATGATAAATTCCTCGCTAAATTAGATAGCGGAGAGGTTAGCTCTGTTAGATTGCAACCAAAAAATGGCGTGTTTGAGGTGAAGGGGCAATTTCGCACTGCCAGCGAAGAAGATTACTTCGTAACTTATGCGCCAAATACTGAAGAACTGCAAAGAAAAATTAACGATAAAGTAAAGAATACAAAAATTGATTATCAGCCTGCTGAGGAAACAAGCGCTTGGGTAACTTTCTTTACTTCTATCATCCCGTTTGTTATTATCTTCATCCTGTTCTTCTTCCTGCTCAATCAAGCGCAGGGCGGAGGAAGCCGCGTGATGAACTTTGGGAAAAGCAAAGCAAAGCTTTACAATGACGAAAAGAAAAAGGTTCGCTTTAGGGATGTAGCTGGAGCGGATGAAGAGAAACAGGAGCTTGTAGAGGTAGTTGAATTTTTAAAAGACCCAAGAAAATTCGCAGAATTGGGTGCACGCATTCCAAAAGGGGTGCTATTAGTAGGACCTCCGGGAACGGGTAAAACATTGCTTGCGAGAGCGGTTGCAGGCGAAGCAGGCGTGCCGTTCTTCTCTATCAGCGGTTCTGATTTTGTAGAGATGTTCGTCGGTGTCGGTGCTTCCCGCGTCCGCGACTTGTTTGAAAATGCAAAGAAAAATGCTCCATGTATTATCTTTATCGATGAAATTGATGCGGTTGGACGCCAGCGCGGCGCCGGTCTTGGCGGAGGTCATGATGAGCGTGAGCAAACGTTAAACCAATTGCTTGTTGAAATGGATGGTTTTGGCGCAAATGAAGGCATTATCATTATCGCCGCAACAAATAGACCGGATATTTTAGACCCGGCATTGCTGCGCCCGGGCCGATTCGACCGCCAAATTACAGTAGACCGCCCGGATGTAAAAGGGCGTGAAGCGGTGTTAAAGGTTCATGCCCGCAATAAACCGCTTGATGAGAGCATTAATTTAAAAACAATTGCGATGCGTACGCCGGGCTTTTCGGGAGCGGACTTAGAGAATCTTCTAAATGAGGCGGCTCTTGTAGCAGCGCGCCAAAATAAGAAAAAAATTGATATGACAGATATTGATGAAGCGACAGACCGCGTTATTGCCGGCCCTGCTAAGAAAAGCCGCGTAATTTCCGAAAAAGAACGCAATATTGTCGCTTACCATGAAGCGGGCCATACGGTAATCGGCATGGTGCTTGATGAAGCGGATATGGTTCATAAAGTAACGATTGTTCCGCGCGGGCAGGCGGGCGGATATGCGGTAATGCTTCCGAAAGAAGACCGCTACTTCATGACAAAGCCGGAGCTGCTTGATAAAATTGTCGGGTTGCTTGGCGGCCGCGTAGCGGAGGAAATTGTGTTTGGCGAAGTAAGTACAGGCGCCCATAATGACTTCCAGCGTGCAACAGGAATTGCAAGACGTATGGTGACGGAGTTTGGCATGAGCGATAAGCTTGGCCCGATGCAGTTCGGCAATCCGCAAGGCCAAGTCTTCTTGGGAAGAGACTTTCATTCTGAGCAAAACTATAGTGATGCGATTGCCCATGAAATTGATATGGAAATGCAGCGCATTATGAAGGAATGTTATGCGCGCGCGAAGGAAATTCTTACGGAGAAGCGCGATAAGCTTGAGGTTATTGCAAAAACCTTGTTAGAAGTGGAAACGTTAGATGCTGACCAAATTAAGAGCCTTTATGAAAAGGGCACATTGCCTGAGCGCAAGCAAAAGCCAAACGCTTTCGGTTCAGATGATGTAAAAGTCAATATCTCCACTAAAAAGGACGAGGAAGCATCAAGTATAGAGCCGAAGGAGTGACTTTGAGTCACTCCTTTTTTAAGGCTGTGTTAAACGTTAGTGTTGGTATATACATCCTTTTTTAGAGGGGGAGAGTGCTCCCGGCCGTATATAGTAACGGTTAGGGCCGAGCCGCTTTTCCCGCTGGAGTCGCCGCCTTTCGTTCCAAATCAACAAATAAATCAAAATCAACATTAGCCTGTAACAGAGCCAAAAGATAAGAAATTATAAGTTTTTCGACCCTGCCACAGCGCGTTAGTCTGTGGTAGGGTTTTCTTATTCTATATAAGTGAATTGAATTAAAAGATCGATTTTTTATAGGGGATAGAGGATCTGGCGGTGTGTAGAAGCGGTCAAGTTCTATTTCTACCACATGCGGCGGAAAACCAAAGGGAGGAAGCGAATGCAGGTTGCTGTTCGTTCTATATAACCGCTATATATGTGCCTAAATAATGCATTGTATATGTACAACAGTATTGATTTTGGCGCATCTCCGTTAAACGCTAATATAGCTTATTCTAAAAATGCTTGGTTCATTGAATTAAGTTCATGTAAACTATTCAGAAATACAAGAATAAAAAGTATAAAACAAGTATGGTATGATGAATTCATTAAATAATAGGAGTGAGAGCATGATTTTCGTACTGGATGTAGGAAACACAAATGCTGTATTGGGAGTATTTGAAAATGGGCAATTGCTTCATCATTGGCGCATGGAAACGAATCGGAATAAGACAGAAGACGAATATGGAATGCTTGTGAAAGAGCTTCTAGGCCACGAAGGCATTGCGTTTAGCGATATTAAGGGGGTTATCATCTCATCCGTTGTGCCGCCTATTATGTTTGTGTTAGAGAGAATGTGTACAAAATATTTTAAATTAAAACCGCTTGTTGTTGGGCCTGGCATTAAGACTGGGTTGAACATTAAGTATGAAAATCCGAGGGAAGTAGGGGCTGACCGGATTGTAAATGCTGTTGCAGGTATTCAATTGTACGGAAGTCCGCTTATTATCGTCGATTTTGGAACAGCGACTACATATTGTTATATTAACGAGGAAAAGCACTATATGGGAGGCGTCATTACGCCGGGAATTATGATTTCCGCAGAAGCCTTATATAGCCGTGCTGCCAAACTGCCAAGAATTGAAATTGCGCGTCCAAACAATGTTATTGGGAAGAATACAGTTAGCGCTATGCAATCAGGGATTTTGTACGGTTATGTTGGGCAAGTAGAAGGGATTGTAACGCGCATGAAAGCCGAGGCGCGAAAAGAGCCTAAGGTAATTGCAACGGGCGGATTGGCAAGGCTTATCGCTGAAGAATCCGATATGATTGATATCGTTGACCCGTTCCTAACATTAAAAGGATTGTATATGCTGTATGAACGCAATGCGAACTTACAAGAAAAGGGTGAATAGACAACAATGAAAGACTACTTAGTGAAGGCTTTGGCGTTTAATGGCGAGGTGCGCGCTTATAGCGCGCTTACTACAGAAATTGTAAGAGAAGCACAAAGACGCCATGATACATGGAGAACAGCTTCTGCTGCTTTAGGCAGATCCTTGACGGCAGGGGTAATGATGGGAGCAATGCTAAAGGGAGACCAAAAGCTGACAATTAAAATTGAGGGGGGCGGCCCAATCGGTCATATTCTGGTAGATGCTAATGCCAAGGGTGAAGTGCGGGGATATGTATCCAACCCTCATGTCGACTTCGAATCGAATGAGCAAGGAAAGCTTCGTGTATATCAAGCGGTTGGAACGGAAGGATTTTTAACGGTTATTAAGGATATCGGCTTGCGTGACCCGTTCATTGGGCAGGTTCCAATCGTTTCTGGAGAGCTAGGCGAGGACTTTACGTATTATTTTGCCGTATCTGAACAAACACCGGCTTCCGTAGGCGTAGGTGTGCTTGTAAACGGCGATGACAGCATCAGTGCTGCCGGCGGCTTTATTTTACAAATCATGCCGGATGCACAGGAAGAAACAATTTCTCTTATTGAGCAAAGGCTGCAGGCAATCCCGCCTATCTCGAAGTTGGTAGAAAAAGGAATGTCTCCGGAAGAAATTTTATATGAAATTCTCGGAAAAGAAAACGTGAAAATTCTTGAGGAAATGGATATTCAATTCCAGTGCACTTGTTCGCGCGAACGCATTGTAGATGTGCTGATAAGCTTAGGGAAAGCAGAGCTGGAACAAATTCGCGAAGAAGAAGAGGGAACAGAGGTACATTGTCATTTCTGCAATGAAAAGTACAGGTTTACTAAGGAGGATTTAACGCAGTTAATTAATAGCATCTGATTACATTTTCGGCTATGTTAAATATTGGTTTTTAACATAGCCTAATTTTTAGAAATTTAACACATATATTGAGTAATATAAATTGACAAATGGCCTCATGTCTGTGAAAATGTTTATAAATTCAATAAATTTACTTGGTAATAGAGGTGACGGAGATGAAGGTAGCGCAATCAGTTTCAGAATTGATTGGGAGAACACCGATTGTAAAGTTAAACCGTATTGTAGATGAGGACAGCGCTGATATTTACTTGAAGCTAGAATTTATGAACCCTGGCAGCAGCGTAAAGGACCGCATTGCTCTTGCGATGATTGAAGATGCGGAGAAGAATGGCCTTTTAAAAGAAGGATCGACCATTGTTGAACCAACAAGCGGCAATACAGGCATCGGCTTGGCGATGGTAGCGGCGGCAAAAGGCTATAAAGCGGTTTTGGTTATGCCGGAAACAATGAGTATGGAACGCCGCAACCTGCTTCGTGCTTATGGAGCAGAGCTTGTGCTTACCCCGGGGCCGGAAGGAATGGGAGGGGCGATTCGCAAGGCGGAAGAATTAGCGAAAGAAAACGGCTATTTCATGCCGCAGCAATTTAAAAACGAGGCAAATCCTGAAGTGCACCGCTTAACAACAGGACCGGAAATTGTGGAACAAATGGGAGAGCAGCTTGATGCTTTCGTTGCTGGAATCGGAACAGGCGGTACAATCTCTGGTGCGGGTGTTGTATTAAAGGAAAAATATCCTAATATCAAAATTTATGCAGTCGAGCCTACAGACTCTCCGGTATTATCCGGCGGAAAGCCGGGCCCGCACAAAATTCAGGGCATTGGCGCCGGATTTGTGCCAGATACGCTAAATACGGAAATTTACGATGAAGTCATCCAAGTGAAGAATGATCAGGCGTTTGAATATGCTCGAAAAGTTGCACGCGAGGAGGGCATTTTAGTTGGCATCTCTTCTGGTGCAGCTATATACGCAGCTATGCAAGTTGCGAAGCAGCTTGGAAAAGGCAAAAAGGTACTGGCAATCGTTCCAAGCAATGGAGAGCGCTATTTAAGTACACCGCTTTACCAATTTGAATCCTAATATAAAGGGCATTCCTATTAATAGGGATGCCTTTTCATTTTGCGCGTTTGCAAATAGACCAATATTATCGCCCATTCCCTATATAGGCTGGTGCAATTGTCGAAGGATACGTAAATCTTAAGATTTTGAAAAGAGTGAACAGATAGGAAACTTCGTGTAGAATAAAACAGTAGCAACTAATACATGTGAGGTGTAGATATGCAGCAAAGAAAAGCGTTAGCACTTTCCTTTCCTTATGAAAAAAACTTTTTTGTTCAATATAAATTTTTATCGCAAAATAAGCCGTATCATGCCATTTTGGAAAGCGGCAGGGGAGGCCGCTACAGCATCGCGGGCTTAGAGCCTATCGCCGTGCTGCGCGGAAAAGGAGAAGAGCTGCGTATAACAGAAAGAGAGAAGGAGACTGTGCTAAAAGGCAACCCTCTCGACTTGATGAAGCGTTACATGCAAAAACGAAAAACTGTGCAAAATGAACATTATCCGCCGTTTCAAGGAGGCGCTATCGGCTACTTTAGCTATGATTGTATTCGCTACATTGAACGAATGCCGATTGTAGCGAAGGATGACTTGAACATCCCTGATATTTTCTTTTTAGTTTTTGATGATGTATTTGTGTATGACCATCAGGATAAAAAGCTTTGGCTTATCACCCATTACGAAAAGGATGAGCAAGCGGCTAAAGCAAGGCTGGAACACTTAAAAGAACTATGGTTAAAGGATGTCCCTTCTGTATATATTTCGCTGCAGCAGCCGTCCATGGGCGAAGCTGGCGTTTCGTTTACGGAGGAAGGTTTTGTTGAAGCGGTCAAGCGTGTTCAAGATTATATCGCCGCAGGAGACGTGTTTCAGGTGAATTTATCTGTACGCCAATCGCAGCCGCTTGCTTCGCATCCGATTGAAATTTATACAAAGCTAAGAGAGATAAATCCATCTCCTTATATGGGATATCTTGAGCTTTCGGACTTTCAAATTGTCAGTGGCTCTCCAGAGTTGCTTATCAAAAAGAATGGCCTTGAGGTAAGCACGCGCCCGATAGCCGGGACGAGGTCGCGCGGCAAGGATGAAGCGGAAGATGAAGCGCTGGCAAAAGAATTGATCGAAAATGAAAAAGAGCGTGCTGAGCATGTCATGCTTGTAGATTTGGAGCGAAACGACCTAGGGCGCGTTTGTGAATATGGAACGGTAGAAGTAAATGAATTTATGGTAATTGAAAAGTACTCCCATGTTATGCATATTGTTTCAAATGTACAAGGAAAGTTAAAGGAAGGGAAAGATGTCTTTGATATCGTCAAGGCGGTATTCCCGGGCGGCACCATTACGGGGGCTCCTAAAATTCGTACGATGGAAATCATTGAGGAACTGGAGCCGGTACGGCGCGGGATTTATACAGGCTCTATCGGGTGGATTGGTTTTTCCGGCGAAATGGAATTGAATATCGTCATTCGGACATTGCTGGCAAAGGGAGGGCAAGCTTATGTTCAAGCCGGTGCAGGCATTGTAATTGACTCGAATCCGAAACATGAATATAAGGAATCGCTTAAAAAGGCGCTTGCCCTATGGCGCGCCAAAGAAAGCAGCGAAGAAATGGTTAGGTGAGAAAAATGATTTTAATGATCGACAATTATGATTCGTTTACCTTTAACCTTGTTCAATTTTTAGGAGAACTTGGCCAAGAACTGGTTGTAAGGCGTAATGATGAAGTGACAATTGAAGAAATTGAAGAAATGAAACCTTCGTTTCTGATGATTTCCCCTGGCCCGTGCAGCCCGAATGAAGCAGGGATCAGCATGAAGGTGATTGAGCATTTTGCAGGGAAAATCCCGATTTTTGGGGTATGCCTAGGTCACCAATCTATC
This sequence comes from Ectobacillus sp., assembly GCA_048976805.1. Taxonomy (GTDB): domain Bacteria; phylum Bacillota; class Bacilli; order Bacillales; family Bacillaceae_G; genus Ectobacillus. The sequence goes on along the minus strand of JBHGUR010000051.1, from coordinate 6,066 downwards.
GCTCAAGTGTTTGGAGGGGATGTTGTTCGCGCAGAGCGGCTTATGCACGGAAAGACTTCGCAAATGTATCACGACGGAAAAACAATCTATGAAGATATTCCCAATCCGTTCGTGGCTACGCGCTATCATTCGCTTATTGTTAAGAAGGAAACATTGCCGGACTGCCTAGAGATTTCCTCTTGGACAGAGGAGGGGGAAATTATGGGAATTCGGCATAAAACGTTGCCGATAGAAGGAGTTCAATTTCATCCAGAATCCATTATGACTTCCTACGGGAAGCAGCTCCTGAAAAATTTTATTGCCCACTATAGCCGGAGTGTGTCGATATGCTAATTTATGTGAATGGCAAGTTTATGGAGGATAAAGAAGCTGTAATTTCTCCCTATGATCATGGGTATTTATATGGGCTAGGCGCATTTGAGACATTTCGTGTATATGAGGGTCACCCATTTTTGTTTAATGACCACTATGAGCGGCTGATGACCGCTCTTTCCTATTTGCATATAAAATGGGATATGACAAGAGATGACATATTGTATATTTTACAGGAACTATTAGAGAGAAATAGTTTAAAAAACGCATATATCCGTTTAAACGTTTCAGCCGGAATTGGCGAGGTTGGTTTACAAACGGACCCTTATTTACATCCTTCCATCATTATGTTTGTAAAGCCTTTGCCGGCGCCTGGCGATATTGTAGAGAAAGAAGGGGTTATTTTGCGTCAGCCCCGCAATACGCCGGAAGGAATATTTCGCTTAAAATCCCATCATTACTTAAACAATATTTTGGGGAAACGGGAAATTGGCGACAATCCGGCAAAGGAAGGAATTTTTCTAACGAAGGAAGGATATGTAGCAGAGGGAATTGTATCTAATTTGTTTTTTATTAAAAACAACATTTTGCATACTCCTTCTGTAGATACAGGCATTCTAAATGGAATCACGAGGAAGTTTGTTTTAGAAATGGCAAAGTGTTTGGATATACAAGTGAAAGAAGGTTTTTTTGCGGTTGAAGAATTGCTTGCAAGCGCTGAAGTGTTTGCCACAAATTCTATTCAGGAGATTGTCCCAATTTGTTCTATAAGGGATTCGGTGTTTGCGGGAAAGAAAGGCCCTGTTACATCGAAACTTTTGCATATGTATCGTACATGCCGCCCAATATTATGGAGCAGGCGGGAACTAAGAGAAGGAGAGAGAAAAAGTGGATATAAAATATAACGTAAAGTGCGGTCCTTATGAGTTAAATATTACAGAAAAAACTGCTATTATGGGAATTCTTAATGTAACACCGGATTCTTTTTCAGATGGCGGGCGGTATGATGAGCTGGAAGCAGCGGTATTGCGTGCCGAGCAAATGGTAGCGCAGGGAGCTGACATTATCGATATCGGCGGGGAATCCACGCGCCCGGGCTTTCGCAAAGTTCCCGAACAGGAAGAGCTGCAGCGTGTCATTCCGATTATCCGGGCTATTTCCGAAAAAGTGCATGCCCCTATTTCAATTGATACATATAAGGCGGAGGTCGCCAAACAAGCACTTGAAGCCGGAGCGCATATTATCAACGATATTTGGGGAGCGAAGGCAGACCCGAAAATGGCGGAGGTCGCCGCTTATTATGAAGTGCCTATCGTGTTAATGCATAATCGCGAAAATAAAAATTACCGGAATTTAATGGCGGACATCATTGCCGATTTGTATGAAAGTGTAAAAATTGCAAAAGCTGCAGGTGTTCGTGATGAAAACATTATTTTAGACCCCGGAATCGGCTTTGCTAAAACGCCCGAGCAGAACTTGCAGGTTATGAACCATTTAGAGCAGCTTACTGTATTCGGTTACCCGCTTTTACTAGGCACGTCCCGGAAGTCTTTCATCGGCTATGTTTTGGATTTGCCAATAAACGAAAGGATGGAAGGAACTGGAGCTACTGTGTGTTTAGGCATTCAAAAAGGTTGCGATATTATCCGTGTCCATGATGTGTTAGAAATGGCACGGATGGCGAAAATGATGGATGCGATGCTTGGGAAGGGAGGGGAGCACGTTGGACAAAATATCGGTTCATGAAATGGAATTTTACGGATATCATGGGGTTTTTCCGGAAGAGAATAAGCTCGGGCAGCGTTTTAAAGTAGATTTAACGGTAGAGCTAGATTTGCGCAAAGCCGGGGCAAGCGATGAACTCGCTCATTCGGTAAATTATGCCGAGCTTTACAATGTGTGCAAGCGTATTGTAGAGGGGAAGCCTTATAAACTTATTGAGGCGGTTGCCGAAAAAATTGCAGCAGATATTTTGATCCAATATCCTTTAATTCAGCGTTGCACTATAAAGGTGATTAAACCGGACCCGCCAATTCCTGGTCATTATCGGGAGGTAGCAGTTGAAATTATGAGGGAACGCTCATGAAAAATATAGCTTATTTAAGTTTAGGCTCTAACATAGATGATAGGTATGGATATTTAAAGCGCGCCATTTCTTTATTGTCGGCGCATCCGTCTATTCAGGTGCAGGACACTTCGTCTGTTTATGAAACAGAGCCTGTCGGCTACACAGAGCAATCATGTTTTTTAAATATGGCTATTAAAATTTCTACCAGTTTAACACCAGAAGAACTGCTGAATGTAATACAAAGTATAGAAAAAGAGTTAGGAAGAAAAAGGAAAATAAGGTGGGGGCCAAGAACAATAGACCTTGACATTTTGTTGTATAATCACGAAAATATTGAAACAGAGAGCCTTGTTATTCCTCACCCTCGTATGTATGAACGGGCTTTCGTATTAGTTCCTTTGGCAGAAGTTAATAAGGAGTTAATAGAGCGAGTATCATATTCGCAAATAGAAGAAATGAAGAGGCGAGAGGGAGTTACTGTATGGAAGCTGAAAAATGGGGAAGACGCATTCGCGCTTTTCGGAAATTAAAGGGTTACACGCAGGAAGGTTTTGCGCGGCAACTGGGAATATCTGTTTCCGTTGTAGGGGAAATTGAACGCGGAAACCGCCTTCCTTCTGAGGAGTTCCTTATAGAAGCCGCAAAAGCTTTAAAAATTTCGATAGATGATTTGGCACCAAAAGAAGAAGGAGGGAAGGTTTAAATATGTTAAAAATCGGTGACATTCAAATGAAAAACCCGGTAGTCTTGGCTCCTATGGCCGGTGTGTGTAATTCCGCATTCCGTTTAACTGTTAAGGAATTTGGAGCTGGCTTAGTATGCGCCGAGATGGTAAGCGATAAAGCAATCCTATTCAATAATCAAAAAACAATGGATATGCTTTATATCGATGAAAGAGAAAAGCCGCTAAGTCTGCAAATTTTTGGCGGTGAAAAAGAAACGCTTGTAGAGGCTGCGAAGTTTGTAGATAAAAATACAACAGCGGATATTATTGATATTAACATGGGATGCCCTGTACCGAAGATTGTAAAATGTGATGCCGGGGCAAAATGGTTATTAGACCCAAATAAAGTATACGAGATGGTTGCGGCTGTTGTAGATGCGGTAGAAAAGCCGGTTACAGTTAAAATGCGTATCGGCTGGGACGAAAATCATATATACGCGGTAGAAAATGCGCTTGCGGTAGAGCGCGCCGGCGGCCAGGCTGTAGCTGTCCACGGCCGTACAAGAGCGCAAATGTACGAAGGCAAGGCGGACTGGAACATTATCAAGCAAGTAAAGCAAGCGGTGAATATTCCGGTTATTGGCAACGGGGATGTAGAAACCCCTCAAGATGCAAAGCGCATGCTTGATGAAATTGGTGTTGACGGCGTGATGATTGGCCGCGCGGCTTTAGGAAACCCGTGGATGATTTATCGTACGGTCAAATATTTGGAAACAGGCGAGTTAATGCCAGAGCCTTCCGTTCGTGAGAAAATAGATGTATGTATCCTGCATTTAGATCGCTTGATTGATTTAAAGAATGAAAAAATTGCAGTAAAAGAAATGCGAAAGCATGCCGCATGGTATTTAAAAGGTGTACGCGGCAATGCGAGAGTGCGAAATGCAGTAAACGAGTGCAATACAAGGGAAGAGCTCGTTTCCCTTTTAACAGGATTTGCAACGGAAGTAGAAGAAAAGGAAAGTGCGGTTCAGGCAGGGTAGCACGGATATTTAAAATGAAAAACTGCCAGTGTACACTGGCAGTTTTTCTAGTTGTAAAGAAAGTGCTATACTGTATGTATTGCAAAATTTGATATGGAGTGGATTACATGAATCACGAAGAGTTAAATGACCAGTTGCAGGTGCGAAGAGAGAAGTTACATAAATTAATTGAAAAAGGAATGGATCCGTTCGGGAAGCGTTTTGAGCGTACACATTCTACAAAGCAGTTGTTTGAAAAGTATGGCGAGCTTGCCAAGGAAGATTTAGAAGAAAAAGCTGTATCTGTTTCAATTGCAGGGCGTATTATGACAAAACGCGGTAAAGGAAAAGCTGGTTTTGCGCATATTCAAGATTTGGACGGCCAAATTCAAATTTATGTACGCCAAGATGCAGTCGGTGAAGAACAATATGAATTATTTGATACGGCAGACTTAGGCGACCTTATCGGGGTAGAAGGAACAATCTTTAAGACAAAAGTAGGCGAATTGTCTATTAAAGTAAAGAAATTCACTTTACTAACCAAATCGCTTCGCCCGCTTCCTGATAAGTACCATGGATTAAAGGATGTAGAGCAGCGTTACCGCCAACGCTACTTGGATTTAATTACAAGCATGGAAAGCCGCCAAACGTTCATTGCGCGCAGTAAAATCATCCAGGCGATGAGAAGATATTTAGATGACCATGGCTACTTAGAAGTAGAAACGCCGATGATGCATGCGATTGCCGGAGGTGCGTCTGCCCGCCCGTTTATTACGCATCATAACGCTTTGGATATGCAGCTGTATATGCGTATTGCGATTGAACTTCATCTAAAACGTTTAATTGTAGGCGGGTTAGAAAAGGTATATGAGATCGGGCGCGTATTCCGCAATGAGGGGATTTCTACTCGCCATAACCCTGAATTCACGATGATTGAGTTGTATGAAGCATATGCGGATTACAAGGACATTATGAAGTTGACAGAAAATCTTATTGCCCATATTGCTAAAGAAGTCTTGGGCACAACAACTGTGACATATGGAGAGCATGAGGTGAATTTAGAACCGGAGTGGAAACGACTTCACATGGTAGATGCCATTAAAGAATATACGGGAGTAGACTTCTGGCAGCCTATGAGTGTAGAGGAAGCCCGTGCTCTTGCGAAGGAACATAACGTAGAAGTGAAGGATAGTATGGAAGTTGGCCATATTATTAACGAATTCTTTGAACAGAAGGTAGAGGAACATTTAATTCAACCAACATTTATCTATGGCCATCCTGTAGAAGTATCTCCGCTTGCGAAGAAAAATGATAAAGACCCGCGCTTTACAGATCGTTTTGAGCTTTTTATTGTAGCGCGCGAGCATGCAAATGCGTTTACGGAGTTAAATGATCCAATCGATCAAAAAGAACGCTTTGAAGCACAGCTGAAAGAGCGGGAACAAGGAAACGATGAGGCCCATATGATGGATGATGATTATATTGAAGCGCTAGAATACGGCATGCCTCCTACAGGCGGATTGGGAATCGGAATTGATCGCCTTGTTATGTTGTTAACGAATGCGCCGTCTATCCGTGATGTATTACTATTCCCTCTTATGAGGCACAAGCAAGATTAATGAACGTGCCCTGGGGATTCTTCCCTAGGGCTTTTATTATTCATTTCATAGTGAATTTATAGCCAAAATGTTGATTTTTATCGTTTTTAACAAACGAAAAATTTTATTGAAAAAACTATTGCTTTTCTTTTTTGTAACTGTTATATTTATATTCGTCGTCACGAACGAAACAACTTGATTTAAAAAGTTGTTGACAACGAAAGTGACTAAGTGGTAAGATATAAAAGTCGCCTTGGGGCGATGGTGGTTCTTTGAAAACTAAACAAAACACAAAACGTCAATTTTTATTTATGAGCAAGACAAACACTTTTATGGAGAGTTTGATCCTGGCTCAGGATGAACGCTGGCGGCGTGCCTAATACATGCAAGTCGAGCGGACCTCTT
>JBHGUR010000050.1:0-22867 GCA_048976805.1 Ectobacillus sp. | reverse complement strand
ATATTAACGCAGGACAAAATCTTAAAAACGAAGCTGTAAGGCTTCTAACCGTAGGGACTACGGGGATAGCTTAGTAAATTAAGGTTCGTTAGAACCTTCTACCTAAGAATCCACTATGGCTTTAGCCTAGTGGTAGTTCAAAGCATTGTGCGTTTCATTTCTCGGGAAATGTCTAAGTATAACATGTTATGGCAAAAGATGTTCCCTTTTGGAAAAATGTTCCGTAATGGTACATAAAGGGAAAAAATATCCAAATAATAAAGGTAACAAGGAAAAAGGAGTGTGGCATTTTGCAAAAGCGGATTGTAATGATAAGCGCCGTTGCATTCGTTTGTTTCACAGCCTTTATCGGTTACCTTATTATTATTTTTCTCGGCGATTTTGTTATAGATGAAAAAAAGCTTGTGCTAAATTCAAGCTCGCGCATTGTAGATGAGCAAGGAAATGAAATCTCTAAGCTGTATGAAGAAAATCGCGATTTGGTGTCGATTGAATCCATTCCGCTCCATGTACAGCACGCTTTTTTGGCTGTAGAGGATGCACGGTTTTATAAGCATCATGGCGTCGATTTTATCGCGATTTTCCGGGCGCTTTATAAGGACATAGTAGCGCGGAAAAAAAACGAAGGGGGAAGCACAATTACACAGCAGCTTGCTAAAAATATCTTTTTAACCAATGAAAAAACGCTTTTGCGCAAAACGAAGGAAGCTATCATCGCTTTGAATTTGGAAAGGCGTTACACAAAAAAGCAGCTGTTGGAAATGTACTTGAATCAAGTGTACTTTGGCCACGGCGTATACGGCCTTCAAGCGGCGGCTTCTTTTTATTTTCATAAAAATGTGCAAGCTTTAAGCGTTTCCGAAGGTGCATTATTGGCCGGATTGATGAAGGCCCCCCATACGTATTCCCCCATACTGCATCCGAAAGAAAGCAAGCAGCGCCGCGATCTCATTCTTTCTTTAATGCATCAAAACGGCTTTTTAACAGCAGAGGAAACTGTCCGCAATCAAGGGAAAACCCTCTCCTTGCATGTCCAGCTTTCCAGGCAGGAAAAGGCATACTTGCCGTATATTGATATGGTATTAGAAGAGGCGGCGAAAAAATATAGTTTATCGTATAAAGAGGTGCTTCGCGGTGGATATACGATTGTTGTCCCTCTTGATTCCCGCATTCAGAAGACGGCGTATGATATGTTCCAGGATAGCCGCAATTTTCCCGGAAGAAACGATGAAGTCGAGGGTGCTTTTGTGCTGATGGATAGCAAAACTGGAGGCATTAAAGCGGCGATAGGCGGCAGAAAGTATGTGCCAAGAGGATGGAATCGAGTGTATACAAAGCGGCAGCCCGGGTCCGTTTTAAAGCCTTTGCTTGTATACGGGCCGGCATTGGAAACGAAAAAGTACAAGCCGTATTCTCTGCTGGCAAACGAGCGGCAATCTTTTGATGGGTATATGCCGCGCAACTATAATAACCATTATTCAAAAGAGATCACAATGTACGACGCGATTAAGGAATCAGCAAATGTTCCTGCCGTATGGCTGTTGCATAAAATTGGCATTGAACGCGGGAAAATGTATTTAACAAAAGGAAACGTTGAACTTGGCAATGTCGGGTTAAGCGCGGCGCTTGGAGGATTGCGACAAGGCATTTCACCGCTGGATATAACAAAAATGTACCGCTCCTTTCTTGAAGGCGGAAAGATTATTGATCCGTACGTCATTGAAAGAATTATAGACCAAAACGGTGCGGTAATTGCCGAAGCTTCCAAAAAAGAAACAAAGATTTTCTCTAAACAAACAGCATGGTATATGACAAGAATGCTCGAGGGGGTCGTAAAGGAAGGAACAGCGCAGGATGGGGATTATGAAGGCGCGCTGGCGGGAAAAACGGGTACAACATCCCTGCCCGGAAATGACAAAGGGGCAAGGGATGCATGGTTTGTCGGCTATACCCCGAATATGGTAGGAGCGGTATGGATGGGGTATGACCGTACAGATTCAGAGCATTATCTTGTGGGGGGAGGAAGCTATCCGACACAGCTCTTTAAAAAAATTTTAACGAACTCGGATGTAGAGGCTTTCGCTAGTTTTTCAAAACCGAAAGGAGTGAAAACTGTCGATTCGCCAATTAGGCTCGGGAAAATTGAACATATACAAGCAAAGCTGAGCTTTTCGCCATTTTACTTATTTACAGTAAAATTGGCGTGGAAGCCGCTTCCAGACAAACGGATTCAGTACCGCATTTATCAGGTGGAGAGGGACTCCACTTCTTTAGTAGGTACTAGTACAGGAAAAGGGAAATATACAATAAAGTATGTTAACGTTTTTTCTGTTCCAAGCTTTTACGTCGTTCCGTACAATCCGCAAACACATCGGGAAGGCGATAAAACAAAGCGGGTGAAGCCGTAACAGAACTCTTTCTGTCCATTCATGCAGGATAAAAGAGCATATTATATGATATAATGAATTTTGTGAAAAAGGGGACATTCCATCACGACGGAGAAAAATTTGTAATCTTTTTAATGAAAAGCTCTGTTAAAGGTTAATGTTGATGTTAATTCATTTGTTGATTTGGAACGAAAGGCGGCGACTCCAGCGGGACAGACGAGACCTTGGACTGAGCGCAGCGAGGGAAGCAGCTCGGCCCCGCCCGCGGAAAGCGTCCGCCTGCAGCGGAAAAGCAACAATCAAGTTTAACAGAGCCTAATGAAAAAAGTGTCAATTTTTTGAACACGGGATGTTTTTTTGTGCATTTTGTTCTTTAAAAAGGTATATTGAAAAAGAATACGAAAATAAAAAATGCATATATTGTGTTCAATATACATGGAATGTTTAGGAAGGGAGATTGGGGTTTTGGTGCGACAGTTCAACGACACATTTTTAAAAGCTTGCAGAGGAGAAAAAACGGATTATGTGCCGGTATGGTATATGCGCCAAGCTGGGCGCTCACAGCCTGAATATCGTAAGCTGAAGGAAAAGTATTCTTTGTTTGAAATTACACATCAACCGGAATTATGCGCGTATGTAACAAAGCTTCCAGTAGATCAATATAACGTGGATGCGGCCATTTTGTATAAGGATATTATGTCACCGCTTCCAGCTATTGGAGTGGATGTAGATATTAAAACGGGTATCGGCCCGGTTATTGGCAATCCGATTCGTTCCTTGCAGGATGTTGAAAAATTAGGAGAGATTCATCCTGAAGACGATGTCCCGTATGTATTGGAAACAATCCGCCTGCTGACGGAGGAAATGTTGGAAGTGCCGCTTATCGGATTTGCGGGCGCGCCATTTACGCTTGCGAGCTATATGATCGAAGGCGGTCCGTCTCGAAACTATAATAAGACGAAGGCATTTATGTACACAGAGCCAAAGGCGTGGTTTGCGTTAATGGACAAGCTCACCGAGATGACAATTACGTATGTAAAAGCACAAGTGAAGGCTGGAGCAAAAGCGGTGCAAATTTTTGACTCTTGGGTAGGCGCATTAAATGTGGCCGACTACCGTACATACATTAAGCCCACAATGGAACGGATTTTCTCGGAGCTTCGCGCTACAAATGTGCCGTTAATTATGTTTGGTGTCGGCGCAAGCCATTTGGCGAATGAGTGGAATGATTTGCCATTGGATGTTGTCGGGTTAGATTGGCGCCTGCCGATTGAGGAAGCGCGTGCACGCGGCATTCAAAAAGCAGTGCAAGGGAACTTAGAGCCAGCTATTTTGCTTTGTCCATGGGATGTAATCGAAGAGCGTGTAAAAGCAATTTTAGATCAAGGCATGAAGCAGCCCGGCTATGTGTTCAATCTTGGCCATGGCGTATTCCCGGAAGTACAGCCAGAAACATTGCGGCGCTTAACGGCATTTGTTCATGAATATTCAGCGCAGCAGTTAAAGAAATAGGCTAAAGAAGGGGACGAGAGCTATACGTATGAAAAAAACGATTGGACTACTAGTTATGGCATATGGAACTCCTTATAAAGAGGAGGATATTGAACGTTACTATACGCATATTCGCCGCGGGCGCAAGCCGAGCCCGAAAATGCTGGCGGAATTAACAGAACGCTACCGCGCCATCGGCGGCATTTCCCCGCTTGCGAAAATCACGTTAGCGCAAGCTAAAGGGATTGAAGAAAAGCTTAATGCACTGCAAGATGAAGTCGAATTTAAAATGTACCTAGGCTTAAAGCATATTGAACCGTTTGTGGAGGCTGCTGTCGCGCAAATGAAAGAAGATGGCATTCAAGAAGCGATCAGCATCGTGCTGGCGCCGCACTATTCTACATTTAGCGTAAAATCGTACAACGGGCGTGCGAAGGAAGCGGCGGAAAAAATCGGCGGCCCTGCTATTTATGATATTGAAAGCTGGTACAAAGAGCCGAAGTTCATTGCGTACTGGGCCAATAAAGTAAAAGAAACATATGCGGGCATGACGGAAGAAGAACGGGCAAATGCTGTGCTGATTGTATCGGCGCATAGCCTTCCGGAAAAAATTATCGCAGCTGGCGACCCGTATCCGCAGCAGCTGCAGGAAACAGCTGATTTGATTGCGGAGGCTGCCGGTATAGAACATTATGCGGTGGGCTGGCAAAGTGCCGGAAATACGCCGGAGCCTTGGATTGGCCCGGATGTGCAGGATTTAACAGCTGAGTTGTATGAACAGCACGGCTATAAAGCGTTTGTTTACGTGCCGGCTGGCTTCGTCGCCGATCACTTAGAAGTATTGTATGATAATGATATTGAATGCAAAGCGGTTACGGATAGAATCGGCGCAAGCTATTACCGGCCGCCGATGCCGAACGCGCAGAATGAATTTATCGATTGCTTGGCGGATACGGTGTTAAAGAAGCTGCACAGCATTTCTATATAGGTGAAGCCTTCTGCGCCTGGGCAAGCCGGTTTCGCTTTTCGATTTACATCAAGAGGAGGAGACGATTGTGAAGCAAAAGGTAGTTATTGTTGGCGGCGGTATTTCAGGTCTTACAGCTGCTTATTATTTGCAAAAGGAAATATGTGAAAAGCAGCTTCCGCTTCAGGCGGTGTTAATTGAAGCATCCGGCAAGCTCGGCGGTAAGGTGCAAACGGAAATACGGGACGGATTTATTATTGAGCGCGGTCCGGATTCCTTTTTAGAAAGGAAAGCAAGCGCAGGCCGTTTAGCAAGGGAAGTCGGTTTGGGCGGAGAGCTGGTTAATAATACGGCAGGAAAATCATACGTACTTGTAAATGGCAAGCTGCACGGCATTCCGCAAGGTTCAATGATGGGGATTCCAACGCAAATTACACCTTTCGTATTTTCAGGATTGTTTTCTCCTTTTGGTAAGTTAAGAGCAGGTTTTGATTTTATTCTGCCGCGCTCCAAAGCCGTATCCGATCAATCGCTCGGCCAATTTTTCCGCAGACGCCTTGGAAATGAAGTGGTTGAAAATTTAATTGAGCCGCTGCTTTCCGGCATTTATGCAGGAGATATCGACCAAATGAGCTTGATGGCGACTTTTCCGCAATTCTATCAGGTAGAGCAGAAGCATCGCAGCATTGTGCTTGGAATGAAGACACTTGCTCCTAAAGCGTCTAACGCTCCAAAAGCTTCCGTACCAAAAGGAATTTTCCAAACGTTAAAAACGGGTTTGCAATCTTTAGTAGAAGCGGTGGAGGAGCGGTTAGAAGAAGGCTCGGTCATCAAAAGCACGCGCGTAGAGAAGATTGTAAAGACACCGGCGGGATATACGCTGCTGCTTAGCAACGGAAAAGAGATTGAAGCTGCCGCGGTTATTATTGCAGCTCCTCATAAGGTGTTGCCGACTATGTTTGCGCAGTATAAGGAATTTCAATTTTTTCGCCAAATTCCGTCTACTTCCGTTGCTAATGTAGCGCTTGCTTTCTCTGAGAAAGCAATTAAGCGTGATATCGACGGAACGGGCTTTGTTGTTTCGCGCAATAGCGATTTTACAATTACAGCTTGCACATGGACGCATAAAAAATGGCTGCATACAACACCAGAGGGGAAAGTGCTGCTTCGCTGCTATGTCGGAAGACCGGGCGAAGAGGAAATTGTAGAAGGCTCTGATAAAGAAATTGTAAAAGTTGTTTTAGAAGATTTGAAGAAAACAATGGATATTGACGAGAAGCCAGAGTTTACGGTTGTAAGCCGCTGGAAAGAGGCAATGCCGCAATATACGGTCGGCCACAAGGAAAGAATGGCCAATCTGCAAAGTTTTATGGAACAGGAGCTGCCAGGCGTTTACTTGGCGGGAAGCTCTTATATGGGATCGGGCTTGCCGGATTGCATTGACCAGGGCGAAGCTGCCGTTCAAAAAGTGCTGGAGCATTTATCCGGTTTAAGCAAGAGAGAGGCAGTTGCCATGCAATAAAAGGAGGGTGTTCAAAGGAACACCCTCCTTTTATTTTAACGGAATTCGGCGGCTTTTACTCATAATCCGGCTAATTGCCTGTAAGCTATTGCCCATACCGATACAACTGCCGTTCGTGGTCGGCCGGCATTCTTGTCGGCATATCGTTCATATGTGAAATTAACAATCGTTCGCAATCAATCGCCACCCCTTTTTTCGCTAGTATTCTATCAAACATAAATCCCCCTGCAATAATTAATCCGAACACCGCTAACACAACTATTGCGGCCATTTTGACTCCCCCTCGCGAATACGATTTCTGCTTTTATTGTAAGCAAAGGGGAGAGTTTGCGAATCGGCAGAAAGAGCTGCATGTATATACGAAAATAGTTGAGGGGGATATTATATTTCATACTAAAGATGTAGGTGCTGTTTAGGAAAGGCTTTGGCTAGCCATTGCTTCCCGGTATTCCACCGCAAGATTGTCGATAATTGTTTGCACAGGCAGAATATCTTTAATTTCGTCCACCCTTGCGCCGGCAAAAACGAGCCCATTTTCTACATCGCCGGCAACGGATGTAAGCAGGGAGTCAAGCGTACAAAAACGGTACGAGCAATTTTTAAGGCAATCTTGGCATTTCTTTATTTTTACTTTATTTGTGCCGCTAATTAAATCAGTAAAATTATTGATAATCGCCCGTCCTTGCAAGCCGACAGTCGTTTTAACAAGAATGGTATCTTCTTTACGGGCGGCAACATATTTTTGTTTAAATGCCAAAGGAGCATCGCATTCCTCGCTCGCGACAAATCTCGTTCCCATTTGAACTCCGGCCGCTCCCGCTTCAAGAGCTCTTGCGATGTCAGCGCCAGTCATAATTCCGCCTGCTGCAATGACGGGTATAGAAACAGCTTCTACAACCTCTGGCAGAATATTAAATAGAGGCCTGTCTGTTCCAAGATGGCCGCCTGCTTCAAAGCCTTCAACGACAACGGCGGCAGCCCCCAGCCGTTCAGAAATTTTCGCTAATTTTGCAGAGGAGACGATCGAGAGAACCGGAATGCCGGCCTTTTTCCCCCACGCATACATATCTCTTGAAATTCCTGCACCGGAAATAATAAAATCAACTTTTTCTTCGAGGGCAGCTTTCATTTTCTCAGCAAAATCATTCATGGCAAATAACACGTTGACACCAATATATCCAGCCCCTTTCACAAGGCTTTTTGCCCGTCTAATATGGTGGCGCATTTCATCAACAGAAATTCCTGTGCCAGAAATGATGCCGATGCCCCCGGCATTGGCAACCGCTGAAGCAAGCCCGCTTAATGAAATTCCAACGCCCATTCCGCCTTGCATAATGGGAACGTTAGCTATCATATGTCCTATTTTTAATTGTGGAAAGTTCACTACAATAACCTCTTTTCAATTAATGATATGAATGGCTTTCTCTTGCATTCTACCACTCCGCTTTTAAGGTGTATATGACTTTTGTTACTTAGTCATATAAGTTGATTGTAAAAAACAGTTGCTTTTATAATGAAAATCTAAGTCTGCCGTGCTTTCATAGCCGTTGCTGCCTAATTATGAATTTTTTGTGTATGCAACAAATTGAATTGTACAGCTTTGCCTTTTATAAATGCATAAGAAAGGCAGAACGGAAAAAACTAAGAATAAAATAGCGACGGTTTTCCTTGTTTTTTTATTCATGCTATGATAATATACTTTCGTACTAGTTGACCGAAATGTTCATTTGGTCATTTGGGGGTGAGAAAATGGCAGTTGACCGAAAAAAGGCAATTATAGAAGCGGCGACAAGGTCGTTTGCCTCCTTTGGATATAAGGCAACGACGATGGAGCAAGTTGCAAGGATGGCCAATGTTGGGAAAGGTACCATTTATACGTTCTTTACAAATAAAGAAGAGCTATTTGGCGAGATTATTACAAATTTAATTGAAGAAATGAAGAGAGTGGCGAATGAGGCGATTAACCCGAATGCTTCTTTTTTTGAAAATGTCCACCGGGCGCTGTATCGTATTTTGGAATTTCGAAAAGAGCACCAGTTGACCATTAAGCTTGTTCAGGAAGAACGGGAAGTGGGAACTCCAAAGGTGCAGGAAGTGATGCAGCGAATGGATGCAGCGATTATTTCCTTTATTCGCACGAAGCTGGAAAGGGCAATTGAGAAGGGGGAAATTCGCGAATGCGATCCGGAAATCACCGCCTTTATTATGCTTCGTTTGTATATTTCTTTAATTGTTGATTGGGAGAAAAATCATAAGCCTTTAGAAAAAGAACATATTGCCGAGCTTTTCCAGTTATATTTATTGAAGGGATTGTCAAAATAGATAATCCTTGTTCTTATCTTAAAAATGACCAAATGAACAAAATGGTCAATTTTTTTATTACAGCGGGAGGAGAAAGAGAAATATGAGAGGATTTACACTGTTAGGGCAGGAGTTTTTGGCAATTTTAAAAAACAAAAAAATCTTGATTCCGCTGCTTGCTGTATTGTTCGTTCCTCTTTTATATGCAGGAATGTTTTTATGGGCGTTTTGGGATCCGTATAAGCAGCTTAGCGATTTGCCGGTAGCGGTAGTGAATCTGGATAAAGGTGCGGTATATGATGGGGAAGAATTAAAAATCGGCGATGAATTTATAAATAACTTAAAGGATAACCGGAAGTTTAAATGGGAATTCGTAAGCGAAAAAAAGGCAAAAGAAGGCTTAGAAAACCGCAAGTATTATATGATGGTGCGGATTCCGGAGAATTTCTCTGAAAACGCGACAACGCTTTTAAAGGATGATCCAGAAAAACTGCAGCTTGAGTATATTCCAAATGAAAGCTTCAACTTTTTATCCGCCCAAATCGGCGAAACGGCAGTCGAGAGAATTAAAGAAGAGATTGCCAATACTTTAACTAAAACGTACGCGGAAAACATGTTTGCTTCTATTGCGGAAGTATCCGAAGGCTTGCAAAGTGCAAGTAATGGGGCAGCTGAACTGAATAAAGGTTCAGAAAAAGCGAAAGATGGTTCTCGGCAAGTAACAGACGGGTTAAATACGTTAAAAGAAAAAACAGGCGATTTATCTGCGGGTGTAAATAAGCTATATAACGGTTCTGGTGAACTGACAGGCAAGCTCGGCGAATTAAGCGCGGGAGCGGATAAACTGTATAATGGTTCCCAGCAGCTTACAAACGGGTTAAGCGTATTAGCAAATCCAAACGGCGAGTTTCGGCAAGGCGTTGATAAGCTAGAAGGAGGGGCGCAAAACCTGTACAACGGTTTGCAAGCTTTGCAAACGGGCATGAACGAATCTCTAGCGGGAATGTCGGAAATCGAGAGCAAGCTTCCGCAGCTAACATCCGGCGCTGAGCAGTTGAAAAACGGTGCGTTCCAGTGGAAAGAGAAGGCGGGCGAGTTAAGCGGCGGAGCGAAGCAATCGGCGGCGGGCGCGCAGCAAATTACACAAGGACTTGAAGAGCTAAACAAAAGTATAGCTGTTCTTCCTGAGCCGTATCAAACACAAATGAAGCAAGCGGTACAAAAGTTAATTGAAGACAATAAACAAGTAGAACAGGGCATGACTCAAGTAGCATCCGGTGCTGTTTTACTGTCGCAAAAAGCGGGAGATATTAGCGCGGGTGCAGCTAAGATTTATGACGGCCAAATCGCGTTAAGCACAGGCTTTGGCCAACTAAAAGCAGGCCAAGAAAAGCTGGCCTCTGGCACAGGGCAGCTAACGGCTGGAAGCGGAGCGCTTGCTGACGGTTTAGGACAATTAAACGCAAAAGCCAATGGCGCATTCGGGCAGCTCGTATCCGGTTCGCAGCAAGTAACAAACGGCTTGGCACAAGTGGCTGATGGGGCAGGCAAAGCGCAGGCGGGCTCTAGCCAAATTACAGCAGGGTTAAATCAAGCAGCAGCTGGCACAAATCAAATGATAGGCGGCGCCGCTAAGCTTGCAGACGGTTCCGGACAAGTAACAGAAGGATTGGGCAAAATTACGGACGGCAGCGGCGAGCTTGCAAGTAAATTAGGAGATGCGGCAAAAGAAACGGGGGACGTAAAAGGCGATGACAAGAAATACAGCATGTTTGCCGATCCTGTAAAGGTGAAAACAGAAAAGCTGTCTGAGGTTCCGAACTATGGAACAGGCTTTACGCCATATTTCTTATCGCTTGGTTTATTCGTTGGTGCTCTTCTGTTATCTATCGTATTTCCGCTGCGTGAAACTGTCGGCAACCCAAAAAGCGGGTTGAGCTGGTTTATCAGCAAATTCGGGGTATTATTTGCGGTAGGTTTTATCCAAGCAATTGTAGCAGACTTCGTGTTATTGTTTGGGCTTAAAATTGAAGTGCAGAATGTATTTTATTTTGTCGTATTTAGTATACTTACAAGCATTACGTTTATCGCGCTTGTACAATTTTTAGTAACAGCGTTTAGTGATGCGGGCCGCTTTATTGCAATTATCATTTTGATTTTGCAATTAACGACAAGTGCGGGCACATTCCCGCTTGAGTTAATCCCAAAAGCACTGCAAGTTTTTAACGCATGGCTGCCGATGACATATTCGGTGGCAGGATTTAAAGCTGTCATTTCGAGCGGGGATTTTGGTTTTATGTGGAAAAATGCAGGTATCCTGCTTGTGTATATCGGACTGATGGCAGCGGGTACAATTGCTACGTTATCCCTTATTCATAAGCGATATTTTGGAAGATTTGCTGAAGCAGAATAATCTATGAAACTCCTAAAGATTTTTTAGGAGTTTTTTTTGTAGAAATGTTAGAAAAATAGTATAACCCATTGAAACTTTAGAATAACTTCTATATAATGTAAAAATAGAAAACGCTTTCATAGATGAGGGGGAGAGACTGTGTCAACAATCGAGGACGTGGCGAAGCTGGCGGGATTATCCCGTACGACTGTATCGCGAGTTATTAATAATCATCCGTATGTATCTGATGAGAAGAAAAAAAGAGTACTTTTTGCCATGAACACGCTTGGCTTTGTACCAAATTCTGCAGCGCGAAGACTGCGCAAGCAAAAAACGGAAACGGTTGCTGTATTAGTTCCTCGGGTGACAAATCCCTTTTTCAGTAAATTAATAGAATCTCTCGAAACTGCAGCTTCGGAATATAATTATAAGCTGATTATTTGCCAAACAAGATACATGCCGGAAAAAGAGCTGGAATATTTGCACTTGCTTTCTACAAAGCAAGTGGACGGCATCATTTTATGTTCGCTGCAAAATAAATGGGAATTGATAGAACCGTATTTACAGCACGGCCCTATAGTTCTATGCAACGAATATACAGAGGAAGCCCATATTCCGATTGTAAAGTTCAACCAAATTGAAGGCGCTTACGCAGCGACGAAGCACTTGCTGGAACAAGGGCATCGGCGTTTAATGTTCTGCAGTGGCAGCGAACAAAGCGCGGTTGTGCAGCATCGCAAACAAGGTTTTTTACGCGCTGTTTCTGAGTATAAACAGCAGGTTGAATTTGTAGAGTTCGCTGAAGACGCCTACGATATTGAAGATGGCAGAAAGGTATTTCATAAAGTCGCTAATATGAAAAAAAATCCTACCGCTATCTTTGCCGGGGGAGACGAAGTAGCAGCAGGAATTATATCTGAAGCGAGACGGAATAGCTGGAGCATTCCGGAACAATTGGCCGTTGTCGGCTTCGATAATCAATTGTTATCCGAGATAACCGAACCGGCGATTACAACTGTTTGCCAGCCGGTAGATAAAATGGCGAATAAAGTTATTGAGTTAATGATAGAAAAGATTCAGACAAAAAATTACTGTAAACGAGAAGTACATGAATTTCAGCTGGAGCTTTTAATAAAAGGCTCGACAACTAAACATAGAGCAATGCTTGCCTAGCCGCTTGCCCGCTAGGCTGTTTGCCGTATACCCGAGCTTATGCTACCCCGCCAATTGGCGGGTTTTTTTATTAAGGCACTGTTAAACTTAATTGTTGATTTTCCACTACAGGCGGACGCTTTCCGCGGGCGGGGACGAGCCGCGTTTCCCGCTGGGGTCGCCGCCTTTCGTTCCCAATCAACAAATCAATCAAAATCAACATTAGCCTTTAACAGAGCCTTTATTAAAGATAAGAAAGTATAACTTTTTGCAGCTAGAACAGTGTCTAACTCCAGCGCCTAGCGACTAGTGTACTTCGCCCATCTCCCTACGATAAGTCAACATCGACGCTCTCTTCGTGTTTCCTTTATCTCAGTCGATGTACTCCAAATCCAAGCATCGCTAAGCAGGGCGCCCTGCGCTTTTCTTATTCTCCAGAATGAATGCAGTCATCACATTTATTGTGATATGCTTCGTGCTGCTCTTCAATTTCCTTGCCGCACTCACAGCATTTCTTTGTTGGCAAATTTCTGAAAAATTCCATTGGATTTTGTAACATGAATAATCCCTCCGTTTTGTTTGTTAATAACATTGTATTAATACAAATCGAAATAGTCAACGACTGTTTTATAACAAAAGTGAAATTTAATGAAAAAGCCTAAAAAATCGATTATAGTTAAGGAGCAATGTGAAAACTAAACAGTGAACGAATCGAAAGGAAGTGAGCTTATGAAAGTAACAGTTGTCGGCTTTTGGGGCGGTTATCCAGAAGCGGGTGAAGCTACTTCAGGCTACTTATTTGAACACGGCGGATTCCGCCTGCTTGTTGACTGCGGCAGCGGCGTACTGTCGCAATTGCAAAAATACATAAAGGTAGAAGAATTGGATGCTGTTATTGTATCCCATTATCATCATGACCATGTAGCCGATATTGGTGTGCTTCAATATGCGCGCATGATTGCATTTTTTAATGGAATAACATTGCCGGAGCTGCCGATATACGGCCATGCCTTTGATGGAAAGGGATTTGGGTCTTTAACGCACGCTCCTTATACAAAAGGAGTTGTCTATAATCCAGAAGAGGAGCTTCATATTGGCCCATTTTCCATCCGCTTTCTAAAAACAGCTCATCCTGTTACATGCTTTGCGATGCGCATTACAGCTGGAAATGATACAGTTGTGTACACAGCTGATTCTAGTTATTTGCCTGAGTTTATCCCGTTTACAAAGGGAGCGGATCTTTTTATATGCGAATGCAATATGTATGAAGGCCAGGATGGTACGAATGCAGGGCACATGACAAGCATTGAGGCCGGAACAATTGCACGGGAAGCGGAGGCAGGCGAACTCCTGCTGACCCATTTGCCTCATGCCGGAAATACGGAGTTGCTTGTCCAGCAAGCAAGCAAGGTATACAATGGCCGCATTTTGCTGGCTCACAGCGGCTATACTTGGGAAAATGAGGTGAAATAGTGCTGTTTATTGACACCAAGGGAATTACGGGCCTAAGGAGTAACTTGGAGATGTAAAGGATATCGAGGAAAGGTTTGTTGGCAGAAGGTTTGATAAAGAAGAATTGGTATCGGCGCTTTAAGATGTAGGGGTACAAAATTTTTTTGTTAATATAACAAATGAAGAGTTCTTATCATTATTCTTTTAAGGTATAAATATAAAAAAACAGCCGTTTTTATACAATCGGCTGTTTTTTTACATTTTCTTTATCCATATTTTGCTTGCGTCTTTAATTTTCTTTCAATATAATATATTTAGAATTTTTATAATATTTTTTAAAAGGGGGAGGCTGTTTCTGTGAATCTCATATATTCGTTAGTAGAGACGGCAAGAGAAAAGGGAGAAAAAGTAGCTTATGTTTTTGAGGATAAGGAAACAACTTACGCACAATTAAATAGTGCAGTTGCTAAATTTGCAAGCGGATTATCAAAGCTAGGCATTCAAAAGGGAGATCATGTTGCTTTAATTGTCGGCAATTCACCTTATTTTATTATCGGATTATACGGGGCGATGCGCGTTGGTGCGACAGTTATTCCAATCAACCCTATTTATACCCCGGATGAGTTGCAGTATATTTTGCATAACGGGGATGTAAAAGCGGTTATTGCTTTAGATTTGCTTCTTCCAGTTATCAATCAACTTGCATCGAGCCTCCCTTCTGTAGAACATATTATTGTATGTCCGACTTCACAAGAGCCAGCTGCTTGCAACGAAAAGATGAAACCGTTTACAAGTGTAGTCCAATCCGGGGATGAAGCGCTTTCTATGCCCCTGCTGGATGATGATGACACAGCTGTTATTTTGTATACATCGGGCACAACGGGAAAGCCGAAAGGAGCGATGTTAACACACCGCAATTTATATAGCAATGCAAGCGATGTCGCGGCGTACTTGCGATATGAGGAAAATGATAAAGTGATAGCGGCTTTGCCGATGTTCCACGTTTTTTGTTTGACAGTAGCATTAAACGCAGCGATTGTAAATGGCGCTGCTATTCTCATCGTACCGAAATTCAGCCCAAAAGAAGTGTTCCGCATCACACGCACCTATAAAGCGACTGTATTTGCCGGAGTTCCGACAATGTATAATTTCTTATATCAGTATCCAGAAGGACAGGTAGAAGACTTGAAAACGCTGCGACTTTGCATTTCAGGCGGGGCCTCTTTGCCAGTAGCGCTTTTAGAAAATTTCGAGAAAAAGTTTGGCGTCATGATTTCAGAAGGGTACGGTTTGTCAGAGGCGTCCCCGGTAACGTGCTTTAATCCGCTTGACCGCCCGCGCAAGCCAGGTTCAATTGGAACGAGTATTTGGCATGTGGAAAATAAAGTTGTGAATGAACTAGGAGAGGAAGTAAAAATTGGCGAGGTCGGAGAGTTAATTGTTCGCGGCCCGAATGTAATGAAGGGCTATTATAAGCTGCCTGAGGATACGGCTGCGACCATTCGCGGCGGCTGGCTGTATACCGGCGATTTAGCACGCATGGATGAGGAAGGCTATTTTTATATCGTTGACCGCAAAAAGGACTTAATTATTGTCGGAGGCTATAATGTGTATCCGCGCGAGGTTGAGGAAGTGCTATATAAGCATCCGAACGTAGCAGAGGCAGTGGTGCTTGGCATGCCGGATGAAGAGTTTGGCGAAGCGGTTAAGGCATACGTCGTATTGAATGATGATTCAGTCAGTGAGGAGGAGCTGCGCACGTATTGTTCATTGCATCTTGCCAAATATAAAGTACCGGCTTCTATTGAATTTTTGGAAGAGCTGCCAAAGAATACGACCGGAAAGATTTTGCGCCGCGCTTTAAGGAAAGCTGTCCAGAATTAAAATTGAAAGCTTGGCTGGATTATGGTGGAATAGGGAAGAAAAGAAGCTAATCAGCACATGATTAGCTTCTTTACATTGCATCTTCAATTTTTTTCAGTACTTTTTTGTTGTCAAACCCTTTTTCGCCCATACCGAATACTTCAATGAGGCGATTGTTTTTATCCAACAGATACGTATTGGACGTATGAATGTACATGCCGCCGCCCGGGTCGCGGTAAAGAAAGTTAAAGGAATTTGCTAATTTTTTTGTTTCCTCTTCATCGCCTCTAAGCAAGTACCAGCCGTCTGTTTTTTTCATTTCAAACGTTTTGGCGTACGCTTCAAGCTTTTCCTGTGTGTCGCGCTGCGGGTCAATCGTAATCGTAATAAATTGTATTTGCGTGCCAAATTCGTTTCTCTTTACGAATTCGTCACGCAAATGCTTCATTTTATAAGTGGTGACCGGACAAATATCCGGGCAGTTCGTATACATAAATTCAACAAGCTTCAATTTTTTTGGCAGTGCGTCAAATGAAACTTCCTCTCCGCTAATATCCTTCATCACAATGCCCTTTGGAAGCTCCATCGCCATTTTGCGGTATTCTGTAAAATAAAAAATGCCGCCTGCGATGGCTGCCGCCAATAGCAAAACAAAGATGATATACCATTTTTTCATACCGTATCTCCCTCCCGTTTCTATCATACAGGAGGTGATAATTCTAAAGAGCTTGGGGAATTGAATATTGCGTGAACATTCAAATATTGTTTGTTCTAATTTTATGGACAAAAACTAAAATAGTAATAAGTGCGGCAGTTTGGACAACAAGAAGGGGGAGAGCGTATGCGTAAGACGATTGGCTGGTCGCTTTTATTGTATATTTGTTTTGGGTTGTTTATTTATTGGTATTTGTTTTACGGAACTAACGCTGCCATTCCGGCTCCGTATAAAGGATCAAGCGCTGACCCGAATACTTTTATGAACGCGCGGGAACTCGCGTTGAGCCAGGACTTTTCCCGCATTAAATATTTATTGTATTTTTTGTCCACACCGTTTGAATGGATCGTGCTGTTGTTCGTTCTTGTGCTTGGGGTATCAAGCCGTTTTGAAAAATGGGCGAAAGAAACGACAAATATGCGTTTTGGACAAATTGGAATTTATTTATTTTATTTGTCGCTGCTAACGACAGCTTTTGCTCTTCCGTTTGAATGGATTAGCTACCAAGTTTCAAAAGCGTACGAAATTTCTACGCAAACGGCTTCCGGCTGGATTAAGGATCAAGTGATTGACTTTTGGGTTAACTTTGCGATTATGTTGATTATCGCGCCTGTTTTGCTTTGGCTTATGAAGCGGAATGAGAAAAGATGGTGGCTGTATGCCTGGGCTTTATCAGTGCCGTTTACGATTTTTTTAACCTTCATTCAACCCGTTTTTATCGATCCGTTATATAACGATTTTACTCCGTTGCAAAACAAGCAGCTCGAACAAAAAATCTTAGCCCTTGCCGATAAAGCGGATATTCCGGCGGAGCATGTATATGAAGTGAACATGTCGGAAAAAACGAATGCGTTAAACGCGTATGTAACCGGAATTGGATCTAACTCCCGGATTGTGCTCTGGGATACGACGTTTAATAAATTGAGCGAAAATGAAATTTTATTTATTATGGCGCATGAGATGGCGCACTATGTAATGAAGCATATTTACTGGGGAGTGGGGGCTTATATTCTGCTTTCCCTTATCGGATTATATATCATTAGCCGCGTTCTAAATGTAGCGATTAAGAGATGGGGAAATGTTTTGCGCATTCAAAGCATTGCCAGTTTTTCCGTCCTGCCGTTGTTTTTCCTCGTTTCATCAGTTTTGTCATTTGCAATCAGCCCGGCGACAAATTATGTATCGCGCATCGAGGAGCGGGCAGCAGACAATTATGCGATGGAGATGACAAAGGATAATGAAGCGGCTGTTGCTACGTTTCAAAACCTGTCGAAAACGAGCTTGAGCCAAGTGAATCCGCCGGCGCTGGTGAAGTTTTTCTTATACACGCACCCGACCATTTTGGAGCGGATTAACTATTTGGAGGAATATGAGAAAAAATAAGCAGGGAGAGAGCCGCGAAGGGAATTCGCCTTCGCGGTTTTTCAGTATTCCTGTATCTTTAGCCGTACATAATTTTAAAATGGTATGATGAGGGAAAAGGAGTGGCGGCTGTGGGAGCGATACTATCATTAATTGGCGAAATTTTCAGTGCGATTGCCGGTTCCATTATAGTTAAAATGAAGCAAGATGAAAAGAATAAATCATTTTGATCGTGACTTATATTAATTAAGAACAAGTGAAAAGGTGAAAAGCATATGGAATTTAAACTAGGGGAAACTTTAACATTTGAAAGCATACTAGTCCGTGTAGTTAAGATTGCAGAAAAAAGTATCACGTTTGAAGTGTTGCATGGCGGGTGTGAAGAAGATGGAGGGGGAATCATGGAAATTCCTCTATCGTACATAAGAATGAATCAGGATCAGATAAAAAGATAGGCTCTGTTAAAGGCTAATGTTGATTTGGACTCATTTGTTGATTGGGAACGAAAAGCGGCTCGGCCCCGCCCGCGGAAAGCGTCCGCCTGTAGTGGAAAATCAACAATCAAGTTTAACAGAGCCAAAAGATAAATAACTACCGAAAACATTGATTATGTGAACCTTTATATGAATATGATATATAGCTCATGTCTTTTGACATGGGCTTTTTTAGTTCTATTTGTCATAGGAGTTGCATATAATATAGCGTTTGTGCATTGGACATGCTCAAAAAGCCAATTTTGCATACAACAAGAGCCGGACACTGGGGTAGGCATATAATTCTTGGTAACCCATTTTCACGCAATTAATTTATTGAAAAATTCTAAAAACATCTTCCTTTTCAGAAAATTTGTTATATAATATAACCATGAGAAATAAGTGTGTTATAAAACAGTTTAAAGTAAAGGAGTTGCTCACATGCCGACACAAACATCCGGTGTAACGATAATTGGCAGTATAAAACCCCAGTATTCCGAAATTTTGACGCCTGAGGCGATGAAGTTTGTGAAATCCTTGCATGAGAAGTTTGACGCGCGCCGCAAAGAGCTGCTTGCGCTGCGGCGGGAAAAGCAGGAGCGCATTAATAAAGGAGAGCTTCCGAAATTTTTGAAAGAAACAGAGCATATTCGCAACAGCGATTGGACAATCGCCCCGCTACCAGCCGATTTGCAGGACCGGCGCGTGGAAATTACAGGGCCGGTTGACCGTAAGATGGTAATCAACGCTTTAAATTCCGGCGCGAAGGTGTTTATGGCCGACTTTGAAGATGCGAACTCCCCGACATGGGAGAACAATGTTGACGGACAAATTAATTTGCGCGATGCCGTCAATGGGACGATTTCCTATACTAATCCAAACGGCAAGCAATATAAGCTGAATGAAAAAACAGCTGTCTTGCTTGTAAGGCCGCGCGGCTGGCACTTAAATGAAAAGCACGTGCTTGTAGACGGAACAGAAATATCCGGCGGCTTGTTCGACTTCGGCCTCTATTTTTTCCATAACGCCAAAAACTTGATTGCTAAAGGAAGCGGGCCGTATTTCTACTTGCCAAAGCTGCAAAGCCATCTAGAAGCTAGGCTGTGGAACGATGTGTTTGTATATGCGCAAGATTATATCGGCATTCCACAGGGGACAATCAAGGCCACCGTTTTACTGGAAACAATTCATGCCGCATTTGAAATGGATGAGATTTTGTATGAGCTGCGTGAACATTCTGCTGGCTTAAACTGCGGGCGCTGGGACTATATTTTTAGCTTTTTGAAAACGTTCCGCGAACTTCCGGAGTTTTTAATCCCGGACCGCGCACAGGTAACAATGACGGTGCCGTTTATGAAAGCGTATTGCCTGAAGGTAATCCAAACGTGCCACCGCCGCAACGCGCCGGCAATGGGAGGCATGGCAGCGCAAATTCCAATTAAAAACGACCCAGAGGCCAATGAAGAAGCATTTCACAAGGTGCGCGCCGATAAAGAGCGCGAAGTGAATGAGGGACATGACGGGACATGGGTTGCCCACCCGGGGCTTGTGCCGGTCGCGCTGGAAGTGTTCGACCGCATTATGAAAACGCCAAACCAAATCCACGTAAAGCGGGAGGATGTAGCGGTAACAGAGGCTGATTTGTTGGAGGTTCCTAAGGGAACGATTACAGAACAGGGCTTGCGCACCAACATTAATGTCGGCATTCAATATATCGAGTCTTGGTTAAGCGGAAGAGGGGCAGCGCCGATCCATAATTTAATGGAGGATGCCGCGACAGCGGAAATTTCCCGTGCCCAAGTGTGGCAATGGGTCCGTCATCCGCAGGGCAAGTTTGAAGACGGCACAAAGATAACGCTTGAGCTTGTCGAGCAATTGCAAGAAGAAGAGATGCAAAAAATCAAACAAGAGGTTGGAGCAGAGTATTATAAAAACAGCCGCTTTGAAGAGGCTGCTGAACTGTTCGCCAAGCTTGTGCGCGACGATGAATTCGCAGATTTCTTGACTCTTCCTGCTTATGAAATTTTGTAATGACAGCCTAGCTGTATATTTTATAAAGTACCGCCGGCTGTTTTGCGCAAGCAGCGCCGGTGGTTCCAACAATATGAAACTTTAAAACTAGTAAAGGGGATGTATGAGAATGACAAACGACAGAATCCAACAATTACAAGAAAGCTGGGAGTTAGATGAGCGCTGGAAAGGGATTACGCGCCCGTATTCTGCCGAAGATGTAATCCGGCTGCGCGGTTCTATTGATATCGAGTATACATTGGCACGCCGCGGCGCTGAAAAGCTATGGAAAGAGCTTCATACAGAAGATTACATCAATGCATTGGGAGCATTAACCGGAAACCAGGCGATGCAGCAAGTAAAGGCCGGCTTAAAGGCAATTTACTTAAGCGGTTGGCAAGTAGCGGCTGATGCGAACCTTGCAGGCCAAATGTATCCGGACCAAAGCTTGTATCCGGCAAACAGCGTTCCGGCTGTTGTAAAGCGCATTAACCAGACACTTCAGCGTGCTGACCAAATTCAACATATGGAAGGAAGCGGCAACATCGACTATTTCGTTCCGATTGTGGCAGACGCAGAAGCCGGCTTTGGCGGACAATTAAATGTATTTGAATTAATGAAGGGGATGATTGAAGCAGGGGCTGCGGGCGTCCACTTTGAAGACCAGCTTTCCTCCGAGAAAAAATGCGGCCATTTAGGCGGAAAAGTATTGCTGCCTACACAAACTGCGGTACGCAACTTGATTTCTGCACGCCTTGCAGCTGATGTGATGGGTGTTCCGACTGTTATTATCGCTAGAACAGATGCCGATGCGGCAGACTTAATTACAAGCGATATCGATCCAATCGACCAGCCGTTTATTACAGGCGAAAGAACGCCTGAAGGCTTCTTCCGTACACGTGCGGGCCTTGACCAAGCGATCGCTCGGGGACTTGCATACGCTCCATACGCAGATCTAATTTGGTGTGAAACTTCCGAGCCGAATTTAGAGGATGCGAAGCGCTTCGCTGAGGCAATTCACGAGAAGTTCCCTGGAAAACTATTGGCGTACAACTGCTCTCCTTCTTTCAACTGGAAGAAAAAGCTAGATGATGAAACAATCGCGAACTTCCAAAAAGAAATCGCCAAGTACGGCTATAAGTTCCAATTCGTAACACTTGCTGGCTTCCACTCCTTAAACTACAGCATGTTTGAATTGGCACGCGGCTACAAAGAGCGCGGCATGGCTGCTTATTCCGAATTGCAGCAGGCTGAATTCGCCGCTGAAGAGTATGGCTATTCTGCAACTCGCCATCAGCGTGAAGTAGGAACTGGCTACTTTGACCAAGTGGCGCAGGTTATTACAGGCGGCACTTCTTCTACAACTGCGCTAAAAGGCTCTACAGAAGAAGAGCAGTTTACAAAGTAAAACAAGAAAAGTCCTTTCTAATAGAAAGGGCTTTTTTATGTGCCAAATAGGAAATGAATGTATATGTTTTAGAAAATGGCTCTGTTAAAGGCTAATGTTGATTTGGAACGAAAAGCGACTCCAGCGGGAAAAGCGGCTCGGCCCCGCCCGCGGAAAGCGTCCGCCTGTAGTGGAAAATCAACAATCAAGTTTAACAGAGCCTAGAAAATAAATATTTTAAAGGAAAAGTGTAAAATTCCCATATTTTGTTATAAAAATGTAAAAAATTTGAAAAAAACAGTCGAAATAGTTTGGATGATGATATACTTAGTCCCGTAAAGCGATTTTGGGAAAAATTTCATTTGAGCTAGGGGGAAAAATGATGGAAACAAAATTGGAAAAATATTTACATGAATATACGGTAAGCCGTAAGACGGTAGCAATCCTTCCCCTCGTCACAAGGGATAAGCGCATTATTGCCAGAGTCATGGAAGAGGAGGATGAGTTTCTAGTTTTTAAGAAGCCGCTTGAGATTATTGAGCATAGCTGTCGTTATTACGGTTCCAGTTTTTTAGGAAGGAAAGAAGGGACGCGCGAGCTAATTGGGGTTACACACAAAGCGCCAATCTGTATCAGCCCTTCCGAAAACCTTTATTTTTTCTCAACGTTATCGTATACCCGCAAAGAATGCGCGTGGATTGCGCACTCCCATGTTGCGAGCGCCAAGCCCCTTCCGCAGGATACGCTTTTAATTCAGTTTATAAATGGACGTACCGCTAGGCTGGAGATTTCCAAAAGCTCGTTTGATAACCAGCTATACCGGACGGCGCAGCTGCGCTCGGCGTTTGAGGACAGAAAGGGGAGAAGGGCGATAAGAGCTTTTCAGTTCATCAAAAAGAATGAAATATTAGACGAGGCTGCAGAAGAGCATATGGCATACGTTACGGAATTTGAATAAGGAAATTTGCTGTATATATTCATTTACTGCCTCGCATTATGGCTATAATGCATAAAGAAAGCCCGCTGATCAGCGAGCCTGTATAGCTGCCCCTTATATTTTATTCTTAAAATAGGAAACCACGTCAAACCTTCATCTTCACTGCCCATTCTTGATACAGCAGAACTAAATTTGCAGCGGCTTTCTTCTCCGATTTGCCTTGGCGCGAGGCAGGAAAGGGGTTGACCGCCTTTATGCAAAGACTGGCCGCGTACCCACGAAGAAACCTATAATTGTTATACATAGAGGTTTTTCTTGAACTACCCACCACTTAGCTTCGCTTGAAGTGGGGGATTCTTCCTGCGAACACCAAGCTATCGCTTAGTTATGTTAGCAGGCTCTACGGACGGTTCCCGCCCTGAAAACTGCAAATGTGTACGTTGGACTCACACGCTC
>JBHGUR010000049.1:0-5265 GCA_048976805.1 Ectobacillus sp. | reverse complement strand
TCCTCGGACCAGAGATTTGCCGCTCGCTTCCTTCAGATTCCGCGTCACCACGGACACCCTTGCGTTAAGCTAGCCGCTACTACTGCCTTCACGGTTCGGGACTTTCACCCTAGAGACTGCACCCATGCCGGGCGCACAACAAAAGCAGAAGAATAATCTTCCTCTGCCAGTAAAGCGTTTATCCTGCAGCCGGCGGCCCTCCACCGGCTGTTCCCGGTTTACCTTCACCTGTTTCATTTTTTCGCTGTCCCAGTTCTTGATCTAGCAATAAAATTGCAACTGGATTACTTTGGGTTAATTTTAAACGATCCACAATAGTTCGTGCCTGCGCCTCCTCATCGACTTGTTCCCTCAAAAAGTCCTGTATGATTACTCCCGTTTGCGGATCTCCTGCTTGCACAACGTAATTGTACGCCTGGCGATATGCATTCGTCACAAACTGTTCGTGCTCTAGCACCTTTTGAAATGTTTCAAGCGCTGTTCCATATTCGCTTGGCTGCATCGGCAAAGCTTGCAGCTCAACTGTTCCGCCCCGGTCAACCAAATAATTCATAAGAGTCAACATATGCTCGCGCTCTTCTTCGGACTGCAGCCGCAGCCACATTGCCATTCCTTTTAGGTTCAACTTTTCCATATAATAGGCCATCGCCAAATATAAAGTTGTAGAAACATGCTCTACTTGAATCAAATTATTAACGAGCTTTTCGGTTTGTTCACTAATCACTCGCATCTCTCCCTTTATACATAATCTACCGCTCTTAGCCCGTTCAGCTAATTGTATGCAGGGGTAAACTTGTTTCATAACTTCTATTAAAAAGGCTCTGTTAAAGACTAATGTTGATTGGGAACAAAAGGCGGCGCCTCCAACGGGAAAAGCGGCTCGGCCCCGCCCGCGGAAAGTGTCCGCCTGTAGTGGAAAATCAACAACCAAGTTTAACAGAGCCATTCAAAAAAGCAGAGCTGCTCCGCTCCGCTTTACGTAAACCTATAAGGCTGCTTTTAGTTTATGGGATTTATGGATAAAATCAATGGATGCCCGATTAAATGCTTCCGGCTGATCAATATTGCAAACATGTCCAGCATCCTTTAAGCATACTAAATTCAAATTTTTCTCCTGCTTCCGCCGAATTAATTGTTGAACAGAGCTTAAAAATAAATAGTCTTCCTCCCCCATTAAAAAAAGCGTAGGAATATTATAAAACTGGGTTTGCAATTTTTTTAGAAATGGCTTTAACGCCTTTGTTAACGAAAACCAACGAATAAATTCTTTTTGGCACATTTTCGCGGCCTGCGCTACGAAAGCATTTCGGGATTCCGCATGGTTGGAGCGCGGCATAATAATCCAGGCAAATAGCTTGTACAACCACATATACGGCATAATGTACTTTCCTAAGTTTCCGACCGATAACAAAAAGTCTGTTCGAATGTCCAACTTAATGACTGCTCCGCCCAGTATCATAGAGCGGACGCGCTGCGGATATTTCCCTGCTATCGTTTGAATCACAATAGTCCCCAATGAAATTCCTATAAAATGTGTAGCCTTAATGTTTAAATGATCTAGCACATGCATCACATCTTCAGCAACTTGATGAAATGTGTCTCCTTTTTTCCATGGTACTTTCTGTGATTTCCCATGTCCTCTCAAGTCGATAAGCAAAACATTAAAATGTTTTTTAAATTCCTTTAATTGCTTATACCAAATCGCGGAACTTCCGCCAGCTCCATGTATAAATGTAACCCAAGGACTTGCATGGTCAATAATGTAAGTTCGGTAATGTAGCATTCTTTCTCATGTCCCCCTCATTTCGTTCACTTATGCACACAGTTAACAATGAATATATATTGAAAATATTAAATTGATGTACGAATAATAAGAAAAGAGTTAAAGGTAAAAATATTATATAACATTTTCATATATTAATAAATTTCCCACCTTATTTTTTCGCTTTTTTCATTCAATAAAAAGAGATTATATCGATGTGACATATGATAGTGACTTGAGCATAATGGTAGCAGGCGGTATGTTCTGCATATAAAGGAAAGGAGAATATAATGAAACGAACCGTTGATATAGAAGAAAAAGTGAAAAGTCTCTATCCAAAATGGGAGCAGCAAGCAAAGAAACAGCTGAAACAGCATTTCGTTCAACTTGCATTGCGTCAACTCGAAACAGGTAACGAACTATATACAAATAAAGAATATGTTTCAAATTATAAGAAACCAATTGATAGGATATGGAACGGTATTTGGAAACATGCAACATTGCAGTTTTTTTCAAAAGAAGAACGAAGCATAGCGATTCAACAAGTTTTTGGGGAAGAGGCTCCGTCAACGAAAGCACAACAACAGGAGAAATTTATAGTGTTACTGAAGGAGAAAGAATTATATGAAGAAATTCGGCATACAGCAATCGTAAAAAAGCTAGCACTTCCCGATATATATCGTTATATTTCCATGCCGTTTTCATATTATGAGAAAGATTTGCGCAAGCAATGGAAAAAAACGCTGCTGGCGATTGTAAAGCAAGCGGACCTTCCGGAACCGGAACTATTTGGCAAGCGCTTGGAGCAACTGGAGCAAAATTATAAAAAAATTGGTTTACATTTATTATTTTTATACTCCCTAAACCTTGGGCGGGAAGCCTATATTTGGGAAAGGGAAAGACAAATGATTACGCAGGAAATTCAATCCTATTTAAAGCATAACCTTCGCTCCCATACAAAGACATGCAAAATATGCAATAAGCCCCTACCACCGGACTATTCATATGGCATATGCAATACATGTTACCGTAAAAGGAGCGTTTATTATCACACATAATATAACCTATACAAATATAAATATAGGCATAAAGAAACACTAATCTTTATGCCCTTTATGGCATCCTATTATGTATAATAGAATGATAATAGCCGATGAAAAGAGTGATGGGTTATGGATAGGATTGCACTTGTTACAGGCGCATCAAGCGGGTTTGGACTACTTGTCTCATTGGAATTAGCCTTGTGCGGTTTTCAAGTTATTGCAACGATGCGCAATATCGAAAAACAGAAGCTATTGTTGGCAGAAGCAAAAGCGCTGGGAGTGGACCATTTAATTACAGTTTATAAGCTGGATGTTACTTGCAACGATTCTATTAAAGAAATGGAGCTGCTTCTTGGGAAAATAGGCCGCATTGACGTACTTGTAAACAATGCGGGCTATGCAAGCGGCGGGTTTGTAGAGGAAATCCCCCTTGAAGAATATAAGAAGCAATTTGATACGAATGTATTTGGCGCGATTGCTGTAACGCAAGCGGCACTTCCCATAATGCGGAAGCAGCAGAGTGGAAAAATTATTAATATAAGCAGCATTAGCGGAAAAGTCGCTTTTCCAGGACTATCTCCTTATGTTGCGTCTAAGCATGCTCTTGAAGGCTGGAGCGAATGCCTGCGTTTAGAGGTAAAGCCTTTTGGGGTTGATGTCGTTCTCGTGGAACCGGGATCCTATAAGACGAACATTTGGTCATCAGGAAAACAAGTTGCTAAAGCTTCACTTCTTCCCGAATCTCCTTATTATCAAACAATGAAAAAAATTGAATCCCATTTGGAACAAGGAGCTGGCAGCTTCGGGGACCCTCGTGACGTAGCAAAAAAAATTGCCCGAATCGCCGAACAAAAACATCCTACACTTCGTTATCCGATCGGCAAAGGCGTCAAGTTTGCCGTATTGCTTAAAAATGCAGTATCGTGGAAAGTATGGGAAACATTTATTCTCAGCCGCTTAAAATAAAGGCTCTGTTAAACTTGGTTGTTGATTTTCCACTACAGGCGGACACTTTCCGCAGGCGGGGCCGAGCCGCTTTTCCCGTTGGAGGCGCCGCTTTTCGTTCCCAATCAACAAATGAATCCAAATCAACATGAGCCTTTAACAGAGCCAAAATAAAAAATGAGGAACTCTTAAAGAGTTCCTCACCGCTTAACATCTTAGGGGACCCAACCATTGCATCAGCCAATTCGATTATTTATCAATCGATTTGCCGATCGTTTTGGCAAGAGGAGAATTTTTGATTAAGCGCGATAATCGCTGCTTATCTATCTCCACCGGCAAAATGGGGAATCCTTTAGGTATTAGCCTAAAGATTTACCACGTTTGCAACCATCAACAAAGGGCTGGTAAAATACTTTCATACGGATTAGCCGATGTGTGTTGTTCCGTAATTCAATATTCAATTGTTTTTCGTTACAGATAACGAAATGGGACTCCTCATACTTCCAAGAATCTTGCGAAAAGATTCTAATGTTCCTCGCCGGTTATCAATTACATAAATTCTACCAACTTCCATTTTAAATAGCACCGAAAAAGGATTGATGAGTTAGAATTTCAAACTCTAATGGTTAACTGCTGTTAACGTATAGCATTTGTCTTCCTTTCCCTTTTATCTTTTGTAATCCCACAACTTTTCCATTTATATCCGCCTCTTTATGATTTATCGCTTTATTACGAAATGGCTTTTTCTAAGGATAGTTTGATGGAGCTTACTCATCAAGTTCTTCCTTACCCGCAAAAACTAAATCCGAATTTCAAGCTTCCTTCGTTATATTGCATTTGAAACTTTCATATTTCCAAAGCCTCTTATACTATATACCGCAGGATCGCATTCGCTTAGAGTTTTTCTTTTGCACTTTGTGCAAATAGAATATTGACTCTTTCGCTTTGAAACCTTTTGTAGCTTTTGCTATTTACCATATCGTGTCAGCAGATGCACTTCTAACTCATAAATTGCTTCAATAAATGAATTGGAATTGCTTTTGTCAGTTTTGATTCATTCCGCTTACCATATAAGCTTCCTGTTTCTTTGCTGACATGATTACGAAAGACATTTTCCTTTTTCTTCCTAAATGAAATGAAGAGAAAGAATCTGCTTTTGATAACTGGTTGAAAGGAATTTACTCGTTCACGTATATACGGAACGAACACGTTTATGGTTGAGTCTCCTAAGATGTTATGCCTTATTTTTGTATTTCCTTTACACTTTTATTATAGCACTGCATTCTGAATTTTCATCCTATTTATGTGACAGTTTTGTTAACGCTTTCAAAATTTGCATGCGGCAAAAAAGCGGAGATTATGCAATCCCCGCTTTTTTTTAACATATTCCGAAAGAAGTCTCCCTCTTCAATCGTGTGAAGGGCGTAGCCCAACGATAAGGGGGAGATGAATTTCGGTAGGCGACAGCCTACCCATTGTCTCATATCCCATATCTTGGTATAATGAACATATGTT
>JBHGUR010000048.1:0-4374 GCA_048976805.1 Ectobacillus sp. | reverse complement strand
ATTGATGTGTACGACCGTTCCATCGTTGCGTATCACATTGGAACATCGTGTACGGCCAAGGATGCCGTGCATACGGTGCAACATGCGTTGTGGAAGAGATGCCAGTTTGAGGAGGAACAAAAGCCTGTCATTCGGACAGATAACGGTCCTCAGTTTGTGTCTCACGCCTTCGAGGAAGCCTGCCAGACGTTCGGAATCGAGCATGAGCGGATTCCACCTCGTACGCCAAACATGAACGCCCATATTGAGGCGTTTCACAGCATCCTGGAGGAAGAATGCATGAGACGGCACGTCTTCGACAGCTACCGTGAGGCATATAAAGCTGTCAGCATGTTCATTAGTGTTTACAATGAGCGCCGATTAGGTGGGATTTCAGTTAGAAAGTGTCCAATTTCGGGGGGGTAACCCGCTCTTTTGTATCAAAATCCGGCAAAACGGCAACGTCTACATCCCCCAATTTTCCGTTTTTATATTCAGAGCACCAGCGGCTTACCATTTTGGGATTGAGGTTGTATCGGCGGGCCACTATGGACTGATTGCCTGTCTCCGTTGCCTCTTTTACTACCTGAAGTTTAAATTCTTTGGAATGTTTTGTTCGTGTCATAATGTCAGCCTCCTTGGTACATTAAGCAGTATAATACAGACTACTCATATTGTCCAAGTTCATTTTGGGGCTAATTGGCATCAATATATGCCTTGGCCAAAACAAATCCAGGCAGCATGTGGAAAATAGCCGTATATCTCATAAAAAAATCAGTGATATACGGCTATTTGTCATGCGTACCGTGAAGGTGCGCTTATTTTCTATTTCGGGCTTACAAACAGCCAAATCAAAAACCTCGTTTAGAGGATTAATATACATTGTCGTCCTTTCTAATTTCCCGCTGACTTCCTGAATAGAAATTTCCCAACTGCATAATGAAATCGAGGTCTGTTTCATTTATTGAAGGATAGGGGACAGAGAATGCATGCTTGGGTATCATCGGTGCCATTTTTATGTTCAGACGATGCTTTTTAACATATAATATCGGATTTTTATTATAGTTTTGCGGCACGCTCATTTGTACATAAAAAACAAGTATTCAATGTGATATTAGATATTTTTTTGCTTCAAACTCTGATAGAATATTGGGTGAGCAGTGCTAAGCCAACATTTAAAATCTTTAAATGCTGTAGCGTATCGGCGCTGTTCTCGGTTGGCGCTAGAGTTACCTTTTTGGTACTAGCTTGCGGGGTTCGAGTCCCTAAATCTGAATTCACACACAGTATATGGGGTTTGGCAATCCTGCAGGTAAGACCTCCATTGCCATTCCTGCCTGTGTGTGAATCCACAACATATAGCCTAAAGGAGTTACATAGAATGTTAGAAAAAATGATGATGATAGTGACTGTATTTCTCTTGAGTGCCGGGGGGATTTGGGTATTATGGGCAATTTGGAACAAACTATTTAGCACTTATACAATTCACGAGTATGAACGGGGAGTCAAGTTTCATAAGGGGAAATTCAGCGGACTAGTTGGGCCGGGAAAATACACCTATTTAAACTCAGCCGTTCGTTTAGAAGTGTTCGATATGAGATCTACGATTTTGCTATTAAACGGACAGGAATTACTAAGTGCAGATAATATAAGCGTAAAAGTGAGCTTAGCAGTTCGGTACCAGATTGTTGATCCACAAACATTGCTTTCCCATCATGAAAATTTTCATAATTATTTGTATATGGCAGCGCAGCTTAAAATAAGGGAAGTGGTTTCATCCTTGCAAATAGATGAGGTTTTAAGCAACCGCAAATTAATAAATAATAGATTTAGGGAATTGATGTTAGAGGATGGATCTTTAGCAGGACTTGTGATTCAATCGGCCGATGTAAAAGATATTATGGTATCGGCTGAATTGAAAAAGGTTTTTGCCGAAGCGCTAAAAGCAAAAAAAGAAGCACTTGCTTCACTTGAAAAAGCAAGAGGAGAAATAGCCACACTGAGAAGTTTGGCAAATGCAGCCAAAATGATGGAGAAAAATCCGGAATTGATGAAATTAAGATTCATTCATGTCATGGAATCCTCCCAAGGGAATACGTTCGTTGTTGATACGAATCAAATAAAGGAAGCGCGCGGGGAGAAGTAGTTTTTGGTTGAGAACTAGACTTTAAGTGTAAAGGATGGAACTTGGCATTTTCGAACAGCATTTAGTTTTTTTACATGAATGCAGGTTTAATTGTAAATTTAATGGGAAGATAAATTTAAGAGGGATTGCCTTGTATGTATTGTAAGAAAGATTATATAAAAAATTGGCTGCGTTATAGATCTTTTTTAGAGAGGAAGAGTGTTCCCAACCGTGTGTTAGTAACGGTCAAGGCTCAATTTTCGCCCAAAGGAAAACAAGAGGGAGAACATGAGTGCAGGCTGCCATTTCTGCGCAGCCGCACGTTATATAAAAATCAACATGGGTCTTTAACAGAGCCAAAAATTAAAAAAGGAGCTATCATGACAAAGGGAAAAGAAACAATCGAAGCAGGCTGGAACTTCGACAACAGCTATGCCCGCCTGCCAAAAACATTTTTTTCAAGCATTAACCCAACCCCTGTACACTCGCCGGAATTAGTAATTTTAAATCATTCATTGGCAGCATCGTTGGGATTGAACAGCCGAGCGCTACAAACCGAAGACGGCGCAGCAGTGCTTGCCGGCAATCGGGTTCCTGAAGGCGCCGCGCCGCTTGCCCAGGCGTATGCGGGCCATCAATTCGGGCATTTTACGAAGCTGGGGGACGGCCGGGCTTTGTTGATCGGCGAACAGATTGCCCCTTCAGGAGAACGGTTTGACATTCAACTTAAAGGATCGGGACCAACGCCGTATTCCCGCCGCGGCGACGGCCGGGCGGCGCTTGGGCCGATGCTGCGCGAATACATTATCAGCGAAGCGATGCACGCGCTTGGCATCCCTACCACCCGCAGCTTGGCAGTGGTGGAAACAGGCGAAGCGGTTATCCGTGAAACCGAACTGCCCGGTGCTGTTTTAACCCGTGTGGCGGCAAGCCATTTGCGCGTCGGTACGTTTCAATACGCCGCAGCATGGGGTACAGCAGAGGAGCTGCGGATTTTAGCTGATTATACAATCCAGCGCCATTTTCCTAATGATGGAGATGGTGAAAATCCGTATCTTTCCCTGCTTCGGGAAATGGTTAAGCGCCAAGCGGCATTGATTGCCAAGTGGCAACTCGTTGGTTTTATTCACGGGGTCATGAATACCGATAATATGGCGATTAGCGGAGAAACGATTGATTATGGCCCTTGTGCTTTTATGGATGCGTATGACCCGGCAACGGTATTTAGTTCTATTGACACCCAAGGCCGCTACGCCTATGGCAATCAGCCGCTTATTGGCGGATGGAATCTCGCGCGGTTTGCAGAGAGCTTATTGCCGCTTTTGCATGACGATGAGGAGCAGGCAGTCAAGCTGGCCCAAAAAGAAGTTTCGGGATTTATTGAGCTGTATCGCAAAAATTGGCTTACAGGAATGAGAGCAAAGCTGGGAATATTTCATGAGGAGGAAGGGGATGAATCGCTGGTTGAAGACCTTCTTGGCATGATGCAAACATACCGCGCGGATTATACGAATACGTTCCGTGCTTTAACGTTTCATAAGCTGGAGGGGATGGATTTGTTTCGTGCGCCGGAATTTGCGCAGTGGCATGAGCGCTGGCAGGCAAGAATAAGCAGGCAGCAGGAATCAAAAGAATCCTCGCAGCAGCTGATGAGAAGCAGCAACCCTGCGGTCATTCCCCGCAACCACCGGGTAGAGGAGGCGCTGGAAGCTGCGGCGAAAGGGGATTACAGTGTGATGGAGCGGCTTCTTCATGTTCTTTCAAGCCCTTACGCGCACTCGCCGGAGCAGGATGATTACGCTGCACCGCCTGCGCCATCGCTTCGTCCTTACCGAACCTTTTGCGGTACGTAATATAGAAAAACTTTGCATACAGAAAATGGGAAATAAGCCGCTGTCATTAGACAGCGGCTTATTTCGTGCGCCTGCTTAGTGAAGGTTAACAAAATATACACAAGGTTGAACGCGGATTAGGCCGAATTATATAATTGAAGACCATTCTTTCATTATGCGAGGTAATGAATCATGCCAAATAAAATCAATTTTCATGATTTGTTTAGTTCCATTAACGATTCTGTTATCAAAGCCAATGAAGTAGTGCAAAAACAGCATTTGGAATTGCTGAAAGAATTTTTTAACATATTCCGAAAGAAGTCTCCCTCTTCAATCGTGTGAAGGGCGTAGCCCAACGATAAGGGGGAGATGAATTTCGGTAGGCGACAGCCTACCCATTGTCTCATATCCCATATCTTGGTATAATGAACATATGTT
>JBHGUR010000047.1:0-30041 GCA_048976805.1 Ectobacillus sp. | reverse complement strand
GGCGTGTGAGTCCAACGTACACATTTGCAATTTTCAGGGCGGGAACCGTCCGTAGAGCCTGCTAACATAACTAAGCGATAGCTTGGTGTTCGCAGGAAGAATCCCCCACTTCAAGCGAAGCTAAGTGGTGGGTAGTTCAATAGCCGTATGGATTTATATCCCTGGATATGTGCCCTTTACATTGAAGAAAGCTACCGCGGCAGGGCTTTGGGTGAAACACTCCTCTTGCATATTAAAGCTGATGCCAAAAAAGCAGGGTTCAATAAAGTTTATCTTTGCACTGGCCATGTTGGCTACTATGAAAAATATGGATTTTCTTATATAGGAAATGGATACCATCCTTGGGGAATCAGCTCAAGAATCTATGAAAGCAACACCGATAAGCCGGAAGAATAGTCTGAATATATGGCGTATGATTTTGGATAGGGCGCGCTCTTTCTTTATTTTTCTATCGCATGTGACAGAAATAAGGCTTGCCCGCTTCTGTCCCCTTACATATAAAAGGAAAAGCTGCTTGGAGAGAAAGATTCAGAGGTTGTTATTCTATATGGTATTATTCTTTATAATACCAATTGAAAAGGAATGAATCAGATGGGAATTGAAAGTGTGAAAGTTCACTTTAAAAAATGGGGCCGCGAAGGCGATGTAATGGAGTTTGAAACATCGAGCGCTACAGTAGAGCAAGCAGCTGACACGCTCGGCGTCATTCCCGCGCGGATTGCGAAGACATTGTCGTTTAGAGGGGAGAACGAAAAAGCTATCTTAATTGTTGCCGCTGGCGATGCAAAAATCGATAACAAGAAATTTCGCCATACGTTTGGATGCAAAGCGCGCATGCTTCCTCCGGATGAAGTGCTCGAGCAAACCGGCCACGTTATAGGCGGGGTGTGCCCGTTCGGGTTGAAAAGTGGCCTGGACGTCTACCTGGATGTATCCATGAAACGGTTTGAGACGGTTTTCCCGGCTTGCGGAAGCACGAATTCCGCTATAGAACTGGCTATCGATGAGCTATTCGAATATTCGTTTGCGAAGGAATGGGTGGATGTTTGCAAGGATTGGGAGGAAGCAGTGTAAATAGCAATATGAACAAGCAGCCATTTTAATACGGCTGCTTGTTTTATTCATGCTATCTGCGTAAACATTACAGCAGAATCCAGCCAATTCCGATGATAATCCGGCCGATTTCAGCAATAATCCGGCCAATTTCAGCAATAATCCAGCCAACTCTAATGCAGCGCAATCCCCCGATAAAAGAAGTAATAATGAAGGCGATATTCACAAATTTCTTTTGTCCAGCGCCACAGCAGTTCGCGGTGCTCTGGCAAAATATCAACATGCAGCGCCAGTACGTTGTTTTCAAACGAAATCAAGCCGCCTGATTTATGGCTGAGCTTTGACATCGGCATGCCAGCAATCAGCTGGGCTACTCTTTTCTCGTCGTATTCCCACAGCTTTTTCGTGTTAGCGCTTGAGAAGTCGCGGTCTTTGCGGTATTTTTTGCCCATATAGTAACGGTGGAAATCCGGCGCCGCTTCTTCAGGGGTGATTGGCAAAAACCAGCGGTTCGCGCCTCTTTCCAGCATCGCCTTTAGCACAACCATCTTATAGCTGCGTGTCATGCTTGTTCGTTCAATTTCCTCAAGCCACGGCTTATACAGCTTATATGCTTCCGTTTCTTCCCCAGTCAATTCACCGGCCCACTCAAGAAAACCGATGAACGATTTGAATTCCTGCCGGTACATTTCATAATCGACCGTTCCGTTTTGGTACGTCTCCAAATATGTCGGCCTTCTTCCGATATCTTGCTTTACGGTAAAATAGTTTTCTTTTAACAACTCCCGTCGCGGCATTTTCTTGTTTTCCATTTCCTTCAGCAAATCGATAACCGCAAGTTCAAAGTTGGCTGTACAGAGCCCAGGAAGCATCAGCTCGCGGCCGGAAAGTTCCTTTGCTGAAACAGGCAGCCCAAGCAAGCTCATTTTTACATTGGCGTTGCGGTAGTTGCCGATTAAATCGATGATAACACAATGCTCTTTTCCGTCATGCAAACGCAAGCCGCGCCCGATTTGTTGGGTAAACACGGCCAATGATTCGGTCGGCCGCACGAACAAAAGTGTGTCAACCGCCGGAATGTCAACTCCTTCATTGAAAAGGTCAACAGTAAAAATCGCTTCAATTTCGCCGTCCTGCAGCTGCCGGATTGCTTCGGAGCGGGAAGTGCTTGTTGTCCCAGCGTGCAAGCTTACAGTGTTATGCCCATTCTCCCGGAAAAATCTGTTCAGCGCTTCTGCCTGCCGAACTGAAGAACAAAACACAAGCGTGCGTGTTTGCTTATGCTCGCGCCAAGATTGCAGCGTTTTTTCGTATAGCTCTTGCCGGTTTTGCGCCGCGGCCAGCTCATCTTGGTCGTACCGCGTCCCAACCCAGCGGATTTTGCTGTAATCAGTGTCATCATACACGCCATAGTAACGAAACGGCGCAAGCCACTTATGTTGAATAGCTTCCATAAAATCAATTTTATAAGCAACATTTCCGTCGCATAATGAAAAAATATCGCGGTTATCATTGCGGTACGGTGTCGCCGTAATGCCAAGCAAAAACTTGGGCTGGAAATAAGCGAGCACACTTTTATACGAATTTGCCGCCGCGTGGTGAAATTCGTCAATAACGACCAAATCAAAATGCCCGCGCCCAAATTGCTGAAGATGCCGCTTTTGATTTAATGTTGAAATAGAGGCAAAAACAAAATCAGCATCCGCCTGTTTCACCTTGCCGTTATAAATTCCTGTTGTTTTACTGGGATGCACGTTTTGAAACGACCGCTGCGCTTGATATAAAATTTCTTCGCGGTGGGCAACAAACAGCACCCGGGAAAAATGCCGGGCAAAAAACGCGGCTAAGTACGTTTTTCCAAGCCCCGTCGCCATCACGACCAATGCTTTATCAAAGCCTTCCTCAATAGCGGTTTCCAGCTCCCGCAGCGCGTCAACCTGGGCAAAGCGCGGCTGAATATCATATGGGCGTGGCGGATCGATAATAACCCCCGGCGGCTCTTCCTTCTTGCCGGGAAGCATCAAGTCGAGCTCTTCCGCTTTCGTCCAAGTTTGCGCAAGCTGCGGCTGCTGTTCATGGTACTGTTCATATTGTTCTTTATACAACTTTACCGTTTCATGGTTAAGCATTATTGTATTTTCATGGTTATACAGCTT
Organism: Ectobacillus sp.; assembly: GCA_048976805.1. Lineage (GTDB taxonomy): Bacteria > Bacillota > Bacilli > Bacillales > Bacillaceae_G > Ectobacillus. The sequence continues at coordinate 26,832 of JBHGUR010000047.1, read as the reverse complement.
GGAAAACTCCTCGATTGCTTCTTCAAATGTACTTTGCTCCGCCGATTTTTGCATTCCCAGGTTCCACTCGACCCCATTTCGCAAAGCGGAGCGCGATAGATTGGACGAACCGACAAACAGCATCCCAGATTCATGGTTTTCCAAGATGTAAGCCTTCGGATGGAAAGATGTCCCGCCGCTTTGAAACAGCTTTACTTGTATGTTTTCGTGAATGCCGATTAACTCCTCCAGCGCTTCCGGCTGCGTGATGTACAAATAATCGCCGGTGCAAATTTTGATGTCAGCCTGCCGCTGCGCCGCTTCCAAAAGCGCAGGCTTTAGCAGCTTGACACCGGATTTCATGATAAAAGACGTTAATATGTAGATGGTAGAAGAGTTCTTCATTTGTGAAAGCAGCTCTTCCCCAAGGTGGTTCGTATACAGCTGGATTTGCCGCATGTTAGTCCTGCACCTCAATTAAAAAAACTTTCTCCATAAAGCCGCCCCGTTCTGCCGCTTTTTTTTGGCGGATGCGCTCAACCTCTTCTATGCCAGCGCCGTGATAGCGGGCGAGGGCATGGATGATTTCCAGCAGGTCGGCCAGTTCTTCGAGGGCGCTTTCGTTATCCGTTGTTTTCAGGTATTCGTTGAGTTCTTCCTGGCTTTTGGTTTGTAACGCTTGTATGTATTCTTCGTCGGTTAAGGTTTTTGTTGTGCATGTTTTTCCGGCTTGTTCAATGATAGCCGGGATTTTGTCCCGGACGAGTTTGTTATAGGTTGGCATGTAGGTAATCTCCTTTGTGTTGGAATGAAATGTAAGTTCTCTTTCATTTTAATACAGAAGGGTATGTATTTGTAATAGGAAAGGCTAGGCACAATATCATGCAGCAATCATGATGCCGTTTTTATATTCAGAGCACCAGCGGCTTACCATTTTGGGATTGAGGTTGTATCGGCGGGCCACTATGGACTGATTGCCTGTCTCCGTTGCCTCTTTCACTACCTGAAGTTTAAATTTCTTGGAATGTTTTGTTCGTGTCATAATGTCAGCCTCTTTGGTACATTAAGCAGTGTAATACAGACTACTCATATTGTCCAAGTTCATTTTGGAGCTAATAAGAAAAAAGAAAAAGCGAACAGTTGGCGGCAAAAGGGCAAGGAACTTTCAGAAGCAGACCGTTGGATTGCGGGAGCATGGGTGGCGGCAGGGGTTTTACCTTACCCAGAGGTGAACGAGGCTTACATCTTACGTATCGTATAGGCAGGCATGAGGGGAAGGTTTACACGGCGGATTTGGGTAGAGAGTAGAAGGTAATTTGTTCGCGTCTTCTTGAGATTGTGAGTAATTGATACTGGTAGATTCAGCTAAGATAAAAGGTGCAGAAATATCTGTGCCTTTTATCGGAGTCGAATAATTATATATTATAATGACAGAAGGGGCGTTTGTTCTTAAACAAAAACTATTCTGTGTTCCTTAAAGTCGTTCTTAAAAATGCTTAAGTTATATCTATAACGAGAGGTGAACATACTATGCAATACCCTTCCTATGCTCGTGTCGTTGCAGTCAGCAGGAGAAATATTACTGCTGACATTACGCTTAGAGACTGGTTAGAAATTGATATTCATCCACAAGGTACTGGCACAATTCTATATATCCTCATGAATCCAAGTAAAGCAGATGAGGTATTTTGCGATGACACAGTGAAGAAGCTTTTAGATTTTACTAGACAGCAAACAAACATGCGTAATAGCCCTATTCCAAACGTTCAAAAAGTAATGATTGTGAATTTATTTCCATTCTATAAAACAGAATCAAGTAAGCTTTATAAGGTGCTGCAGGAGCTGCAAGGTAATCCTCAAGAGTATGAATTCTTACTCAAGCATAATATGCAGCAAATTCATACCGCCATCCAACAGGCTGACTACATTGTGTTTGGCTGGGGCGATCCACCGAAGAATGTAGATGAATGGTTCCACCGTAATATAACCTCAGAAATTTTACATCACGTACGTCTCCTAGAGAAGAAAGATACATTCGTTTTTACATGTACCCGTCCTGAAACGCTAACGAAGAAAAAGCACCCGCGGCATCCCATTATTATAAAACTCACAGGCCTGGAACGATGTGAGGTACAGCCTATTTATGTAGTGAATCCAATATAAGGTAGGAAGAGTTTATGAAAACAAGACCAAATTTGTTTCAGTATGCTACGAGTGAATTATCTCAGGATGCGTTTGTTTGCTGGTTAATCGAATGGGCTAATCCTATATACAAAGAGATTGATGAAAAACTTCATACAGCAGGTACCGCATTTATTAAAAAGATATATAACCTACATAGCAAGCCGTTCCCGTCAAGTATTGAAAGTCTCAAAATCACAAGACAATTTCAAGGGCTTGATATACTCGTTGAAATTAATAACGAGCAGGCGATTTTGATTGAGGATAAGACATATACGTCCGACCCTGCAAAGAAGCTATCACGATATTATGAGGCGGTAGTACAAAAAGGATACAGCCCCACGCAATTACTGCCTACCTATTATAAAATCGGTAATCAAAGCGGCTATGCTCCGGTAATAGAAGCAAAATATGTTCCATTTACAAGAAAGCATATCCTAGATGTATTAGAAAAAGCAGCAGAGCTTGGAATTGAGGATCAAATATTTATAGATTACTATGCGCATTTAAAAAGTGTAGAGAAAAGCTATGCAGACTATAAAGCATTGCCGCTTCAGGATTGGCAAGGACATATGTGGGAAGGTTTTTATGAAGAATTAAAGCGCAGTGGAATTGACGGAGACTATGCGTATGTTCCAAATCAGACAGGAGGATTTTTTGGTTTTTGGTGGTGTTGGGAAGGCAACGATTCCTGTAAACAATATCTTCAACTGGAGCAGGACAAGCTATGCTTCAAAATATGGGTTGCTGAAAAAGAGGACAGAAGCAAGCTGAGACGAGACTGGAGCAATAGGCTGCTGGAAGGAAGTAAAGGGTTTGGGCTTTCCTTAGAAAAACCACGGTTCGGAAGCGGTATGTACATGACTGTTGCTGTACTGAAGAATTATCGGATGGAAGACGAAGAAGGGAAGCTTGACGTGGAGAAGACAATAGGCGTATTACGTAAGGCTGAAGAGCTATTACATAAAGTTGCAAATACGTGCTAGATGTGTAAGCAGCTTTTTAGTAAGTGACTAGGAGGTAGATGGATGAAGATAATTCTTGTAGATGATATTAGCTCTATTTCTGAAAGCATATTCTCCTTCAAGTATAAGAAGAGTGTAATTAAAGAAGATCCATTTGTTTGTAAGCAAAAGCCTGAGAAGAATGGAACGAGTACATATCATTTAGATGAAATAGATTTAAGGAAAATTAATGTTATGTTTCCGGAGATTTTTCCTTACTCCGATCGAGTGGCTTATAAGGAATATAAGGATTTAAGCAAAAACCAATACATTAACCTGATGAAACCTCGTTTATATCAGCTAATCGTTCGTGGGCAGTTAGTTGATGTGCTGACTATGCTGACGGGACGGAACATGGAGGGTGTTGCTATTCGGTGGGATGAGTCTAAGCCAGGGATTGAATAGCGACAAGGCAATTTGGCATAAGTGGTTGGGAATATTATAGAGAGAGGGAGGAGAATACAGAATGGATCCTGCACATCATGAGACATTCCAGAACTTATATTAACAGAGGGACTACAGGAACAGGAGATAATTCCCAAGGAAGAGGTGCTTAAAGGGAAGCATATTCTTATCCTCGGAGGATATAGAGAAAAACAAGTCCAACAGGAACAGGATTACACGATTTCTACGCATAGTGCCCGAACAATCGATCCTTCATTTTATGATGCTTTAAAGCAAGCTGATATTCTTGTTATCCTTACTCGCTATATCTCGCACCGTGCGATGTGGGAAGCAAAGGAGTTTGCGATTTTAGAAGAGAAGTCAGTATATTATTCAACGTTTACGAATGTGTCGGCGATTTTGGATGAAGTTGCTGGGAAGATGTTGTAGTAATTTATATGGCAGAAATTTTTCGTTAGGTAATTTTTTAGTAGAAGAGGTGTGTCACTTGTGGAAAGTGGATATTGGGTATTGGTTGGAAAGTGGAAACCTTAATCCAACAGGAAAAACAAGTAAAACAGGCATGGTAATATAAGTGAATTACAATTCCTGATTATGGAAGGACGCATGGGTATTGAAGTTGCTTCCTGTTTACGCTTAAATCGAAAAAATGTTTCTGCATATGTCCGCTTGTTTACGGAAGGCGACTTAGACAGGCTTCTAGAACGTAACTTTACATCCCATAAGCCGACATACTTGTCTAAGGTCGAACAAGAAAAACTGTTCGAAATGCTAAGTCATCAAACAACTTGGGAACTCGGGTTTGCACAAGAATCCTATTGGAATACCAAAATCATTCAGGATTTACTGTTCAATTTAAAGTTGGGGAGCAGCCATTGGATATGCTTAATTCTGCTCTTTTATATAAGGAATAAAAAAGTAAGCGCAGGCTAATAGCCTCCTGTTATTATAGCCTGCGCTAATTTGTAGTAAAAAGGCATAAGTTAGTATGTTGCATAGTTATTGATAGCGTCCATCTGCCTGTTTGTTTTTAATAATTGTTTTGATTCTATCTATCTCGGTACCAATAGAATTCCAAGTAAACCATGCGGTGCTAACAAATAATATATACCCGCTCCATTCGCTAGCTGTCATATCAAAAAAGAATCCTGTAATAATAAATATGACAGCAGTGATAGTAGAGAAGATTTTAACTGTGAGCGATCATTTCTTTAAGAGCACCTCTTTGTAGCATTTCTAGATTAAAGATATAATCTATATGATTAAAAGTTTCTCTTAATGGATTTTTGGCAGTTAACCACCCTTTTCCATCTGTAATCCATACAAATTCACAGTGAGGGTTATATTGCTTCGTATAATCATGCAGTGCTTTATATTCGCCGGCTGTAGCCTTTAACTTGGAACCACCACCGCCATAGTAGTTTGTTTCTATTAAAATAATTTTTTTATCTGTTTTTATAGCAAAATCAAATCTTCGATCGTTTTTTTCTACTGTTACTACTTCGTTGAATTGCCTTTTTATTTCATTAGCGGTAGCTTGTACAATATAAGGATATTGAAACTCATCACATACTTTCTTAACAAATAATTCAGTTAGGTTTTCCATATTCGTGCCGGAACGGTTTTTTCTTCCGTTTGAATCTAGACCTACTTCAACTCCCGTAACATAATCTACAAGGCTTTTGATGGATTTGTCCTGAATTAACTTGAAAAATCCAGTTTTTTCAAGGAAATCAGCATATTGTTCAGCTTCTGGTAAGGATATTGCCGAGCGCTTTTTAAAGGTATAAGTGTCGAAATTAAAAATATCTTCTTCTTGAGGATTTAATAGGATTAAGTTGGTATCTCGCATTGCAATGAGTACTGGTAAAGCAGTTAAAATAGTTGGATACTGTTGAACAAGGTTTACAAATAGGTTTTTGGGATTATCTTTTCCCACTAGTGTATTTAATATATTCAGCTCTACTTCAATTAAAGCTACGTTGTTTTTAACTTTTTCCCAATTTACAAAGTAGTCCCAGCTTTTGATGGTTTCTTTTAACTCTGAGATTAAGAAAGAAAAAACGTCTTCATCTGTATAACAATTTAAAGTATCTTTATAAAAACGTAAAGGTTTCATAATTTCTGCTTCTCCTTGTATGCATAATCTATAACTAATTATATATCAAAAGTAGGGTGGATATCAGAAAACCTTTTTTGCGTAAGTTCCAAATAATCTGCTTCACTATCTATCCCAATGTATTTGCGGTTCCATGTAAGAGCAGCGATTCCTGTTGTTCCGCTTCCGTTAAATGGATCAAGTATTATGTCACCTTCATTAGTAGATGCAAGGACAATTTCTTCTAGCAGTTTAAAGGGTTTTTGTGTAGGGTGTTTGCCATGTGCTTTTTCAGATTTGGGGGTTACTGGAATCTCCCAAACATCACGTTTTTGTTTATTTCCATTTCGCTCTTTTATAATTTGATAGTTAAACGTATGTTTAGCTTTTTTTGATTTGCTCGCCCAAATGATTGTTTCAGTAGAATGGGTGTAAAAGCGGCAGCTCAAGTTTGGTGATGCGTTTGGTTTATACCAACTAATATTATTTAAAATACGAAATTCCAATTCTTCAAGGGCCATTCCAATAGAGTAAATATTATGGAAAGTTCCGGAAATCCAAACTGTTCCATCTTTTTTTAAAATCCGTTTACATTCTTTTAACCATTGTATGTTAAATTTATGTTTTTCTTTAAGACTTTTGCTTTCATCCCATTTTGCCTTATTTACGCTAACCATCTTTCCGCTGCTACATGAAATACCTCCATTTGATAAGAAGTAGGGGGGATCAGCGAAAATCATGTCGACAGATCCTTCTGGTATCTTCTTAAGTAATTTTGAGGAGTCGCCATGTAGCAGTTCGTAATAATCTGTTACAGCAAACTTATGTTTTTTACTTATATTTGTAGTAATTAAGTCCATCTGTCCCTCCTTAAAAAATGCGGTAACACATTAGCTACCGCATTCTTCCTTTATATCATAGTTTGTAACTAAAATTTCATTAATTTTACCCCGGCCAGCCCCTTTTGAATTAATATTACGGGAGGCTTGTACGCGGGGCACTTTCACTTTGCCTGTTTGTTCATCTACTTTCCCGAACTTTTTAAATAAGTCATCAAAAAATAAATCATTTTCATTTGTGTTAGTCGGGTCAGAGTTGCTTAGCATAACATTAATGCCTATTTCATCCATATCATGATAAAACTCAGCAAGTTTTTTCTGATCTTCATCGTTAAAATCGTATTTACTATACGCTGTAAAACTAGAGCTTTGTGAAAGAGGACGATATGGCGGATCGAAATACATAAATATTTCATTTGGTCTATAATGTTTTAATAGGTTATTCACTTCTTCTTTAGCTATTGTATAGTCATTTGGTGATAAAATTTTTACGTTTTTATGATTGAGTAACTCATGAACCGCCATTAAATTCTCTTTATCACATATTAACGGATTTTTATAATCGCCCATAGGTACGTTAAACTGCCCTTTTTTATTAACTCTGTATAAGCCGTTAAAACAAGTTCTGTTGAGAAAGATAAATTGGCTGGCACGATTTATACAAAACTCTTTAATAAAATCGTTGTTTTCAGAAAAGTTAGTGAAATTTATCTCATCAATTTTGGTAACTTCATCATTAAATTCTGTACGCGTTCTATAGTAAATCTCTTTTCGTACCTCTTTGTTTGTTGTTTCAGTAAATTCTTGTTGCCTATTCTCTAGAATGCGAATGAGTGGTTTTACATGATATTTAATGACATTCCAAACTAGTACGAGCTCAGGATTTCTATCGTTAATGATGACTTGTTCTAATGAGGAGATATTTTGTGTTAAATGCAGCGTAACTGCGCCACTACCAATAAAAGGTTCGATAAAACATTTTATTTCCGTGCCCGGGAGACGATTTTCAATCTCTGATAGCAGTTGGGTTTTTCCGCCAGCCCATTTTAAAAAGGGTTTTGCTGTTATTTTCGTCACACTGTATTCCTCCAAGTTTACAATTCAAGTATTACCATTGTAATACAAAAAGAGACGATTTCGTTATAAATTAAATCTTAACACAATTTCACTATAAGTGAAACTTTATTATTCCCATTATTTTGTAGGATTGTTAATGAGGTGGTAAGGGTGGATGTGAAAAGACATTCCAAAAAATATATTGCTATTGGTAGGGCAATAAGTGAGATAAGAAAAGAAAAGAGGCTAACCCAAGAACAACTGGCAGATGGAGTAGGAATAAGTAAAAGCTATCTGAGTAAAATTGAAGCACAAAACACGGAAAAGGCGTTTTCAATTGAAATTTTGTTTGATTTAGCAGATTTTCTTGACGTAGACGTCCAAGAATTTTTTAAATACGTTGATTGATATATGAAAAGTGAGTTATGCGATGTTTACTTATATTAAAGTAATTGGAGTTTTTTTCTATGCATATAAATCGGCGGTTTAAATGGAGTGCAGCGACAGCTGTAGTACCGCTTCCCCCAAAAGGATCTAGTACGGTCTCGTTTTCATCTGTGCAGCTCATAATAATTCTTTTTAATAAATGAAGTGGCTTTTGTGTAGGGTGGTAGCCAAATGATTTTTCAGATTGGGGAACATGAGGCAAAATCCATGAATCTGTCATAGGTATATTGTTATTTAATTTTTTTATTGTAGAAAAATTAAATTTTTGTTTGCTTACAGGAGACTTTTTGGCCCAAATAATAAATTCAGTTGAGTGGGTGAACATTCTTTGAGAGAGGTTCGGAGGTGGATCTGATTTTGTCCAAGTAACCATATTCAATATCTTAAAATCCAGTTTTTTTAAAATAGTTCCGATAACAAAAATATTGTGGAATGTGCCAGTAATCCATATCGTTCCGTTTTTATGAAGGATTCGTTTGCATTCGGAAATCCATGTTTCTGTAAATGTACATATTTCCTGTGGAGTTTTCCCTTTATCCCAATCTCCCTTGTCGACGCTTACTAAGTTTCCCGAATGGCAAGAGATGCCTCCGTTTGATAAAAAATAAGGCGGATCGGCAAAAATCATGTGAATGGAACAATCCTTGATGCTTTTTAAAACTTCCAAACTGTCACCAAGTATTAGATGTCCCTTTGGAAAAGCTAAGATACGTTGAGTTGTTTTCATTTCATATAACCTCACTTAAAATTTGATAGGGATGATGATAAATGAACAATACAATACATTCTGGATTATTTATAGCTTTATATGATGAAAAAACTCTGGAATTATACCTGAAAAAGGGGATTTATGGTTTTTTAATGAAGCCAAATACTTATGTTAGTCCTCAAAGCAGGCACTTTAACGCATTGGCTGATTATGCATGTGCTCGAGAAGGGACGCATGTGTTTTTCTTTTTAAAGAGAAAGATATATTATGGTGGGCAAATAGTAGGGAATAAAGATATAGGTTCTTTCTATATAAACGGTAGCAATAGTCCTCTAGGGGTATTTAATCATGCTTCCGTGTCTTGGGACGAATCGCAGCGCTATATTGCAAAAGATGAAGAGGGAATATTTGGTGTTGTGCGTGATGGTAAGGAGGAGTTACGATGTCAGCCATATCTTATTAGATTTGAGGATCGCATAAATCAAAAAGGAAAAAATATCATTTCAGATGATTTATACTTTGAGTTGGGAACATATCCGCTTCCTCTTCCTTCAAATTCAATGAGAGGAATGGGGTTTTGTACATTAACACCGAAAGAAGCTGAAATTGCATTAGAACTAATTTATAACAGTACTGAGACTATTAAATTTGTCAGTGATGAAGAATTGACTGTCAATGAGGAAAAACTTGTTTTATTCAATGGCGATTTTCCAGAAGGCAGCACAATTGATGCTACAAAAATGGTAAACGAAGCCCAGATTGAAGCATATTTACTCGCTAAACCTAATATGTTGCCTCAACATATACGACCAAGCGAGGGTGATGTGTTATGCCGCCAAGTTCCGATTTCTCCTTTTAAACCTGACAATATAGATCGAGCAGACATATGCATCTTTAAGCAAGATAAAGTTCTTGGTGGTCTAATTCCAAATGTAATAATAGAGTTAAAGAAAAATAAGGCAAATAAGGATGTAATTGCACAAGTTACACGGTATTTAAGGTGGCTAGAGAAACTTTTAGGAAGAGATTCTAGAGATTTCGGGAAGATTAAAGTGTATGTACTGGCACCCGGTTTTACTTCTAGAACAAAGGAGCATATTCCCGAAGAATATGAAGAAAAAATCCAGTTAATGAGCTATAGTGGGGAAGAGTTTTAGGGTGGCATATTTATTATAGTTAATATTTGGAAGATGAGTCAACTATTTAAGTATATCCAGTTATTAAAGATATTGATACCGCTTGAACCTCTTGTTTGCAATACATATAAGACGCTTATGACTAGAGGAATGAAGGGATGTTATGTGTATTGCTGCGATAAGGAGCTGGAGGAATATATGCGGGAGCGCAGCAGGCAAAGAGATGAAAAAGCCGAAACTGGATGAGGGATGCCATAAAAACATTTCACAGCATATCTCACCCCCTGGCTGTTTTTCTAAATAAGAAACATGGTTCACTATGTTAAAATATAAATAAACTTGCTAGGAAAAGGGAGAGTACATATGAACAATAAAATGATCTATGGCATGAAAATGAATATTCACCAAAGAGACGCGCACACGATTCAAGTTTATGTTTTGGACGTAAAGGATGGGGAACATCCGCACCACGTGACAACGATAGAGCATTCTGCAAAGCATCCAAGCAAAACAAAACCAAATGGCGAGCCTTACGCGCGCGTGCATGATAATCTTTTCAATGTCTTAAAGGCGCAGCTTGTAAAAGAAGGGAAATGGGTTGATTAATAAGGTGCAAGCAATATAAGTTGCTTTTTATATAACAAAAATTTTTAATGTAAAAATAGGGCATCCTCAGGAAGTTTCGGGATGCCCTATTTTTTCGTTACTGCCAGAATGTAAATTGAATCATCGCGTGCGGTACATATGTTGCAGGTGCCAATGCCAGCCGTTCCTAACGAGCTGGAGTATCCTTATCATCAATCAATACTCCATTGTCTTTGTTTGCGCGTCCATCGAACGGCATATGCCAAACACACCTTTTACCAGATTGTGAATTATCATTTTAGCGTTTTGTTTTTTTGTTTAGGACATATTCCTATTTTTTAATAAATATTATGAAATTGAGGTATGAGTTTAGGGGGTGAAGTATGCAAAATCAGCCGCAGCTGCCTGGCCATGTTAGCGTGGACCAGTTTAACCAAATGTTATTTTCGCCTGAATCGTTTGCCGCAAAGCCGGAGTCCCTTACTGAACAACTATTTATTGAGCGTTCCTTGACTGAAAATAGATTTTGGCTTCGGATTATGAAAGAACACGCTCTATTCTTAGGAGAAGGATTTAATCGGAAAGATACTCATCTTATCCAGCAAACAGACAGGTTTTATTCCTTTTTTGAACAACAGGAAAAAAAGGCATATCAAGTGCCCAATCATGTAGCGCTAGTAAGGAAGTTAAATGAAGAAAGCATAGAATTGGTGCACGGTTTTCGGAACTTCAAAAGAAATCTTCTTATCATGATTATTAATTGCAAAATAAGCGGCTTCAATTTTCCTTTGCTTGTGGACCATATTGCGCGGGAAGCGGAATATTTTATGAGAAGCCTGCAAAAATTTAACCAAGGAATCCTAGAGCCTATTCAGGATGCCATCATTAATGAAAATGTATTTTGGCTGAAAATCATGATGGAGCATTCCCGCTTTATCGCTTCCTTGCTGGACCAGTCTGAAAGGAATTTAGTGAATACAGCCAGGAAATTTGGAGATGATTTTGAGGTGCTTTTAAACCAAGCAAGGGATGTAGAATCGATGTTATACCATAAGCAGCCGACTTATGCAATTATCGGAAAACTAAATAAAGATAGCGAAAATGCCGCGACAGAACTGCGGGCATTTAAGAAAGCTGGGCTAGATTTAATCCGCTCGTGCCAAATCCGTAACGTGATAAATCCTTTATTGGCCGACCATGTTTTGCGGGAAGTTGACCACTTCCTGTATATGATTCATATTTTAGAAGAAAGATTACATGCAAAGAAAATGGCAGAACAGCGGCTATGATAGCTGTATAGAAACCGTTTGAGGGTATGGCTAAGGCAGGAAAAGATGATTTTGCAAACGGGTTTGTGCTGCACCAGAATCGATTATACTTCCGTTGATGCGGGGCATGTTGGTTTTGAGAATTATTATAAAGCGTATTCTGGATCGGTGATTCTGGCAGAAAATGTAATGAGTGTTCATTATTATGATTTTTATATAACGGAAAATCATGGACACCGCCACCGTATAAGAGGGGGGATCAACCGGCCCAGGAACGAGATAATAGATTTGGCAGCTTGACAGAAGCTAACTGTGTAATGTTAGCTTTTTTTGCTTTTTGCGGGAGTTATTGAATATACATTTTTTATAGGGAACATAGCGACATGGTGGCTGATTTGACCAGCTTGGTTCAAGCTTCTATGGAGGATGAAACAAAAGTAGCCGAAACAATCTATGAGCTTACGACAAAGCTCGGCGTGTTGATTCAATATTGCAAGCAGGAGGGTTTTGATGAGTTTATGCTAAGCGAAGAATCTCTTACATTATGAAAAGTTTTCCGCGTACGCAATGCGGTGTGTGCTGCGGGATGATTAAAAATATTGATTTTTTAAAGGAATATGATAGGGGCAACGGCATTTGGACGAGGAAACAAACCGATGCCTTATATACGAAAACCGGCCGCTGTTATGCAATATTGAGCAGGTGTATAAGGAGTTGTTTTCAGTGCATTTTACTGTGGAAGAGTATTATGCATGGAATGTTCATGCTTGTAACGAGTTGCAAGAAGCAAATGGTATAGGTGGGAGTTTTAGGGTGTATATGCGGGGAATAGAAAAAATTAAGATTATGAATCATGAAAAGGGCAGGTTGCTTCCACCCTTTTCAGAATGTGACGTAAATAGTACCATAATCTATTGTATAATTGTGGTGGAATAAACGCTAAAAATGGGGGACATGACATGGAACAAATTATATAAGTCCAACTAATGCTTTCACCACGTTTGTCCGTCCGTTTTCCTGTCTACACTGTTGATACAATGAGGACAAGGAGCGGATGAAGGATGAGAAAGCAACTTTGCATTACGAATGACCATGGTTGGTGTGTAGAATCCCTGAAGGAACAAGAACAAAAAACAAGAGATGCCCTTTCTCTCAAGCGAATCATGGCTGTCCGTCTGGTGATGCAGGGACACAAAGGGCTGGATGTCGCTGCGTTTCTCGGCATTCATCGGCAGTCTGTTTCCACGTATGTTCATTCTTTCAATGAAGGTGGAATGGACAGTTTGTTGGCTTGCGGTAAGGCACCAGGCCGTCTCCCGTACCTGTCGGAACAGGAGGAAGGAGAGGTACGCCGTGTGTTAACAGAAAGCACACCGGCAGAAGAAGGAATGGGACCAGAGTCTTACTGGGACACTCGAGTTCTGCAGGCCTTCTTGGAAGAACGTTTCTCCGTTGTCATGACACGTTCTGGCATTGGGGAAATGCTGAAACGTTGGGGGTTTAGCTACACAAGACCCACATACCGTTTGGTAAAGGCTAACCCGAAGAAACAGAAAGCATTCCAGTTAGATATTGATATGGTAAAAAAACCTTTCCGACGATATGATTTTCCTATACGAGGATGAAACGCACATTCGGGACTACCAGGCTCTTCATGCGACATGGGCACCTGTAGGCCAACAAAAGAAGGTACAAACGCAGGGACATCACGCGAAGTTGACTTTGTTTGGCGCTGTCAATGCGCACAATGGTGAAGTACTCTGTATGGAGTCTACCAAGTGTGATGCCGCATCCTTTCTGCAGTTTCTTCAGTATGTCTTGGAACAACACAAGAACCGGTATGTCATCATGGCGCTAGACAATGCTCGCATTCACCATGCCAAGCTTATTCAACCATTTCTAAAGGAGAATCGTGAACGGTTGATGCTTCTGTTTCTGCCGCCTTATTCACCAAACCTCAACCTTCTGGAACGCATTTGGAAGTGGTTGAAGGAGTGCGTGATTGCAAATCGGTACCATGCCACACAGGCTGATATCCGCGCCTCCGTTCTATCATTTTTGGAGCACTTGGCCTCATTCCCAGAGAAGGTTCTTCAACGCATGGGTCGGGCACAAATGTTGAAAGATTAACTTGGACTTATATAGGAGGTCACCCCAATGACCATATTAATAGGATTAAAATTTAATAGTGGCGTAGTATTTGTAGCGGACACCAAAAACAGCGACATTGATGCTTCGGGAAACAGCTTAGGTCCATTCAGAAGCATAGAGAAAATCTCTCACATTAGCAAAAGCATCATTATAGCAACAGGCGGCTTAGGAGAATTAGGGCGCAGTATTAGGATGCTATTAAACTCCATACTGCATGTAAAAGAAGGGTTGGCAGCGGCAGATGCAATTCAACATGTAAGCGATACAATGAAGTTTGCCCATCATTTATTCAAAACAGTAAACAACGATATAAGCTATCTTGATTTAGCCGCTATCATGGGCGGATACGACATAGAAGCCCGCCAATCATTTATGTATATTCTCTCTAGCGCTAATGGCTTTAAACCGCAAAGGGTTGAGGATGATTTTATAACTATTGGGCCCGGCGCAGAAATCATTTTAAAACACATTAATGAAAACATGTCTCGGGCAGAAGATGTAATTGAAGTGGCGCAAATTCTTGCGGAAGCGATCAGGCGGGTAGATGACATAAGTGTCTCTAAGGATACTTTTTCTATTATTTCTTTTTATGACAGCACGGTGCAATCTTGTAAATTTTATAGACTGCAAATCGATGAAAATGGTATTGTCAACTCTCTTCCAATTAAATGTTAACGTATTTCGAAACAAGGGAGAGGTCTTTTTCGGAAATTTGCTAAAGTTCATGTACAACTCCCCTGAACCTTCCTGTAAATTTATTGGCAGGAAGGTTTTTGTTTTTTGATATAATAAAATATAGGAATGCGTTAAGCAGAAGACATATACTTTATGCTAGCGGCTGGCCATATAGCAAGAGGATTGCTGGGGCTAGAAGTGATGGAAACTAAGAAGTGTACAAGGGGAGTAATATATAATTATGTTTTCAATTTATACTTATATAGTAATGGTGGTGTAGACATGGATAGCTCTTGGCTAAAAGCGATTCCGGAGGCAAAATATTTATCGGTAGAAAATGCGTACCGGTATCGGGCCATTTTGCGCTTTTTTTATATGCAGCATGAACGGATGAAGCAGTATTTGTTTCCGGAAGAAATTTATGCGTTTGTAAAGCAATATGAGGCATTCTCACAGTATACAGAGGACGAGCTGCAGCAGGACTTGGACCAGCTTGTAAGATGGAAGAATCTTATCGCCCGACAGGAGATGGGAAAGGTTAGGACGATTGAAGAATTTAAGAAAAAGAGATTTCGCTATCAATGCAGTCCGTATACAGTGGAGATTGAGCGGATGATTCGCTCGCTGGAGCAAATGGGCGATTCGTTTGGGGGCTCGCTTGAAAAGACGCTATTTGAGCGCTTATATACTTCACTTGCGAAAATGGAGCAAATCATTGCCGAAGATTTCTCTGAAAAAGATGAGGAGTGCTCGCAAGTATGGAAGGATACATTTGATTATTTTAAGAAGATTATTCAAAACTCAGCGGATTATATTGCTTATTTACATAGCGAAAATATGGAAGAGCATATGATGTCTGAAGCGTTTCTTCTATATAAGGATCAGTTTACGGCGTATTTGCGCGATTTTATTATCGCGCTGCAGCAAACGGCGTTTCAAATTGAAAGAGTGCTTCAGGATATTACAAATGAAGGAATCAGACAGTTTGCGGCGATTTTGGCGCGGGACCAGCTTAAGGTTCCGAGGTTTGAAGAAGGTACGGTGCCACATGAGGCGCTGCGTGAAGAATATGTGGCGAAGTGGGAGTCATTAAAAGAGTGGTTTTTAGGACGTGACGGCAGGGACAGTGAATTGCAAGGCCTGCAGCATCAAACAAATGAAATGATTCGGCGTATGACACGCATGATTCAGCGCCTCGGTGAACGGTATCAAAATGTAAGAAGCCGCAAGAAAGATTATGTGCATCTAGCGAAGTGGTTTATGGAGTTACAGGATATGAAGGAAGCGCATGAGCTGTCTTCCGTTGTATTCGGCTGTTTTCATACGCGGCATTTCATTACTGAAAATACAGTGACAGAAGATATATACCGCGATGTGTGGGAAGAAGAGCCAACAGTATGGACGGTGAAGCCGCGCGTGCGCCATTATCGCGAAAAAACGAAGCCGGGCGCAATTGAGACGCATCGGAAACAGAAGGATGAAATGAGGCAGCAGTACTTGCAGCAAAAGCAGAGG
This sequence comes from Ectobacillus sp., assembly GCA_048976805.1. Taxonomy (GTDB): domain Bacteria; phylum Bacillota; class Bacilli; order Bacillales; family Bacillaceae_G; genus Ectobacillus. Next base: position 10,784 of record JBHGUR010000047.1, on the reverse strand, counting down.
GAGCAGGAAGAAATTCAAGGGCTAATACAAGATAACAGGATTGTGCTGCGCAGTTTGCCGGTCGTTTCGTCTCATATTAGAAAAACATTGCTTAGTTGGATTGCCAAGTCGATGAGCACAGAGGACGGAATGGTGAAAACGGAAACCGGTATGCAAATTCAAGTCGTGAAGGCAGAAGGTGCGCCGATTGAGTTGGTATCGACAGATGGTACGATGATAATGCCAGATTTTGAGATTGTTGTGCTGCATATGGAAGGAGCAAGGTGATGGAGGAACGGGAAAAAGCTTTTGATGAGAAGGCGAAGGAAGCGCTGTTGGCATTATTTGAAAATTTTTGGATTTTACGGGAGGACGAGCCGCAGCTGCATCAAAAGGTACGGGAGCGGGAAAAAGTAGTCAGCCGTTATGTCTCGGAGAAATTTGGATATCGCCTTATTGTGCACCGGCACTTTGCGAAGCTTGAGAAAATACCGGCGGAGCCGGAGGCGTGGATGGGGATTCAGGATTTTAAAGAGCGCTTGGATTATGCGTTGTTCTGTTGTTTGCTTGCTTTTTTGGAAAGCAAGTCTGTTGATGAGCAGTTTTTGCTGTCGGAGGTATGCGAGGAGATAGAGGGGATGTATCCGGGAGAAGAGCCTGTCGACTGGGTGAATTATGAGCATCGCAAGAGCTTGATTCGCGTGCTGCAAAAAGCGCAGGCGCTGCGGATTTTAAAGATTGTGGATGGAGAGGTGGAGGGCTTTGCTTCTCAGTCTTCCCACGAGGTGTTGTATGAGGTGCCTGTCGTGGCCCGTTATTTTATGCGCTCGTATCCGAAGGACTTTTTTCGATATCATACGATTGCGGAAATTTTGGAGGAGGAATGGAAAAGTGCGCCGGATGACCTCAGGCGCCATCGCATTTATCGGCAGCTGTTTTTGTCCCCTGTTATATATAGAAGGGAAAAAGACGACCCGGATTTCTATTATTTGCGCAATTTTCGCAATCGCCTTCGGGCTGATGTGGAAGAACATACAGATTTTCAGTATGAATTGTACAAAAATATGGCGATGCTGACACTGCCGGAACGAAAAAGCATGTATACGCTGTTTCCCGACCAAAAAGGGATTTCCGATCTAATGCTGCAGTTTTCAAGCGTGCTGCGCCGCAATATAGAACGGTTTGCGCCAAATGAGTTTGGGCATATTCGGCTGTCTAAAAATGAGTTTGAAGAGCTGTTGGCCGAGTGCCAGCGCGAGTTTGCAGGGGGATGGAGCAAGGCGCACCGCGATATGGCGCTGCCGCAGCTTTATAAAGAAATGTTGGAAGCATTAATAGATTGGAAGATGGCTTACGTGGAAGATACAGGTATGATTTATATATATCCGTTGGCTGGAAGAAGTGTCGGACGTTATCCGGCCGATTTTGAACGAAAGGAAGCTGTAAGCAATGAATGACAAATGGATGCTGCACCGGGCCGGTCTTTTGAATTTTTGGTATTACGATGAGGAGTATTTTGATTTTGCGGATGGAAAGCTGCTTTTGCGCGGCACGAATGGTTCTGGCAAGTCTGTTACAATGCAAAGCTTTCTGCCGGTTTTGCTTGACGGCAAGAAAAGCCCGGATCGCTTGGACCCGTTCGGATCTAAAGCGCGCCGAATGGAGGATTATCTGCTTGGCGAAAAGGAAGTGGTCGATCGTGATGAACGTACAGGCTATCTATTTTTAGAATATAAACGCCAGCATTCCAATCAATATATAACGACCGGTATCGGACTGCGGGCCAAGCGGCAAAAAAATATGGAGTTTTGGGGATTTGCGATTCTTGATAATCGCCGCGTCGGCAAGGACTTCTTTTTATATAAAGAAGAAAAGACGGGCGTGCGCGACGTGCAAAAAATTCCATTAACGAAGAAGGAGCTGGAAAACCGGTTAGGTGCGGGCGGCGCCTTTGCGCATACACAAGGAGAGTATATGGAGCTTGTGAATAAATATGTGTTTGGATTTGAAACGACAGAAGCGTTCGATGAGCTAATTAAGCTGTTGATTCAGCTTCGCAGCCCCAAGCTTTCCAAAGACTTCAAGCCGACGGTAATTTACGAAATATTGGAAGCGGCGCTCCCGCCTTTATCCGATGATGATTTGCGCCAGTTGTCCGATACGATTGAGAATATGGATCAAGCGAAGCAGCAGCTGGAGCAGCTGGAAAAAGATAAACGCGCTTTAGAGCGGTTATGTAAGGAATATACGGTATACAATGAGTTTCAGCTTGCGGACAAAGCGGAATATTATTTGAAGCACGAGCGCCAGGTGTCAAAGCTTGAGGAGGATGCAGCTGCAGCCGCTAGGAAGGAGCAGGAGCTAAAAGATGGCTTGCAGCGGCTGAGAAGCCAGGAGCGTCAGCTAGGGCAGGAGCAGGATGTGTTCAAAAAGGAACAGCAGGAATTGTTTAAGCATGAAGTGTTTGACTTAGAAGAGAAGTACGCGCAGGAGAAGGAGAATTTGCGCAGGTTATTAGAAACGGTGCGGCAGCGTACGGAACGAATTGACGCTAAAAGGAGAAAAGAGCGCACGCTGGCAGATGATATCCGTACCAGCGAATATGAGGTTGTGAAATACCGTGACAGTATTGGGGAGCATTTGGAGGAACTGGATGCTGCCGCTCTTGAAAGTTCCTTCCTGGATCATGAGATGAACAAATCTGACTTTTTGCGGAAGCTTGCGGACGGGTTTGATTTTTCCGTATGGATTAAGGAAACAGAAGCGTATCAGGCTTTGTTGGCGGAGCTTGTGAAAATATGGGAGAGGCATGACCAGGCGCGGGACCGCTACCAAACAGTGAATCGTGAATACGGGGAAATCAACAAAGAGTTGGATGCCCTCCGCCATGACGAAAATAAATGGAAGCGGATATTGGAGGAAGAGAAGACGAAATTCCAACAAGCTGTGTATGCTTGGAGTGAGCAGCACCCGCAGCTGGCGGTGGAAGAGGCGGCGTTTCAACAGTTTTTGCATCGGTTAACGGATTTGTATGAAGCGTACTCCTTTGAAGAACTGAAGTCCCCGTTCACACAGCAATACCATAACGCAGTGGCGCAGCTTCAAAAGCATCAAGCAGAAGCTGAGCAGCGCATAGAAGCAAAAGTGAAGGAAATAAATGAGGCAAAACAGGAATGGCAAGCTTGGCGCGATAAAAAAGACCCAGAGCCAAAGCGCCACCCACAAACAGAACAAGTGCGCGCGCAGTTAGAGAAAGAGGGGATTGCCTATGTTCCGTTGTATGCTGCGATTGAGTTTCGTGATCATGTACAAGAAGAGGTGCGGGAACGAATTGAGTCGGCGTTGGCGCAAATGGGGCTTTTGGATGCATTGATTACAAAGGACAGCAAGGCCATCGTGTTTGATCGTGTAATTGAGCCAAAGCCACAGATGCTGGCCCATACGCTTGCTGATTACGTAAAGCCTGATGTCGATGGAAAATCTGCCATTTCCGCCGAAATGATAGATGATGTGCTGCGCAGCATTGTAATGGATGAGGCGGACGGGAAAGCGGGTGTAACGTTACAGAAGGACGGTACATATCAAATTGGTTTGTTAAAAGGGCAGCCGCCTCTTGAAAAACAAGCGTTATTCATCGGGAAAACGGCACGCGTGCGGTATCGCCTCACAAAGCTTGCGGAATTGGAAGAGAAGCTCGGGCTTTTACAACAGGAGTTGGCTCAACTGAGCGCTGTAAAAGAGCAAGCGGTGCAACAGGACAAGCTGTTGCGTGCTGGTTATGAAAGCTTCCCGGGAGATAAGGATATGCGGGCTGCTTTTGGCTACTTGCGCGAAACCGGCCATAAAATACAGCATAAGGAAGAAGAAGTGCAAAAGAAAAATACAGTGCTGGGCGAGGCGCATGAGCATTGGAGAGGGCTTTTGCACGAATTGCAGCTGCAAACGGCACCCTTCAATATAGAGTTTTCAAGGGAAAGCTATGAACAAGCACAGACGGAGATGCGTTTGTATGTGAAGGAATTAAATGAGGTAAAATTGGTGTTTGCCAAGCTGCGCGCGGAGCAGGATAAGCTTCGGCTTATGCAAGGGAACTTGGAAGAGCTGGAGCAGGAAATTGATTTGGAACAAGGGAATTTAGCTTTTGAGGAAGATCAACGTGACAAAAAGCAGCTTGAAATACAACGGCTTGAAGAGAGGCTGCAGGATACAGGCGCTGAAGATATTCGCAAACGCATCCGCGATGTTCAACAACGCCTGCACGAAATTAAGGTTGTGATGCCAAAAATTCAAAAGGATACATTGCAAGCGGAACACGATTTACAGGGAATTATGAAAAAGCAATCAGAATTGCAGGAAGCCTTGGCGCTGGCACAGCAATTGCGGCTCTTTGCGGAGCAGCTTTTTGCGGAAGAGTTAAAATATAAGTTTGTACAGGTGGAGCAGGAGGGGGTACTGAAGGCAGCGAGAGACGTTGTCAAAATATACGGCCAAAGAAAGGGAGACGACCGTGTAAGTGCAATAAGCAGGCTTACTTCCGTGTTCCATCGGGAGCTTGCGCAGCTAGTCGAGTACCGGATGACGCAGGAGGAAACGAAAACGGCGTTCATTAATGAAATACCGGTTATGCCCGATGATGATTTAAGGCGGAAGGAATTGCTTGAAAAAACAGCGCGCCTCACGATTTTGCTTGACTACAAAGGGCAGCGCGTAAGCCCGTATTATGTGCTTACGGAAATGGAACAGGATTTGCTGCGCCAGCAGGCGTATTTAAATGAGCAAGACCGCGAGCTATATGAGGAGGTCATATTAAAGTCTGTAGGGCGCACGCTGCGAGGCCGTATTTCCCGCGCTGAGCGTTGGGTGAAGGAGATGAATGCTCTTATGCAAAAGCGCAATCCATCATCGGGCCTTTTATTCTCCATTAAATGGCGGCCGCGAACAGCAGAAACAGAGGAAGAGCTGGATACGAAGGATTTGGTGGAGTTATTGCGCATGAATTCCCGCTTGCTGAAAGAGGAAGATTTGATGCGGGTTACAAAGCATTTTCGCTCTAAAATTAGCAGGGCGCGCGAAATGATTGAGGAGCGCGGCCAGGGCAACACGCTTCATCAAGTTATTAAGGAAGTGCTTGATTATCGTAAATGGTTTGCGTTTACGCTGTACTACGAAAAAACGAATGAACCGAAGCGCGAACTGACAAACCAGCAATTCTTTAAATTCAGCGGCGGCGAGAAGGCAATGGCGATGTATATTCCGCTCTTTACAGCTGCTTATTCCCGTTATCAAGAAGCGAGCCTGGATGCACCGCATATTATTTCGCTTGATGAGGCGTTTGCCGGTGTGGATGAAAATAATATCCGCGATATGTTTGAGCTAGTCGAAGAGCTCGGGTTTAATTTTATTATGAATTCACAAGCGCTTTGGGGCGATTACGACACAGTGCCGGCGTTATCTATTTGCGAACTGGTTCGCCCGAAGAATGCGCCGTATGTAACGGTTATTCGTTACATATGGGATGGCAATGTCAAACGAGTGGTGTTTGATACAGAAGAAGGGAAGGCTGCTGTTCATTAGGAGGGTGTTATGCAAAAGCAACTGACAGAAGCAGTTACATTTTTTCGAAATGAGCCGGGGTTTTCCCGGCTGTTTCTGCTGATGAAGCAAAAATATGAATCAATTGGCCGGATGCGCGGCACGGTGAAGATTGCGGATTTTACGGAAGCAGAACGGGAAGCTATCGGTGAATTTTTAGGAAAAGATGCCGCCATTTCTTCTGTTTCCTTAGAGAAGTTTGAAAAACAGTTCGAAAAAACCCGCTTTGCCGGCATTCAATTGGCACAATTATTGGAGCATTTTTTTGGAGAAGAGCTGAGTACGAAAAAAGAGCGGAAACAGCAGGAGATGGAAGAAAAGAACCGGCTGCTAGAGCAGCTGTGCGGGCGTTTTCCGGCGCAAGCCGAATGGATACGGGAAAGCCGCTTTTTGCAGCAGTTATACAGCCAGTCGAATTTTAGCCAAATAGTGGAGAATGTTTGCCTAGCGCTGCAGTCTTTGCCGAAGCAAGGAGAGTACGAACGTCTTCCTCTTTTCGCGCAAAGGATTGTGCGGGACCCGCACGGTTTTGATGCCAATACGGTGCAAGGCAAGCTACTGCTTAACGCATTGCGCCATTTTTACGGTACTTGTGAGAATGGAACAACAGCGGAAGAAGTAAACGAATTGCTGCAGTCGGCCGGTATTTTGCGGGATGATATCTTAAATTTTGTGACATGTACAGGAATCCGCAGCGAGCATCCGGTATGGGAACAGGCAGTTGCGACAAATACCGTTTTAAACGTTCCATTGCGCGAAGTAATGAAGCTTAAACAAGCAGCGCCAGTCTATGGGAAAAATGTGTTCGTCGTCGAAAATTCCGGCGTGTTCTCCGCGTTGTTGGATTTATTTGACGAACAATATCCGCCGCTCATTTGTACACATGGACAGTTTAAACTGGCCTCGTTGCTGCTTATAGATAGGTTAATTGAGAACGGTTATACCATTTATTACGCCGGCGATTTCGACCCGGAAGGCTTGCAAATGGCGCAAAGATTGAAGCAGCGCAGCCCGCGTTCAGTCCGCCTTTGGCTGTACGGCGTGCCGGAGTACCGCCTCGCTTTGTCGGAGGTGGATTTGGAAGAAGAGAGGCTGCGCCGCCTGCAATCTATCACCATTCCTGAACTGCTGCCGGTAGCTGAGGAGATGAAGGTGGTGAAAAAAGCTGGTTATCAAGAAGAATTAGTTGCATTGTTGTTTCAGGTGATGAAAAGTGTATAGGTTGTATATAAGATCACTCTTTTTGTTATCAATTGATTGTTTTATGTTGAATAAATTATCAATCGGTGTTAAAATTTATATAGTAATTAGCAAAGGATGTGTTTCGGTGAAAGAGGATTGGATTGAAGCTTTAGATGATGTTAACAATTTTATCAATAAAGTTAGAAAAATTTTATCCAATAGTGAATGCCAATTAGATATCCAAATGACTCGGCAGGATGAAGATCCTCTTGACCCTTATACAACCCAGAATACGATTTTAAGCCTAGGCTATGATGAGGAAGATATAGTTAATGAGCTAATCACTTTAAAAGCAAGTGATTACTGTAAAACTGCTATAGATCGTAAGAGACCCAGTAGTCCATCCACCATTCTGGTTTTTTGAAAAAAGCATAGCTAGTAAAAGTGTCTATATCAAGTTCAAGATACGGGATGAGGAAAATAAGAAAATTTTCTGTATGTCCTTTCATTTTGCTAAGTGGCCAATTACTAACAAACCCTACGCTTGAAGGCTAGGCAGGTTATCTTTACTTAATAGCCTGCCCGGTTATTTAAAATTGTATTAAAGCAATACCAAATATGGGGGATGAAAGGATGATAAAGATGGCTGAACTTTTAAAAAAAATTAGTTATAGTTGTCCATTTTGTGATGAAGAACATGAAATCTCTGTAGTTAAAGAAAAAACAAAAGCTCTGATTAATAATACACCTGTTGAATATGAGGAAGTTTATTATTATTGTCCAATAGAGGACGATAAGTTTGTACCTAAAGATATACTAAATCAAAATTTATTAGCTGCTAAAGACAGCTATAGAACTCTTAATGGCCTCCTTACTTCTCAAGAGATTAAAGATATACGCAAATTATACGGTTTATCTCAAAAAGAATTTGCCAATATGTTAGGTTGGGGAGATATAACTATTCAAAGATACGAAAAAAAGTCTATTCAAGATGAGACGTATGACCAAAAAATAAGAGCTGTTAGAGATAATCCCAAATTAGCTTTAGATGAATTAGAAAAACATAAGGAAAAATTTGAAGAAGCAAGGTATGAGGAGGTTAGAAAAGTTATAGCAAATTTAGTTAAAACTAAGTCTGTTAAGTATTTAAATAAAGAAATTATCGAGTCTTTATACATTGACCATAAAGAGGAGTCTCAAGATAACGGTTATAAATTATTAGATTTAGAAAAAGTAGAGAATATGATAGCATTTTTTGCTCAACATAGTTCTAGATTATACAAAGTAAAGCTAATGAAGCTTCTCTGGTATACCGATGCTTTATTCTGTAAAAAATATGGGAGAGGGATGTCTGGTTTAGTTTATAGGCATCTACCCTTAGGGGCTGTTCCAAAAGCACATGAAGAGATTTTAAGGTACTCACAATCATCTATAGAAATTGTTGAAGAATACATTGAAGATAATGTTGCTTATAAAATTTTACCAAAAGCAAATGTTGATTTGTCAAAATTTAGTGCGGAGGAGATATCTGTTCTTCAAACAGTTCTAGAGAAGTTCGATAATATGGGAAGCAGACAAATTAGTAATTATATGCACGAGGAAATTGCTTACCAGGAAACTGATGAAGACGAGATTATTCCATATAGTTTAGCTCGGGAGATTCATGACTTCTAATTTTTAGACAGCAGTTCAAACTGCTGTCTTTTTAATATTGACGGTTCCCGTCAATATTTTAACATAGTTGCGAAAAAAGTATTCCTCTTTAAGCGCGTGTAAGGACGCAACCCAGTGGTAAGGGGGGAGATGAATTTCGCTTAGGCGATAGCCTAACATATTGTATGATAGAAACGTATGTTCTGTAATAGGTATATAGGTATATAATGGAAAGGTGGTGGCGACAATGTTGCTCAATCAAAAATATGAGATATTCCTAACAGAAGAACAGCGTGAAATGCTAGACCGTTGGCTGCAATACTGCCGTCTAACCTATAACTCCGCTCTAAATGCTATTCGGTCAATGTGGTAGAAAACCTGAACATCCGTAACATGGTCAGAAAAATGAAGTTTACCCACAATTTATTTCAAACAGTAAACAAAGATGTAAGCTATCTTGATTTAGCCGCTATCATGGGCAGGTATGATATAGAAGCTAACCAATCATTTATGTATATGCTTTCTAGCGCTAATGGCTTTAAACCGCAAAGGATTGAGGATAAATTTATCACTATTGGACCCGGTGCAGAAATCATTCTAAAACACATTAATGAAAACCTGTCCTGAGCAGAGGATGTAATTGAAGTGGCGCAAATTCTTGCGGAAGCGATCAGGCGGGTAGATGACATAAGTGTTTCCAAGGATACTTTTTCTATTATTTCTTTTTATGACAGCACGGAGCAATCTTGTAAATTTTATAGGCTGCAAATCGATGAAAACGGTATTGTCAACTCTCTGCCGCTTACATGTTAATATAGTTTCAAGGAGTCTCTTATGTGCAAAGAGGCTCTTTTTATTATTTATTACAGGCGGACGCTTTCTGCGGGCGGGGCCGAGCCGCTTCCCTCGCTACGCTCAGTCCAGGGTCTCGGCTATCCCGCTTTTCCCGCTGGAGTCGCCGCCTTTCGTTCCAAATCAACAAATGAACCAAAATCAACATTAGTCTTTAACAAAGCATATTTAAAAAAATTATTTAACCTGTGATTTCGAAATTTCCAACAACCATCGTCAATCATAACAAAGTCTTCTATAATCAAACCAAAGAGCTTTTTCTTTCAGAGGAAAGCCCCAAACGGCTATGCTTCAGCGGGCTTTGTTCGTTTAGAGCATACTACGATTATATGACGATTCGGCCTGGTGAACTAAGCAATCTTAACCCACTTCTATAATTTGAAACAAATTGGCAACAAATACATGCAAACTCCATATTCAAAAACGAAAATGTATGTTGTATACTAAAAAGGCAGTCAACGAAGTGCTGCTAATTACGCAAAACAACTTCATTATGCGGTCGTGGCGGAATGGCAGACGCGCTAGGTTGAGGGCCTAGTGGTGGCAACACCGTGGAGGTTCAAGTCCTCTCGGCCGCATCAAGATAAACGGGAAGCGGCTCAGCTTGATAGAGCAATGAGCATAGCTTCAATGGACAGGCAGCGAGTTGTACTTGCCGAGTCGCTGCTTGCATGCGCTTTCTGAGGCAAGGAGACAATTCTTCGTTTATTATTTGATAGGGGGCCTTAGCTCAGCTGGGAGAGCGCCTGCTTTGCACGCAGGAGGTCAGCGGTTCGATCCCGCTAGGCTCCACTTTATACCATGGCGGTGTAGCTCAGCTGGCTAGAGCGTACGGTTCATACCCGTGAGGTCGGGGGTTCGATCCCCTCCGCCGCTATCAAATGTATATGCGGGTGTAGTTTAGTGGTAAAACAAGAGCCTTCCAAGCTCTGGTCGTGAGTTCGATTCTCATCACCCGCTCCAACGGGCCTATAGCTCAGCTGGTTAGAGCGCACGCCTGATAAGCGTGAGGTCGATGGTTCAAGTCCATTTAGGCCCACCAGACAGTTTTGTATTATTCCGCAGTAGCTCAGTGGTAGAGCAATCGGCTGTTAACCGATCGGTCGTAGGTTCGAGTCCTACCTGCGGAGCCATATAGAGAAGTACCCAAGAGGCTCAAGGGGCTCCCCTGCTAAGGGAGTAGGTCGGGATACCGGCGCGAGGGTTCGAATCCCTTCTTCTCTGCCATATCTATTATAAAAGAAAAATATTATAGGTAAAAATATATTGCGTAGTTAAAAAAGATATGTTATATTATACTCCTGCCGCTGATTTGTGATGTGAAAAGCGGTTAGGGTAAAAAGTTCTTTACAAAACGAAATAGATGATGTAATATTATTTCTTGTGATTGAACAAGTTCTTTGAAAACTAAACAAAACACAAAACGTCAATTTTTATTTGTGAGCAAGACAAACACTTTTATGGAGAGTTTGATCCTGGCTCAGGATGAACGCTGGCGGCGTGCCTAATACATGCAAGTCGAGCGG
>JBHGUR010000046.1:0-7771 GCA_048976805.1 Ectobacillus sp. | reverse complement strand
CGTAACTACAAAAAGCAACTTGTCCTCCTTCAAAAATTGATGGCTTCCGTAAAAAATCAGCGCAAAGATATGCTACACAAACTGAGTAATCAGATAACCAATGATTATGATGCAATTGTAGTAGAAGATATTGATTTACGGAATTTGGCTCAGTGTTTGAAGTTAGGGAAGCGACTTCATGACAATGGGGTTGGCATGTTTCGCACGATGTTACAATACAAGTGCAAGAAAAAAGGAAAGCATTATATAGTAGCTCCTACATTCTTTGCATCCAGTAAAATTTGTAGCTGTTGCGGACATAAAAAAGAAACACTACTTTTGTCCGAAAGGACGTATCACTGTACCGAATGTGGTGCAAAAACCGATAGAGATTATAATGCCGCTTGTAATTTGAAGCAATACGGGTTTGCAGCATTACCTCAGCACTCTTTAGTTGTGTAATCTCTATCGGTTTCAGTAGCGGTAGGAACACCGCGAATGTAAGGCTCTGGACATGAACTCTTACGTTTGTGAGCGAAGGAGCAATAAAAGAAGAAGACGATCTTTCGGTCCTTGGAAGCCCCCACTTCAAGCGGCGTCAGTCGCTAAGTGGTGGGTAGTTCACGAAATAGAGGTTTTCCTTGTGATAGCTTATATGAGACTTCGATTCCAAACTTTGAACCGTTAATTGAATGCGTTCAAAGGCTTCGCTTGTGAGCAGAGTAAATAGGATTGGCCTGCGTATCATAGAAAACCTTTATTTTACGGTATGTGTAAAAAGAGGGGCGAATTCTCCCTCTTTTTTGTTGTCTTTGAAAATAGTTTGTAACCTTAAGAAGCTTAGGGAAACATGCCTATTTCCTTATAAAACCAATTTTTATTTGAGCAATCCATTTGTCTGCCTTCTTTGTGATACGGAGTGTTCCTAATTTGTGTTTGAGCAAATCAAAGTTGCGATTTTCCTTATCAATCAGCAAAGCGCGAATAGGTGATTTCTTCACTTTACTATCTACCATAATAGGGAGCGAGATATGCAAAAAATCAAATGAATAGTTTTGATTATTCCAAATGCAGACAGGTTTCTTCAAAACAGGAATGGTAGTGTATTTGCTTTTCTTCGCTTTCTTAAATACACTTTTGGCATCCTTGATAGCTTGATTTTTAACAGCACTTGGCAAAGAAGCAGAAATGTCCTTACTTGATTTCTTTGTGCTTTTCTTTTCAGCAACCATTTCAGATACAAGACTGTTAATAGTGGAGATATACTTCTTACTCATTTCTTGCAAGATGTTTGCTTGTTCTTTTGTTGGAAGCAGTTTCACTTTGGCTGTGATAGTTTGCGACATGGTTTCACCCCCTTGTTTTTTGTTGTTCCACATAGCGTTTTATCGTTTCACTTGATACATTCTCTGCGGTAGAAACGAAATATGAACGTGTCCACAAACTCGGCAAATGTCGAAGATGCGGAAACTCTTCACGCAATTTTTTAGAAGTCACTCCTTTGATTTTTGCCATCATATCCGCAGGGCTTAATGATGGGAGTGCGTTGAGAAACATATGCGTATGGTCTTGGTCACATTCAAGAGCGACAATTTGTATTTTCAGTTCCTCACACACTTCATGTACTAACTCTTTGAAGCGTTGTTCTACCTCTGCTTTAAGAAAAATCTTTCTTCTGTATCGAGGACAGAACACAAAATGATAATTCAATAAGGATACGGTTGTGTTTGTTATTCTGTATTCGTTCATGTATTTATTGTGTCAGTTAGTTTGTTAAACTGCAACAGAAAGGCAATAAAAAAGAGTGGAATTTTCAAATACTTGAAGCGCCACAAACCTTCGGTTTCTTCGTGGCACTCCGTATTTGACCTTACTCTCATCCCCCCCTAAAGGGAGTGCTATCGCACCGTAGTGGGCTTTCACGTTCGGAAAATCTGTAATGGGGAGGGGGCTGTGAAAATGTAAACTTAGGAGGGAAACTTCGAAGAAATTCCGAGGAAAAAATGCTATTTTCGACAATTGTAGTAAACTAAATATTTCAATTTTTTAAACAATAGTGATAAACTATAGACAGGCTATAATTGATGCAGAAAAGGGTGTGTTCCAAGGCCGCGTCCTTATTTGCTGCGGCGCCAGGGGGGAGCGCTTACATCCTTTCTGCAAATCATGGGGTATAAGGATGGGGAAAATGAGTAACAGAAAAACTAGAACAGACGTCATCTTAATTGGTGCCGGAATCATGAGCGCAACTTTAGGGACATTGCTCAAGGAATTAGCACCGGACTGGGAAATTACAGTATTTGAGAAGCTCGATCAAGCAGGGGAGGAAAGCTCTAACGAATGGAATAATGCGGGAACGGGGCATGCCGCATTGTGCGAGCTTAACTACACTGGCGAAAAATCGGACGGGTCGATAGACATTGGCAAAGCTATCAAAGTGAATGAACAGTTTCAGGTTTCCATGCAGCTTTGGTCTTATCTTGTCAACAACAATCTGATCCGCAATCCGCAGGACTTTATTATGCCGTTGCCTCATATGAGTTTTGTACAAGGAGAACAAAATGTAACGTTTTTAAAAAAGCGTTTTGAGGCGCTTTCCAACAATCCGCTGTTTCAGGGGATGGAATTTTCCGATAACCCGGAAAAGCTGAAGGAATGGATTCCGCTGATTATGAAAGACCGGACATCGAATAAACCGATAGCGGCAACAAGAATCGAATCTGGAACAGATGTCAACTTTGGCGCTTTAACGCGCATGTTGTTTACCCACTTAAAAAGCAAAAACGTCGAGATAAACTACAGGCATAGTGTTGAGGATATTAAACGTACTGACGGCGGCTGTTGGGAATTGAAAGTGCGGAATGCCGACAGCGGCACCGTCGAACGCCATGTTGCCAAATTCGTTTTTATCGGCGGCGGAGGAGGAAGCCTGCCTTTACTGCAAAAATCCGGCATTCCTGAAGGAAAAGGGATTGGAGGATTTCCGGTAAGCGGGCTATTTATGGTATGCAACAATCCGGAGGTTGTAGCGCAGCATCATGCCAAAGTATACGGTAAAGCTCCGGTTGGCGCCCCTCCAATGTCTGTTCCGCATCTTGATACAAGATTTATCAATAATAAAAAATCGCTGTTATTTGGACCGTTTGCTGGCTTCTCGCCCAAGTTTTTAAAAACCGGTTCAATGTTTGATTTGTTAGGTTCTGTAAAGCCGAATAATGTCGCAACGATGTTGGCGGCAGGCGCAAAAAACATTCCGTTGACAAAATATTTGATTCAGCAGGTTATGTTATCGAAAGAAAAGCGCATGGAAGAGCTGCGGGAGTTTGTCCCGAGCGCCAAAAGCGAGGATTGGGATTTGCTGGTAGCCGGCCAGCGTGTACAAGTTATTAAAGATACTGCTGCCGGCAAAGGAATGCTTCAATTTGGCACGGAAGTTGTTAGCGCCTCTGATGGCTCGATCGCTGCCTTGCTCGGGGCGTCTCCGGGTGCTTCTACCGCCGTTTCCGTTATGCTGGAGGTAATCGAGAAATGCTTCCCGCAGCACTTAAAAGCGTGGAAGCCGAAAATAAAGGAGATGATTCCTTCCTACGGCGTATCATTATTAGAAAAACCGGAGCTTATCTACGAAATTCATGCTTTAACAGCACGGACGCTTGGCTTAGAGGAGGAAAAAACAGCAACAGTTTCTTAAGTTGCTGTCCTTGAGCCGGATTATAATCTATTTGGGCAGTGAATGGAGAATGTCACTGCCTTTTTCTATATATTTGTTGACAAAACGAATAAATGTGAATAAAATTAAGAATCATTTGATAATATTTCGGACTTTACGAGATTGGCTTCTAAAGTGTTCAATCTCGCAGATGTATTAGTTTAATAACAGGCAAGCTATGATTGCTGTGGATCAAACTACAGCAGGAGCAGCTTCTGGAGAGACTGCGGTACACCCGCGGCGCCGAAGGGTTCACAATCTCAGGCAAAAGGACAGAAGAGTACAAATTCCTATTTATTATTCCCCGCATAAGGGGATAGTAGATATGATTTGTTATTCTTATACCTAATGAGATTGGAGAAAATCCAGTCTCTTTTTTTATACTTTGGCTACCCTAAAAAATAAGGCTCTGTTACACTTGATTGTTGGTTTTCCACTACAGGTGGACGCTTTCCGCGGGCGGGGCCGAGCTGCTTTTCCCGCTGGAGCCGCCGCCTTTCGTTTCAAATCAACAAATGAATCCAAGCCAACATTAGACTTTAACAGAGCCTATACTTTAAGGAAGTATAAATTAGCAGCGAAGAAGATCATGCAACGAATCATCCAATTTTAGGAAGACAGTGTACGGGCAACTACGCCTCTATTTTTGCCTTACCTGGCTCGCAAGTTGGTGAGTTTTCTTTATGGAATGTCTCTGTTTGTTCACTATTTCACATATGGATTGAGAGAGTTTTAATAGAAATGAGGAGGGAATTTGTATGGCAAAACAGGAATTAAAAAGGGATTTAGAAAATCGGCACGTGCAGTTGATCGCAATTGGCGGCACGATTGGCACAGGGTTATTTTTGGGTTCAGGAAAAGCGATACAATTAGCGGGCCCGTCCATCATTTTTGCTTATCTAATCATTGGGCTTGCATGCTTTTTTGTGATGCGGGCATTGGGAGAGCTGTTGCTGTCAAATGCAGGGTATCAATCATTTACGGACTTTGCAGAGGATTATATCGGCCCGTGGGCAGGCTATGTAACCGGATGGACCTATTGGTTTTGCTGGATTATGACCGCGATGGCGGATATCATTGCAGTTGGCGTATATGTCCGCTATTGGTTCGATATTCCGCAATGGATACCGGCTTTAGTTTGCTTAATTCTGCTGTTGGGGCTCAATCTATTAACAGTAAAGCTTTTTGGGGAATTGGAGTTCTGGTTTGCCTTAATTAAAGTTATCACCATTTTAGCTTTAATCATAATGGGAGTCGTTTTGTTGGTTATGGGATTTCAAACGGATGGGGGAGCAGTTTCTGTACAAAATCTATGGGAACATGGAGGGCTTTTTCCAAACGGGCTATCAGGCTTCCTGCTGTCTTTTCAAATGGTTGTGTTCGCATTTGTGGGTGTCGAATTGGTAGGCGTATCTGCAGCGGAAACAGCAAATCCGCAAAAAAATATCCCGTCTGCCATCAATAAAATACCTTTACGGATTTTGTTTTTCTATGCGGGGGCGCTTTTTATTCTTTTGTGCGTGAATTCGTGGACGCAGCTGAATGCATCGGAAAGCCCGTTTGTAAAAACATTTAGCTTAGTAGGCATTCCAATTGCGGCGGGAATTATCAATTTTGTCGTCTTAACATCAGCGGCATCTGCCTGCAACAGCGGATTGTTTTCTACAAGCCGCATTTTATTTAATTTAAGCAACAAAAAGCAGGGACCCCCTGCATTTACCGCATTAAATAAAAATCATGTGCCGGGCAACGCTTTATGGGTATCGGCATTGGTACTGTCAATCGGAGCCCTGTTAAGCAAGCTGGTTCCGGAACAAGCCTTTGGGATAGTGACAACAATTAGCGCTATTTGTTTTCTTTGGGTTTGGGGCATCATTTTAGTTTGCCATTTACGCTACAGCAAATCACGCCCGGATTTAAGAGAGAAATCAGCCTTTAAAGCGCCGTTTACGCCATTTATTAATTATGCTGTATTAGCGCTGTTTGCTATCATCTTAATTATTATGTTATTTGCAGAATCTACCCGTACGGCTTTATTGATGACACCTTTATGGTTTATTTGTTTGCTTGTATTATATTCTTTTAGAAAGAAGAACCAATTAAAAGAAGAAAAAACTGCTTCTTGATGAGCAAAAAATCCCCTGTAGGCAGACACGACCACAGGAGGCTTTTGTTTTATCCTATACTATTATTCTATTTTACTTCCTGCGGCGCAGATAACTTATATAAATACAAGTTAAAAAAAGAACATAAAACCTTTCTTTTGAAAGGAATATGGGAAATCTGCGACAGAAAAATAGCTGAGAACAGAAGATATTGTTGTATAATAATTGGAAAAGAGTCCTTTTCGGCGGCGGAAAGGACTTTTTTGTACGAAAGGAAATACACCATGTTTGCAAAATTGGAAAAGGACCCGATGATCCGGCCAATTCCGGCAATAATCCGGCCGTTTTGAGAATAATTCGGCCAATTCCGGCAATAATCCAGCCAACTCTGATGAGACAACTAGAGGAGCATTTCAAAAAGTGGATTCTATTAATCATTGGAACATACGAGGAGAAGAGGTATATAAACGTGAAGATAGCAATCTAGTACAGGATGCTTTAATAAGACTGGGTGTAGACACATCAGACACTTCCCAAGAAGTTTATAAGCAGTATGCAGGGCCTTTTTGGGAAGATTATGTACCCTTTGAATTGCCAAATGCTGTATTAGTGCTGGATACTGTAACAGATAAAGTTTATATAGTTAATTTTGAGGGTGGAGATGAACTGCTTTTAAAAGGAGAGCTAAAGGAAACTTGGTCATCGTTTTTTGATTTCATACAAAGGGGCAATCATACGTGATGTATAATTTGAAAACGTGTTCATCAGATGTAAAAGATTTTATTTTTAACCTGCAAGGAAAGATTTCCGAAATCATAAATGATGATTTGCTTGGTTTGTATATCCACGATTCTTTAGCGATGGGAGGATTTAATCCGAACGGCAGCGATATCGACGTATTGGCCGTTGTGAACAAGCCTATAACAGTTGAAACTAAACGGGAATTAGCAAAGCTCTTTTTACTGTATTCCAATTCTCCATTTCCCGTTGAAATTAGCTTCCTGAATCACGAACAATTAAAAGACTGGCAGCATCCCTGTCCATATGATTTTCATTATAGCGAGTTCTGGAGAGAGCGCTATGCAAATGATTTGTTAAATGGGACATACAAGTTTTTAAATGGTGGTGTTCACACCGATGCAGACCTAGCGGCTCATATTACCATCATGAATAATAGAGGAATTTGTTTAAAGGGCAAACCTATTGGCGAAGTGTTTCCGTTAGTTCCATCATCGGATTATCTATCGTCAATAATGGATGATTTCAAGGATTGTCTAGAAAATATCGAAGATGACCCCGTTTACTGCACACTAAATTTGATTAGAGTTTATTGGTATTTAAAAGAGGGGGTTATTTCTTCAAAGCAAGAAGCTGGCAGCTGGGGGGTATCAATATTTCCAAAAGAGATGAAGATTACAATTCAAAAAACTGCCGAGTGTTATGCGCATAATAGAGATACCCATGGTTTTGGGAGAGATGAACTTATCTTGTTACGGAACTACATGTCAGACAATGTTCAGAAACTATTGAACCAGCGAAAGAACTCCTAAATAATGGGGTTCTCTAACTTTGTTTTAAAAACCAACTTGAAACATTATCATAACAAAATTTGCTAAAGGGGGGATTGCATTATGCAGATTATTAATGTTAGAGAGCATTCGGAGTATAAAGAAAAAGCAATACAATATTTTCAGAGTAAATGGGCAAATGAAAACAGTATGAAAGTATATGAGGATTGTATTGCACACAGCATTACAACGGACAGCCCGCTGCCTGTTTGGTATTTATTGGAGGAATCTAGCGAAATTATCGGATGTGCCGGCCTTATCACCAATGATTTTATCAAGATTTACCGAAAGAACACCCCTACTTCCATTTCGTGAAGGGCGTAGCCCAGAAATAAGTGGGGGATGAATTTCGGTTTTTGCTTAGCAAAACACTTGTTTGCATGGTAAAATATACATGTACAAGTTGTTCT